>JBBIJK010000060.1:0-2478 GCA_037445995.1 Actinomycetota bacterium | reverse complement strand
AAGAGCTCACCGCGCTCGTCGGGCAACTCCAGGACGCCGCCAGCCGCCTCGAGGCGGGCGAGCGGCGAGCCCTGTAGCCCGGCCGCGGCGTCGCGCTCCGGGACCCCCAGCGCCGCGGCGGCCTCCGCCGGCGTCGACGGCAGGCCGCGCGCGACCACCCACGCGACGACGGCGCCCGGGACGTCGCCTGCGAGCAGCGCCTCCAGCATCTCGCGCTCGTGCGGCGCGGGCGTCGTGCGCCTGGGCGGCGAGGCGTCCAGAACGACACCGCCTCCGATCGTCCACATCGGCGACAGGCTCCTGATGACGAAGGGGTCGCCGTAGCGGGGCATGATCGGCTCGTCGAGCCGGAGCTGCGCGAACCCGCGCCCGCCGGGCGCGAGTTCCTCGCCGTCCATCAGCAGGACGCGTCCGACCACCTCGCGGGTGCCGTGGTGCACGTGGACGGCGACGCCGCTCTTCAGGGGACGCGTCTCCGCGGCCAGGTAGGTCAGGTGGACGTCGACGCGGTCCGCGACCGCCAGGGTGCCCGGAGCGGCCGCGACGTCGCCGCGGGCGACCTCGGCCCTGTCCAGCCCCGCGAGGTTGAGCGCCACACGCTGGCCTGCGAACGCGGCGTCCACCCGCTCGGAGTGGACCTGCACCGAGCGGACGCGCGCGCGCCTGCGGCCGGGCAGGACCTCGACATGGTCGTCGCGCGCCACGCGCCCCGACAGCACGGTCCCGGTCACGACCGTGCCCGCGCCTTGGATGGTGAAGACGCGGTCGATGGGCAGCCGGAAGGGCAACGCCCCCTGCCGCTCCCCCGTCTGCGCGGCGACGGCGTCCAGAGCGTCGAGCAGCGCCGGGAGGCCCTCGCCGGTGCGCGCCGACACGGCGACCACGGGAGCTCCCGCGATCGAGGTGCCTCGCAGGAGCTCGCTCACGTCGGCCGAGACCATCTCCAGCCACTCGGGATCCGCCAGGTCGGACTTGGTGAGCGCGACGACCCCCTTGCCCACGCCCAGCAGGTCGATGATGGCGAGATGCTCGCGGGTCTGCGGCATGACTCCGTCGTCGGCGGCGACGCACAGCATGACGACGTCGATCCCGGTGGCGCCGGCGACCATCTGCCGCACGAACCGCTCGTGGCCGGGAACGTCCACCACACCCATGGTGCGGCCGCTGGGAAGATCGAGCCGCGCGAAGCCCAGCTCGATCGTCACGCCCCGCTCCTTCTCTTCGGGGAGGCGGTCGGGGTCCGTCCCGGTCAGCACCTTGACCAGCGAAGACTTGCCGTGGTCGATGTGCCCGGCGGTGCCAAGGACCAAAGAGGGTGTGTGCGACATGCCTCGCATGATAGGGGTTCGCGACGGTGCGCGTCCGGTAAGGCCACGGTCGGGGCAGCGGCGCACGATGGAGCGGAGGCGCTGACGCGGACACGGACGGAGCGGGATGCGAGAAGGCCCGACGGGCGCGGGAAGCGGGGGGAAGCCTCGACTGATGGACGCGGTGCGCGAATCGCTGCGCGCGCGGCACTACAGCGCGCGCACCGAGAAGGCGTACTGCATGTGGGTCGAGCGCTATATACGCTTCAACAGGATGCGACACCCCGGCGAGATGACGGAAGCGGAGATCAACTCCTTCCTCACTCATCTGGCGGTGGAGCGCAAGGTCAGCGCCGCAACGCAGAACCAAGCCCTGGCGGCGCTGCTCTACCTCTACCGGCACGTCCTCGGCGTGGATCTCGGCGATCTCGGGGACGTCGTCCGCGCCCGCAAGCCCAAACGGCTCCCGGTGGTGATGACGCGGACGGAGGTCCGCTCGGTGCTCGGACAGATGGACGGCGACACCCGGCTGATGGCCTCGCTGCTGTACGGGACCGGGATGCGCCTGACCGAGTGCCTTCGGATGCGGGTGCAGGACCTGGACTTCGATCGCGGGGAGATACTCGTGCGCGACGGCAAGTGGGCCAAGGACCGCGTCACGATGATGCCTGACGCGCTCAAGGCGCCTGTGCGTCATCATCTCGCACGCGTGCGCGCGACGCACGAAGCCGACCTCGCAGCCGGCTGGGGCCGGGTGGCGCTCCCCGGCGCCTTGGACCGCAAGTACCCCAACGCCGCCGCGGAGTGGTGCTGGCAGTGGGTGTTCCCGCAACGGACGCGTTGGCGCAACCAGACCACCGGCGAGCAAGGGCGGCACCACATCGACGATACGGTGCTGCAAAGGGCGGTCAAGCAGGCTGCGCGCCGCGCTGGCGTTGCCAAGCACGTCGGCTGCCACACCTTCCGCCACTCGTTCGCGACGCACCTGCTCGAGTCGGGATACGACATCCGGACAATCCAGGAGCTGCTGGGACACAAGAGCGTGACGACCACGATGGTCTACACGCACGTGCTCAACCGCGGCGGCCACGGAGTCAAGAGCCCGATGGACTCTCTATAAGCGCGAAAGCGGGTCCCGATATCCCCGCCCCACCTCGCCCCTGTTCAGGGG
>JBBIJK010000059.1:0-3403 GCA_037445995.1 Actinomycetota bacterium | reverse complement strand
CGCGTGTTCGCCGCCACCGCCCGCGGTTTCGAGGCCTGGGACGTGACCGATCCCGCAGCGCCGACGCGGCTGGCCGCGTACGACCACGGCAGCGCCATCGGAGCCTCGGACGTGCGCCTTCTTGGCAACACCGCGTACGTCGCCGCAGGCGACTCGCTGCTCGCCGTGCGCGACGCCGGCACCGCTCCTGCGCTCGCCAGCGAGTGGACGAGCGCGGGTGTGGGCCTGAAGCGGCTGGAGGTCGCCGACGGCCTGCTGTTCGCGGCGTCCGCCAAGGGCCTGCTCGTCTTCGACCTGACCGCTCCGAACCACCCGTCCCTGCTCGGAGCGCACAGCACCTTCAGCTCGGGGATGGAGGCGGGTCTCTCGGCGCAGCCACACGCACCGCCCGCGGCCGGTCCTGTCACCGACCTCGCGGTGTCGCCCGCCCCCGACAGGCGGGTGTGGGTGGCCATGGACACCCCGGACGAGGGCTACTCGGTCGTGATCGAGATCGACGTCTCCCGCCCGGCCTCGCCGGTCAGGCTGGCCGAGCACGGCGTGCCCGGCGACGTCGTCGTGCTCGACCGCGGCGCCTGGGGCGGCCATCAGACGCTGTACGCCGGCTACTCACGCGAGTGGGGGTCGGGCGTCAAGATCTTCGACGTCGGGACGCGCGGCTGGCTGTGGTACAAGGGCGGTCAGGAGTCGGGCGTCGACGGTTCGCGCGATCTTGCGACTTCGGCCTGCGTCACCGACACGGTGTTCGCGGTGGGCCCGGCCGCGCTGCGCGCCATCGACAGCCAGGTCTTCAAGGCGCCCTACCTATCGGGTTTCCACACGGCCAACGGCAGCCGCGTCGCGGCGGCCGAGGACGTGGTCTTCGTCTCGGACCCCTCCGAGGGCCTCGCCGCGCTGCGCTACTCCGCCGGCACGCGTCGCAGCTTCGGGATGACCCGCTACGACACCGCGGTGTCGCTGTCCAAGGACTTCGCATCCTCCGAGTGGGTCGTCATCGCGACCGGCCGCTCCTTCCCCGACGCGGTCAGCGCCGTGCCGCTGGCCTACGCGCTCAACGCGCCGATCCTGCTGGCCGACGGGGGCGTCCTGCCCGGGTCGGCCGCCGAGGAGATCCGTCGCCTCGGAGCCACCAAGGCGGTCGTGATCGGCGGCCAGAAGGCCGTGCCCGACACCGTGATCGACGCTCTCGTGGCGGCCGGCATCCCGCGCGGGTCCATCCAGCGGGTCCATGGCACGGACCGCTACGGGACCTCGAAGGCCATCGCACTCAAGCTCAAGGCGGTCAAGGGCGGGGGCGACATCCCGCTGGCGTTCTGCGCCTCGGGCGCGAACTACCCCGACGCGCTGGCCGCCGGAGGTGCCGCCGCCAAGCTGGGCGCGCCGATCCTGCTGGTCAAGCCCGGCGAGATGCCCGCGGCCACCAAGGAGGCGCTCGACGAGCTGGACTGCACCGACACGGTGATCCTGGGCGGCGAGAAGGCCGTCGGCTACTGGGCGGAGGGCAAGCTCCCCTCGCCGGAGCGGGTGTCGGGCGGCAGCCGCTACCAGACCGCCAAGAATGTGGCGGACTGGGCGCTGCAGCCGGGCAACGGCACCGGCATGAAGTCCGACGCGGTGTTCGTCGCGACCGGCCGCAAGTTCCCAGACGCGCTGGCCAGCGGCGTCGTGGCCGCGCGGCACGACGGCGTGACGCTGCTCGTGGACGGATACATCCCCGATCCGACCGCCGGGTTCTTCCGGGACAGGGCCGGTCAGGTGCTCGCGGTAAGGATCATCGGGGGGTCCGGCGCGGTGTCGGCCGACACCGAGTGGGCCATCGAGAGGCTGGCGTTCGGGTTCAAGTAGGGCGCGCTACGCGGCCCGAGCGCGCAACGCTTCGAGCAGGCGCACCATGGCCAGCGTGTCCAGGCCGCAGTACGCACGCAGGTCGGCGTGGAGCGCGGCGGTCTGCTCGGCGGTGTACTCGCCGAGGATGGAGCGCAGGTAGCGAACGCTGGCGGTCTGGCCGTCGCGGATGGCGAGGTCGTCGTAGGTCGCGCCCTCCGGGCACCATGCGGGCAGCACCCGCTTGACGGAGGTGTACCCGCACGTCTCGGGGTGCACTGTGCGGCGCCTGACGATGGCTTCGAGGTCCACCAGACGCGCCATCACCGCCCGCAGGTCATCCGCCAGGTCGGGCAGCGCCTCGACGAGGCCGTCGATGGTGCGACGCTCGAACGAGGTGTACATCGCGACCGACCCCGACTGCCCCAGGTCCGCGAGCAGGCGTTCGGCGAGCGGGTGGCGCGGGTCGGTGTCGCCGGCGTGCAGGTACTCGTGGTGCTCGAGCGAGCCGTCCTCATGGTGGACGTGGAGCGAGTACTGGAAGGGGGCGGCGGTGTACGGCCGAAGGCCCGGCCAGCGCGGCACCGCCGTGGCGATCGTCTCGAAATCGAGGTGCCGGACGGGCCACTGGAGCCTTGCGAGGTCCTCGCGAAGCCCTTCAGCGTCGACCCGCGGCACGCCGCTCTGAACGACGCGCACGGTGTCGGCTTGCGAGGCCGAGAGGAGGGGAAGCGCCGCGGGGCCGATGTCGCGGATGTCGGTGACGCCGCTGTCGAGCAACGCCTGGAGCGCGTCATCGCGAAGGCGCGGGATGTTCGTGACGGGGAAGCGCTCGGGGAGGAAGGCGTGGCAGTGCGCGTGGTAGGCGCAGGTGTAGGGCTCCGTGCAGCGCGCACCGATGCGGACCTGCGGCTCGGGGCCGTCCAGCATCCGCAGGAACCGCGCGATCGTGCCGGGCACCTCCAAGACCGCCTCGCGGACCGCGTCGGTGACGTCCTCGACCCCGAACAGCGCGGAGAGGTCGTGTTCGCCGCCGGGGTACCGGTACGAGTTGTCGAGGTGCACGACGTGCGCGCGGCGGACCGCCAGGCCCGCGCCCTCGACCACGTGGACCTGCACGGCGACGTCGGTGATGTTCTCGGGCTTGACCCGGGTCGCGGACTTGACCTCGTACAGGTCCCAGCCGCCCTCGGGGGCGGCTGCCAGGATGTCGACGCGGACGAGCACCCCGTCATGCTGGAACGCGGGCTCGTAGAGGACCTGCGCGCCCTCGTCCAGCAGGCGCTGCGTGCTCTGGAGCGCCTCGGCGCCCTGAGTGTGGCCCTCGACGACCTCCGCCCCGCCCGGGAACAGGCCCTGTGCGAGACGACCGACCTCCGTGCCCTGGTCGAAGACCCACTGCTGCGCCTCGCTGACCACGTCGGAGAGCTCCGGGCGGTGGCACTTGAGCCACAGCGCCTTCTCGCACTGCAGGCCGGTCTGATAGCGGGACTTCGAGAGCCCTTTGCCCATCTGCGCTCCTCGGCGGTGGCGTCGTGTCGAGACAAGTATGCGCGAGGGGTGTGACAGCGGGGGGCGG
>JBBIJK010000058.1:0-3467 GCA_037445995.1 Actinomycetota bacterium | reverse complement strand
CGAGCGGAGCGCTCAGCCCAAGCCGGCGACGATAGCCATCGCGAGGCCCTCGGCGGTCGACGGATCGGCCTCCACGTCCGCCCGGTAGCCGGCGGACCCCAGGGCCCTCGTCGTGACAGGTCCGATGCTCGCCTTGAGGACTCGGCCCATGACGTCGCGCTCGTCGAGACCGGCGGAGCGCACCACCGCCAGGAAGTTGCGCACGGTGGACGGGCTCGTGAAGGTGACCGCGTCGGCCGCCCCCGCGGCCAGCAGCGCGAAGGCGACCGGGTCGGGGTCGGCCGGCACAGTCCGGTACACCGCGACCACCGCCACCTCGGCCCCCAGCGCGCCGAGCCCCTCGGTGAGGACCTCGCGGCCTTCGAGCGCCCGGGGTACGAGCACCCTGAGCCCCGCCGCCCCCATCTGCGAGAACGCCTCCACCAGCCCCTCAGCCCGGTAGTCGTGCGGGACGAGGTCGACCTTCACGCCCAAGTCGCGGACACGCTCGGCGGTCGCCTCGCCGACCGCCGCTACGCCGACGCCCGCGAACGCCTCCGCGCCCGCCGCCGGGATGAAGCGAGCGGCGGCGTTGGCCGAGCCGAACACGACCCAGTCGTACGACCCCACCGACGAGGCGGCCTCGCGCGCGGGGGCCGGATCCGGAGGGTCCGTGAACGCGATGACCGGCATCCCGGCCACCGTGGCGCCGAGCGCCTCGAGCCGGGACGCCAGCGGCCCGGCCTGCTCGGCCGAGCGGGTGACGATTACCGTCCGGGATGCGAGCGGCCTGTCCCCCATCGCGCGCCCCTCAGGTCTGCAGCAGGTCGTCCACGCTGTCGGCGCAGCGGATCTCGGCGAGGATCTCGCCGGCGCCCAACGCTAGCAGGCGCTCGACCATGGCCTCGCCTAGGGCGACCGGGTCCCCGGCGTCGCCCGCGAGCTGCTCGCGCACGATCCGCCGGCCGTCGACCGAGCCCACCATGGCGTCCATGACCAGCGCGCCATCCTCGTAGCGGGCGTAAGCGCCGATGGGCACCTGGCAGCCGCCTTCGAGCCGCCTCATCACGACCCTCTCGGCCGTGACGCACTCCATAGTCTCAGGGTGGCCGATGGCTTCCATGACGCCTCGCATGAAGCCGTCGTCCTCGCGGATCTCGACCCCGATGGCGCCCTGGCCGACCGCCGAGACCATCTGCGTCGTGGGGATGAAGCTGGCGATGCGGTCGCCCCAGCCGAGGCGCTGGATGCCGGCGGCCGCCAGCACGACAGCGTCGAGCTCGCCCTCCTCGGCCTTGCGCATGCGGGTGTCGAGGTTGCCTCGCACATCGACTATCTCGAGGTCGGGTCGCACGTGCGCCACCTGGGCGCGCCTGCGCAGGCTCGACGTCCCCAGCCTGCCGCCCGCGGGCAGAGTGCCCAGGTCGTAGCCGGCTCCCGACACGATGACGTCCCTGGGGTCGACGCGCTCGGGCATGGCCGCGATGCACAGGCCGTCGGGGAGCTCGGTGGGCACGTCCTTCATGGAGTGGACGGCCAGGTCGACAGTGCCCGCCTCGAGCTCGACCTCTATCTCCTTGGTGAACAAGCCTTTGCCGCCGACCTTGGCCAGCGGGACGTCCAGGATCTTGTCGCCGGTCGTCTTGATGACCTGGAGCTCCACAGGGAGCCCCGTCACCTCGGTGAGTCGGCCTGCGATGTACTCGCTCTGCCACAGCGCGAGCTTGCTCCCGCGCGTGCCGATCCTCAGTCTCTCCCGCTCAGCCACCCGTCACGTCTCCCGTCTCGCCCTTGCGCCGCTCGGCCTTGCCGAGCAGGCCCTTCAACAGCCCCGAACGCCGGTCCTCGTCAGAGCCGTCCAGACCGTAGAGGTTGCGGGCCGTCTCGACGTAGACGTAGCCGTCCTTGCGGTTCGACAGATCCTTGAGCCGCGAGGTCGGTTCGTGGAGGAGCTTGCTGACGATCGCGCTCGTCAGCATGTCGATCGTCTTGACGTCCTTGTCCGACAGGCCAGCCAGCCTCTTGAGGGCCTTCTCCATCTCGGCCTGGCGCACCGACTCGGCCTGCGCTCGTATCGCCGCGACCGTGGGGACGACCTCCATGCACTCGAGCCAGGCCCTGAACTCGGCGATCTCCTCGTCGATGATCAGCTCGGCCACCCGCGCTTGCTCCATGCGCTCCTCGAGGTTTGACTCGACCACGCCGTTGAGGTCGTCGACGTCGTAGAGGAACACGTCGGCCACGTCGTTGACCCCGGGCTCGATGTCCCTGGGCACGGCGATGTCGATCATGAACAGGGGCTTGCCATGCCTCCCTCGCATCGCCTCCTCGACCTTGGCCTTGGTGACGACATGGTGCGTCGCGGCGGTCGAGGAGATGACGATGTCGGCGTGGCGCATGTGGTCGTACAGCTCGTCGAAGGGCACCGCCGCGCCGTCGAACGTCCGCGCCAGCTCCTCGGCTCGCTCGAACGTCCTGTTGGCCACAAGGACGGTCTTCACGCCCTGCGAGACCAGGTTCTTCGCCGTCAGCTCGGACATCTTGCCCGCGCCGAGGATCAGGATCGTGCGCCCTTCGAGTGTGTCGAAGACCCTCTTTGCGAGCTCGACGGCGGCGTAGCTCACAGAGACCGCCGACTCGCCGATATCGGTCTCGGTGCGAACCCGCTTGCCCACCTCGAAGCTCTGGCGGAACAGCTTGTTGAACACGCGGGAGCATGCGCCTGCCCCGAAGGAGTGCTCGTAGGCGTCCTTGACCTGCCCGAGGATCTGCGCCTCGCCGACGATCATGGAGTCCAGAGACGCAGCCACGCGGAACAGGTGCCGCACCACCGGCTCGCCATCCGACATGTACAGATAGCGAACGAGGTCGTGACGGTCCAGGTCGTGGTAGTCGCACAGGAAGTCGATGACCGCGCCGGACCCGGCCTCCGTGGCGCTCACCGCGTATATCTCGGTGCGGTTGCAGGTGGACAGCACGACGGCCTCGGCGATCTCGGCGCCAGCGGTCAGCAGCGAAAGAGCCTCCTCCTGGCGGTGCGCCGGGAAGGTCAGCTTCTCGCGGATCTCGATGGGGGCCGTCTTGTGCGAAAGGCCTACGAGTGTGAGATGCATCCGGTCCTTGTGGCCGACAGCGGACATAGGTGCGCCCTCGCCGGTGCGGTGCGTGTTGTTCAGGCAAGCAGGCCCGGCGAGGGCGATATTGGCGAAGCGGCCGAACGCACCACCTGCTCCTTGCCTGAACAAGACCGATTGTAGCACCGGCCCCCGGCGGGGTGTAGCGGCCCGGTTCCGCCACGCACAAGGGCCCCGGTCTCCCGGGGCCCTTGCCTTGCGGTCATGCTGTCGGCGCCCGAACCGCTACTGCATCGCGGCGGCCACGGCGGCGCGGACCTCTGGCTTGATGGCGGTGGTGCCGCCAAAGTAGGTGATCTTGCCGATGTCGGTCTTGCGGGCGGCGATGGCGTCACGCACGACGACAGGCAGGGT
>JBBIJK010000057.1:0-3811 GCA_037445995.1 Actinomycetota bacterium | reverse complement strand
GCCGCCGCTGATGCCTATCACGTTCTCACCTATGAAGGGCTGACCATGCGTATCGGCGTTCATGTGGGCACCTCAGGGGGTCTGGCTTCGGCAGCGGAGTACGCGAGGTCGGTCGGCTGCGAGTGCATCCAGATCTTCGCGAAAAGTCCGATGCGCTGGAGGGGCCCAAGGTTCGCAGCTGAAGAGATAGCGGCCTTCCGGCACGCGCTCACGGACAGCGGCATTGTTGACGTGGTGACGCACACCGCGTACCTCCTGAACCTGTCCGGACCCGACCCCGAGCTGCGGGAACGCTCATGGAGAACGCTCGCCGACGAGATCGAGCGCGCGGCACAGCTGGGCGCGAGCGCCGTCATCACCCACGTGGGCACGCACCCGGACGGGGACGCCGCGGCCGCGGCTTGGCGGCTCGCGGACTCGCTTCGCAGGGCACTCGAGGCTGCGGCGTCAACGGTCCCGGTCCTGCTCGAGAATTCGGCGGGCGCCGGCTCGCTGTTCCTCGCTTCTGTCGAGGACTTCGCCAGGACCTTCGAGGCGCTCGCGGAGGACTCGGCTGACTTCGGCGTGTGCGTCGATACCTGCCACGCGCACGCTGCCGGCATCGCAGTCGGCAGCGAGCGAGACTGGGATGCGCTGTTGGACGCCCTCGAGGATGCAGCCGGGCAAGGAGCAGTCAAAGCGGTGCACGCCAACGACTGCGCCGGAGCGCTCGGATCGAGGAAGGACCGCCACGCGTGGATAGGCGAGGGCACGATCGGGGAACCCGGGTTCGCTGCGATGCTCTCTCGTCGTCGGCTGCGCGACGTACCGTGCCTGTTGGAGATGCCCGGGGAGATCCCCGGCAAGGACACCGTCAACATGGCTCGTCTCAGGAGTCTGGCCTAGGTCGACGCGAGATCCTGACGCCGGCTCGGACGGCCGCGGCGACGGCGCTCAGGTCACGTGCCGCCTCACCGCTCAACTCCACCTCCCGTGGCCCGTGCTGGCTGCGGTAGGACGCGATCAGGAAGATGTCGCGAAGCTGTCCGGATGTGAACCTGCGCGGGTCCGAGACGTGCGAGTCTTCGCAGTAGCGCTGTTCTAGCATCTTCAGCATCGTCCGCTCGACGGGCGCGGGGATGGCGCCGTCGTCGAGCGACAGCCGGATCGTGCGAAGCAGGTAGCCGCGGCGAAGGAAGTGCGCGGCCACCGAACCATTGTCGCGCTCGACCACGACGGACCCGAGGGATGCCGAGGCGCGCCTGACGGTGACGATCGCTGAGGCGCACCGGTCGTAGGCCCGCAGCGCGTCACGGAAGCGTATCGCCTCCTCGTAGCCCTGTGCCGCAGCGGCCCGGTCCATCTCGACCGCGAGGGCATCTCGCCATGCGGTTGCGCCACCGTCGAAGACGTCAAGAGCAGCCTGCACCCTTGCCTCGTACTCGGGGGCGCCGATCCCCGCGACGCACGGCGCAGGGCATGACGCGGCGTCCCGATGCTGACACGGTTTGGCGGCGAGCCGTTCGTCCAGCCGGGCGCCGCAGCGGCGAAGGCGGAAGGACGAGCGAAGCATCTCGGCGAGGGTCTCGACACTCTGGCGGTTGACGAACGGCCCGACGGCCCTCCCGCCGCGTGGTGGTTTGGCGACCACGCGCAGAGGAGGGAACGCTCCACCACGCGCGTGCAGCGACCAACCGCCACGGTCGCCCCGCAACACAACGGCGTTGTGCCGCGGGCGATAGCGCGTGACTAGACGGCTCTCGAGCAGCAGCAGGTCGAGCCCGGAGACGGCGGGCAGCCACTCGATGGAGGCGACATCCACGCCGATGTCAGCGTGCCTGCCACCACCGCCCGTGGCGTAGAAGTAGCTCCGGACCTTGGTGCGGAGGCTCCTTGCGCGTCCGACGTGCACGACTTCGCCCGCATCGTCGCGGAACAGGTACACGCCGGGCGCGTCGGGGAGCTCGGTGGTCAAGGGTAGCGAGCGCGACAGCGCGGTCTGGGATGACATCCCGCACCACCGGGTCACCTCGCCGGCTGTCGTCATCCCCCTTACGACGAGAGCGGGGAGCATGCGGAGGAACACGCTGGCCGTGGCCCTGGCGTCGGAAAGCGCTCTGTGGGTGGGGACGTCTTGGACACCGTAGCGGGAGGCGAGGTCCTTGAGGTTGTTGCGCGCGCTGTCTGGATGAAGCCGGTTGGCGAGCATCAACGTGTCGATGACGGGTCGGTGGAGCGGGCCACCGAAGTGGCGTTCAAACTCGTAGTCGAGGAATCCAAGGTCGAAGCGATGACTGTGCGCGACTACGACCGCACCTTGGACGAAGGACCTGAGTGACATCAGTGCGTCACCGAGCCGCTGTGCCCCCACAAGGTCTTGCGGGGTGATGCCGGTCAGATGGGACACCGCGGCCGGCAGTTCGTCATGGGGAGTCACAAGCGTCTCGAACTCGTCGACGACGACGCCACCCGCGATCTTGACCGCACCGATCTCGATGATGCTGTGACAGCCCGGCCTCGAGCCTGTCGTCTCGATATCGATGACGACGAACGGGCCGCTATCGAGCAGTGTCGCGCTGAGCATCTCTAGCTCGGATCCGCTGAGGGCGGGTGTTCGCGGCAGAATGTAGCACACGGGTGCGACGCTCGATGCAGTAAGGGGCGTTGCCGTCGGGCACATACATGCTTAGCATAGGTGTCTCTGGAAGCCGGAGTCGGCCGGAAGGTATGACATGCCCTTCTTCGTCGTGGGACGCGATCCCGAGAACGACCAGGTTAGCCTCGTCAGCGGGGATGTGTTCGCAACCCGCAAGGACGCGATGAAAGCGCTCTCGAACACACCGCCCGAGACGGTCCTTGAGTTCAAGGACCACGAAGTCTTTCTCGTGGACCTCAAGCAGGCGGCGGCGGTCATCATGGTCGCTCCAGGCGGGAAGAGCGCCGAGGATGTGGAGGCCGAGATGGCGGACGCTCCCGCCATGGAAACCGACGCGCCTGTCGAAGAGCCTGCGTCGGGCGGGCTGGCGGACGCGCTGGCAAGGGCAGCCGACGCGTTGGAGTCGGAGGGCATAACCCCGCCCGACTCGGTAGGACCAGAGAAGTCGAAGACGCGGCGGCTGCGCTCTCCTTTCCCGGAGTTCGAGCCTGAGGCGGACACCGGGCCGCTGGTGGATCAGGCGGCGCCCGACCTGGGACTTGCCGAGCCGCTGTTGGAGGACGACGCGATGGTCGCTCCTGCCGACGAGTCTACCGCTGCTGCGTCGTGGCCATGGGAAGGACAGCCTCCTGCAGCTGCTTCGGGTCCTCTGCCGGAAACAGCGCAGGAGGAGGACGCTGTCGCGGTCGAGGACGACTCAGACATCGAAGCCGTTATCGAAGCCCTCGACGAGACACCGGAGGAGCCGGCCGTCGAGGTTGCCGCGGAAACGGAGGAGGAGGAGGCGCCTCCCGCAGAAGCGGAGGTCGCTGAGGCCATCACCGAGGAAGAGGCTCTCACTGAAGCGCCTTCGCTCGAGGAGGACGAGGACTCTCTGATCCGCGCCCTGGGTGACGAAGCCACTCTGGAGGCGGCGGGCCGCGCCGTGATCATGGGTGACTATGGCGATGATGTGCCCAATGAACCAGCCAGCGTCGGGACACCGGAGGTGACTCCGGAGTCGTCGCCCGAAGCGTCCACCGCGGACTCGCATGAGGGTTCGGAGTACGGTGGATCGGGCTACACCTGTGACCAGTGCGTGTACGAGAGCACCTGCCCGAAGGCACACGACGCCAACCCGGACACCTGCGGCTCGTTCCAATGGAAGGCGCTCTGACGGCGCTCTGACGGCCCAAC
>JBBIJK010000056.1:0-3980 GCA_037445995.1 Actinomycetota bacterium | reverse complement strand
CGGCATCCGAACTGTACCCGTTGCCCTGTGTGTCGTCCGAGGCCACGCTCACGCGCGTGGTGGTACTGGATGAGAGGTCACGCACCAAGGCGTCACCGGTCCCGTTCGTGTCGCCGGCGACGAGGTTGGAGGCGCCCGACTCGAACGCCACGTAGCGTCCGTCGGCCGAGATCGCGGTGGGATAGCTGCCCTCGTCGCCCTGCGTGCCGTCCGAGGCCACGCTGACGCGCGTGGTGCTGCCGCTCAGGAGGTCGCGCACGAAGGCGTCATAAGTCCCGTTCGTGTCGTCGGGAGCGAGGTTGGAGGCCCACGACACGAACGCCACGTAGCGCCCGTCGGCCGAGATCGCGGTGGATCTGCTGCTCCAGTCGCCCTGCGTGCCGTCCGACGCCACGCTGACGCGTGTGGTCATACCGGTCTTGAGGTCACGCACGAAGGCGTCTGGTTGCCCGTTCGTGTCGCCGGGAACGAGGTTGGTGGCCCACGACGAGAACGCCACGTGGCGCCCGTCGGCCGAGATCGCGGGATCCCAGCTGTCCCCGTCGCCCTGCGTGCCGTCCGAGGCCACGCTGACGCGCGTGGTCGGATACGCGACGTACCACGCGGCCGAAGCGGTGGTGGCCGCGAACAGCGCCAGTACCGCCGCGATCGCGACGAGCCCCGCTCTCTGACGCCGTGCCGCTCCGGTCGCTCCGATGCCGCTTCCCCTCATGGCGCACCCCCAAGGTCGCATCCCATGCCCACTGCAGGTGGACACCCACGGACCGGTCAAGTGTACTTCGCGGCAGCCCGTCATGTCACAGGCGCTCGCCGAAACGCTCAGCCGGTCCGGATGTGCACATCCTTGAGCTGTCGCGGGGAGACTGAATCGGGGGCTCCGGTGAGCGGGTCTCCGCCCGAGGAGGTCTTCGGGAACGCGATGACGTCGCGTATCGAGGGCGCTCCGGCGAGCAGCATCACGAGGCGGTCCAGGCCGAGCGCTATGCCTCCGTGGGGCGGCGCGCCTAGCGCGAGCGCCTCGAGGAGGAACCCGAACTGCTCCTGAGCCTCGGCGTCGCCCAGACCGAGCGTCGCGAGGATGCGGCGCTGGACGTCGGCGTCGTGCACCCGGAGCGTCCCGCCGCCGATCTCCACGCCGTTCAACACAAGGTCGTACGCGTGGCTGAGCACGGCGGCCGGATCATCGTCCAGTGAAGCGACGTGCTCATCAAACGGCCGGGTGAAGGGGTGATGGTTGGCGCTCCAGCGCTCCTCCTCAGGGTCCCAGCGGAACATCGGGAAGTCGACGACCCACAGCGCCGACCAGCGAGCCCTCGGCAGTTCGAGATCGTCGGCCAGGCGCAGCCTGAGCGCCCCCAGGACGTCGTTGGCGACCCCCCTGGAGTCGGCGACCATGCAGACGAGGTCCCCCGCGCCCGCGCCCAGCGTGTCGCGAACCGCAGCGGCCTCTGATGCGGTGAAGAACTTCGCGACCGGCGACCTCACCTCGCCGTCCGAACCGATCGCCATCCACGCCAGCCCCTTGGCGCCCGCCTCAATCGCGGCCTCGTTCAGCGCGTCGATCCGCGACCGCGGCCAGTCGCCGGCCCCGGCAGCCACCAGCCCCTTGACCACCCCGCCGCCGCTGAGGGCCGACTCGAAGACCTTGAACCCTGTCGAAGCGAACACCCCGGACAGGTCGACGAGCTCCATCCCGAAGCGCGTGTCAGGACGATCGCTGCCGAAACGGTCCATCGCCTCGTGGTAGGCGAGCCGCGGCAGCGGCACGACGAGGTCCACTCCCGCCTCGTGCATCACCTCGCGCATGACGTCCTCCATCATCGCGAGGACGTCTTCCTGACGCGCGAACGACATCTCGATGTCGACCTGCGTGAACTCCGGCTGGCGGTCTGCTCGCAGGTCTTCGTCGCGGAAGCAGCGCGCGATCTGGTAGTAGCGCTCGACGCCGCCCACCATCAGCAGCTGCTTGAACAGCTGAGGCGACTGCGGCAGCGCGTAGAAGCGGCCGGGGTTCATGCGGCTGGGCACGATGAAGTCCCTGGCGCCCTCGGGGGTCGACTTGGTCAGGATCGGCGTCTCGACCTCCATGAACCCCCGGGACTCCAGCGCGCGACGGAAGCGCTGCGTCACGCGGTCCCTCAGCCGCAGGGCCCCGAGCAGCTCGGGCCGACGCATGTCGATATAGCGGTACCTCAGCCGCGTCACCTCGTCGGTCTCGATGCCCGCATCGATCTCGAACGGCGGCGTCTCAGAACGGTTCAGGACCTCCGCGCCCTCGACGAGCACCTCGACCTCGCCGGTGTCGAGGCCGGGGTTGACGGTCCCCTCGGGGCGCCTCCGCACGGTACCCCTCAGCGACACGACCCACTCGGGCCGCATCTGCTCGGCGGTCACGAAGGCCGCGCCCGAGGCGTCCGGGTCGAAGACGCACTGCACGAGCCCCGAGCGGTCCCGCAGGTCCGCGAAGACAAGACCGCCGTGGTCACGGCGCCGGTGCACCCAGCCCGCGAGGATGACCTCCTCGCCCACATCCGCTGCGCGAAGCTCTCCGCACACTCGGGAGCGGATGGAGTAGCGGGAGTCAAGACGTTCCAAGGGAAGGGCCTCCTCCAGGTGCGTGCCGGACCAATGGAGTATACGCGAACGTCGACGGCCCGAGACGGCTCAGGAGCCGCCCAGAAGAGCGCGAAGCGACGCAGGAAGCCCCGACCTGGCGACGCGCGACTGGGCGCCGTCTCGCATGTCGCGCACCGTCACCTCGCCGGCGGCGAGCTCGTCCGGACCGGCTATCACCACAATGCGCGCGCCGGAGCGGTCCGCCTGCTTCATCTGCGACTTGAGCGATCGGCCCTGGTGGTCCATGTCGACGGCGAGCCCTGCGTCCCGCCCCTCCGACACGAGGCGGAACACCTCGTGCCTCGCGCCGGGCTCGACCGCCACCACGAAGACGTCGGTCGGGCAGGCCCGCTCAGGGCCGACGCCCGCGGCGGTCAGCGCCAGCAGCGTGCGCTCGAAGCCCAAGGCCCACCCCAGCCCCGGGGTCGGAGGCCCGCCGTACGTCTCCATCAGCCGGTCGTACCGCCCCCCGCCGCCGATGGCGTTCTGCGAGCCCAGGCCAGCGTCGACCTGTATCTCGAAGACGGTCCGGGTGTAGTAGTCGAGTCCTCGCACGAGCCGGGGAGCCTCCTCGTAGGCGATGCCGAGGTCACCAAGGAGCGCCTGCACGGCCTCGTGGTGGTCGCGGCAGGACTCGCACAGGCAGTCGCGCAGCAGCGGGGCCGACGACATGGCCTGCACGCACCCTTGGGCCTTGCAGTCGAACGCGCGCAGCGGATTGGTGCCGGCGCGCTTCGCGCACTCCTGGCACATCCCGGCGGCGCTGGCTCTGATGTGTTCCGCGACCTTCTCCCGGTAGGCCGGGCGGCACTCCTGGTCGCCCATGGAGTTGACGAGCAGGCGCATGCTCGCAGCGGGCAGTCCGAGCGCCTCGAAATACCTGACCAGCAGCGCGATGACCTCGGCGTCGGCGGAGGGCTCGGGAAGCCCCAGCGCCTCGAGGCCGATCTGCCAGAACTGGCGCATGCGGCCCTTCTGCGGACGCTCGTACCTGAACATGGGGCCCGCGTAGTAGAGCTTCGCGCCCTGGCCGTTGGCCGTCAGGCCGTGCTCCAGCGCGGCGCGCACGACGCTCGCGGTACCCTCCGGGCGCAGCGTGAGCGAGCGAGGTGGATCCCCCTTGTCGAGGAAGGTGTACATCTCCTTGCCAACGATGTCGGTCGCCTCGCCGATGCCCCTCGCGAAGACCTCGGTGTGCTCGAAGGTCGGGGTGTAGATCGGCTCGTAGCCGTACCGGCCGAACAGGTCCCGGGCAGCCCCGAGCATCCACTCCCAGGAGCTCGCGACCGCTGGCAGCATGTCTGATGTGCCCTTGGGGGCGCGGTATTCCGTCACTGGTCCTCCCGTGCGTCCGAGGAGCCTAG
>JBBIJK010000055.1:0-4187 GCA_037445995.1 Actinomycetota bacterium | reverse complement strand
TTACACCACTCCGCGGGACGCGACCCGGAGAGCTAACGTCCCCGGAAGTGGTGTATGAAGGCCCGGCCGCCTGATATAGGGCGGCCACTGCTCCATCCTCGAGGGTGTTCGAAGCCCGAGACCGAGGAGGAGACAGTGACCAAGGACAACATGGACCGCCTGAGCTGGCTGCGCAAGACGCTTGAGGATGCCGATCTCGACGTGATGCGCGAGATGCTCAAGGTGTTCGCCGTCTCCTTCCTAGTCGGCCGACCGGTCACGCTTCGTGAAATATCGAGGCTAGTCGGAAGACCGGACCCGCGCGTCGCAGTCCAATGGAGGGCCGCTACCCCACGCTGCGGCCACTCGCGAGCGCGCTTCTCCTCCGCTCGCTCCGACGGGGTTGGGAGGCGACGGTCATGACGCAGCGGGTTGGCGACGTCACCACGACGATGACGACGGGAGGTGCGGGCATCGAGGCCTCGCGGATTTTGTCTGTGTGCGGACTCGTCTCGAACCGCTCGGTGAGCGGGACGGACGCCGCCGGGCGGATCACCGCCTGGACGTGGTAGGGCGTCTCGGCGATTCACACCATCGACGACGCGGGCAGGAACGTCGGCCAGACACCGCATGACTTCGTCGTGGAAAGCGTGGAGTGACTGGTCGGCCGCCCCCGCCTTGCACGGTAGCCGTGATACCGGGTATAGTCTTGTTGTGACCTAGGAGGCTCAGTGATCGTCTCGTTCGGCGACCGCGCGACAGACGACCTGTACCATGGCCGGCCCACCAGCCGGGCCCGTCGGTTCCCCAACGACATCGTGGGTCTCACCTTGGTCAAGTTGGACATGCTCAACGGAGCCGCGTCGGTGCTCGACCTGACGTCCCCGCCCGGTAATCGGCTCGAGGCCCTCAAGGGCGACCTCAAGGGTTTCTACTCGGTCCGGGTCAATGACCAGTGGCGGATCGTGTTCCGCTGGGAGAACAACAGCGCTCACGACGTTCGGCTGATGGACTACCACAAGTAGGAGGCGTGACTATGATTCCGGAGAACCGCATACCCACTCACCCCGGCGTGATCTTGAGCCAGGAGTTCCTTGCACCGCTCGGCATGTCACAGGTCGCGTTCGCCGCACATCTAGGCGTGCCGGTGCAGCGCATCAACGAGCTCATCCGTGGCAAGCGGGGCGTCACGCCCGAGACCGCATGGCTACTCTCTGAGGCGCTCAACACGACGCCGGAGTTCTGGATCAACATGCAGGCGGCCTACGACTTGGCCCGCAGTCGGCCGTCGAAGCCTGTCGAGCGCCTTGTCGCAATCGCCTGAGCGCGGCGAATCTAACAATGGCAACTACCGACAAATCGCGGCAGTGAGGTGGCCTGAGTCCGAAGCACTGCCGGGCCGCGGTTTGCGGGTCATGCCACAGACCGGGTTCCGCAGTTCATGGGCACACGTTGGGCCGAAACGTGGTGTCTGAACTGGGGAAAGGTGGTTCGGCGGCGGTTTGCGCGTGTGTCCACGCCTCCTGATCGCCCCCGGAAGGGCATTCGCGCTGCTCAGGCGGGGTCTATCGCGGTGATTCGTGGTGGCGCAGGTACCTCGCAGGCGGCAAGAAAGGCCTTTGCGGCGGCACTCGGCGGGGTGGTCTGGATGACGGTGCCCATCGCGCTGACAGAGGTGGCCGGGCGAAATCGGACAGTCCGCTAGGTTGCTTGGGCGATGATACTGCTCCGCGACACAACACCGAGGAGGAGCATCACCGATGTCAAGAACACCGATCAGGGTGGACTCGGTCATCACAGTGGTGGGCATGGTTGATGGTGGGGCTGACGCTCGCAGGGGTGATCATCGCGACGATGTTCTCGCCTGCCATCGAGTTCATCCGGATGCGGGATGAGCGAACCTCCGTCGATGCACGGCGGGTGTCAGCGAGACGCCGTAGGCTCGCTGACCGTACGGAGCTTGGTGTCTGACGGGACCACGAACCGGACAGCGCCGGGTAGCATCCGGGCGCGCAGGGGCGTGTGGGCGTCCAGGACTTCGCCGTCGGCCTGGAGCGGCAGAGGCGGGTCGGCGATGAGCTCGACCGCTGAAGCCGCGTGCACCTCGAGCCCAGGGCGGCCGGGGGTGTCCGTCAGTCCGTCCAGCAGGCCGGCCCAGAGGGCCGGCAGTAGCTCCACCGCGCTCCGTTGGCGCAAGACCACTACGTCCATCAGCCCGTCCTGCACGTCGGCAGCGGGCGTCAGCGCGATGTCGAACTGAATCCGGGTGAAGTTGGCGAGCAGGACAGCGATCCCGTCGGTCTCGACGCGCCTGCCATCCAGCGACAAGGTGAACCTAGCGAACGTCGGGTTGAGGTTCTGCAGCGCGGCGACGACGTAGGCCGCCGGCCCCACGTGCCCCTTGAGCGACTTGGCGCCCTCCATCAGTTTGGCGTCGAACCCGGCTCCGGCTCCCATCACGAACCCCAAGGTGCGAGCCGCGCCCTCGTGAGGACCGGTCACACCCGGGGCGAAGGTGACCTCCCCCATGTCCACGTCGGCGAGGGGTCCCTCGACAGCGGTGGCGGCGAGCCGCTTGGGGTCGGTGGGCAGACCGAGGTTCATCGAGACGAGGTTCGCGGTGCCGGCCGGGTAGGCCAGGATCGGGGTCCCGCTTCCGCGAAGGGCGTGGGCTACGGAGGACAGCGTTCCGTCGCCACCTGCGGCGACCACCCTGTCGAACGTCTCGGCGTCCTCGAGGGCGTTTGGCAACGGGCGGTCTTCCGTGAGGTATCGGAGCGTCACCTCGGCCCCGGAGCGACCCAAGCGGTCGAGGAACTCGGGCAGCCCGGCGTCGCCGATGCCTGCGCGCGGGTTGGCGATGACGAGAAGTCGCACTGTCGTCCCCCGTGGACGGCTACACTCGACATGATACAGCGCACGGGGAAGGGGCAGCTCTTGGCCTACGTCGACAGAACCGCCGATCTGGCCGCGGCGTGCGGGGTCCTGCGCGACTGCGAGTCGGTCGCTCTGGACACCGAGTTCATGCGGGAGCGCACCTACTTCGCGCGTCTGTGCCTTGTGCAGCTGGCATGTGACGACCAGGTGTTCGTCGTCGACCCCATGGCCCGGGAGATGGACCTCTCCCCGCTGTTGGAGCTTCTCGCGGACCCCGCCGTCCTCAAGGTGGTCCACGCGGGCGTCCAGGACCTCGAGATCTTCCACACCATCACGGGCCGGGTGCCCTCACCCGTCTTCGACACCCAGATCGCGGCCACGCTTGCGGGGTTCCCCAACCAGGTCGGGTACGCCGCGCTCGTGCAGGGCCTGCTCGGGGTGGAGGTGGAGAAGGGGGAGCGGTTCACGGACTGGGCGAGGCGGCCGCTCGACGCCAGGCAGCTCGCGTACGCCGAGGAGGACGTGCGCCATCTCCTGCCGGTCTGGCGCGAGCTGCATCGCCGGCTGGACGAGGGCGGCAGGTTGGAGTGGGTGGAGCCGGACTTCGAGGCTCTCACCGATCCGGCGTCCTACGAGGCCCTCCCCGAGAAGCAGTACTTGAAGGTCAAGAAGGCCTCCTCGCTCAACCGGCGTCAGTTGGGGGTGCTGAGGGAGGTCGCGGCGTGGCGTGAGCTGGAGGCGCGGAGGCGCGACGTGCCGCGCAGGCGGGTCCTGCTCGACGAGGCGCTGGTGGAGGTTGCGAGAAGGGCTCCCCGCGACGCGCAGTCGCTGCTGTCGCTCAGGGGGGTCGAGGGCCGGCTGTCGCGCTCGGCGACGGACGCGCTTCTCGCCGCCGTGGAAGCGGGCCGCGCCATCCCTGACGACGAACTGCCGAGTATGGCGCGTCGGCCTGCGCTGCGGTCTGGCGAGGGGGTGGTGGAGCTGTTGACGGCTCACGTGCGTGCGCGATCCGTGGAGCACGACGTGGCGGCGCCCGTGCTCGCTCCTCGCGGCGACATCGAGGCCCTAGCGGCGGGCCGCGTCGAGGGCAATCCCCTTATGGAGGGGTGGAGGCGGCGGCTGATCGGCCAAGAGCTCCTCGACCTGTTGGAGGGTCGAGTCGCCCTCCGCGTCCGGGACGGGCTCGTGGAGCCCTTCGCGCCGCAGGCCGGGGCCGGCACCGGCGCATCTGAGGGGTGATCGTGACGAAGATGGAGCCCATGGCGGAGAAAGCGGGCTTCGTGAGCGTGAGCGAAGCGGTTGCACGCGCCAAGCGCGCGCTGGAGACGGTG
>JBBIJK010000054.1:0-4235 GCA_037445995.1 Actinomycetota bacterium | reverse complement strand
CCTACGATTGTGCGTAGCATTCCTCCGGGGCCTAGGGTCCGGGGTCTAGGGTCCGGGGTCTGGGCCCGGGGGTCTAGTAGCCGAGGCGTTGGTGTCGCTCGCTCGGACGGCCTGCCTCGGCACGGGAGGCGTATGCGGTGAGGGCGTTTCGAATGGTCGTCGAGTGCGATCCTAAGACAGGTGCGCTCGTTGGCGACGTGCTCGGCCTCAACACGCTGTGCTGCGGAAGCATCCCGCCAAGAACTCCCGCCAGACGGTGTACGTCTCAGTGGGTGAACGCCTCGAGGGTGACCATCCACTCATGAGTTGCCTAGGGCGTCAGGTTGGTGCCGTGACGATGACGCAACGGAGGCACGAATGAACCGACTCGCCAGAATCGCTTCGATACTCGTTCTGATCGCGGCCGCTCTCACGGCGGTGACGGGGTGTTCTCCCACGGGTGCTTCACTCAAGGAAACCGAGTGGAGACTGACTGGCTGGACCGTGAGTTCCATCGACCCCGCCAGCGTGACCATCACAGCGAAGTTCGCTGATGGACAGGTCTCGGGCAACAGCGGCGTTAACAGCTACTCGGGACCGTACGAGGCCGGAGCGGGCGGTACCTTTTCGGCGGGCCCATTCGCCTCGACCTTGATGGCAGGCCCCGAGCCGGCCATGCGCGCCGAGGCCGCGTACCTCGCCCTGCTCGGCCAGGCGAAGTCATACAAGGTGATCGGAGCGCGGCTCACGCTGTTCGACGGTGGCGGAAACGAGTCCCTGAGTTTCGACCGTAGCGGCGAGTAGGCCATAGGTTCATTCGCTCCCCGTGGCTTCGGCGGACGCGGATGGAGAGAGCCGACTGACGTTCGTGTCACACCCGGATGGTACTGTTCGCGTGTAGAGAAACCCTACGGCCTTTGGGTGGGACGACATGCAGGCATCGTTCGACTGGATTCTGCTCATTCTGGGACTCGCCAACGTGGTCTTGCTGGTCGTCCTGCTGGTGAGGTCTTCATCAGCCTCGGGCGGTGCGGGGGCGCTTCGTGAGGAGTTCCGCACGAGCCGCGAGGAGGGTGCGAGGGCGGCCCGCGAGCTCCGCGAGGAGATCGCGACCTCCTTTGCCTCGGCGAACGCCATGATCTCCACGAACCTGGCCGCTATGGGCGACGTCCAGCGCTCGCAGATGGATACGGTCGGCAGGCAGCTCAAGGAGCTCGGTGACTCGAACGCGGTCTCGCTAGAGCGTGTTCGCACCACTCTGGACCTGCGGGTCAAGGAGCTGCAGGAGGGCAACGAGAAGCGGCTCGACGACATGCGCAAGACGGTCGACGAGAAGCTCCACGTGACTCTGGAGAAGCGTCTGGGAGAGTCCTTCAAGATCGTCAGCTCACAGCTTGAGGCCGTCCAGCGCGGCTTGGGCGAGATGCAGGCCCTGGCCACCGGGGTCGGGGACCTTAAGCGGGTGCTCACCAACGTCAAGACCCGGGGCACCTGGGCTGAAGTTCAGCTGGGGGCGCTGCTGGAGCAGATCCTGACGCCGGCGCAGTACGGCAGGAACGTGCAGACGAAAGCGGACTCTCGTGAGCTCGTGGAGTTCGCCGTTCGCCTTCCGGGTCCGGCCGGTGACGAGGATTCGGTCGTGTGGCTGCCGATCGACTCGAAGTTCCCACAGGAGGACTACCTGCGACTCCAGGAGGCCGCCGAACGCGGGGATGCGGAAGCGGTCCAGAAGGCCAGCGAGGCTCTCGCCCGGGCGGTCAGGGTCCAGGCCGAGGCGATCAGCGCGAAGTACCTGTGCCCGCCGTGCACCACGGATTTCGCGATCATGTTCCTGCCCACGGAGGGGCTCTACGCCGAGGTCCTGCGCCACCCGGCCCTGCTGGACGACCTCCAGCATCGCTACCGCGTCCACCCCACCGGCCCCACCACACTGGCCGCCCTGCTCAGCAGTCTTCGCATGGGCTTCCAGACACTCGCGATCGAACAGCGCTCGGCCGACGTCTGGAAGGTCCTTGCGGCCGTGAAGACCGAGTTTGGCAAGTTTGGTGACGTGCTGGTGAAAGTTAAGCGGCAGCTCAACACCGCCGCGAACACCATCGAGGAGACCGAGCGCCGCAGCCGCGCGATGGAGCGCAAACTGCGCGGTGTCGAGAGCCTGCCCGAGCCCGAGACGGCGGACCTGCTCGAGCTGACGGCTCTTCCCGCCGCCGCGATGGGGGAGGCTGCGGACGACGACGTCCCTGAGTGAACGCCCAGTAGGCTCGCCCAGACTCGTCCCGTGCTTCTTGCCGCCCCGCTGTGCTATACTCCCGCAGCTATCCAAGCTACCCCGCACTTGGACCTGTGATCCCACCGACGCAGGTCTCGGGCGGAGGCGGACCCAAGGAAGGACTGGTGGAGGCTTCATGCCGCTCTCCAAGGACGTCAAGTCCACGATCATCGGCGACCACTCGCGCGCGGAAGGCGACACCGGGTCGCCCGAGGTGCAGGTCGCGCTGCTGACGCAGCGCATCCGCGATCTCACCGAGCATATGCGGACCCACAAGCACGACTTCCACTGCCGCCGCGGGCTGCTCAAGCTCGTCGGTCAGCGCAGGCGGTTGCTCGGGTATCTCAAGAAGCAGGACATCGAGAGATACCGTGAGCTCGTCGCAAAGCTCGAGATCCGCGGCTGACCGCGGTGTTGAGGGAAGGCGGGACACGCTCCCGCCTTCCGCGTGTAAGGGGGGGCTGTTCGGGTCCCCGCTACGAGGTCCTCTCGCATGGGGCGAGGGGAGAGATGAGGCGGAAGAGAAGATGAGCAGGATAACCGAGACGTTCGAGCTGTACGGCAAGACCTACACACTGGAGACCGGCGAGCTGGCCAAGCAGGCCGGCGGCGCGGTGGTCGTCCGGCAGGGGGAGAGCATGGTCCTCGTCACCGCGACGGCCAGCAGGGAGGCCAAGGACCTGGACTTCTTCCCGCTGACGGTCGACTTCGAGGAGCGCATGTACGCCGCGGGCAAGCTTCCGGGCGGTTTCATCAAGCGCGAGGCTCGTCCCTCAGAGAAGGCCATACTGACCGCCCGCATGATCGACAGGCCGATCCGCCCGGCGTTCTCGGAGGGCTTCCGCAACGAGGTCCAGATCATCGCCACGGTGCTCTCGGCCGACCAGACCAACCAGGTCGACGTCATCTCGATCATGGGCGCTTCGGCTGCCCTGCTCAAGGCTGGCATCCCCTTCGAGGGGCCGCTCGCCGGTGTCCGTGTCGCCCGCGGCGCCGACGGCGGTTGGATCGTGAACCCTACGTTCGAGGAGGCGGAGGGCTCGGACCTCGATCTCGTGGTCGCTGGCTCGCGTGATGCGGTTTACATGGTCGAAGCCGGTTGCGACGAGGTGTCCGAGGACGACATGCTCGAGGCCCTCGCGTTCGCCCAGGAGGCCATCGCCGGCTTCTGCGCCGCGCAGGAGAGCCTCCTGGCCAAGTGCGAGATCACGCCGATGGAGGTCGTTCTCGATATCCCGTCCGACGCTCTGCGCGAGCGCATCTTCTCCGCTGGCGGCGACAGGATGCGTGAGGCGCTCCACAACCCCGACAAGCACGCCCGGATGGACGCCGTCGCGGCCGTCAAGGACGAGGTCAAGGGCACCTTCACCGACGAGGAGATGTCCTCGCACGGCAAGCACATCAAGGCGCTGCTCAAGGAGCTCGAGAAGCACACCATGCGCGCGATGGTCCTTGACGAGGGCGAGCGCGCCGACGGGCGGGCGCTTGACGAGGTCCGCCAGGTGACCTGCACCGCCGGCTACCTGCCTCGCAGCCACGGGTCGGGTCTGTTCACCCGCGGCCAGACGCAGGTGCTCTCGGTCCTGACGCTCGGGATGCTCTCCGAGTGGCAGCGGATCGACACCATCGATGTGGCCGAGGGCAAGCGCTACCTGCACCACTACAACTTCCCGCCGTTCAGCACCGGCGAGACCGGCTTCATGCGCGGCCCGAAGCGCCGCGACATCGGTCACGGCGCGCTGGCCGAGAGGGCGCTGCTGCCCGTCATACCCGACGAGGACACCTTCCCTTACACGGTCCGGGTGGTCTCTGAGGTCCTCGAGTCCAACGGCTCGTCCTCGATGGGATCGGTCTGCGGTTCGACCCTGGCCCTCATGGACGCCGGCGTGCCGATCAAGGCGCCGGTCTCAGGCGTGGCCATGGGCCTGATCAAGGAGGGCGACCGCGTCGCCATCCTCACCGACATCCAGGGCCTCGAGGACTTCCT
>JBBIJK010000053.1:0-4520 GCA_037445995.1 Actinomycetota bacterium | reverse complement strand
CGCCTCGTCCTCGCGGTTTGACACGCCGGAGGCGCGCGGGTAGGATTCCGGGCGCGCCCTGCGTGGGTCGCGCGCTGGGGCGTCGTCTAATGGTAGGACAGCGGATTCTGGTTCCGTATGTGGGGGTTCGACTCCTCCCGCCCCAGCCATGGACGGCCCGTTCGTCTAGAGGCCTAGGACACCGCCCTCTCAAGGCGGAGGCACGGGTTCGAACCCCGTACGGGCTACCAGCCACACCCGAAGACCCCTGCCGGCAGGAAGCGCCCTGCTCGCAGGGGTCTTGCGCGTCACCGCTGTGAGGCGCTCCGGGAGTCTCCCTGTGCTATGCTCCGGCCTCGTGGACACCGACAGCGCATACCCGCGGGAGCGCCGCGACTTCATTCGCGAGATCGTCGCCCAAGACCTGCGCGAGAAGCGCGTCGCCTCTCCCGTGACACGCTTCCCGCCGGAGCCCAACGGCTACCTCCACATCGGGCACGCGAAGTCCGTCTGCCTGAACTTCGGCATAGCCGACGAGTTCGGCGGCCGCTGCCACCTCCGCATGGACGACACCAACCCCCTCAAGGAGGAGCAGCGCTATATCGACGCCATCAAGGAAGACGTGCGCTGGCTCGGGTTCGACTGGGGCGAGCATCTCTACCACGCCTCCGACTACTTCGAGCAGCTGTATGCGTGGGCGGTCGAACTGATCCGCGAGGGCAAGGCCTACGTTGACGACCAGTCTGCCGACGACATCCGCTCAACACGAGGGACACTCACCGAACCCGGGGTCGACAGCCCCTGGCGCGAGCGGCCGGTGGAGGAGAACCTCGACCTGTTCGCCAGAATGCGGGCGGGCGAGTATCCCGACGGATCGCGCGTTCTCAGGGCTCGCATCGACATGTCGTCTGGCAACATCAACATGCGCGATCCAGTTCTCTATCGCATACTGCGCGCCACACACCCGCGAACCGGCGACGAGTGGTGCATCTACCCTTCGTACGATTTCGCTCACGGACAATCCGACGCGATCGAGGGCGTCACACACTCGATATGCACCCTTGAGTTCCAGGACCACCGTCCGCTCTACGACTGGCTGATCGAGAGCCTCCCGGTGCCGTCCCGCCCTCGGCAGTACGAGTTCGCGCGTCTCAACATGAGCCACACGGTGCTGTCCAAGCGCGTCCTTCTGCGGCTCGTGGAAGAGGGTCTGGTGCGAGGGTGGGACGATCCGAGGATGCCCACGCTGTCAGGGCTCCGCCGCAGGGGCTTCCCCGCCGAGGGTGTGAGGGATTTCGTGGCGATGATCGGCGTGGCTCGCAACGAGACGACGGTGGCCGTCGAGATGCTGGAGCACTGCGCGCGTGACGTCCTGAACCGGTCCGCGCCGCGTCGTTTCGCCGTTCTCGACCCTCTCAGGGTCGTGATCGAGAACTGGCCCGCTGGCGTGGTCGAGATGGTCGACGCGCCCAACAACCCCGAAGATCCCGAGGCCGGCACACGGAAGGTCCCCTTCAGCGGCGAGTTGTGGATCGAGCGAGAAGATTTCATGGAGGACCCGCCCAAGAAGTTCTTCCGGCTGGCGCCAGACCGTGAAGTCCGTCTGAGGTCGGCGTACTTCGTCACCTGCCGTGAAGTGATCAAGGACGCCGACGGACGGGTGACCGAACTGCGCTGCGAGTACGATCCCGCTACCAGGGGCGGTGACTCGCCGGACGGCCGTCGGCCAAAAGCCACTTTGCACTGGCTGTCGACCGCCGCCGCACTTCCGGCCGAAGTACGGATCTACGGACACCTGTTCGCTGATGCGGATCCTGGAGCGTGCGGAGACGACATCATCAAGGGCGTCGACCCAGCCTCGGAGACCGTCCTTTCGGGATGCTATGTGGAGCCCTCCCTCGCACAGATCGCTCCGGGCCAAACAGTGCAGTTCGAGCGCCTCGGCTACTTCTGCCCCGACCCTGACTCGTCCGAAGAGCGGCTGGTCTTCAATCGCACGCTTGGGCTGAAGGATACGTGGGCCAAGCTCCAGTCGCAGGGCCGGGCGGACACCCCCTGAAGGGGCGGATCGGGCGCTCGACCCTGACGCCTGCTACACTCTGTAGCGGGAGTGGGCTGGACGGCCGCGCGTCTCCTTCGTGGGGCGTGAGGAAAGTCCGGACTCCGCAGGGCAGGGTGCAGGCTAACAGCCTGGCGCGGTGACGCGACGGAAAGTGCCACAGAAAAGAAGACTCCTCGGACACCAACCGGACGGCGACGTCCGGTGCAGGTCCCGGGAAAAGCTGAAACGGTGCGGTAAGAGCGCACCAGCGTCACGGTGACGTGGCGGCTTGGCAAACCCCACCCGGAGCAAGGGCGAATAGGAGCGGTCAAGGTCGGCCCGACCGGCGCTCGGGTTAGCCCGCTAGAGGCCGTCGGCAACGGCGGTCCCAGACAGATGGTCGTCCCAGACAGGATCCGGCTTACAGGCCCACTCCCGCTAGACCCCTTCTAAGCGCTCCCTGACCGCGCCGGCCATCGAGCCGCCGTCCAGCCGGGTGAGCCGCACGTACTCAGCCGCCGCCGCGCGGGCGAGATCCCGGGCCGCTCCGCCGATCGGAGAGGAGTCGGTGTCGATGACCAAGCCCTTGATCTTGGTCGCGCGGATCCTTGCGGCGACGGCGCGGGCGTCCTCGCTTCCCAATCCGCCGTCCAGACCTACATTGGCCCGGCCGTCCGTGATCAGGACCAGCCAGGGGATGACGTCCGCGTTCCGCCGTATCTCGCCTTCCAGAAGATCAAGGGAACGAACGATGCCGTGCGCCAAAGGCGTCGCGCCGCCGGTGGGCATCGCCCTGAGCTTCAGCTGAGCCAACTCGACACTCGACGTCAGCGGAAGCAGCACTTGCGCGGAGTCGCCGCGGAACGACACGACACCGACCCTGTCCCGGCGCTGGTACGCCTCCAACAGGAGCTCAAGCACGGCAGCCTTCGCCGACTCCATACGGCTCTGCGCGCCCATGGAGCCGCTTGCGTCCACGCAGAAGACTATGGAGGCCCCCACCCGCCTCTTTCGGACCTTCGCGTGCAGATCCTGCGGCTCTATCCTGACGGCCATGTCGCCCGGCCTCTCGAGCTGGAAGGGAGCGGCGGCGCGAATGGTCGCGTCGAGCGCGAGGTCCAAAGCCACCCCTTCCCTTGCGGGCTCGGAACGGACGTGACGACCTCGTGCGTCCGTGGTCTCACTGGTGTGACGCCGTCCTGAGAGCGTGCGTCGCTCCCTATCGAGCGGGCCGATGAGCCTCTCGCCCTCGAGGATCACGGATCCCGCCTCCAGCTCCGCGCGAACCGCCTCGGCCGCCAGCGCACCCGCGCCGTCAGCGGGTTCACCGCCCGAGCCGAACGTCTCGGGCCGCTCTTCGCGGCCCGATGCCAGAGCAGCAGAAGTCTCGATCGCGCGCTCGACGGCGGAAGCGTCGTAGCCGGCGTTCTCGAACGGCGTTCGCCGCATGCGATGCGCCAGAACGAGCGGAGCCACCCGCCGCACGTGATCGGAGCCGGGCTCCTGCAGGCCCTCGAAGGCCGCGAGGGCGGCTGCGGCTCGGGCCATCGTCAGATCGGCCCGGTGCCCGTCCACTCCGACCTCGGTGCAGACAGTGGCGATCAGCCCAAGAAGCTCGTCACTGGGAGGGTCGGCCGAGAGCCTCAGCCGGGCGTGCCTGATTCGAAGAGCGAGCCCGGCCTCCTCGTCGGCCCAGGCACGGGCGAAACCGGTAGGGTCAGCCTCGAATGCGTGGCGCCGCTTCACGATCTCCACGCGCTCGTCGCGATCTGTTATCCCTGAGACGTCCACGCACAGCCCGAACCGGTCGAGGAGTTGAGGGCGGATCTCCCCTTCCTCGGGGTTCATGGTACCGACCAGGATGAAGCGGGAAGGATGGGCGAACGATATGCCCTCCCGCTCGACGGTGTTGACTCCCATCGCCGCCGAATCGAGCAGCGTGTCGACGATGTGGTCATCCAGCAGGTTGACCTCGTCGATGTAGAGAACACCCCTGTTGGCGTCGGCGAGCAAGCCTGGCTCGTAAGCCCGCTCCCCTTTCTTGAGTGCCTTCTCCAGATGCAGAGTGCCCACCACCCGGTCCTCCGTGGCGGAGACGGGAAGCTCGGTGACGCGTGCCGCGCGCGAGGACTTCGGAAGAGGACCTTGCTCCCTGCGCTCGCGACAGTCGGTACACCACGATCCCGGATCTCCCGGATCGCAGGAGTACCGGCACCCCTCAACGACGTCGAGCTCTGGCAGGACGGCGGCCAGGGCGCGAACGGCGGTCGACTTGGCTGTCCCCTTCTGCCCCCGCACAAGAACGCCGCCGACCCTCGGGTCGACGGCGTTGATGAGAAGCGCTTCCTTGAGTGGGACTTGGCCGACCACGGCAGTGAAGGGGAAGATGTCAGCGGGACGCCGCACCACTCGGGACCTCCACGTCTACGCGGCCGCATGACGCGACCCGGGTACAATATATCGTACCCGGGTCGGTGATGTCACCCTATATGTTGGGCCG
>JBBIJK010000052.1:0-4942 GCA_037445995.1 Actinomycetota bacterium | reverse complement strand
ATGGTGGGCCCGAGTGGATTCGAACCACTGACCTCACGGTTATCAGCCGTGCGCTCTAACCGACTGAGCTACGAGCCCGCGCAGCGCCGCGAGGGGCGAAACGCTCAGCCAAGATAGCGCGGGTCAGCCGCTCGTGCAAGCGGCGTGCTTCAACGACATTCTTACGTGAGGCAGCGGGGCGGCGCGGGCCCGTCCGTGATCTGAAACGGGTATCCCATATGATAGGAGCGACCACCGTGAACCGGAAGGCGCGAGATATGGTCCCCGTGAGGATAGCCAGCATCAGCGTGGACTCGCTGAACAACACGCCCGTTATACTCCTGCGCCCCACGGCCGATGACGGATCCTTCGAGGGCGAGAACGTCCTGCCCATCTGGATAGGCCACCCCGAAGCGATGGCCATCCTCTTGGGGATCCAGGGGATCGAGGCGCCTCGCCCGCTCACCCACGACCTGATCTCGAACACGCTCGAACGGCTCGGGCACTCGCTGGACAGGGTGCTGATCACACGCATCGAGGAGGGAACCTTCTACGCGGAGCTGGTGCTCCGCGGGCCCCTTGGGGAGGTGCGGATAGACGCGCGGCCCAGTGACTCCATGGCGCTGGCGGTGCGCGCGGGATGCCCGATCTACGTCGCTGAGGCCGTACTCGAAGAAGCGTCCGTGGTCCCGGAGCCGGCCGAGGACGAGGAAGATGAGCTGGAGCGGTTCCGCGAGTTCCTAGACCACGTCGAGCCGAGCGACTTCTCGGACTGAGCCAGCCTCGGCGCCGGTCTGGACCCGGACCGCTACTCGTACCTCAGCGCTTCGATGGGGTCGAGCGTCGAGGCCTTCCATGCGGGGTAGACCCCGAAGAACACACCGACGCCCGCGCTGAAGAAGAACGCGAGTGCGAGAGCCCATCCGGTGACCTGGGTGGGCACCCACTCGCGAAGCACCATCGCGCCGCCCGTTCCGAGTCCCGCCCCGAGCATGCCTCCGATGACCGACAGCATGACGGCCTCGATCACGAACTGGCTCATGATGTCGTAGGTCCTCGCGCCGACCGCCTTGCGTATCCCGATCTCGCGCGTCCGCTCAGACACGCTCACCAGCATGATGTTCATGATGCCGATGCCGCCGACCAGCAGGGATATCCCGGCGATCCCGGCCAGCATGACCGTCAGCGTACCGAGGAGTTGCGACAGTATCCCGAGCGTCTGCTCCTGAGTGAACACCGACAGGTCGCTGCCGAAGCGCGGCCGCAGGGCCGCCCTGACCTGCGCCCGGATGAGTTCCACGTCCTCGGCGTTCTCGGCCTTGATCACGATCATCGAGATGTTGCGCGTGTTCAGGATCCGCTGCGCGGTGCTCAGCGGGAGATAGACCTGGTTGTCCTGGTCGCCCGAGAGAGCGCCCCCCTGCGCCTCGAAATGCGATATCACCAAGAAGCGCTGGCCGTTGATGCTCATCGTCTTGCCGATGGGATCCGTGTTGGGGAACAGCTCGTCGCGAACGGTGGCCCCGATACCGACCACCCTTGCGCCTCCGACGTACTCGCCCCGGCTGTAGAAGCGCCCGTCCGCGAGGTCCGCGGTGAACACCTCCACTCCGCGATCGGTCCCGGCCGCGATAGTCGAGCGCATCGTCCGGCTACCGGCCTTGAGCACAGCCGGCGCCTGGATCACCGGCACGACGACAGCGCTCTTCCCCAGTCTGCGCGCGACACGGTCGGAGTCCTCAAGCTCGAACTGCCGGCGGATCGCGAGTCCTCCTCCGCCTCCCCCCCCGCCGCCTTCGAAATCCGCGGGGAAGGCGAAGAGCAGATTGCTTCCCAGGCCCTCGATCTGCCCGACGATCTCGTCACGCACGCCGGTCCCGATCGCCACGAGGAGGATCACCGCCGCGACCCCGATGATGACCCCCAGCATCGTGAGCGCGCTCCGGCCCTTGTTGGCCGCAAGGGCTCGCAACGCGATGCGGAAGCTCTCGATCGCGCTCACCGGACGGTCCCCGTGCCGGCCCCGAGCGTCGTGCTGGCCGCGATCACGCGCCGCTCCACGCGCTCGTCCTCGACCACCCGTCCGTCCGACACGTGGACGACCCTCTCAGCGTGGGCGGCGACCTTGGCGTCATGGGTCACGATGATCGTCGTCACACCCTGCGAGTTGAGCTCCTGCAAGACCCCCATCACTTCCACGCCCGACCGGGAATCGAGGTTACCGGTGGGCTCGTCGGCGAGCAGGATCGCCGGCCCGGTCACCAAGGCTCGTGCGATCGCCACCCGCTGCTGCTGGCCCCCGGACAGCTGGCTGGGGTGGTGACTGAGCCGGTCACCCAGCCCGACCCGTTCGAGTGCCGCTGTGGCGCGTCGCCTGCGCTCGGACCCCGACACTCCGGCGTAGACCAACGGCAGCTCGACGTTTGCGAGGGCGCTCGTCCGGGGCAGCAGGTTGAACGACTGGAACACGAACCCTATCCTGCGATTCCGCACCGCGGCCAGCCGGTTGGCCGACATGTGCGAGACCTCCTCGCCCTCCACCATGACGCTTCCCTCGGTGGGTCGGTCGAGGAGCCCCACGATGTGCATGAGCGTCGACTTGCCCGAGCCGCTCGGGCCCATCACAGCCAGCATCCGGCCTTCGCAGATCTGAAGGTCCACGCCGCACAGGGCGTGGACCTCGACGTCTTCCATGCGATAGACCTTCGTGACGCCCCGCGCCTCGAGGATCACCCGTCCGTCGTCGCAGGCCCCGAGCCCGGGTTCCAGCCCGTCACCGGTCATCGCGATCAGTTCTTCGCGCGGGCGGGCATCCCGTCCACCAGCTCTACGGCGCCCGAGAGCGCCACCTCCTCGCCGGCCTCGAGGCCTGCGAGTATCTCCGCCCTCATGTCCGTGAGGACGCCGGTGGTCACCTTGCGCTTGGCCAGAACGCCGCCTTCGATGACGAACACGAACTGCTCGTCGTCCTCGTCGAAGATGGCCTCGATTGGCACCGAGACGGTGCCCGTCACCGCCTTGACCTCGATCGACACGTCCCCCTTCATCCCGATGAGCGCCTTGAGCGCGCTGCCCTTGAGGTCGAAGTGGACCGGGAAGACCGTCCCGCCAGTGGCCGTCAACTGCGCGGTGGCGGACAACTCGGAGACCGTACTCGAGATCTCCTCGCCGGGAAACGCATCCAGGCTGATCAGGCCCCTCATGCCCTTCTCCACCCTGGCGACGTCGACCTCGTCGACCTCGGCGGCGAAGCGGACGGCGTCCAGGCTGACGACCGAGAAGATGGCCGCCTGAGGGCCGACCGCCGCACCTTGGGCCGCCTTGGGCACCGAACCGTCGGCCCCGGGTGCCCCGAGCGCGTTGAACAGGACCACGCCGGCCCTCGGTGCCCTTATGACCGAGCGCTCGACAAGGTCCTGCGCCTGCCTCAGGCTGGCGTTGGCCTGGTCCACCGCCGCGTTCGCGGCAGCGCGTTCTCCTGAGAGCGATAGTGCGGTCTTGGCGCGGGCGGCGGCGGCCGAGGCATACCCCGCGTAAGCCTGCTTCCGGGAGATGTCCAGCGCGGTCAGCGATGGCTCCATCGAGGCCTTCAGGACCGCGTCATCGGTCGCGTCGTACACGCGCTTGAGTGAGTCGTAGGCGTTCCTGGCGGGCTGGTAGACGGCCCATGCGGCCTCCACGCCCGCCTGCGCGGCGTCACGATCGGCGCCGCTGGGCGCCTGCTTGTCTATGGCGGAGAGCTGCGAGCGTGCGGCGGCGACGCCGGCTCTCGCCTGCTCGACGGCAAGCTCCAGTGAGCTGGTGTCCATCGTGGCGAGCACCTGCCCGGCCTCGACGGCCTGCCCCTCCACAACCGCCACATCGGCGATGGTCCCGGCAGTCGGCGGGAAGACGTCAGCTTTCTCGCCCGGGACGATCCTGCCCGAAGCGGTTACCGTCACGGCGAGGTCGGTCTTGGTGGCCTCGGCGACCTCCACCTCGACGCCCGCCCCTCCGGCTTGAAGGGTCATGGCGGCAGCCACGCCCACGACCGCCAGCAGGATCACGACAGCGACGATGATCTTGCGCTTGGACACGAGACTCTCCTTCCTCGCCCGGCCGCGGGCGAGAGACTTCGCGGGCGGCGCTCTCTCCACTGTACAGCAACCGGCGGACGCGGCTGTCTCTCAGGCGCCCTCGTCATACGGCCTATCGGGAAGCAGCGCCAGCAGCTGCGAGGGCCGAGCGATCAGAGCGTCGGGGCCGCTCTTCCGAAGGACGTCCTCGCTAAACGCCCCCCATAGCACGGCGATCGAAGGCACGTCGGCGGCCTTGGCCGCAGCCACATCGTGCGGACTGTCCCCGACGTAGACGCACAGCCCCGGGTCGACGCCAGCGCGGCGGGCTCCCTCGAGGACCGGGTCGGGCGCCGGCTTGTGGACGGTCACGTCGTCGGCGCTCACCAGAGCGTCGAACAGTCCCTCGAAGCCGCACCTCTCCAGCCCCCGGTGCATGGAGGAACCGATCTTCGAGGTCACGACACCCAGCGCAAAGCCCCTGCCCTTGAGCTCGAGGACGACCTCGTGAACGTCAGGGTACTCGGCGAGCAGCTCGTCGTGGTGCGCGGTGTTGTGGGCCCTGTAAGCCGCCACCAGCGCCTCCGCCCGATCCGGCGCGATCCGGCGCATCTGCTCCCGGAGCGGCATCCCTATGTCCGCGAGAACCACCTCGTCGGGCAGCGCCTCGCCGAGGACCTCGGCCGTGGCGTGCTGGAAGGACGCTTTGATCAGCGCGATCGAATCGATGAGCGTCCCGTCGAGGTCGAAGAGCACGCAGCGTGCACGCTCGAAGGATGCGGGGCTCATCGCGCGGACGTCCACTGACACGCGTCGGCTACCTCGATGGCGCGGCTCCCGCTGCTCACCGCGACCCCATCCTCCTGCGCAACGCCTTCTCGGCGGTGATGACCGGCAGGATGATCGCG
>JBBIJK010000051.1:0-5327 GCA_037445995.1 Actinomycetota bacterium | reverse complement strand
CCAGTCGACGTTCCGGAGGCGTGCCTCTTCAGGGGGCGATGATCTCCATGGAGGCATTCGGCAACATACCGGCGCCGTGTGTTTCTGCGCATTCCGCCCCGAATTCGCCCCGAATGGCCTCGAAACGAGCCCATGGAGCGCGCCGGGGTTGATGGCTGCTGGTTTCGTTCGCTTCCGGGGACGATCCGGCACGACGGAGATATCGGCCCCCCGGAGGGCATCCATACCCTTCGTGGAAGATTAAGGCTAGCGAGTGCGGCCAGTCGGCACCGCGGCGGCGCGGCGACCGCCTCGAGTGTGACGCAGGTCACAGCACCGTGCGGACCGACACTCAAGTGATGCTTCTGCCAGCCCGATATCCTCAGCGTCAGGTAGAAGACCTGGCGCATCCCGGTCCCTCTCGGTGGCGCCCCTCCGCTTGGGACCGGGGCCGTTCCGAGGCCTTGGCAGATCGAGATCGCCAAGGCCTCGGCTCGTCCGGTGTCAGTGTGCTGGTGTAGGCTCGTACCGATGCGAGGGGGGGCGCATGGACGCGGTTCCTGTGGGAGTGCCGCTAGGTGGACCCTACGAGGTTGTCGTGGTCGGCGCGTCCACCGGCGGGCCGGGGGTCATAGAAGCCATGCTCAAGGCGCTGCCGCGGCGGTTCCCGGCGCCGCTGGTCGTGTGTCAGCACATGCCCGTGGGCTTCACGGCTCACTGGGCGCAGAGGCTGGACTCGTTGTGCAGGGTCGCGGTTCGAGAGGCGCGCGACCGCGAGCCCCTCGCCCCCGGCACGGTGTTGATCGCGCCGATCGGTACCCACGCCCTCCTTGAGCGCGGTGCCAACGGCGGGAGGATCCGGCTGACGCCGGATTTCGCAGACTGCCTGCACGTGCCCTCCGTGGACATCCTGATGAGCTCGGCGGCTCGTGAGTACGGCTCCATGACCCTTGCCGCACTGCTCAGCGGGATCGGCTCGGACGGGGCCTCAGGCATGCTGGCGGTGCGGCGTGCCGGAGGCTACACGCTCGCGCAGGACCGGGCGACCTGCGTGATGTATGGCATGCCGGGGTCGGCGGTGGAGTCCGGAGCGGTCGCGGAGAGCGTGCCAGACAGCAGACTTGCGGACCGCATCATGGAGCTGACGCGCCGGGGCTAGCCGGTCTGTCCGGTCACCGCGAACCCGTCCACCAGCAGCGCGGGCACCAGATGCGCGCCGATGTCGGCCCTGACGAGGACGCGGGATCCCTCGATGGCGCGGATCCCGCGAAGCACGTCGAGCGCGCTGTGCGTGAACCTGAGGTTGCGCACGGGCGAGGCCAACCGTCCGTCCTCGATCAGGAAGGTGCCGTCGCGGGTCATCCCGGTCAGCACCACCTTCGAGGGCTCCTCGACGTTGACGTAGTGGAAGCGCGTGATGTACAGCCCTCGCTGGACCGAGCCGATCATGCCGTCCAGCGTGGCCTCGCCCGGAGCGATCTCGAGGTCCAGCGGCAGTGGGCCGAAGGTGTTGGGCGCCGGCAGCGCGTGCGCCGTGTTCCGGGCACCGGTCTTGGCGGCCCAGTACGAGTCCGTCACCGGACCGACGACCCTGCCCCGCTCGATGATGGGCGTGCGTCTCTTCGGGACGCCCTCCCAGTCGAAGGCCAGCCCCAGCGAGTCCCGGCGGCTGGCGTCGTCGGTGATCGAGACCGCCTCGGGGAACATCGATTCGCCGATCGCCCCGGCCATGAACGAGGTCTTCTCGTGCACCGCTTTGGCGGAGAAGGCCGCGTACGACAGGTACTCGAGGAGCGTCGCCACGGCGTCGTGCGCCAGGACCACCGTGTAGCTGCCCGGAGGCAGGTCGCCGGCGTCGGCGGAGCGCGCGGCCAGGTCGGCCGCTCTGCTGCCCAGCACGTCCGGATCGAAGTCCGCGGCGTCCGCCCCCGTCCACGATGCCCAGCCCGAGCCGCCGCCGGGTCCGGAGGCAAGGACGCTGGCGGCCGCGTCCGCCACCGACATCGCCGCAGCGGTTCCGAACGAGTTCGCGATGGCGACGAACGTGTCAGACACCTCCACGCGCCCGGCGGCCTCGAAGCCGCGCGACGACGACTGGGCCACGATGGCGCCGACCGCACCCGCGCGCTCCTCGGGGCCGAATGCGATCGTTGCGGCGCTCCTCCTGTCGGGAGGCTCGGTGTCGCCGTTGGCCGGCAGGCCGGGGAAGTCGGGGTCGCGTGGTGCTACCCGGGAGGCCTGGACCGCGGCGTCCGAGCAGCGGCGGATCGAGTCTGCGTCCAGGCGGTTCGTCGACGCGACGCCCGTCCTCCCATCGTTGACCGCCCTCACCGTGATGCGAACGTCGATCTCGGTGACGTTCTGGTGGATGCGGTTTCTCGCAAACCGCGTCAGGGAGGAGTTCGTCCCCACCACCACGCACTCGGCCTGCTCGGCGCTCACTTCCTCGGCGACCGAGTGGGCCAGCTCGCTTGCCTCCGCTGGCGTACGCACGTTCATCGGCCCACCCCCACCCTCACGCCGCGGAACCGGGCCGGAGCCGCCCCGTGGGCCACTCGCGCCACCTGTATCGGCTCGCCCTTCCCGCAGTTCGGCAGCCCCCACACGGTCCAGTGGTCCGCCGAGCATACGGCGTCGCAGGAGCCCCAGAACCGGGGGGTGATTCCGGTGTAGTTGGGGTTGCGCACCACCTCGGCCAGCTGCCCGTTGCGGATGCGCCGGCCGTACTCGCAGGCGAACTGGAAGTTCAGCCGCTTGTCATCGATCGACCACGAGCTGTTCGTCTCGAGGTACAGGCCGTCGTCGGTGTCTGCGATCAGGTCTTCGAGCGACCACTCGCCGGGCTCCAGCGAGACGGTCGTCATCCTCACGAGGGGGATCCGGTTCCAGCCGTCGGCCCGCGCGCAGCCGTTCGAGCGCCGACCGAGCGCGGGCGCGGACTCTCGCGAGCTCTGGAGCCCGACCAGTACGCCGCGCTCGATCAGGAGGTCTCGCTGCGCGGGCACGCCTTCGTCGTCGTAGCCGAAGCTGCCAAGCGAGCCGGGGGTGGTCGCGTCCGATACCACTGTCACGTGTTCGGACCCGTAGCGGAGGCTTCCCACGTCTTCGAGCGAGACCCACGAGGTGCCGGCGAAGGCCGCCTCGTCACCGAGCACCCGGTCCAGCTCGGTCGGGTGCCCGATGGATTCGTGTATCTGGAGCGCGAGCTGCGAGGAGCCGAGGATGACCGTGGTCTCCATGGAGGGGCACGGAGCCGCCGCCAACAGTTGCGCGACCTCCTCGGCGACGCGCGGCGCGTTGCCCGCCAGGTCCAGATCGAGCACGTTCTCCCAGCCGCCCTGCGTCCACTGTCCGCCAAAGGAGCTGGGGTAGGAGCGCTGGACCACCTCATCCGCTCCCACCGCGTGCGCAGAGATGCCGGCGCCGACCTCGGTCCATCGCTGCTCGATGCGCGCCCCCTGTGTCGAGACGAAGAGCTTGTGGTGTCGCGCCGCTTCGAGTTCGGCGGCGGACACGGTGATCGCGGGTTCGGCTCGCAGCGCCTTATCGGCCTCCATGAGCAGCCCGATCTTCTCTTCTAGCGGCACGGTCAGAGGATCGCGCCCCGATGTGCCCGACCACTCCGCCACGACGGGTTCGACCTCAGCCAGGCGGACCGCCTCGCCGGCCACGCGGCTCGACGCCCTCGCGACGGCCACGGCCTCGCGGGCCGTTCTCGCGATGGCGTCGCGTGAGAGGTCGGACGTGGCCGCGAAGCCCATCGCGCCGTCGGCCCGCACGCGGATACCGATCCCGGATGTGGCGGAGGAGCCCGCGGCGATCACCCTGCCGGAGCGGACGGCGACGGACTCGGCGTGCGACTCGACGAAGCGCGCGTCGGCGTAGTCGGCGCCCGCCTGCCGCGCGGCGTCAAGCGCGGTGGCCATCGTCGTGTCGTCCATCGTCCCCCCCCGGGTCTGCCGGCGTCTGCTCTATCGGTCCAACTGGACGCCGACGTTGTGGTTCACGTTCGGCGAGAGCTTGTCGAGCCCCACGATGCCTCCCTGTCGCAATGACCAAGAGTACCTGCGGGCGCCGGCGTAGTCACGCCTGGCGGCCAGCCTGCTCACCTTGACGAAGTCGCCGGTGCGCGGCGCGTGGATGTAGTAGCCGCCACCAATGTAGATGCCGACGTGGTGTATGGGTGATCCGAAGAAGACCACGTCGTTGGCTCGCAGATCGGCGGCCGAGACCCGCTGCCCCATCAGGAACTGGCTGCCCGAGTAGTGAGGCAGCGTGACGCCGTGCTGCCGGAACACGTAGAGCACGAGACCGGAGCAGTCGAATCCCGCGGGGGACTCGCCGCCCCAGAGGTAGGGGACGCCGTGGTAGGCCAGAGCGGTCTCTACCGGCGTGCCCGGGAGCGCGTCGATGCCGTGCCCGGAGGCCCCGCGCAGGATGGCTGCGAGAAGCTCGCCCTCCTCCGTCTGGCGGCGCTCAGCCTCCTCGGCCAGCAGCTCCATGACGTCCGAGTCCACCTCGCGGAGCATCCGCTCGCGCTCGTCGATCCGGAGCATGATCTCTATGCGCCGAGCGTCGAGCTCGAACTCGAGCGCTTCCGCCTGCCTCTGGGCGGCCGCGAGGTCCTTGGCCGACTGCCTCAGCAGGTCGCGCTGCGCGGAAAGCTGTGCGACCAGGTCGGCGTCGTTGACCCCGATGGTGTTGAGGAACTTGGCGCGGGCGATGAAGTCCGAGACCGACTTGGAATCCAGCAGCATCTCGACGAACGCGAGATCGCCCTGCCTGTAGATGCTCCCCGCGCGCTTCGAGAGCAACTCGTGCTGCAGGCCGTACGCGGTCTCGGCGTTCGCGAGGTCGGCCCTTGAGGCGTCGAGCTTCTCGCGGGTGGAGGAGAGCTCCTCGGAAGCCCGGTTGAACTCCTCCGAGGCGATGGCCAGCTCACGATCGAGCTCGTCCAGCTGCAACTTGATCACGTCCGCTTGGGCCTGCAGCTCCGCGAGCCTCTCGCGGAAGGCCTCGGTCTGCGGATCGGCCGGGACCTCCACCACCGAGGGCGGCGTGGACGTCTGCGGCGCCGAGGGCGTCGCGAATGCGGGGAGTCCCGAGGAGAACATCGTCACGGCGGCCGCCAGAGCGAGACCGCGCGCGCATGCGCCAAGACGCCTTCTCTTGTGGACGTTCCGCGGCATTCGCCTCCGCTCGTCGGTTCCGGACCGCGCCATCTCTGTATATCGGCGCGGGCAAACCAAAATCATACCATCGGCACCGCGCACCCTCCATCGGCGCGGTCGGCCGAGGGTCACGTGTGCAAACAGCGTACCGTGCTAGTGTGTGGAGCGTGTGAGTGC
>JBBIJK010000050.1:0-8527 GCA_037445995.1 Actinomycetota bacterium | reverse complement strand
AGGCGTACCCGACCAAGGGGCCGCGCAGACCGGCTCCGGTAGCGGTGGCGACTACGGGCATTCTGTCTGCGCGAGCCACTACCACCGCCCGTGGCTTCGCTATCATCGCGGCAAGGATCTCGACTCGAGGGGGCGGCTGTGTCTGGGTGCTCGCACCGTCATCGTCTGTCCCGCCGTGCAGGTGCTCTCGCCGCCGCTTGGGCTCTGGTTGGCATAGCGGCCCTTGGCTCAACGGGATGCTCGGACGGCGCTCCTAGCGCCGCTGTTCGACCTCCGGCCGCGCCGCCACCGGCCCCGCCGGCCGTGACCACCACTCCTCCGCCTTCAGCGGTACCTACGATCTCCGCCAACGCTGAGGACGGCCGCCGCTTCGTACGGCTCACCCGGCTGTTCAAGACTGGCGGCAGGCTTTGGGCGGAGGTCGACTTCCTGCGGTTGTTCACCGGCGAGGACGCCCGGCTGGAGGCCGCGCGGCGCAACGACGAGGCGCCCAGCGACTACTACATCGTGGACGACGACCCCCGGCTCAGGACCTTCGAGGTCAGACCGGACGCGCCGGTCAGCCTGGCGATCGCCGACCCGACCGACGTCGAGCGGATGACCGCCGCAGGACTCTACGACCGGTCCAGGTCGGACCCGGGCATCGTGGGGCGCTGGACGTTCTTCTTAGATATCCGAGACGGGACGGTCGTCGCTATCGAGAACTTCTGGACGCCCTAGTCGGCCGGCTCCTCCTCGGCGGGGGTTTCCGCGATCTTGGCGTGGACGAACTTGAAGTACCCCAGCCCGACTGTGGCCAGCAGCGCGAAGGAGATCACGGCGAACCTCACGATGTCGTCGCCGCTGGCGATCGACCAACCGGTCCCGTACAACATGGTGAACAGGCCGCCCAGCAGCAGGCCGTTGCTGATGACCCGCAACTGCTCCGCTCGCACAAGGGACACCGCCATCACGAGCGTCGCGAACACGATCAGCACGATGCTCGTGTTGCGGGCCCAGCCGCGCTGCTCCTTCTCGTAGTCCTTGTTGCGCCGCTCATCCTCCTTGGAGATCTCGTCGAGGCGCTTCTCTGTGGAGCGCAGCTCGGCTTCCTCGGCGGAGGTGAGGTCACGCTGCTCGGCGGCGCGGTTCAGCCTGTCTTGGTCACGGAAGAGCCTCTCGCGCTCCGTGTTCATCTTGTCGGGTTGCTCGAGCTCCCAGGGGCCCTCCGGCGCCGGCAGGAACGTGTTGACGCCTACTCCCACGAACGCCGCGACCATCAACCCAAGGAAGAAGGAGAAGATCGTCTGAAGCATGTCGCGCTGCCTGTCTCGCTGCATCTTCCTACCTCCGACGTCGGCTACGCGTCCATCGTACTCCTCCGCTCAATGCGGTGGAACCGCGCGGGGCGCGGGGTTGCCGTTACACTGCGTCATGGAGCGGTTGCATCGCCGAGGCCGTCCGCCGCCGGCTAGCCCGCGGCAGGATGTGGAGGTTGCCATGTACGAGGGGATGTCGTTCGGGGACTGGACCGTGCTCGGCTCCTTCGAGGCGGGGGGCCCGGGGGCCCATCTCGCAGCTGATGCCGCGGGGCAGGAGGCGGTCCTGCGTATCGCGGAGGCCGCGGACGAGGCCTCGGCCGAGGCCATGGCGAAGGTCGCCGAGCGGATCTCGGGTGTGTCGCACCCGTTCGTCGCGCGCATGCTCGGCTGGGGCGTGGCTGAAGCGCGATCCGCGGGCGCCCATGAGGCGGCTGGCGAGTGGGCGACCCCGGTCGCGAACGCTCCGTCCGCGACCCTGTTCTGGACCGCCGAGGAGCACCTTCCCGGGACGTCGCTGCGCGCGCTCATCGGTCACGCGGGGGGGCGCGTGCCCGTCGCCGACGCCGGGCGCTGGGCCTCGCAGGTGTGCGCCGGGCTCTCGGCGCTGCATGCGCACGGGGTCGTCGTCGGCGACCTCAGGCCCGAGACGATCGTCGTTTCGCCCGAGGGCGACGCCCGCGTCACCGGCGTGTCGCCGCTGGGGATGCCCGCCCCGGCCGCCTCCGACCCTCCCGAGGCCGCGCACTTCGCCAGCCCGGAATCGGCGAGGGGCTCCGAGGTGACATTCGCGTCCGATCTGTATTCGCTGGGCGCCATCCTTTACAGGACGGTCACGGGGTCTGTGGTGTTCGACGCTCCGACCGCCGGCGAGGTGGCGTCGCTGCATGCGACAGCGGCGCCAGAGCCCCTGAGGCGCGTGAACCCGGCGGTGCCGGCGTCGTTCGAGAACGTCGTGTTGCGCGCCCTGGCCAAGGAGCCGAAGTCCCGCTACGGGTCGGCCGAGGAGATGCGGCAGGACCTGGAGCGCGCGAGCACGGGCGGCTCGGTCATGGGCGGCCCGGCCGCCTTCGCCTCGGCGATCGTGGAGCCGAAGCGCGGCATGTCGTGGTGGAAGTGGCTGCTGGTCGCCCTCGGCTCCCTGGCGCTCCTCGGCGCCGTGGGCGTGGGCGGCTACCTGTTCTACGCTCAACCGGTCGTCCCCGACCTGGAGGGCCTGACGGAAGGGGAGGCAGCCGCGGTCCTGTCCGATTCCGGGCTGGTCCTCGGTCAGGTGACCTACCGACCCGAGGTGCCCGAGGGCGCGACGCTCGGGACGGTGCTGGGCCAGGATCCGCCGTCCGGCCGGCGAGTGGCGGAGCGGACGGTTGTCGACGTCGTCGTCGCCGGCGAGCGCACCGCGCCAGTGCCCGCGGTCGTGGGTATGGACGAGTCCGACGCGATGATGCAGATCCAGCAGGCGGGCTTCCGGCTCGGCTCCGTGGCGACCACTCACGGCACGGCCGAGGACATCGGCCGCGTGCTTTCGCAGGAACCCAGCGCCGGGGTCGAGGTCCCCGAGGGGTCCCTGATCGCCATCGTGGTCTCCCGCGGACCCGCGATGGTGCCCATCCCCGGCGTGCTGGGCCAGGCGAGGACTGCCGCGGAGCAGGTCCTCAAGGACGCCGGGTTCACGGTCGTGGTCGTAGAGGAGAACCACGAGACGGTCGTGTCGGGCAACGTCATCAGGCAATCGCCGGACGCCGGAGTCACGGCCATGAAGGGCACGAAGGTCACCGTCTACGTGTCGAAGGGCCGGGGGAGGGTCGCGGTCCCAAACGTGATCGGGCTGTCGGAGGCCGAGGCGAAGAGCGACCTGAGGACAGCGGGGCTCAAGCCGGTCGTGCAGTTCCGGACCGGGCCTCAGGTGGGCAAGGTCGTCGACCAGAGTCCGAGCAAGGGGGCGCAGGTGGATCACGGGTCCACGGTGTACATCACGGTGGAGAGGACGAGTCCCTGATGCGTCGCGTCACGGGGCTGTTGCTCGTGACCGCGTTGGCCGCGTCGGTGGCGACATCGCCGTCGGCGGCGATCGGGGCCGCCGGGCTGGCGGCGCCCGACGCCTTTGAGGCGTTCGGCGACGACACCCCGGACCGCGCGCGGCCGCTCGTGGCGCCCGGGCCGGGAGAGGCCGCCCTGGAGGAGTCGCACACCATCCATGTCGCGGACGCCGCAGCGGCGGATGCGGACTGGGTCGCCTTCGACGTGAGCGCCCTTCAGGCTGACGCGGGCTACGTCTACCTCATCGAGGCCGTGCCAGCTGGCGAGGGGACGCCGCCCGTGCTGGAGGTGTACGCCCCGGCGGCGTCGCCCGCCCCGGCGGGCGCTCTTCCCCTCACGCTAGATCCCGCGGCGAGCGACGCCGCGTCGAGCGCCCCTTGGGCCTCGGGCGGCGGCGCCAGCCTGTGCTTCGTGCCATCGCCGGGAGTGTCCGCGACGTACAGGGTCCGGGTCCGGCCGTGGAACGAGGGAGGAACCGTAGGGTTCACCCGGTCGGCGTCCGCTTATCGCCTGCGCCTGAAGGCGGGTCTCGCGACACGCATAGCTGGCGTCGATCGCGCCGCGACAGCCGTCGCGGCGAGCCGCGAGCGGTTCCCCCTCGACGGTGGTGCGAGACGCGTGGTCGTGGCCGCCGGCCACTCCTTCGCCGACGCTCTGGCCGGCAGCACGCTCTCCGGCGTCCTCGGAGGGCCTCTGCTGCTGACCGCCCGTGACCGCCTCTCGCCGGTCACCGCTCGGGAGCTGGCCCGTCTTGGCGCCGATGAGGTCTACCTGCTGGGCGGGACCGCTGCGGTAGGTTCGGGCGTCGAGCGCTCGATCGCCGGGATGGGGATCACCGTGACCCGTGTGTGGGGGCGTACGCGCTACGAGACCGCGGCGGAGGTGGCCAGGCGCTCCGCCGCCCTGGCGGGACCGGCGGGCATGTCGACGTTGGCCTTCGTCGTGAGCGGGGAGAAGTTCGCCGACGCCACCTGCGCCTCGGCGCCTGCGGCGTGGTCGCGCGCACCGGTGCTGCTCGCTTCGCGAGCGGGATTGCCCGACGCCACCGTCGCGGCGCTTCGCGATCCGTCCCTGGCGATCACGGACGCCGTGATCGTGGGCGGAGCGCTCGCGGTGCCCGCCGCGGCGGAGGAGTCGCTGAGGGACGCCCTCGGCGATGGGCACGTGTCGCGCATCGCGGGCAGCGACCGCTATCAGACCTCCGCGGTCTTCGCGAGATGGGCGACCGCCGGCAGGACCGGCGTGGGTTCGGTCGGCACCAGCCTCTCCCCGGCGGCGCTGCGCGCGCTTGCGGGCGACAGGGTGGGCGTGGCCTCCGGGGCCTCATTCGCCGACGCGCTGGGCGGCGGGGTCTTCTGCGGCCTTGCGGGCGCGCCGCTGCTGCTGTGCGAGCCCGGTCGGGTGTCGCCCTGGATCTTCGCAGGCTACGACCCCGCTGACGCCGTGAACTCGGGCGACGACTTCGTCGGGAGCGCGCGCCTCGGGCGCTCCTGGGTCTTCGGGGGCGCCGGGGCGATGTCGGCTCAGGCGTTCGCCGATCTCGATCTTCTCACCCTGCGCTGACGTCGGGCGGGAGTGATGGCGGGTGCTATGCTTGTACGGTTCTATTCGCCCGTCGAGGGCGTGACGAACGGAGGTCAGCGGTGAGATCCCGACGCGGCGGTCTCGCGGCCGTCATGCTCGCGGCAGCGGTGCTCGCCGCTGGAACGCCCACGGCCGCCGCCACTCCCGGTCGGCCCGACCGGTCCGGCCCCGCGCCGGGCGTGCGTGCGCTGGACGATGCGAGGCAACCGCGCCGCGACCGGGAGCGCCGCCCGATGGTGGGCGACGTCGCGCGTATGTCGGCCGGACTCAGCGCCCAGGCCGCCACCGCGGCAGCCGACGCCTACGAGCCCGATGACACGATGGGCGCGGCACGGGACCTCGGATCCGCCAGCCGCTTCCTGGCCCAGCTCGGCGAGGCGGCGTTCACGGAGGCGCGGACCCTGCACGCGGCGTCGGGCTCGGGAGGCGGCGCGGCGTGGAACGAGGACTGGTACACGTTCACGGTGACGGCCGACGACATCCGGTACGGGTTCTTCGAGGAGGGTGGTGTCGGCCTGCTCATCGAGGCGTGGACCAAGAACCCGGTCGTGGACACCGTGGTCGAGGTCTACCGCGAGGGGGCCACACCCACCGACCCGCGCCTCCTGCCCGACTTGAGCGGTCCTGAGGGAGTCCCGGACGGTTACACCGACACCGACCCCGCGTCCTTTGCGTCCAACGACGAGGAGTTCTGGTTCGCCAACTCCGGGTCTTCCGTGCCGTTCCTTCTCGACCCGGACGAATTCGGTACCCTGGCGGGCCGCTACTACGTAAGGGTCCGGCCGTACTACCAGGGCGACTTCCCGGACAGGCCAGCTGGCGTGCCGGTGGGTTTCGCTGACGGCGCCGGCGCGTACGAGTTCCGTGTGAAGCTGGGCATGGCTCAGAGGTTGTCGGGCGCGAGCAGGTACGAAACAGCCGTGCGAATCAGCCGGGAGAGGTACCCGGATGCGTTCTGCGACGGCTGGTGGGTGACCGTCGCGAGTGGGCGCGGGTTCGCCGACGCCCTTGCGGGGAGCACGCTGGCGGGCGCGGCGGGCGGCCCGCTGCTCCTGACCGACCGCTATGCGCTGCCCGGCGCCGTGCGCGACGAGATAGCGAGGCTGGCGAGCTCCGACCCGGCAGGCGACCAGGGGCCGACCACGGTCCTGCTGCTGGGCGGCCCCGGCGCGGTCGACGAAGCCGTGGTCACCGCGATCTCCGCCATCCCCGATGTGGTCGTCGAGCGGGTGTACGGCGCGAACCGCCACGCGACCGCCGCGGCGGTCGCGTACAAGGCGCAGGAGGTGCTGGCGGAGGTGGCGGTGCGCACCGGGCTGTCGAACGACGGCGTAGCGAAACTGGCGTTCTTGACCTCGGCCAGGAGGTTTCCTGACGCCCTGGCGGCTTCGCCGATGGCCGCGTTCAACGCCGCGCCGATTCTGCTGACCGACCCGTCGAGCCTGTCCGCGGCGACCGCGGACGCTCTGCGCGACCCTTCCCTGGGCATCACGGACGTCGTGATAGTCGGGGGGACCCTGGCCGTCGGTTCGGCGGCCGAGGCGCAGGTCAAGGCTATCGTGGGTTCGAGCCGGGTCAAGCGTGTCCAGGGCGGCTCGCGCTACGCGACGGCGAGGGCGTTCGCAGAGTGGGCGAGTGACCTTGACGGGATACCCGTCGGGACCGACTCCCCATCCAGCGCGTTGCTCGTCCCGCTGTATCCGGAGTCCGTGGGCCTGGCGTCAGGAGCCTCGTTCGCGGACGCCCTCTCTGGCGGAGTGGTCTGCGGCCAAGCGGGCTTCCCGCTCCTGCTGAACGACCTTGCGCTCTTCCCGAGCGCTGTCTACGGATACCTCGAGGACGCGGAGAACTGTCCCGGACAGTACTTCCTGAAGTCGTACGCCTTCGGGGGCGCAAGAGCGCTTCCCGATGACGACCTCCTGTTCTTCGACACACTCACGCTCCCATGGTGGACGCACTGACGATCCCCTCTGGCCGGGAGGCTTCGGTATGAGGTTGCTCGTACGCTGGTTGTTCACCTCGCTCGCGCTGGCCGCAGCCGCATGGGCGGTCCCGGGGATCCGGGTCGAGGGCTCGGTGGGACTGCTCTCGCTCGCCGGGATGGCGCTTGCGCTCGGATTGCTCAACGCGACCTTGAGGCCGCTGCTGGCGCTCCTCGGCTGCGGATTCGTGGCCCTCACCCTCGGGATAGGGATGCTCTTCATCAACGGCCTGGTCTTCTGGGTGGCCGGGGAGCTGGTGCCGGGTTTCACCGTGGACGGCTACTGGCCCGCGTTCTGGGGCGCGATCGTAGTCAGCGTTGTCTCCTGGGCGCTGTCGATCCTGCTCCCGGACGAGCAGTGAGGCGCGCGGGAGTGGCCCTGGGGTAGCTGCTTGACCCTCCGGTGGCCCGTGCTATGCTTTCGGCCTGCGTCACGGCCAGGTAGCTCAGTTGGTAGAGCAGGGGACTGAAAATCCCCGTGTCGGCGGTTCAAGTCCGTCTCTGGCCACCATAGACACTTCGGGAGCCTCGCCTGTTCGGGTGAGGCTTCTGTGCTTGTGGCGGTGCTGAGGCGGACAAGAACATACACGACAGGTGGACAAACATACACACTCGGTGTATGAACATCCACATATGGTGGTTATCAAGGAGGTGGCAGCGTGACGCGAATACTCGACACGGTGCTTGGCAGCCGTTCAGCTGCGCAGGTCATGCTCTACATTGAGGCCTACGGGTCCGGACACGCGAACGGAATGGCAAAGACGTACAGCGTGTCGGTCAACGCCATGTACCGGCAGCTCAGGCGGCTTGAAGAAGGTGATGTGCTGGTGAGCAGAATGGTCGGCAGCAGCCGGCAGTTCGAGTTCAATCCTCGCAATCCCACCGTCCGCAATCTGCGCCGGTTTCTCGAAGAGGAACTCGATCTGATGTCAGATTCGGAACTACAGGCCTACTACAGAGAACGTCGCCGACCGCGACGCACAGGCAAGGGACTCTAGCGGGCGATCCCATGACCGAGTTCAAGGACATCACGGAGATGGCGGCTTGTGTGAGTCAGGCGCTGGAAGCCGCCGGGATCCGTGCGACGCTCTCCGGCGGGGCTGCCGTGTCCATTTACAGCGACAGTCGATACCAGAGCCTCGACCTCGACTTCATCACCTCGGCCCGAAACGAGGCGATCGCGCCCGTCCTTGAGCCCCTCGGTTTCGAGTATGTGCGCGGGCGCCGGGAGTTCTATCATCCTCGGGCCGAGTACTTTCTGGAGTTCCCGCTAGGTCCGCTCGCCCTCGGAGAGACCACGGTCTCAGACGATGAAGCCACGGTCCCTGATGGGGCTGCCCTCCAGGTTCCTGCCCTTCATGGCCTTGCTCATCTACGCAAACCGCGCAGGGCCGGGCACTCACGCCCAGAGGTAGTGCGCCACGTCGTCCATGCCAGCCTCGGCACCCGGCCGCAGACGCTGCGCGTCGGCGCGATCGTGAGCCGGTCCTCAAGGAGTAGCGGCCCCGGGGTGTCGCTCACGCGGCGATGCGGCCGTCTCTGACCTCCACGATGCGCTGTGCCCGTTGTGCGATCTCATGGCTGTGGGTGACCATCACGATCGTCGTGCCCTGCTCGTGCAGAC
>JBBIJK010000049.1:0-8951 GCA_037445995.1 Actinomycetota bacterium | reverse complement strand
GTTGCCCCCACATGGACCTGAACCATGCGCGTCTGCCATTCCGCCACACCCGCGTAGCGCAGGAGTGAATGCTAGCACCGGCGCAGGTGCCGGACAAGGCGCCCATTCCTCGGGGGCGGAGCGCCGAGGACCGCTTCGTGACCGCCCTCGCCACGGCGCCGGACGGCGCAGAACGCCTCCGGCGGCTAGAATGTGCCCAGGGGACCCGCACCGGAGGGCCGATGGAGCAGCGTCTGATCTTGGACCGGTACCGCCCTCTCGCCGAACTGGGCGAGGGAGGGCACGGCTCCGTGGTGCTCGCCTACGACACACGCATGGCCCGGCGGGTGGCCATCAAGCGCCTCCCGCTCCCATTGGACGCGTACGGGAGCGTCAAGACCCGGCGGGGTCTCCAGGAGGCGCGGATGGCCGCGCTGCTGAACCACCCCAACATCGTCACCGTCCACGAGTGGGACACCGACAGCGACGAAGCCTTCCTGATCATGGAGCATCTCGACGGGCTCTCCCTGGCGGAGCTGCTCGACCAGACCGAGGGCCCTTTGGACCTCGACGAGGCGGCGGCGGTGCTGGAAGCGGTCGCGTCCGCCCTTGAGTTCGCTCATGACAACGGTGTGCTGCATCTGGACATCAAGCCCGAGAACGTGATCGTCACTCGAGACGGCAGGGTGAAGGTGACGGACTTCGGGGTGGCTGCGCTCACGGGGCACGGCGACAGCGCCGCGGGCGGTGGCGGGACGTTCGGCTACATGCCGCTGGAGCAGCTGCTGAACGACCCGGTCGACGAACGAGCCGACCAGTGGGCTCTGGCTTCGCTGCTCTACGAGCTGATCACCGGGACGAACCCGTTTCGCGCGACCGACGTCGAGTCGGCCGTCATGAACGTCGACCTGATGGACATCCCCCGACCCTCCGATGTCCGACGCCGCCTCCCGGCCGGCCTCGACCAGCCGCTCATGACCGCCCTGGCCCCTCGCCGCGCCGCGCGATACGGGTCCGTCCCGGAGTTCGTCGCCGAGATCCTGCCTCACCTGGGCGACCCGATCGCGGGAAGGGAGTCGCTGGAGGCTGTGGTCGACGCTCTGGCCGAAGACTGGGCCGAGGAGGCCCGGGGCGAGGTGGGACTCTGGGACCGCCTGGTCACGCGGTCCACCGCGCTTCGCCGCGCGGGTGCGGCGGCGACCTCCGTCTGGCTTGCCTGGCTCGCCGGCTCCTACTTCGAGCTGGGGACGTCCGCGTTCGTCGCCGCACTCGCCATCGTCGCGGCGGTCGGGGCGGCAGCCCCGGGGCTGGGCCTGGCGATGGGGCTACTGGGAGTGCTGGCGGCGACCGGGCTGTCGTTGGGATGGGCCTTGGCGACCCCGGTCGCGCTCACCCTTGCCGCGTACTGGTGGCTCCTCGGCCGGGAGGGGCGTGCGCACTCCCTGGTGCCGCTGGTCGCCCCGGTGCTCGCGTGGGCGCGGCTCGGGATGTCCCCGCCGATGTTGGCCGGCTTCTGCGTGCGCCCCCGCTTGGCTGCCGCCGCCTCAGCCCTGTCCGCCGCGGTGGTGGTTCTTGCCAGTTCGGGCACGGCGTCCCCTAAGCCGTACCTCTCAGTGCCGCTGGAGTACCTCGCGGACCCGTGGACGAGCACGCTCGCTCACGGCAACCCGCTCGCGGTCTTCCTCAGCCCGGGGCCGTGGGTCGTCATCGCCTCATGGGCGGCCGCCGGCGCGGCGATGTCCGCCGCATCTGCGGGCGCGACACGCATCTCGGCCATTGTCGGGGTCGCGGCGGCGCTCACCCTCCAGCTCGGAGGCTACCTAGCGTGGAGTTCGTTCGACCCGTCTTTCGCGATGGACGACCCGAGCATCCTGTGGCATGCCGCGGGCTCGCTTATACTCATGACCTTGGTCGTTGCGCTCGGCCCGCCGGCTCGCGCGGAGACCTGAGCGCAGGCTGGGGGCCGCGCATCCTCGACCCATGAAGGGGCGACAGCGGGCTGATGAGCATACTCTCCGACTTCGAGGACCGGGTCGCCGGAGCGATCGAGGGCCTGTTCGCGGGAGCCTTCCGCTCGCCGCTCCAACCCGCGGAGATGGCGAGAGGACTGGCTCGGGCGGTCGACGACGGCCGCGCCATCGGGCCGGGCAGGGTATACGCCCCCACCGACTACCTGGTGTCGATCTCGCCCGAGGACGCCGAGCGGATGGGCAGCTTCGCGCAGGTGCTCGAAGGTGAGCTCGCGACGTTCGTCAGCGGACATGCCGCTGAGAAGGGCTACACCCTCGCCCACAGGCCGCGCGTCGCGATCGACGTCGACGACGGCCTTCGGATGGGACGCTTCCGAGTGAGCGCCAGGCTGGGGGCGGGGATGGCGGAGCCGGATGCGATGCCCGACGGAGCCGGCGAAGTCGCCACGGTCACGGTCTCCGGCCTGGGTCACGACGTGGCGCTGCGGGGCGACCGCGTGACGGTCGGGCGGTTGGGGGACTGCGAGATCGTCGTGTCCGACACGAACGTCTCTCGCAGGCACGCCGCCTTCGTGTCCGACCCCTCGGGCTGGTTCGTCGAGGACCTCGGCTCCACGAACGGCACCCTGCTGAACGGGCGCCACGTCAAGCGCGAACCGCTCAGGGACGGCGACGTGGTGCAGGTGGGGGTCACCAAGCTGGTCTTTCACGCAGCCGATCGCCACGCGCAGGGATAGCGGGCATGGCCGACGTCGCCCTCCTCTTCGGCAAGCTGCTCTTCCTGGCCCTCCTGTACCTGTTCCTTTTCGCGGCCGTGCGCGCCGGGCTCGGGCTGGTGGCCGGGGGCTCGGACGCCCAGGGGGAGCGAATGCGCGTAGTGGTGTCGCGCGGACCGCGTGAGCTGGTAGGGACGCGCCTGAACCTCACGGCACCCCTGACCGTCGGCCGATCGCCCGAGGCCGACATCGTCATCGGCGACGGATTCGTCTCGACCATGCACGCGAGGATATCCCCCGCCCGAGGCGGGGCCTTGGTCGAGGACCTGGGCTCAACCAACGGCACCACGCTCAACGGGGAGCCGCTGGACCGGCCCGCTGCGGCGTCCCCGGGTGACATCATCGGGATAGGGCAGGTCGAGCTGACGGTGGAGAGAGCATGAGCGCCGACCGGCGCAGGCCGACAGCGGGCGCCTACTCGCACGCGGGGCTCGTCCGCTCGGTCAACGAGGACTCCGTCCTGGCCGACGCCCCGCTCTACGCCGTGGCCGACGGCCTGGGAGGTCACGAGGCCGGAGAGGTGGCCAGCAAACTCGCCCTGAGGGCGCTGCTGCACAACGCCCCCCGCCGCGCGGACGCCAAAGGGCTCGCGCGGGCCGCGCGAGCCGCGAACGCCGAGGTGATCGAGGCCGCGGCCGCGGGACGGGGTCGCGAGGGGATGGGGACCACACTGACCGCGGCGATGGTCCAGGGCACCACGATAGCCATCGCGCACGTGGGCGACAGCCGGGCATACCTGCTCGAGGGGGGCAAGCTCGCGAGAATCACCGAGGACCACTCGCTCGTGGCCGACATGGTGCGGGCGGGGTCGCTCGACGAGGAGGGCGCCCGCTGGCACCCGAACCGGAGCGTGATCACCAGGGCTCTGGGCACCGACCCGAACATGGTCGCGGACGTCTACGAGGTGACGGCGTCCCCCGGCGACAGGCTCCTGCTGTGCACCGACGGTCTCCACGGCATGATCGACGACGGCGAGATCGAGCGCCTGTTGGGATCCGGGATGGACCCCGAGACCACCGCCAGGGCGCTGGTAGACGCCGCGCTCGAGGCGGGCGGACAGGACAACGTCAGCGTCGTGGTCGTCGACCTCACCGACGCGGACCACGCCATCCAGGGGGCGCGTTCCGCCGCCAGGCGCGCGGCCCCGCTGCTTTGGCTGCTCGTCGCAGCCGGCCTGGTGGCTGGGGCCGTCTGGGCCACATGGAGGTATGCGGACTCGCGAGCGTTCCTCGTGGAGGAGAAGGGGCTCGTGGCCGTCTACCGGGGCATCCCGGGCTCCTTCGCCGGCCTGACACTGGCCTGGCGGCACGCCGAGACGACGATCCCCGTGGACGCGCTGCCGGCGCACACGGCGTCAAGGCTGAGGACGGGCATCGTGCAGGAGGACCTCGAAAGCGCCTACGAGGCGGTCGCCCGGTACCGGTCGCTGGCGTCGCGCCCGGCGACACCCTGACCGCCCGTGCGCAGCCGACGGCAGATCGAGCTGCTCATGCTTCTGGCCGCGGCCCCGGTCGTGCTGCTGGCGTTCGCGCTGGTCTACGGACACGCTCACAGGACGCTCACGCCGCAAGACCTGATCGTGCCCGGCGGTCTTCTGGCCGCCTTTTTCGCCGCCCATCTGGCGGTAAGGCGGTTCGCGCGAGGCGCGGACCCGCTTCTGTTGCCGCTGGCGGCGCTGCTGTCGGGCATCGGCCTGGCGGTCCTGACTAGGCTTGACCCCTCGTTGGCCTCCGCTCAGGTGCTGTGGGTCCTGACCGGCGTCGCCCTGATGACCGTCACGCTGGCGGCCGTGCCTTCGCTCGAGGTGCTCGCCCGCTACAAGTACACGATCGCGATCGCCGGCGCCGTGCTGCTGCTGATGCCGGCCTTCGTGGGTCGCGAGGTCAACGGCGCGAGGCTGTGGATCCGCATGGGAGGCCTGTCGTTCCAGCCGGCCGAGATCGCCAAGCTGCTGCTCGTCCTGTTCTTCGCGGCCTACCTGTCGCAGAACCGCGAGGTCCTGTCCGTCTCCACCCGCCGCGTGCTCGGCCTGTGGGTCCCGCCTGCGAGGCACCTCGGGCCCCTGGTGGCCATGTGGGCGCTGTCGCTGGTGGTCCTGGTCGCACTGAAGGACCTGGGCTCCTCGATGCTGTTCTTCGGCCTGTTCCTCGTGATGGTGCACGCGGCCACCGGGCGACCCGCCTACACGCTGGCCGGACTGGCCCTGTTCGCGGCCGGAGCGGCCGTCGCCTACCAGCTCTTCGGCCACGTGCGGGTACGCGTCGAAACCTGGCTCGACCCCTTCGCCGACGTGACAGGCCGGGGGTACCAGCTGGCTCAGTCGCTGTTCGCCCTCGGAGCGGGGGGGATGGCGGGGGTGGGGGTGGGCCGGGGGTTCCCGCAGCGGATCCCGTTCGTCGAGACCGACTTCATCTTCGCGGCGTTCGCGGAGGAGCTCGGGCTTCTCGGCGGCGCGGCCGTCGTGGTCGCGTACCTCGTGCTGTGCCTCCGCGGACTTGCGACAGCCGTGCGCGCCAGGTCGGACATGGCCGCGCTTACCGCCGTGGGGCTCGTGGCCGCGTTCGGTCTCCAGGTCTTCGTGATCGTGGGAGGCGTCACGCGACTGATCCCCCTCACGGGCATCACCCTCCCCTTCGTCTCGTACGGCGGCTCGTCCGTCGTGTCCAACTTCATCCTGCTCGCGCTGCTGATGCGTGCCGGGGATCCGGTGCTCGCCCCGATCGCCCCCGACGCCGGACTGACCGGGGAGCTCGGTCGCGGCGCGCTGTCGCGGCGTGCCCGGCAGGTGGCCATCTTGCTGGCGTCGCTGTTCGTCGCTCTCGTGGTGAACCTGACCTACGTGCAGGCCGTCGCCGCGCCGGCCCTCGCCGCTCACCCCGCCAACACGCGCAGCGTGGCGGAGCAGGCCTCCCGGCCGCGCGGAGCCATCGTCACCGCCGACGACGTCGTCCTCGCGCGCTCCGTCCCCGACGGAGCGCTGTTCGCGCGCGAGTACCCCGAAGGCGCGTTCGCGGCGCACGTCGTGGGCTACTCGAGCCCAAGATACGGAAGAGCGGGCATCGAGGCGGCGGCCGACGACGCCCTGTCGAGCCGCCGCGCGTTCAGCACTCTCGGGGATATGGTCGGAGCCGCGGCGGGACTGCCGGTGCCCGGCAACGACGTGATCCTCACGATAGACAGCCGCATCCAGCGCGAGGCGGAGGCGGCTCTGTCGGGCCGTCGGGGCGCGGTGGTCGCCGTGGACCCGCGAGACGGACGGGTGCTGGCCATGGCGTCCGCGCCCGACTTCGACCCCGGCGACGTGGACGGCGGCTGGGACGCGCTCGCCGCCACCGCCGGCGCCCCTCTCGTGGACAGAGCGGCAGGCGCGCTGTACCCGCCCGGCTCGACCTACAAGACACTCACCCTCGCCGGAGCGCTGGCGGCGGGCGTCGCCTCTCCTGACACGACGTACACCGGGCCCGCGAGGATGGAGATCGGCAACGCGCCGGTCACCAACTACGGCGGGAAGGGTTACGGCACCCTGGACCTGCGGACGGCCTTTGCAAGGTCGGTCAACACCGTGTTCGGCCAGCTCGCCGTGGAGCTCGGTCCAGAGAGGCTCGTGCGCGCGTCGGAGGCGTTCGGTGTGGGCGAGGGCCTTCCGCTGGAGACGCCGTCGAGGGCGTCCCTGATGCCTGACCCATCCGAGATGACCGTGTGGGAGACCGCGTGGGCCGGCATCGGGCAACCGGTCGGCGAGCACCCGAGCCCCCCGGGACCTCAGGTCACGGTCGCGCAGATGGCGCTGGTGGCCGCGGCGGTGGCCAACGACGGGATCATCATGCGCCCGCACCTAGTCGCGGCGGTGCGAGACCCCGCTGGCGTCGAGCTGTCGGTCACGCGGCCACGCGAGTGGCGCCGAGCGCTGGACCCGGCGACCGCCGCGACGGTGCGCGAACTGATGGTGGGCGTGGTCGAGCGCGGGTCGGGGACGAACGCGAGGATCGCCGGCGTCCGCGTGGCGGGCAAGACCGGCACGGCCGAGGTCGGCAAAGCCGCGACGACCCATGCGTGGTTCATGGCTCTCGCGCCGGCCGACGAGCCCCGCGTCGCGATCGCCGTGGTGCTGGAGAACGCGGGCGCGGGAGGCCGGGACGCCGCCCCGGCCGCGAGGCGCGTGATCGAAGCGGCGCTGGGCGCGCGCTAGACGCGTCCGGTGGCGAGTATCGAGTAAGATAGCCCCGGGGGACCGCCCCGGAGACGTGGACGGGAGCGACCACTTGGACGACATGGTGTTCGGGCGCAGGTACCGCGTCACCGAGAGGCTCGGCGCCGGCGGCATGGCCGACGTGTACAAGGCCGTGGACGAGACCTTGGGCCGCACCGTCGCCGTCAAGGTGCTCCGCTCCCGCTTCGCCGACGACCCCGCCTTCGTGGAGCGATTCCGTCGCGAGGCGCAGTCGGCCGCCAACCTCAGCCACCCGGGGATCGTCAACATCTACGATTGGGGCAACGACGGCGGCACCTACTACATCGTCATGGAGTACGTCGGGGGCACGGACCTCAAGTCCCTCGTGCGGCAGAAGGGCAGCCTGGACCCGCTGCGCGTGGCGGAGTACGGCGAGCAGGTCTGCGCGGCTCTGTCTGTCGCTCACGGGTACGACATCATCCACCGCGACATCAAGCCTCAGAACATCGTCCTGATGCCCGACGGTAGGGTCAGGGTGATGGATTTCGGCATAGCTCGCATGACCGACGGCGACGACCTGACGCAGACCGGCTCCGTGCTCGGGACCGCCCAGTACGTCTCGCCGGAACAGGCCCAGGGCAAGCGGCTGACCGTCGCGTCCGACCTGTACTCGCTTGGAGTGGTCCTCTACGAGCTGCTCTGCGGGCGCCCTCCCTTCGAGGGGGACACCCCTGTGGCGGTCGCACTCAAGCAGGTGCATGACGAGCCCGCTCCGCCCCGGCGGCTGGAGCCCTCGATCCCGGCCGCTCTGGAGTCGGTGGTGCTCCGCGCACTGGCCAAGGACCCGCGACAGCGCTACGAGTCCGCCGACGAGATGCGCAGGGACCTCAGGCGGGTGCTCGACGGCCGCGCCCCCGCCGCGGCGGAGCACTCGATGGGCGACACCACCGTCATGCCTCGCGTCGAGTCGACTCCGCGATCGGCCCCCATGCGAGCCGCCAGACCGGCGCCGCGCAAGCCACGCGTGTGGCCGTGGATAGCCGCCGTCGCCGCGCTCGCGCTCATCGGAATCGGCGGCGCCTGGACCCTGGGAGTCCTCGGGCCCCCGGCCGTGGTGGTCCCCGATCTCGCAGGACTGACCGTCGAGGAGGCCACCTCGATGCTTCAAGGCGTCGGACTGGCGGTGGGAGAAACGACGGAGGAGTACTCCGAAGAGGCGTCCGGCACAATCATCGGACAGGATCCGAAGGGCGGAGCGCGGGCGGCGAAGGGCGAGACGGTCAACCTCGTCGTCAGCAAGGGTGCCGAGATGGTGCTGGTCCCGACGGTGGCCGGGATGATCGAGAACGACGCCTACAACGCCCTCAAGTCGGCCGGGTTCGACCTGCAGCCGGTCCAGCGCGTCTACGACCCCGAGATCGCCGAGGGCTACGCCATCGACACCACTCCCACAGCGGGCACGATGCTGCCAAAGGGGGCGCCGATCACTCTCATCGTCTCCGAGGGAATCGAGACCAAGGCGATCCCCGACGTCGTGGGCAAGACCTCCGCCGAAGCCAAGACGGCGCTGGAGAAGGCTGGCTTCAAGGTCAACATCCGCGAGGAGTTCAGCGACACCGTAGCCAAGGGCAAGGTCATGGCGCAGGACCCCGACTCGGGGGTGGTCGTCCAGACCGGCAGCACGGTGAGACTGACCGTGTCCAAGGGGAAGAACGAGACCACCGTGCCCGACGTCACCGACAAGACCGAGGCCGAAGCTCGCACACTGTTGTCGAGCGCCGGACTCGAAGTACTCAAGAATGAGACCCCCGCCGCGGACCCCGGCGACGTGGGCGTGGTGCTCAACCAGAGTCCGACCGCGGGGCGGAAGGTGCCGCTGGGCACCACGGTCACGATCTGGGTCGGGGTCGCGCCCTGAGCCGAAGCCAGCGCTGTCTGGGGATGAGGCAATCTGCTACCATCCGGTAGTCGCGAAGCCGCCTCGGCGGCCCGCCGTCCGGGCGCCCTCGTAGCTCAGGGGATAGAGCACAGGTTTCCTAAACCTGGTGTCGCACG
>JBBIJK010000048.1:0-9754 GCA_037445995.1 Actinomycetota bacterium | reverse complement strand
CAGGCTGGCAGGCTGGCCGCGCGGGGGCGATTGCGGCCTCCCGGGCATAGCGGTAGAATCCGAAGCCCGCACTCGCGGGGACCGGGGGATTGAGAACCGAGAGGGCTTGATGGGACCATCGCCGGCAGGCCCGGCGCGTCGAATCCGGATACGCCACGTAGTCGCACTCCTCACTCCAGCACTCGCAGCAGTTCTCTTCGTCGCTTCTCACGCTTGGGCCGCAAAAGGTGTGACCGTCGTGTTCGACGGGCAGACCACCTATCACACATCGAGAGCCGCAAGCGTCGCCAGCCTCCTCGACGAGGCCGGCGTCAAGGTGTCGGCCGCCGACATCGTCGCTCCCGCTCCCGACGCCTCGCTCCGAGACGGCATGACCGTCGTGGTGCGCCGGGCCGTCGCGGTCGATCTGGTCGTGGGAGCGGACCGCGTGCCTCTGGAGGTGGTGGGCGAGACGGTCGCCGACGCGATCGTCGCGGCTGGTCTGGACCCCGCATCCGGTATCAGGGTCGAGCCTCCGCTTGAGACCCCCCTGGTCGCCGGGATGGAGGTGGCAGCCGCTGACGTGTTCATGCGCGTGGTGTCGGAGGAGGCGACCGTCCCGTTCGAGAGGGTCAACGTAGATGAGGACGCGCTCCCGCTTGGCGCGAAGCGTGTGGTCACGGCCGGCGTGCCCGGTGTCGAGATGTCCATCTACGAAATCGTTGTAGGGGACGGGCGCGAGGGCCAGCGCACGCTCAAGGCCAAGCGCATGGTCAAACCGCCGGTCGACGAGGTCGTGGCCGTGGGGACCGCCCGCAGAGGATCGACGCTCGGGGCCTCGCGCGGCGCTGCGCGCCCTCTCGGCGGCGAGGCCCCGTCGGGCGGCCGCCGGATGCGAGTGGTCGCCACCGCCTACACGCCGTGGGACGCAGGGTGTGGCGGCATGCCGGTCATCGAGCGCCGGATCGCCCGTTACGACATCGAGCCGGGGTGGGGGATCATCGCGGTCGACCCCGCCGTCATCCCGCTGGGCACGCGCATCTTCGTCCCGGGCTACGGCTATGGGGTCGCCGCGGACACGGGCGGCGTCATCGACGGGGCCAAGATCGACGTGTGCTTCTGGACGGGCAACGCCAAAGCGGACGCCATCTCGTGGGGCCGTCGTACCGTGACGATCACCATCCTGGACTGAATCAGCCGTGCCCCTCTCGCACCTGGCGTCGCCCTCGGCGACCATCGCCGTCCTGCGTCGGCACGGGCTTCACACCCGCCGCTCCCTTGGCCAGCACTTCCTGGTCGACGGCAACGTCGTCTCGCGCATCCTTGGTCTCGCAGGGGTCGGGCCGGGCGATGTCGTGCTCGAGGTCGGCCCGGGGATCGGCACACTGACCGCCGCTCTGTGCGGTCAGGGCGCCAGGGTCGTGGCCGTCGAGAAGGATGCCGCGCTGCTGCCCGCGTTGGCGGAGGTATCGGGGGGGTCCGCGGAGCTGGCCGTGGTGCTGGGCGACGCCCTGGAGGTCTCCGCGGAGGAGCTGGCGAACCAGTACGGTCCGCCCGTCGCCCTGGTGGCGAACCTTCCCTATGCGGTTGCGGCCACGGTCGTCCTGCGCTTCTTCGGGCAGATGCCTTCGCTCCGCTCGGCCACCGTGATGGTCCAGTCTGAGGTGGCGGACCGGATGGCGGCCTCCCCTGGTGGCAAGGAGTATGGCGCATACACGGTCAAGCTCGGACTGCTGGCGCGGCCCTCGGGGCGCTTCCCCGTCTCGCGTGCGAGCTTCCTGCCGCCGCCCCGTGTGGACTCGGCGGTGCTGCGGCTCGATCGATTGGACCGTGGCCTTGCCGCCGGACCGCTGAGGGACGCGGCAGGGGCGGCGGATGCGGCATTCTCGCAGCGCCGCAAGACGATCCGCAACTCGCTGGCCGGGCGCCTGTCGGCGTCTCACGCCGAGGTGGAGGCCGCACTGGCGTGCGCGGGCGTGGAGACCGGCGTCCGCGCTGAGACGCTGGACGTGGAGGCGTACGTACGCCTTGGCGAGGCTCTGCGCGCCGCGAACCTGCTGCCTTGAGGCGACGGTCGTGATGCGGTAACATTCGAAAGTCACCCGACGGAGGGTCGTCTATGGAAGCAGTTGGTCAGGTCCAAGTTGTAGGCCGCATCCGTTCCGACCTCGAATCGCTGATGGGTTCTCGGCTGAAACTGCGCGCGAACATGGGTCGCTCCAAAGTCATGGAGCGGGAGGGCGTTCTCGAGCAGACCCACCCTAGCCTGTTCGTCCTCAAGGTCGAGGAGAAGCGGGCCCGCACCGCCCGAGTTTCCTACAGCTATGTGGACGTGCTCACGGGGGCGGTCGAGCTTACCCACCCGGAAAGCGGCGAGAACGTCTTCCCCTGGCTCAACTGAGGCGCGGGGCGACGACGACCTCATGGCGCGGGGCCGACCAGGCTCCGCGCTTCTTCTTGGAGGCCCCGATGGGCAGGACCGTGCGGCTGGAAGCCCCTGCGAAGATCAACCTGTTCCTGGGCGTGGGCGGCTCGCGATCGGACGGATACCACGATGTGGTTACCGTGCTGCAGAGCCTGGAGCTCGCGGACTCCGTCGCGGTCGCCGGGGCTGACGAGCTGACGCTCGTTTGCGACCTGGAGTTAGGCATCCCGCCCCAGGACAACCTCGCATACCGCGCCGCGCTCGCCATGGGTCGGCGGTTCGGCCGCGATCCTGCCGTGTCGATCACCTTGGGCAAGGCGATTCCGGCTGGCGCCGGGCTGGGCGGGGGCTCGTCGGACGCCGCGGCCGTGGTGAGGGCTCTCGCGATTTTGTGGGACGTCGCGTCCGAGGAGGGCGCGCTGGCGGAGGTCGCCGGCTCGCTCGGCGCCGACGTGCCGTTCTTCCTGGGCGGACCGCTCGCCCTGTTGACCGGGCGCGGTGACGTCGTGGAGAGGCGTCTCAGCGGGCCAGTCATGCATGTCGCGGTCGTCTGGCCGGGCGTCGGAGTCCCGACGGGGGAGGCCTACTCCGCTCTCGATCGCTCGCCGCGGCGGCCCGCGCCCGACGTCGCTCCACTGCTGGACGCTCTGGAGGACGGAGATGTCGCTCGAACGGCGGCGCTGTTGCACAATGACATGACCGACGCATCGTGCGGCATCGTCCCGGCCATACGTGATGCGCTAGCATTGCTCGAGGGGAGCGAGGGCGTGCTGGGCAGCTGCATGTGCGGCTCAGGGTCGGCGGTCTTTGGCGTCTGCGCCTCCCAAGAGGGCGCGCAGGCGGCCGCGGCCGCCGCCTCGCGGCGGGGCTGGTGGGCGTCGGCCACCCGGACACGCTGACGACAGTGCACATCGGGGCCGGGCATGCCGGCGCCACGACGAGCGCGGGGGGTCAGAGGTTGGGCGACAGGGTCGACGTGGTGGTGCTGGCGGGCGGCGATGGCGCCGTGATCGACCCGACGTGCCGGTTCAAGGGCCTGCTGCCGGTCTCGGGCAAGCCGATGGTCCAGTGGGTCGTCGAAGCGCTTCGCGAGTCGCTGTCCGTCCATCAGATCGCGGTGGTGCTCCCGACGGCTGAGGACCTGGGGCCCTGGGCCGACCTCGCCGACAAGCTGGTCTGCTCCGACGGACGGTTCATGGACAACCTCATCGCCGGTGTCGAGGCGTTCCGGGACGACAGGCCCGTGCTGATCGCGACGGGTGACATCCCCACCCTGACACCTGAGGCCGTGGACGGATTCGTCGAGGCTTGCCTGGAGCGGTCCGCGGACTTCGCATACCCCCTGGTCAGCGAGGAGGACATGCGGGCGCAGTACCCCGGGTCCGAGAGGACCTACTTCAAGCTCGTGTCCGGGAGGTTCACCGGCGGGAACATGACCGTCGCGGCTCCCTCGCTCGCCCGGAGGTCGCGCGATATCGGGCAGCGCCTGTTCGAGTTGCGCAAGAGCCCGACATCCGTCGTGCGCATCATGGGCATGCGGTTCGTGTTGAGGCTGATGGCTGGACGCCTGGACCCGGCGGATGTCGAGGTCAAGGCGGGCGAGATCCTCGGCTGCACCTGCGCCGCCGTCGTCACCCGGCACGCCTCGATCGGGGCCGATGTCGACAAACCCTCCGACCTCATCGTGTCGGAGCGCATACTGGGCGAGCGCGCGCTCGCGTCGCGCGGCAGGGATGCGGGGGCGTCGCGGTGAATAGTCAACACGTGGCTTAGTGTGGCCCAGGGTCCTGCTATGCCACGTGACTCGGGGGGAGCGAAGGATGGAGATCACGAAGGTGTCGCTGCGTCCCGTGGCGATGAACAAGGTGTGCGCCGTGGCGAGTATCGTGATCGATGACGCTGTCGCCGTTCACGACCTGCGCGTCGTCGACGGGGAGAAGGGGCTGTTCGTCGCCATGCCCTCGCGCAAGCTCCCGAACGGCGAGTTCCGGGACGTCTGTCACCCCATCAACGCAACGGCTCGCGGGGCTATCCAGGAGGCGGTGCTCTCGCGCTTCATCGAAGAGGGTGGCGTCTCCTCTTTTCGCGAGCGAGCGGCTGCTGTGCCCGCAGAGGGCTGAGCCGCTCAAGGACGCCCCCGCGAGGGGTGCCGCGCACCGCGCCCCGCCACCGTAGCGATTCGCAGGGTCTCCTTGCCCCTGATAAACTGCGGTGTGCTCCACGGTGGGGTGTCGTCCAACGGCAGGACTCGGGATTTTGGTTCCCGCTATCGAGGTTCGAATCCTCGCACCCCAGCCAGTGGGCCGCCGCTCACGGGCGGTGACAAGCTCCACTCGAAGGCTAGGAGTCCCGATGGGTGTGGCCGCGCTCATCCTTGCGGCAGGCGAGGGCACTCGCATGAGGTCGGACGTCCCGAAGGTCGCGCACCGGATCCTCGGCGTGCCGATGGTCGAGCTGGTCGTCGGAGCCGCGCGTGACGCGGGGTGCGACCGCGTGGTCGTGGTGACCGGACACTGCGCCGAGCAGGTGGAGGGCCTGGTGCCCGGGATCGCTTGCGCGCGTCAGGACCGGCAGCTTGGCACGGGCCACGCCGTGATGTGCGCCGAGGAGGTGCTCGCCGGGCACGCCGGGCCGCTGCTGGTGCTCTCCGGTGACTCCCCCCTCATCCGACCCGAGACGTTGCGGGGACTCGTCGAGGCTCGCGAGGCGGCAGGGGCGGCGATGGCCCTGCTGACGGCCGATCCGGGTGACCCGACCGGCTACGGCCGTATCCTCCGGGACGAGGCCGGCGAGGTGGCGGGCATCGTGGAGCAGAAGGACCTGGCCCCGGGGCAGGGGTCGATACGCGAGGTCAACACGGGCTTCTACTGCTTTGACGGCCCGCTGCTCTTCGAGCACCTGCACCGCCTGGAGACGGACAACGCGCAAGGCGAGTACTACCTCACCGACATGGTCCGGACGTTCCGCTCGCAGGGACTGAAGGTCGTCTCCGTGCTGACGGACGAGCCCGAGGAGACCCTCGGGGTGAACTCGCGGGTCCAGCTGGCGGAGGCGGGCAAGGCGCTGCAGCGACGCGTCAACGCCGCCCACATGCTGGCGGGCGTGACCATCGTCGACCCCGACCTCGCCTGGATCGCTCCGACGGTCACGATCGGCCGGGACGTCGTGATCGAGCCCATGACCTTTCTGATGGGCGCCACCTCCGTGGCGGACCGGGCCGTCATCGGGCCCCAGGCCCGCATAACGGACTCCTTCGTCGGGGAGGGGGCGGTGGTCGACGCCTCCATCGTCGTAGGCTCGGAGGTCGGCCCGGGTGCGACGGTGGGTCCTGGCGCCTACTTGAGGCCAGGGACCGTGCTTGAGGCGCGGGCAAAGGCAGGTACGAGCGTGGAGATCAAGAACTCGCTGCTGAGGGAGGGTGCGAAGGTCCCTCACCTGTCCTACATCGGGGACGCCGAGATCGGCCCGGGCGCCAACATCGGCGCGGGCAGCATCACATGCAACTACGACGGTTTCGAGAAGCACCGCACCGTGGTGGGGGCCGGCGCCTTCGTCGGCTCTGATACGATGCTTGTCGCGCCGGTGTCGATCGGCGAGGGCGCCGTGACTGGCGCCGGAAGCTCCGTCAACCGGGATGTGCCGCCCGGCGCTCTCGCGGTCGAGCGGACCGACCTTCGCGTGGTCGAGGGATGGGCCGAGAAGAGACGCCTCGCGCGCACCGACAGTGATGCGCCGGACTGAGACAAGGAGTCGCTGACGTATGTGCGAGAGGCGTATGGCCGTCTTCGCGGGGTCGAGCAACCCCGAGCTGGCCGAGGGGATCGTCGAGCATCTGGGCATCAGCCTTGGCGAGGTCAAGATCAAGCAGTTCGCCAACGGGGAGATCTACGTCAGGTTCCTCGAGTCGGTTCGCGGCGCCGACGTATTCCTCGTCCAGTCCGTCTGCGCCCCGGTCAACTCCACCCTCATGGAGCTCCTGATAATGGTGGACGCCGCGAAACGGGCGTCGGCGAGGAGCATCACGGCCGTGATCAGCCACTACGGCTACGCGCGGCAGGACAAGAAGAGCGCCGCTCGTGAGCCGATCACGGCCAAGCTGGTGGCTGACCTCCTGACCACGGCGGGCGTTGACCGCGTCATCACGATGGATCTCCACCAGGGTCAGATCCAGGGGTTCTTCGACCAGGCCGTGAACCACCTAACCGCGTTGCCGATCCTCGCAGAGCACTTCGCCGATCTGGGTCTGCCCAACCTGTGCGTGGTCTCCCCCGACGTCGGCCGGGTCAAGGTGGCCAAGAAGTTCGCGGACATGCTCGGGGCGAGCCTCGCGGTCCTGCACAAGGGCCGCCCGGACCACAACGTCGCCGAGATAACCCACATCATCGGCGAGGTGGCCGACAAGGTGTGCATCCTGTCCGACGACATGATCGACACCGCCGGTTCGGTCACAGAGGGTGCGAAAGCCGTCCTTGAGGCCGGGGCCCGCGAGGTGTACGTGACGGCGACGCACGGGCTCTTCTCGCCGCCGGCCTACGACAGGATCGCCGAAGCGCCCGTGAAGGAGGTGGTGGTCACGAACACCCTTCCGGTGCCGCTCGAGCGGCGGGACGACAAGATACGCGTGCTCTCAGTGGCCCCGCTGTTCGCCCACGCCATCGACAACGTCTTCCGCGACGAGTCCGTCTCGGAGCTGTTCGACCCCGACTTCCAGCTGTGAGAGAATGCACGTCCGCGCCCATGGGGCGCGAAGCCCGGGAACACCCAGGAGGTGCCACTGATGACTGAGGCGATCAGGATCGCGGCCAAGCGTCGCGAGTTGACAGGCAAGGCCAACCGCCGTCTGGCGGGGGAGAGCCTAGTGCCCGCAGTTCTGTACGGCGACGGGGTGGCGGCCACTTCCATCGCGCTCGACAGGCACGATATCGAGCTGGAGATCTCGCAGGGCGGCGGACCGTCCGCCCTTTACAAGCTGGCGCTCGATGACGACGCACCCGTCAACGTGGTCATCCGGGGGCTGCAGCGCCACCCCACCAAGGGCTCGCTCCTCCACCTCGACTTCCTGGCGGTCGCCGCCGACAAGCCCGTGGCCGTCTACGTCCCGCTGCACGTCATCGGGAACGCCGAGGGCGTCAAGGCCGGCGGCATCCTCACGGTGGACGCCCATGAGATCCACATCGAGGCCAAGCCCGCCGACATCCCGGAGGCGATCGACGCCGATGTCTCAGGCCTTGAGATCGGCAGCGCCCTGTCCATCGGCGACCTGGGCGCCCCGGCTGGCGTGACGATCCTCGACGACCCCGAGAAGATCGTGTGCTCCGTCGTCGCTCCGGCGGTCGAGGTCGAGGGGGCTACCGAGGCGGGCCTGGAGGCTGGCGAGGTGCCGGAGGTCGGCGAGGAGGCCGCAGCGCCGGCCGAGGAGGAGTAGCCCTTCCCGATGTCGCGCATCGTCGTCGGTCTGGGCAATCCCGGTCCGGAGTACGAGTCCACGAGGCACAACGCCGGGTTCATCGTCGTGGACCTGCTCGCGGACAACCTGCGCGTCCCCTACTGGAGGGACGAGGCGGGCGCCAAGGTCGGAACCGCGCGCATCGGCGGCGAGGAGGTCGTCCTCGCCAAGCCCCAGGCGTTCATGAACGTCTCGGGCAACGCGGTGGCGCGCCTGGCCGCCGCGCAGGGCGCTTCGATCTCCGACATCGTGGTCATCCACGACGACATCGACCTGCCGACCGGCGCGGTCAGGGTCAAGCGTGAGGGCGGCCACGGCGGCCATAACGGGCTGCGCTCGCTCCACGAGCGGCTCGGGTCGGGAGATTACCGTCGTGTCCGCGTGGGCGTGGGTCGGCCTCCGGGCCGGATGGATCCGGCCGACTTCGTGCTCCAGCAGCTCCGTGGCGAGGCGCTGGAGGAGCTCAACGCCACGTGCACTGTCGCCGCGCAGGCGGTGATGCACCTGCTGGAGCACGGTGTCGAGGGCGCGATGCAGGAGTACAACGCGGATTGAGCGAGTGGCGCGGCTGCCTCGGCCGCGGGTCACCGCCGTGCCGTCAGAAGTAGTCCATGGGATTGCGAGAGGACCCGTTGACGCGCACCTCGTAGTGGAGGTGCGGCCCGGTCGACAGGCCGGTCGAGCCTATCGCCGCGATCCGCTGCCCCTCCTTGACCGCCTGCCCGACCCCGACGCCCAGACTGCTGCAGTGGGCGTAAAGGGTGACGAGCCCGTCCCCGTGGTCGACCATGACGGTCTTGCCGTAGCCTCCGCGGGTCCCGGAGAAGATCACGACGCCGTCGCCGGAGGAAACGATCGGCTGCCCGGTGGCGGCCCCGATGTCGATGCCATGGTGGAACTTGCGATACCCGAGGACCGGATGGGTCCTCCACCCGTAGTAGGAGGTCACGCGCGAGTTGCCCGGGGTGGGCCAGATGAACGTGCCAGCGTACTTACCAGAGCCACTCGAGCTGCCGCCGCCCCGCAGAAGCGCCTCGATCGCCGCCGCCTCGCGCTCTTCGGCCTGGGCTTGCGCGAGCAGCTTCTTGGCGTTGGCCTCCTCCTCGCGCATGAGCGAGAACTTCTGCGATTGCGCGGATTCCTTGGCGTCGAGCGACTCCTGACGCTGCTGCTGAAGCCCCTTGAGACGCCGCTCCTCCGCCTCGGCTTCGGCGCGCTTGAGAGCGACGGTGTCGAGGTCGCGCTCGAGTTTGGACCTCGCCTCCTCGAGCGAGTCGCGGGTGGAGGACAGCTGAAGGGCGGTGTCCTGGTTGGATTGGATGACACGGGTGACCAGCGCGGTACGGGCGATCAGGTCGAGGACGTCCTCCGAGCCGAGCAGGAGGTCCAGGTAGAACATGTCGCCCTGCTTGTAGGTGCGCGCGACGCGACGCGACAGGAGGTCCGACTGGTGGGCATGCTCAGCGGAGATGCGCTCGATCTCAGCCTGGGTCCGGACGATGGTGCCGCGAAGTACGTCCACCTCGGCCCGAAGCCGGCCCGACCGCGTCTCGGCCGTCTGGATCGACGGCGCCAGCTCCTTGACCTTGGCGTCCAGCGCGTCGATGTCGGCGTCGAGCGCCTCTGCCTCCTTGAGGAGGCGCTCCGCGTCGGACTTCGCCTCGGCAGCCGCCCGGCGAGCGGCCTCGGCGGCTTTCCGGTGCGCGGCAGCATCGCTCCACGTGGTGGCGGCAGCGAGGGAGGGTTGGGTCAAGAGGGCGACAGCGAGGAGCAGCGATGCTGCCGTAGCGCGACTACGTCTCACGGGTGTGTCTCCTCCGGACGTCGGTATCCCGCCGGCGGGCGCTTCGCAAGAAGTATACCGGCAGCGTCGGCCGCTGGCCAGACGCTCGCGCTCCTCGAGC
>JBBIJK010000047.1:0-9762 GCA_037445995.1 Actinomycetota bacterium | reverse complement strand
GCAAGAAGTATACCGGCAGCGTCGGCCGCTGGCCAGACGCTCGCGCTCCTCGAGCAGACCCCTCGAGCAGACAGTGTTAGGTGTTAGGTGTTAGGCAACACACAGCGGCTTGATGCGGCCCACTTGGTCTCTGACGGAGGTCCGAGCGTCATGGAGATCCACGGCGCGCTGGAGGTTGAGCCAGAACTCAGGGGAGTTACCGAACAGGGCCGAGAGCCGCAGCGCCATCTCAGGCGTGAGCGCCCTGCGCTCACGGAGCAGTTCGTTCACCGTCTGGCGAGACACTCCTAGGGCGTTTGCCAGGCCCGTAACGTTCAGGCCGTAGTCAGGCATGAAGTCCTCGCGGAGCACCTCACCCGGATGGGTAGGCCGACGCTCCAAGGGGACGTTGTTGGGGATGTCCATGCACTTCACCTCAGTGGTAGTCGCAGAACTCAACGTCGAAAGCATCGCCGTCCTCGAACCGGAAGCAGATGCGCCACTGGTCATTCACCGAGATGGAGAACTGGCCGACGCGATCCGCTCCGAGGGCATGAAGCCTGTTGCCAGGGGGGACTCTCAGGTCCTCAACCGCGGCCGCCGCGTTGACCTGCTCCAGCTTGCGTGCCGCCCGTTTCGCTACGTCCGGTGGAATGCGCCGCGCCTTCCCGGTCACGTACAGCTGCTGTGTCTGCTTGTCCGCGAACGACTTTATCACGAGGTGAGGGTAACGCGTCACGTGACACGGGTCAACTGCGGTGCTTGCCTGGGGCAAGCGGGGCGGGTCGAGGTTATCTTGTGCTGCCCTCGGCCGGTAAGGTCCTCATCGTGCGAGGAGGAACGATGACCAACGGTGAGTTCGCTCCCCCGCCCGCCCCTCCCGCCCCAGGTGCGGCAGCGAGCGACAAGAGCAAGGTGGCTGCGGGCATCTTGGGAATCCTTCTCGGAGCCCTAGGGATCCACGAGTTCTACCTCGGCTACAGCAAGGAAGGCCTGATAATGCCCATGGTCAGCGTCCTGACCATGGGCATGGCCGCAGGCATCGTCAGCATCATCGGCTTGATTGAGGGCGCGGATTCAGATACTGAACGCAACACCTCGGTCCCTCGAGGGTGGGGCGAACTGGGACACAATCGGTTCCCTACTCCCGCCAAGAAGTGAGGACCGAATGCATGCCCAGATCACCCTTGAGGAACGATACGCCATCAACGCCTTGAGGAAACAGCGCTACTCGATCCGCGCCATTGCACGCGAACTCAGGCGCGCACCGTCAACCATCTCGCGCGAACTCAGGCGCAACCTGCGGCCGACCGGTCGCTACGTGCCTGACATCGCACATTCCTATGCGACCGCGAGGCGCCGACGATCGAGGCGCAACGCGCGCATCGGTCCCGAGACCTGGATGATCGTCGACCGGTATCTGCGCTTCGACTGGAGCCCGGAGCAGGTCTCCGGCTTCCTCCGAGACGAGGGGATCCTGCGCATCAGCCACGAGGCCATCTACGTCCACGTGTGGGCCGACAAGCGCGCCGGCGGTGACCTGTGGAAGCACCTGAGGCAGGCGACGAAGAGGCGTCGCAAGCGCTATGGGGCGTACGACTCGCGCGGGAGACTCGCAGGTAAACGCCACATCTCGGAGCGGCCGGCCGAGGTGGAGGCACGTATCGAGATCGGCCACTGGGAGATCGACACGGTGATGGGTAACGAGCACGGACGAAACAGCGTGCTGACCCTCGTGGAACGCGCCACCGGCTACCTCGTGATGGGCAAGCTCGCCCGTCACTGTGCCGCCGATGCGGTCGCCCGCTGCATCGAGCTGATCGAGCGGCGGGGCGGTCGGGTCGCCACGATCACGGCGGACAACGGCACCGAGTTCCACTCCTACAAGCAGATCGAGGCGGCGACCGGGGTCGACTTCTACTTCGCGACACCTCACCACTCTTGGGAGCGGGGCACGAACGGGCTGATCCGCCAGTACCTGCCGAAGCGAACCAGCTTCGCCCGCATCACCCAGGCCGACTGCGACGCCATCGCCGCGAGGCTCAACTCACGACCTAGGAAGCGGCTCGGATACCGGACCCCGGAGGAATGCTATGCACAATCGTAGGAAGGCGCTCAGGAAGGCTCAGTGTTGCGATTCAAACTTGAAGTCAGGGGGGATCATGTACCTGACCAAGACCGATGAGGAGTTCGTCCAGACCTACGTGACCGGACGGAAGCCCTGGTTCTAGGGCATCGGCTCCTCGAGCTCCTCGAGATCGATTCCTGAATCTGTCGGGGCGGGCACGGTCAGTGCCCGCCCCGCTTCGTCCACCATGTAGAGTGCGAGGCCGCGCGCGGTCGCGTAGGCCGCCGCGCGCTCCGGTCCCATCACGAACAGCGCCGTGGACAGGATGTCCGAGTGCATGGCGGGCATCCGGCCCGCCACCGTCAGCGACCTCAGCCCGCGGACGGGCCTGCCGCTCAGCGGGTCCAGGACGTGGTGGTATCGAGTCTCGTTCCGATCGAAACCGCGCTGGTAGTCACCGGTGGTCGAGACGCTGAAGCCCTCCCGGCTCTGGAACACCGCGACGACCTTCCCGGGCTGGCGCGGGTCCTCGACCCCGATCCGCCAGGGCCGTGAGCCGGGGCGGCGCCCCCAGGCCAGCGTCGAGCTGCCCGCGGTGAGGAGCGCCGCGTCCAGCGCGCCGCTCGCCCCCATCAGCTCGACGGCGCCGTCCAAGGCCATCCCCTTCGCGGCTCCTCCGAGGTCGATCCCTGGGAGCGGCAGTGAGGCCTCCCTCGATCGGTCAGGGGCCGGGCGGAACCCGGCCGCATCCGCGCGCCCCATCATCGAGGCGGACTCCGCCAGTGCGACCTCCAGCTCCCGTTCGCCCGGAACCCGTCCGCCCTGCTCGAAAGAGTACAGGCGGGTGACACCCAGCAGGCGGGTGTTGAAGGTGTCGGGCTCCAGTTCGAGCTGCGTGAGCGCCTCCTCGACCTGCCGGTAGGGCAGAGGCGGCGGTTCGCCGTCGAACGGATCGGCGTTCCACGCTCCCAGTCCCGAGTCGGGATCGTGCGCGTCCGTCAGAGCCTCGACCGCAGCCATGGCGGCGAAGCCCTCTCCGATGGCTGAGCGGACAGCCGCCGGATCCGCTCCCCAAGCCGTCACCTCGACGAAGGTGCCGAGGGCCTCGCGCCCCTCCGTGACGGGCCGCGCGCCGAGCGTGGCGCATCCAGTCAGCGCGAACGCGATGGTCACGACGGCCGCGATGACCGCACAGAGGGACGAGGTTCGCATGGGGGAAGTATACTGTTCCGACCTGTGCCAGCCCGCTCGAGAGGACCTTCGTGTTCCCCGTCGTCCACCTGCGGCAGCTCTCAGACGCCGTCTTCGAGATGGGCGTCCTGGCGCCCGCTATTGCGGCCCGAGCCAGGGCCGGACAGTTCCTGATGGTGCGAGCGGACGCCACCGGGGAGAGGATCCCGCTCACGGCGTCCGATTGGTCCGCCGAGGAAGGCTGGGTCAGGTTCGTGTTCATGCGGGTGGGCGTCTCGACCCACAAGTTGTCGCACCTGGAGGTCGGCTCCTCGTTGGCCGACGTGGTAGGCCCGTTGGGCAAGGCCTCGCAGGTGGACGGCTTGGGTCGTGTCGCGGTGGTGGGTGGCGGGGTAGGCGCGGCGGTCGCATACCCAGTGGCAAGGGCGATGGTCGCCGCGGGCACGGAGGTGACGGTCGTCCTCGGGGCCCGGAACGCAGGGCTGCTCATCTTGGAGGAGGAGTTTCGCGCGCTGCATCCGGTCGGGCTCGAGATCGTCACCGACGACGGGTCCGCCGGCGAGAAGGCGCTGGTCACCGCCCCGCTCAAGCGCCTGTGCGAATCGGGGGCCGTCGACGCGGTCTTCGCCGTGGGTCCGGCGCCGATGATGAGGTTTTGCTCGCAGACGGCGGCCGACGCGGGCGTTCCGGTGACGGTTTCGCTCAATCCGATAATGGTCGACGGCACCGGCATGTGCGGAGCGTGCCGTGTCACGGTGGGCGGAGCCGTCCGCTTCGGATGCGTCGACGGACCGGATTTCGACGGCTCGGAGGTCGACTTCGAGGAACTGATGAGCAGGCAGAGGGCGTACGTGGAGCTAGAGCGCGAAGCCGACGCCGACTACTCGAGGGGGTGCGCTTGTCACCTATAGCCCCCAGGGTCCCGATGCCGCAGCGCGCGGCGGCCGAGCGCGTGGCTGACTTCGATGAGGTGACTTCCGGGTACACGACGGAGCAGGCACTCGAAGAGGCGGCGCGTTGCATCCAGTGCAAGAACCCGACGTGCATCGACGGGTGCCCCGTCAACATCGACATCAAGGCGTTCATCGGCCACATCCAGGCGCGGGAGTGGAGCGAGGGCACGGCTGTCCTGAAGAGCCGCAACGCGATGCCCGCGGTGTGCGGCCGGGTCTGCCCGCAGGAGGACCAGTGCGAGGCGGCGTGCGTGCTGGCGCGCAAGGGCGAGCCGGTGGCCATCGGCAGACTCGAGCGCTTCTTGGGAGACCGCGACCTCGCCTGCGAGGTCGGCTCCCGTTGTGAGCCGGAGGTGGCGCCCGACACGGGTTTCAAGTGCGCCGTGGTGGGTTCCGGGCCAGCCGGCCTGGCCTGCGCCGGCGAGTTGCGGCGCCTCGGTCATGCGGTCACGGTGTACGAGTCGCTGCATGCGCCCGGGGGGGTCCTCACATACGGCATCCCCGGCTTCCGTCTTCCGGGAGCCATTGTCGAGGCCGAGGTGGGGATGCTCGAGCGGATGGGCGCCCGAATCGAGTGCAACGCCGTGATCGGCGCGACGCACACGCTGGAAGACCTGCGAGGACCTCTCGGCTTCGACGCCGTCTTCCTGGGCGTGGGCGCCGGGCTGCCGGTGTTCCTCGGCGTCCCGGGCGAGAACCTCAACGGCGTCTATTCGGCCAACGAGTTCCTCACGCGCGTCAACCTCATGGGGGCTGACGACTTCCCCCGGGCCGACACGCCGGTTTGGAGGGGTCGGCGGGTCGTGGTCGTGGGGGGCGGGAACGTCGCCATGGACGCCGCGCGGACCGCCGTCCGCTTGGGCGCCGAGGAGGTCGTTCTCGCCTACAGGCGCTCCGAGGAGGAGATGCCGGCCAGGCGCGAGGAGGTCGAGCACGCCAAGGAGGAGGGCGTCCGGTTCGAGCTTCTGTGCTCCCCGGTTGAGATCCGCGGCCACGGCGGCTTCGTCACCGGGCTCGTCGCCCGGAGGATGGAGCTCGGGGAGCCTGACGCCTCGGGCCGGCGCGCCCCGGTCTGCGTCATGGGCAGCGACTTTGAAACGGCTTGCGACACCGTCGTCGTGGCGGTGGGCACGATGGCGCACCCCCTGTTGGCGGCCGCCGCGCCCGGGCTCGAGCTCACGGAGCGCGGCTACGTCTCGACCGACGACGCCGGCGCCACGTCCATGCAGGGGGTCTGGGCGGGAGGGGACATCGTCACCGGCGCGGCGACGGTGATACTGGCGATGGGAGCGGGCAAACGCGCCGCTCACTCTATGCACTTGTGGCTTGCGGGCGAAGAGCGGTAGTATCTGCCGATGTGCGGTATCATTGAGGGCGCGAACGCGCGTTGGGCCGTCCATCGTCGTAGAGGGGCCGACAAGCGATGATCACGGATGGAGTCGAGGCAGGCGCAGCCGCGCGAGCCGGCAGGGTGCTGGCCGTCGACGACGACCCCAGCCTGCTTGAGATGGTCCGCCTCGGGCTGGAGACCGAGGGCCTCGAGGTGCTGACGGCGAGCGACGGCAGCGAGGCCATCGAGATCCTCAAGGCCAGCACGGTCGACGTCGTCGTCCTGGACATCATGATGCCGCGGGTGGACGGCTGGATGACGCTGATGGAGATCCGAAACGACCCCATCCTCGCCGACCTGCCGGTCATCATCCTCACCGCCAAGACGCAGGATCTGGCGAAGATACTGGCGTTCAAGCAGGGCGCTCAGCAGTACGTGACCAAGCCGTTCAACCTGCTGGAGCTCACTGCGAGGGTGCAGTCGTGCATACGCCGTGGGCGCTCGTCGATCCGGGCGTCCGCGGCCCCGGCTGAGACGGAGTTCCGCAAGCTGGCCGTGCGCAAGGGCGGGCGGACCGTGCTTCTCTCGATCGACGAGATCATCTTCATCTCGGCGCGGAACAAGTCGACCTACGTCCACACGTTCGAGAACCAATACCTGATCGACCTCACCCTGTCCCAGTTGGAGGGGAGGCTCGGAGGCGAGCCCTTCGAGCGGGTGCACCGCAGCTACATGGTGAACCTGAACCGCGTGAAGGAGTTCGTCCGCACGGAGTCCGGCTACGTGGTGATCGTGTCCGACCGTGACGAGACCCAGGTGCCTGTCGCGCGGCGCCAGATCCGTTCCTTCCGCAAGGCGGTCGGGATCTAGGGGGCATTCGGCCTAGTTGCGCAGGCTGCGCAGCGGTGCCGGGAATCGCCCGCCCCTTCGCACGAGCCGCTCCGGAGAGGTGCTCCCGACCGGCATCACGGGGGCTTCGCCGAGGAGCCCGCCGAACTCGACCCTGTCGCCGACGACCTTGCTCACGGCCGGTATGAGCCGCGCGGCTGTGGTCTTGTCGTTGATGACCCCGATCGCGCACACGTCGCCGATTATGGCTGCGAGTGTCTCGGCGGACGTGTCGCCGGGTAGCGCGATCATGTCAAGGCCGACCGAGCACACGGCCGTCATGGCTTCGAGCTTCTCGATGGTCAGGACACCCTCCGACGCGGCGCGGATCATCCCCGCGTCCTCGGAGACGGGGATGAAGGCGCCCGAAAGCCCTCCGGCGGAGGAAGTGCCCATCGCCCCGCCCTTCTTGACCGCGTCGTTGAGCAGGGCCAGCGCCATCGTCGAGCCCGGCCCCCCGCAGCGTTCCAGGCCCATCGCCTCGAGGATTCCCGCCACGCTGTCGCCGGCAGCGGGGGTGGGGGCCAGCGACAGGTCCACGATCCCCATCTGGACCCCGAGCCGCCTGGCCGTCTCCTTCGCGATGAGCTCGCCGACCCGGGTGATCTTGAAGGAGGTGCCCTTGACCGCCTCGGCGACGGCCGTCAGGTCGGCAGACTCCTCGAGGCTTGCGACGACCGCGCGCACGACGCCGGGTCCGGATATCCCGACGTTGATCGCCGCATCGGCCTCGCCGCCGCCGTGCACCGCGCCCGCCATGAACGGGTTGTCCTCGACCATGTTGCAGAAGACCACGAGCCTCGCGCACCCGCTGGAGTCGGTGTCCGCCGTCAGGCGCGCGGTCTCCTTGACCGCTTCCGCCACCATCAGCACGGCGTCCATGTTGATGCCGGCGCGGGTCGACGCGACGTTGACCGAGGAGCACACGCGTCTCGTGCCTGCGAGGGCCTCAGGGATCGAGGCGACGAGGTTCCTGTCGGCTTCACCGATGCCCTTGTGCACAAGGGCGGAGAACCCGCCGATGAAGTCGACGCCGACGTCGGCCGCGGCGCTGTCCATCTCCCTGGCTACCTCGACCAGCCCGTCCACGGAAAGGCCGTGGGTCACCTGCGCGATCGGCGTCACGGCGATGCGCTTGTTGACGATGGGGACGCCGAACTCCCGGGAGACGCCGTCGGCCACCTCGACCAGTCGGCCCGAGACGTCACGGATGTGACGGCCCACGCGTTCGGCCAGAGAGGCCGGGTCTCCAGGGACGCACGACGCCAGCGAGACGCCGAGCGTCACCGTCCGGATGTCCAGGTTCTGCTGCTGGACCATCAGCAGGGTCTCGACGATCTCCTCGGGCGTGATGCGCATCCGCGCCTCCTAGATCCGGTGCATGTAGCGGAAGACGTCCTCACGCTGCAGAGTGACCTGCTGGCCGATGCTCTCGCCCACCTTCGCGAGCGTGACCTGCAGCTCCTCGAACGGAACGCGCTCCTCGTCGACGGTCACCAGCATCGTCATCGAGAAGATGCCCGATATGATCGTTTGGCGGATGTCCTCGATGTTGGTCCCGCTCTGGGCCAGCGCCGCCGAGATGGCGGCGACTATCCCGACGCGGTCTTCTCCCATGACTGACAGTATCGCCCGTGTCCTCATGCCGTCTCCCATCCCCGGGGTCGCCTCCAAGGCTATACTCGGAAGGGCCCGGCAGGGAAGCCCGCGATCCGTTCGATGCGAGGGAGCTGGCGATTTGGCGGCCCCGATAACCCCGGTGCGGATGGGCGACGTCGTCCGCCTGAAGAAGCCCCACCCTTGCGGGGCAAACGAGTGGGAGATCGTGCGCATCGGGATGGATATCGGTCTGCGCTGCCGCGGCTGCGATCGGCGGGTGATGCTCGTGCGCGCGGAGTTCGACCGTCGCTTCCGCGGGTTCGTGTCCCGCGAGGGCTGAGGCGCCCCGTCAGCGCGTCGTCGGGCCAGCGGAGCCGGGGGAGCCCATCCCCACGTCGTAGGTCCGCCCCTCGATCTCTATCCGCCCGGGCACGTCGAGCCGGTTGAGCTGGACGTGGACGTGGTCCCCGCCGTTTCGGACGTAGCTCCCCAGCTGGTGTTCGACGCGGTCGGAGAGCCGACGGACGATCGCCACAGGTGTCAGCCCGCCGACCACTCTGTCCCCCGGGCCCACCAGCACATCCTCCACATGTATGAGCACGCAGTCCACGTCCTCCCAGCCGTCGGGGCGGATGTGTATCTCGTGGTCGGGGTGCTTCTTGTACAGGTCGTAGGGCCGGACCAGCATCACGGTACCGGTCACGGGGGCGTACACGGGGGTCCCGGGCTCGGCCCCGACGTCGGCGCAGCGGTCCGTGGGACCCGAGCGGTTGCTCCGCCACAGTCGCAGAACCTGGCCTCCCAGCATCCCCGCCGCCCCCGGTGAGACGTCCGTCACCGTGTACTCGTAGACGGCGTTGCGCCCCTCCTTGGCCGCCCGGGTCATGTCGGCGAAGGGCAGGTGCGTCTCCATCGAGAGGGCCTTGTCGTTGGAGGCCTGGTGGAACGCGAGCGCCGTCAGCGAGCCCTCGGGCACCGGGAGGTGGAGGCGCAGGCTCCGATACGAGGCGAAGAAGGGGGTCGGCTCGGACCTGCGGTACCCGGTGTCCGCCGTGCTCGGATGCGCCTTCGCAGTCTCGTCGAGACGCGCCTCGGGCTGCGGCTGCGGCGCGGACTGCGGCTGCGCGGTCGGCCGGCCGTGACCCGCCACCACGAGCGTGAGGGCGGTGAGCGCGGCCAGCAGCGCGAAGCCCATCGGCGCCTGCGAGGTCGCCTTCCTGCGCCGTCTGCGGCGGGCGCGCGAGTTCTCGCGGCGCGCTTCCAGCTCGCGCTCGGAGGCGGCGTCGAGCTCGGGACGCAGCTCGCGTACGGCCTGGGCCACGCCGTGCGGCGCGGGCTCCCGCTGGTCCTCCATGCGTCGACCGGCGCTCATCTGGGCACCTTGGCGGTGTCGCCCGTGATCGAGACCGTCGTCTTGTGCCTGGCCGAGACGAGCCGCAGCCGTTCGAGTATCACGGCGGCCTCCGGGCCGGTCACGTATCCCGGGCGGCCGTAGCGGTCCAGGTAGACCGGGGTGACGGTGGTCTCGCCCACGCCGTGCGGCCCTAGCTCGATGTCGAGGATGAAGGCCTCGCCCGTCTTGCGCGAATAGTGGTCGAAGACGAAGTTGCCAAGCGAGTACGCGATGAGGCCGCCCCCGTAGCTTTCGATGCCCTGGATGACGTGCGGGTGGTGTGCCAGAACAATGTCGGCGCCGGCGTCGATCGCGAGCCGCGCGTCCCGGACCTGCCCGGCGTTGGCGTCGTCGGCGTACT
>JBBIJK010000046.1:0-10257 GCA_037445995.1 Actinomycetota bacterium | reverse complement strand
CGCGGCCGTCAGGGACCGCGGGGTCGTGCGGCACCCGGCCGCCGCCGTCACGGCGATCGCCGCGGAGGACGACGCGGCCGCGGCGTTGATGCCCTTGCTCGCGTCGCAGGGCCTCGCGCCCGGCAGCGTCGCCGAGCTCGCGGCGGAGGCCGGGATCGACGCGCAGGTCGCGCGCAGGGCGCTCGCCCGACTGGCGGGGGAGGGCGCGGTCGTGCGGGTGGGGCCCGAGCTGCACTTCGCGGCCGAGACGGTGGCCGCTGCGAGGGACCGTCTGGGGTCGGTCCTGCGCGAGCACCCCGACGGCGCCACGGCCGCTCAGCTGCGCGACGCGCTGGGCGTGTCTCGCAAGTACGCGATCCCGCTGCTCGAGTGGTTCGACGCCCAAGGCGTCACGAGGCGCCAGGGCGATCTGCGCCTCCCGCGGTCGTAGGCTCCGCGTCTCCTAGGGGTTGGCGGTCGGACCCACAATCGTCGTGACGCTGGACTTCGCCCCATCCTCCGTGGTGGCGGAGACCGTCAGGTTGACGAGGAGCGAGTCCTTCTCGGCCGAGACGTACCCGCCCTGGTCGGGGGTGACGCTCATCAGCACCTTCCAGCCGCCGTCCTGCACGGCCTTGAGCAGCTCGTCGTAGAGAGCTCCGGGCTCGTCGCCCGACAGGTAGACGATCGTGTAGGTCTTGACACCGCTGACCTCTCCCTCGATCACCGAGTTGATGCGCGCGTCGCCCGCGACCGGCACGTCTTTCGGCCATCCGTCGGGTAGCGGGAGGTCCTTGCCGGTGGTCATCGCGCCTTGGTCGGTGCTGATCGTGACGTTCTCGCCGTCCTTGTCGACCTTGGCCCCCAGCGCGTCTCCCACCACCTTCTCGGCGGCCTTCTCGGCCGCCAGCCCGCATCCGGCCATGGCCACGGTCACGGCCATCGCCGTCGCCGTCATGCTGAGCCGAACGAGGATCCTCTTCATGGCGCCCCCTGACCTTCGGCGGCCGCCGGGCCGCCCGTTCCACGACCCCCTCTGGGCCGCAGCCTGCCCGTCAAGTTTACAACGGAAGCGCCGGTCGAGCTTCGGGATTCCGCGAGGGCCGGGCCCGTCGGGACGCGCCAGATCGCTGGCACCGGCCCGGGCGAGAGGGTATCCTCTCCCGCGGAGGCGGATGGTCCCTGGTGGGGCCCGCGGTCTTCAAAACCGTAGTGGGGCGTGAAGAGCGTCCCGGGTGCGTTCGATCCGCACGCGCCTCCGCCATACCTCCTCGTCGCGGCAGTGGAGGGGACTTTCGCGATCGGCGCCGACGGCCGACCGCCGGCCGCTAAGACCGGTGGTGATCGAGAGAAAGGGCCGACGTGGACCTGCTCGAGGCGATACACACGAGGCGCAGCATCCGGCGGTTCACCTCGGCCCCGGTCCCCGAAGGGACGGCCGAGACCCTCCTCCGGGCCGCCATGGCCGCCCCTTCCGCGGGCAACCAGCAGGTGTGGCGGTTCGTCGTGCTTCGCTCGCCGGACGCGCGGCGAGCGGTCGCGGCCGCCAACCCGCACGCGGGCATGCTCGCCGAGGCGCCGCTGGGCATCGTCGTCTGCGCCGACACCGCGGCCGAGCGCTACCCGGGCTTCTGGGTGCAGGACTGCTCGGCTGCCATCCAGAACATCTTGCTGGCCGCGCACGCTGCGGGCTACGGCGCGGTCTGGCTCGGGTACCACCCCCGCGAGGACCGGGTCGAGGCGGTCCAGGAGGCGTTGGGCATCCCGCGAGACGTCCGGCCCTTGGGCGTGGTCGCCGTCGGGCGTCCAGCGGAGGAGAAAGGCCGTGTGGACCGCTACGATCCGGACAAGGTGCACCACGAACGCTGGCAGGGGTTCGCGGGTGCTTCTGAAGGCTGAGGGGCTGCGGGTCTCGCTGCCCGCCGAGGGGGGGCCGCACGAGGTCCTGTCCGGCGCTTCGCTCACCCTCGACACCGGCGAGGTCGTCGATGTCGGCGGCCCTTCGGGAGCGGGCAAGACGACGCTGCTCAGGGCCATTGCGAGGCTGCTGCCCGGTGTCGAGGGCGACCTTGCGCTGGACGGTCGCGACGCCCGTGACGTGGCTCCGCACGAGTGGCGGGCGGCTGTCGCGCTGCTCCCGCAGGCGCCCGCGATGCTGCCCGGCTCGGTCGCCGACAACCTCCGCGCGCCCTGGGCGCTGAGGGTCCGCGCGGGCGCGGAGCCGCCCTCGGACCAGGCGCTGGCTGAGGCATTGGGCCGGGTCGGGCTGGACGCCGTCGCGCTCGGTCGCGACGCGTGCAGGCTTTCGCTCGGGCAGCGCGCCCGAGTCGCGATGGTGCGGGTGCTGCTGTCCGGCCCCCGCGTGCTGCTCCTAGACGAGCCCGACGCCAACCTCGACGACGACTCCGCCGCGCAGGTCGAGGCGATGACGCTCGCCTTCGCGGACGCCGGAGGCGGCGTGGTGCGGGTGCGGCACCACCGCCGCGGCCAGGGCGCGACGCGGCGCTACCGGCTCGCCGGCGGGGCGCTGACGCCGGAGGTCGCGCCGTGAGCGGCGGCCCGGTAGTCATCGGCTGGTGGCAGCTGGCGCTGGCGGCCGGCTTCACGGTGGTCACCGGCGGGCTCTCCGTCGCGCTGGGCCTCGGGGTGGCCCGCCAGCTGGCAGTCGCCACCGCGCGAACGTTCGCGCAGCTCCTGGCGCTGGGCCTCGTGCTCGGCTGGGTCTTCGCCCTGGACGACGCCTGGATCGTGCTGGGCATCCTCGTGCTCATGACCGCCGCGGCGGCGCTCATCATCCGCCGCCGCGCGCCCGAGGCGCCCAAGGGGACGATGCGCGCGTCGTTCGTCGCGATGCTGGCGGTCGGGATGTTCATCACCTTCACCGTGACGGGCCTGGTGGTGGGCGTGGAGCCCTGGTACCTGCCGCGCTACGTCATCCCGATAGCGGGGATGGTGCTCGGCAACGCCATGAACGGCATCGCGCTGGCGCTGGAGCGCACCTTCGCCGACCTGGACGCGAGGTCCGACGAGATCCTGACGCTGTGCGCGCTTGGCGCGACGCCATGGGAGGCGGCGAGGGGGTCGGTGCGCTCGGCCATGCGCGCCGGGATGATCCCGGGCATCAACACGCTCTCCGCCGCCGGCATCGTCTTCATCCCCGGTATGATGGCCGGGCAGCTTCTGGCGGGAGCGGACCCGTTGGTCGCCGCGCCCTACCAGATCGTCGTGATGGTGATGGTGGCCACCGCCGACGTGTGCGGCTCGGCGCTCGCGGTCATGCTGGCGTACAGGGGCCGGTTCACGTCCGACGGTGTGTTTCTCGAGAAGGGCCTGCGTACCGATGCGAGATGAGGCGCTCAGCAGGATCGCGAACAACTGGGTCCACGACTTCGCGTCCGGGCTGTGGGGGGCGTGCGTGCTGGTGGTGTGGCTGCTGGAGGGCCGTCTCGCGGGCGTCCCGGCGGAGGCCGCCGAGGCTCTGGCCGACGCTCAGGCGCTGCTGGTGTGGGTGCTCGCCGCCTCGCTGGTTGCGGTGGTCGTGACCGGCGGCGTCCGCCTGGCGTACTGGCGCTCGCAGACCCCACCCGATGAGCTGGCCGTCAAACGCCGCGCCTTGGTGGGCAAGCACCTGTGGTATCTGGGGGTCTACGGGGCAGGCACCGTTTGGGCGTGGACGATGGCGGCCCGATAGCATAGTCTCGGGCTTCGCAGGCCTGAATCTCGAAGGCGGACCGGGGGCGACGTGACAGGTTTCGAGCTCTATCTGCGTGCGAACGCAAGGCGTTTCGAGCGCTATCTCAGGGGCTTCTTCGACAACGGCGCGCATCCGGACGTGGCCCGCTACCTGTATGAGCCGGTCCGAGAGTTCACCTCGGGCGAGGGCAAGCGCCACCGTCCACTCATCTGCCTGCTGGCGTGCGAGGCCGTGGGCGGCGACCCCAAGACCGCCTGGCCCTCGGCAGCGGCCATCGAGCACTTCCACACCGCCGCGCTGATCCACGACGACATCGAGGACTCGTCGCTGACGCGCCGCGGGGAGCCGTGCATGCACGTCGCGGAGGGGCTCGGCGTGGCCATCAACGCCGGCGACCTCGCACTCTCGCTCGTCTGCGGCACGGTCGTCGACGACCCCGGCCTGGACGATCGAACGAAGCTGCGCGTCCTTGCCGAGCTCGTCGCCATGACCACGCGGACCATCGAGGGCCAGGCTCTCGACATCGGATGGGCACGCGACGACCGTTTCGATCTGGCCGTCGAGGACTACCTCGTGATGGCGAACCACAAGACGGCGTTCTACTCGGGCGCCGTGCCGCTGGCCGTCGGGGCGATCGTCGGAGGGGGGACGGAGGACCAGATCGAGGCGCTCCGCTCCTTCGGGATGGCCGCGGGGCTGGCGTTCCAGATCCAGGACGACGTGCTGAACCTGGTCGGCGGCGAGGAGGCCAAGGCCAAGGACTTCCGCTCGGACGTCACCGAGGGCAAGAGGACCCTGGTCGCGATCCACGCCCTGCGCAACTCCCCGGACGCCCGAAGGCTGCTCGAGATCCTCTCCGCCCGGGCCACCGACCCGTCGATCCTCGAGGAGGCGGTCCGCATCATGTGCGAGGCCGGCAGCGTGGAGTACGCCTCCGCTCACGCCGAGGGGCTGATCCTAGGCGCCAAGCCTGGCCTGGAGTCGGCCCTCCCCGACTCGAAGGCCAAGCGCCTCCTGCTGGAGATGGCCGACTTCTTCGTGGCCAGGAAGTCCTAGGACGACGGGAGCGTCATGAGAGCGACCAGCATCAGCGAGGGGATCCACTGGGTGGGGGCGATCGACGCGGGACTGCGGGACTTCCACGGTTTCGAGACCCCGCGAGGCACCACGTACAACGCCTACCTCGTGCGAGGCTCGGACCGGACGGCGCTCGTCGACACCGTCAAGGCGGCGTTCGTCCCCGAGCTGCTGGAGCGGGTGCGCTCGGTCGTCGACCCCGCGAGCGTCGACCTCATCGTCGTCAACCACGTGGAGCCCGACCACAACGGCGGGCTGCGCGAGGTGATGGCTGCGATGCCGGGTGCGCGCGTGGTCGCCTCGGGCTCCGGCGTCAGGGGCGTGGCCGAGTACCACGGCGGCCTCGAGGTCGAGGCCGTCGGCGCAGGTGACGTCATCGACCTGGGTGGCCGCACGCTTCGCTTCCTGCCGGTGCCGATGGTCCACTGGCCCGACTCGATGTTCACCTACTGCCCCGAGGACCGCGTCCTGATGCCGAACGACGCGCTGGGGCAGCATCTGGCCACCGAGGAGCGCTTCGCCGACGAGGCCGGGCTCGAGCTGGCGCTCGAGGAGCTCGCGGTCTACTACGCCAACATCCTCATGCCGCTCGGGCCCCAGGTCGCCAAGGCCGTCGAGAAGCTCGCCGCGACGGGGTGGGGGATCGACACGCTCGCGCCCTCGCACGGCGTGGCGTGGCGTGGCGAGGGGCTCGCCCGCGCGCTGGAAGCGTACTCGCGGATGACCGCCGGAGAGACGCGCGCGAAGGTCGTCGTCGCCTACGCCACGATGTGGGGCTCCACCCGCGAGCTGGCGACGGCCGTCGCGGAGGGCGCGAGGGAGGCGGGGGCCGAGGTGGAGCTCTTCGACCTGGCCGCCTCGCCGTTCGCGGCCGTCACGCGGGCGCTGCTGGACTCGCGTGTGCTGCTGCTGGGTTCGCCGACACTGCATCACGGGATGCTCCACCCGGTCGCCGGCTACATCCAGTACCTCTCGGGACTCAAGCCCGCGGGCAAGGCGGTGGGGGTGTTCGGCTCTTACGGATGGAGCAGCGGCGCCACCGCCCAGATGACGTCCCGGCTGGCCGAGGCGGGCATCGCAGCCGAACTTGGCGAGATCACGGTCAAGTACCGGCCAACGGGCACCGACCTCGACGCGGCCGCGGCCTGGGGCCGTGCGGCGGGGGAGCGGGCGAGGGGCTAGCGCCCGCCCCACTCGGCCAGCGCCTCCGCGGCCTCGTCCACCGAGAGCGCGGCGGCTGGCGCGCTCGGGTCACGGTCGCGCAGCCTCGCGAACAGCTCGGCCAGCACGGGCGGCCGGATGTTGCCCTCCGCGAGCACGTCGGGCGCCGCGAAGACCTCAGCGGGCGTCCCCTTGAAGACGATCCTCCCGCCCGCAGCGAGGACGTATGCGTAGTCGGCCGACTCGTGGACGGTGTCGATGTCGTGCGTGGACATCACGATGGTCGTCCCCTGCGAGGCAAGGTCCCGCAGGAGCGACAGGAGCGCCTCGCGGCTCTCGGGGTCCAGCCCCTCGAACGGCTCGTCCAGCACGAGCAGCTCGGGCTCGCCCGCTAGGGCTCCGGCCAGCGCCACCTTGCGCTTCTCGCCGCCCGAGAGGTTGTGCGGCACCCTCCCGGCGATGCTCTCGATCCCGAGGAGCGCCAGGGCGCGCCCGGTGCGGCGCGCCACCTCGTCTTCGGGCAGCCCCGCCTGCCGCGACGAGAACGCCACGTCGTCGGCGACCGTGGGCATGAGGATCTGCTCGTCGACGTTTTGCAGCACCACGCCGATGCGGCCGCGAATCTCCCGCCACGCCTTCACCGGGTCCCGGCCGAACACCCGCACCTCGCCCTCTTGGGGGCGGAGCAACCCCAGGACGTGGTAGAGCATCGTGGTCTTGCCCGCCCCGTTGGGTCCGAGCACCGCCACGCGCTGCCCCTTGAGCGCCACGAGGTCGAGCCCGCACAGGTGGACCTCGGCGCCGTCCTCGTAGGTGTGTCGCACGCAGCTGACGCGGACGACCTCCTCGCCCTGCGGTTCCGCCGGGTCATGCGCCGGCCTCATCGCTTCCTCCGTCCGGTCCATGCGGCGGCCGCGGCGGCCGACGCCGGGATGATGAGCGTCCACGAGTATGGGTTGAGGGTCTCGAATCCCACCCGCCATGCGACCGACACCGCGAGAACGGACGCCGTCCCCGTGATGAGCGCGGCGTCCACCGCCGGGTTGCGTGACCGCAGGGCGGCTATCCGCAACCCTCCCTCATAGCCGCGGAGCCGCATGATGTCGTAGTCCCGCTGCGCGAGGTCGAGCGCGTAGAGCAGGAGCCCGCCCAGCGCACGCGTTGTCGCGCGCGCTTCCGCGAGCGGGCCCCGCCCGGCGGAGCGCAGCCGCACCGCGCGCACCAAGACTCCGAGCTTCTCCAGCAGGATGAACATGGAGCGGTACGTCATCAGGAGCGAGTCACCCACGATCGAGGGCATGACCCGCTGGAGCGGCGCGAAGACCTGCGGGTAGGGCGTGGTGAACACCACGAGCAGCGCCGCCAGCGCCGCCGTGACGGCCTTCATCACGATGACCCCCGCCGTGAGCGGGTCGGGTGCGGACGCGAAGGCGAACACGCCGGCGAACACCGCCGGGTAGGCCGCGAGAGCCGCCAGCGGACGGCCCGGGAGACGGCACGAGCCGGCCACTGCGGCCAGCGTCAGCGCCGCCGAGGCCACCACGAACGCGTTCCACGTGACGATAACGGCTCCCAGAGTGAGCGTCAGCGCCGCCAGCTTGGCGCGGGGGGCGACACCGTGCAGCCACGAGTCGCCACCGGTCGCCGAGGCGTCGATGGCCGACAGCCGCATCAGTGGCCGCCCTGGGCGTCCCCGGGGATGGCGCGGCGCTCGCCGGCCAGCGCGCCGCCCCACAGCAGCGACGGCCTCACCCGGGCGACGTAACCGATGATGGCGGCGACCACGAGCGCCTCGATCGCCCACCCGATGGGCCCCAGCGTGTACACCACGGCCGCGAAGCGTCCCGCCCCGCCCGCACCCTCGTCCTCGGCTCCCTCACCCTCTTCGTCGTGGGTCTCGCCGCCGGAGAGCAGGCCGACTGTGAACACGCCTTCGGAGAAGGGTGAGGCGAACTCCAGCGAGGCAGGGTCGAGCGCCCCTGACTCGCGATGCGCGGCCTCGCCGCCCCCGGCCGCGGCCACGATACCCACGAGCAGCGTCGTCGTCAGCGCCAGCGTGATCACGGTGGTCGCCCCGGCCAGCGGGGCGGGGTGGCGCTGGCCGGCCAGTGCGACCGCCCCGCGGAACAGGGCCCACCCCAGCACCATCTCGGAGCCGATGACGACGGTGTTCAGGCCCAGCACCGTGACGCCGCCGTGACCGAGCATCGCGAGCACCGCTTCGACGATGAACGCGGCGATGACCGAGAGCGCGGGGCCGAGCAGGATGCCTCCGACGACGGTCAGGTTGACGTGGTAGGCGATCGGCACGATCTCGCTCGACATCGCGACGAGCATCACCGCCGAGACGACGCCCAGCAACGGGACCTTGCGCCTCACATCGGTCCGCCCAGCCGCGCGCGCGGCCAACGCGACCATGGCGATCGCCACGGCCCATCCCGAGGCCCACAGCCAGAAGGGGAGGACACCGTCGGGTATGTGGATGTGCGACATGAGCCCTCCTTCGCGCCGGCCGTCCGCGCCCCGGCGGCCAGCCCCGGGATCGCATCCTCGCCGCGAATATACCGCTTCGGCTGCCTTCGGTTACGATTGAGCGCGTCCGGCGGACAGCGAGGAGACCGCCTTGAACATCGCGCACCTGCGGACCTTCGTGGCCGTCGCGGAGACGGGGACGCTCTCCGAGGCGGCGCGTGCCCTCTCCCTGCCCCAGCCTGCCGTCACGCAGCAGTTGGGCGCGCTGGAGTCAGAGATCGGCGTCACGCTTCTGGACCGCAGGTATCGCGAGGCGGACCTGACAGAGGCGGGCCGCGCCCTCCTGCCGCATGCCCGCGCCATCCTCGCTCAGGTCGAGGAAGCCCTTGGCGAGGTCGGCGGCCTGGCCGGCACCGTGACGGGCCGCGTCACCATCGCGGCCAGCACCACCCCGGGCCAGTACATCCTCCCTCGCATGCTCGGAGGGTTCCTCGAGGAGAACCCGGAGGTGGGGGTGGAGATCCGCGTCGGCGACACGGCCGAGGTGGTGGAGGCGGTCGAGGAGGGCCGCGCGCACATAGGAGTCACGGGCGCGCGGGTGGACGGCTCGAAGGCCGTCTACGAGCCGTTCATCGACGACGAGCTCGTCCTGATCGCTCCTCCGGGGCACCCCCTGGCAGCGGGCGGTCCTCACCCCGCAGCCGAGCTTGCGGGCGCGCGATGGGTCATGCGCGAGAGAGGCTCGGGGACCCGGATGGTCCTGGAGAGGGTCCTTTGCGAGAACGGGGTCGAGCCCTCCGATCTGCAGGTGGCGCTCGAGCTGGGCACGGGCGAGGCGCTGGTGTCCGCGGTCCAGGGCGGCATGGGGCTTGGCGTCGTGAGCAGGTACGTCGCGGACCGCGCGATCGCGGTCGGCGACGTGGCCAAGGTGGCCACGGACATCTTCCCTGTGTCACGCCCGCTGTTCGTCGTGGCCCCGCGCGGCGACCTCCCCGGCGCTTCGCAGGCGCTTCTCGCGCTCCTGAGGGCGCACGCGACAGGGAGGGCTGGGGGATGAGCATCATCAGGCTGGGTGTGCTCGCGGTCTCTGACGCCGCGGCGGCGGACGAAGCGCCCGACGGTGCCGGGCGTGCGATCATCGAGGCGGCGGAGCAGCGGGGGTGGCGTGTGGTCGCGTACCACGTGAGCCCTTGCGAGAGCGAGTCCATCCACGCATCCATCATGGAGATGGTCGACGTCGACGAGGCCGATCTGGTCCTGACCGTGGGCGGCGTGGGGCTTCGCGAGACCGACATCGTCCCGGAGTGCACCAGGTCGGTGTGCGACCGGAGGCTCCCCGGGCCAGCCGAGCTGATCCGCGCCACCGAGCTGGCCGCGGACCCAGGAGCCATCCTGTTCCGGGGCGAGTCCGCGATGAGGGACGGGACGGTGGTGGTGAACCTGCCCGCCGGCGACGGATCTCTGATGCGCGCCTTCGCCGCGGTCGCGCCCGGACTCGAGCGCGTGCTGGACCTGCGCGGCGGTGCCCTCGGCGAGGCCGCCGGTGCCTGAGGGCGGAGGCGAGGAAGCGCACAGCGGCCCCCCGCCCGCTTTCGTCGCTTATCGCTTCGAGGCCACCGATGAGGCGCTGGACGCCGAAGCGCTACTCAGCGGCATGGGCGTCGATGCGAGGCCGATACCCGCGCCGCCGGGCCGCGTCGGCGGGTGCGGCATCGCCCTGCGGATCCCGGTCGGGCAGGTCGAACTCGCCGAGACGCTGCTCGAAAGGGCGGGGCTTGGCTGGTCTGACAGGGTCGACGCCGACGACCTCTGACGCCCGCGGGACGCCCGCGGGGGTGACCGTGCGCGTTGACGCGTTCGGCTGGGCGAACGTA
>JBBIJK010000045.1:0-10422 GCA_037445995.1 Actinomycetota bacterium | reverse complement strand
CGTACTCCACCCCCCAGTGGAAGGAGACCAGCACGTAGTCGTGTTGTGCGGCGGCATCCGAGATGGCTCGCTGGACGGCTTTCATGTTGTTGCGTCCCTGCGCGATCCCGGGCCTGTTCTCGCCGGCGACGAACCCGGGCGGGAGGATGTGACTGAAGGCGAGATAGGCGACGGTCGCGCCCCGGACCGCCACTACCGCCGGGCGCCAGGCGGCGGCCCTGTCGGGCCCGGCCCCGGCCCAGGCGATACCGCGGGCCTTCAGCAGCGCGAAGGTGTCGTCCAGGGCCTCGGGTCCGTAGTCCAGCGCGTGGTTGTTCGCAAGCGAGACCGCGTCGAACCCGGCGTATTGGAGCCCTTCGACGCCGCGAGGGTCGCCGCGGAACAGGTAGTCCTTCCAGGTCGCGGGGGCGCCCCCGTCGGACAGGGGGCTTTCGAGGTTGCCCACCGTGACATCGGCTCTCGCGAGCTGGAGCGCCACCTCCGCGAGCGGGGCCCTCCCCCCCTCGATCCCGATCAGCTTCTTGACCTGCCGGTCGAAGATCATGTCCCCGACGGCCGCGACGGTGATGGTCGGCGGGCCGGAGCGAGCGGGCTCGACCGGTGCGGTCGGCTCGGCGGCCGACTGGACGGCCGGCGAGGAGGCCGTCGGCGAGACCGAGCCGGCGGTCGCGGGCGGCGAGTCCCGGGCCGTTCGGCCGCCGAGCGACGCTACCGCGACCAGGGCGGTCACAGCGACCATCAGCCCCGCCGCCGCTCCAGCGACGACCCATGTGCGGACGGAGGCGGCGCGCCTCGCACGCGACCGCGCGGAACGCGTGCGGCGCGGTCCGGAGCGGGACGATCGGTGGGTGTGACGGCCGTCTGGCACGAGGCCCGTCCGTTGCCGGGGGACATCTGCGAACGGGCGCATTATATCCTCCGGGCGGCGAAAAGCCGTGGTGCTACAATCTCCAGTGCACCAGTCGCCGGAGGGGGCGCGCTTCCCGACTTGGACAGGCTCGAAGCGATACTGAAGGCCGAGGGGGCCGCGAGGCACGTGGTCGCCGACGCCCGCGAGGAGGCGGGCCGCATCGCGGCAGCCGCCGCGGCCGAAGCCGAACTGGTCCGCGTCGAGGCCGCGCGTGACGCTCGGGAGCGCGGCGAGGTCCTCCGCGGGGAGGCTGTCGAGGCCGCGCGGGCGGCAGCGGAGACGATCCTGTCTGAGGAGTCGTTCTTGCGGCCTCCACGCGAAGTGATCGAGGCGACGGTCCGGGCCGCGCTCGAGTCGGTCCAGTGACGTGTCGGTAGCCAGGATGTCCAAGGTCACCGTGATCGGTCATCGGCCGGTCATGGACGAGGTCGTGACCGCCCTGCAGGGGGCGGGTCTGGTCGAGATCGACACGGCCTCCTTCGAGGTGCCCAACGAGCGCGTCCTGCCCGACGACGAGCGCCTGCGGCGGCTCGAGGAGTGGACGGCTGACGCCCGCTTCGTCCGCGAATTCCTCGCGAGGCACCACTCCCCCAAGCACAGGTTCCCGGCGTTCATCTCCGAGAAGTTCCACCTGCCGGCGGAGGACTTCGCGGGCCTCGAGCCCGACTCCCGGTCGATGCGGCTGTACAGGGAGTGCGTATCGCTGTCCGACAGGATCGCGAATTCGGAGCGCGAGCGGGTGCGTCTCCTGGCGCTCGCAAGGGACCTCGCGCCGTGGAGCTCCCTGCGCGTCCAGATCAAGGACCTGGCTGGCACGGCCCACGTCGCGTTCATCGCGGGCACCGTCCCGTCGGTCAGGGCCGCATCGGTCCGCGCGGGGCTGCGTGAAGCGGTCCCGTGGGTCACCGTCGAGGAGCTTGGGGTCGCGGGAGCCGATCAAGCGTGGCTGGTGATGGCCCATCGCGCAGTCCTCGAGGAGGTCCGGACCTTCCTGGCTTCCGCCGGGTTCGCGGAAGTCTCGTTTCCCCGCCTGACGGACTACCCGGCTGAGGAGGCCGCTCGCGCGATCGCCGAGGCCGAGAGGTTCGCGGCCGAGGGTTGGGCGATGCAGGAGCACGCCCGGGACCTCGCCGAGGAGGAGTATCCGCGGGCCGTCGCGCTAGCCGAGGCGCTGGACAGCCGGCTCGACGCCCTTCTGGTGCGGGAGCGGTTCGGGGGGACACAGCGCTCCTTCCTGGTGACCGGATGGGCGCGCGAGTCCGCGCTTGGCGAACTCACGTCGGCGCTGGAGCCTTGGGCGGACGCGGTGGATGTCTCCTGGCGGGAGCCCGAGGACGGGGAGTCTCCCCCCGTCGAGCTGGACAACCCGAGATGGTTGCGACCCTTCGAGACGCTCACGGACCTGTACGGGCGCCCGCAGTACGGCGAGGTTGACCCGACCCCGCTCCTCGCACCCTTCTTCCTGCTGTTCTTCGCCATCTGCATCGGCGACTTCGGCTACGGCGCGATGTTGCTCGCTGGAGCCTGGCTTATCAAGCACAAGCTGGACGTCGCGCCTGGGGTCAGGCGCTTCATGGACCTCGTGATGTACGGGTCAGCGGCGAGCATGGTCGTCGGTGTCCTCACCGGCGGGTACCTCGCGCTGCCCTTCGCATCGCTGCCGGGGTTCCTCCAAGCGCTTCGAGTCATCGATCCGCTCGGCGACCTGACCGTGTTCCTGCTCGGGTGCATCGGATTGGGCGTCGTCCAGGTCTTCGGCGGCGTGATGCTGGCCGGGTGGGACGCATGGCGGCGGGGCGACCCGCTCGAGGCCGTGTCGAGGCAGTTCTCCACGGTCGCCTTCTTCGCGCTGCTGGCAGTGGCGGCGGCGGTCCCCGGCGCCGCCCGGTGGGCGCTGCCGGTGGGCATCCTGGGGACCTCGTTGCTGCAGGGCCGGGCCGTCGAGGCCGCGATCGCGGCCGACGACCGTCCCGCGTGGGACCGCGCGCTCGGATGGGCGTGGGTGGCCTCCATGGCAGTCTCCGTGGGGCTGATGGCGCTCGTGGGGGTCCTGTCCGGGCTCGCCCTCCTCGTGGGCGCCTCCGTCGTCGGCGCCGCACTGTCCCGGACCGTCCGCTCGGCGGTGTGGGCGTTCCTGGGCGGCGTGTACACCGTGTACAGCATGACCTCGTTCATCGGCGACGTGCTGTCGTACACCCGGCTGGCGGCGCTGGGCCTGGCCAGCGCTCTTGTAGGATTCGCGTTCAACCTTCTGGCCGGCATGGTCTGGGGGCCGGCCGCCTCCCTGTTCGAGCGCGGTGGCCTGTTCGCCGTGGGCGGTGTGGCGGTCGCCATTCTGGCCGCCGCGACCTTCGCGGTCGGTCACACGTTCAATGTCGTGATCAACCTGCTGGGCGCGTTCGTGCACCCCGCGCGACTGCAGTTCGTCGAGTTCTTCAGCAAGTTCTACGAGGGCGGCGGCAGGGTTTTCTCGCCGTTCCACCAAAGGACAAGGACGATGGTGCTGCACGCCGGCGCGGCCGGCGCGAAAGGAGGTACCGCAACGTGAGCGAGACTCTGTTCGGGCTGAGCGGCATGGACTGGGCGCTGCTCGGGGGAGCGGTAGCCGCCAGCCTTGGCGGGACCGGCTCGGCCATCGGGATCACCAACGCCACGGCCGTGGTCACCGGCGTTATCTCCGAGGAGGGCGAGAAGTTCGGCAAGCTGCTCCCCATCGCCGCGATGCCCGGGACGCAGGGCTTCTACGGTCTGATCGCGGCGCTGCTGGTGTTCATCCTCTTCGGGTTCCTCGGCGGCGAGACCGAATTGCCGCTCGAGGTGGGGATCAAGGTCTTCATCGCCTGTCTGCCCGTCGGGATACTCTGCCTGACCTCCGGCATCTACCAGGGTCTGGCGGGTGCCGCGGCGGCCGGGATCGTCGCCAAGCGCGGCGAGGACTCGGGTAAGGCGCTCATCTTCCCGGCCCTGGTCGAGACCTACGCCGTCCTCTCGCTGATCCTCACCGTGTTGATGATGATCACGCTCCAAGGCTCGTACGCAGGGTAGGTGGCCTCTTGGCGCTGAAGGACATCATCGACCGGATCGAGAGCGAGGCGACCCAAGAGGCGCGCGAACTGGTCGAGGCGGCGGAGGCCGAGTCGCAGCGGGTGGTCGCGACGGCGCGCCGGGAAGCCGAGCGGGCGTTTGAGCGCGAACTGGAGCGAGCTCGCGCCGCCGCCGCCGCCGAATCCGAGACCATCGTGGCCAACGCCAGGCTTGCGGCACGCGACCGGGCGCTGGCGGAGAGACGCGCGCTGCTGGACGAGCTGTTCGGGCGCCTGGAGACCGAGGTCGCGGAGTTGCCCCCCGAGGCCTACGTCTCGCTGTTCGCAGCGAGGATCGCCGCCGTGGCCCGGCCGGGGGAGACCGTCCTGGTCGCGTCGGCGGACGTCGGCAGGCTCGCGGGTCTGCGCGAACGCGTCGCCCAGATCGCGCCGGGGCTGGACCTGACATGGTCGGACGAGCCCGCCGGGGTCGGCCATGGGGTGGTCGTCGTCGGCGCGAGGGCGAGGGCCGACCTGTCGGTCGCGTCGATCCTGGCCGACCGCCGCGACTCCGTCGAGGCTGTCATGAGCGAGAACCTGTTCGGCGGGGGCGGCCGGTAGAGATGGCGACGGCGATGAGGACTCGGGACGCCGTGCGGTTCGGGTTCGCGTGCGGGAAGGTGCGCGTCCTGGAGGACCGCGTGTTCGGCCATGACACTTATCAGCGGCTGCTGGACGCCCCCACCTTCGAGGACCAGAAGAGACTGCTCTCGGACACGCCGTACGGGTCGAGCATGGCGGGCGTGCGCACCGCCGAGGGGGTCGAATCCGCGATCGCCGAGACGCTCGGGGGCTTCTACGCGTTCCTCACGGAGGCGTCGCTGCCCGACAGCGTGGCCCGGTTCTTCCGGGTCCGGCACGACTTCGACGCGCTCCGCTCCGCGCTCAAGTCCGAGGCGTTGGGGATCGGCGCCCAGATCGGTCCCGCGGCCGCTCTCGGCACGCTCGGTCCCGCCGCTTTCGACGGCCCGCTGGCCTCGCTGCCTGCCCCTTTCGGCGCTGTAGCGCTCGAGGCGCGATCGATAGAGGGCGCTGAGGGAGGCCTTCTGGGTGCGATCGACGCCCTGGTCGACCGCGCGTACTTCGCCGAGGCGCTCCGGAGCGCGGCGGAGTCCAGGAGCAGCTTCCTTGTCGGTTTGGCCGGCACGATGGTCGACGCGGCCAACGCCAAGGCCGTGGTTAGGGCCAAACGGGGCGACATGCCGGTCGAGCGGCTGGAGAGGATGATCGTGCCCGGGGCTTCCCTGCGTCCCGACCGGATCGGCCGGCTGTACGCCGCTCCGCTCGCCGTGGTGGCGGAGCGCCTCGGGGCCATGCCCGCGTTCCGGGGAGTTCCGGCCGAGGACCTTTCGGACATCTCGAGGCTGGACATCGCCGCGGAGAACGCGGTCGTGCGCTATCTCAGGCGTGCGAGGACGGTGCCCGTGGGGCCCGAGCCGGTCGTAGCCTACATCGCGTCCAGGGAGGCCGAGGCGGTGGCGGTGCGGACGGTGCTCATGGGTAGACTGGCCGGGCTTCCGGCTGAACTGCTCAGGTCCAGGTTGCGTGAGTTCTACAGGTAGGGGGCGGGCGGATTGGGCCGAATAGCAGTCGTGGGCGACGCGACGAGCGTGGCGGGGTTCAGGCCCTTGGGGTTCGCGGTGTTCCCGGTCGAGGATCCGGGTCAGGCGCGGGAGCTGTGGCCCGAGTTGGCCAGCGGCGCGTATTCCGTGGTGCTCGTGACCGAGCAGGTGTGGGGTCGGTTGGCCGATCTGGCAGCCACGGTGGCCGACAGGTTGACGCCGGCCGTCACGGTGATCCCCGGGGTCGGCAGCGCCGGAGGCGTGGGAGAGGCGAGGATGAGCGCGGCGATCGAGCGCGCGCTGGGGACGAAGTTACCCTTCCAGGAGGGCCACAGCTGATGGAGCAGGGCACGATAGTCAAGGTTGCGGGACCGCTCGTCGTGGCCGAGGGACTCGTCTCGTCCAAGATGTTCGACCTCGTGAAGGTCGGCGACGAGGGGCTGATGGGCGAGATCATCGAGATGCGGGGCAGCCGGGTCTCGATACAGGTGTACGAGGAGACCGAAGGCCTCGGGCCGGGTGACCCGGTGACCGCGACGGGCATGCCGCTCTCCGTCGAGCTGGGGCCGGGGATGCTCGGCGCGGTCTACGACGGCGTCCAGCGGCCCCTGGACGTGCTCGAGAAGCAGGTGGGGCCGTTCCTTTCGCGAGGGCTCTCGGCGCCTGGTCTGTCTCGCGAGGCCACTTGGGAGTTCTCGCCTTCGGTGGAACCTGGCGAGAGGGTCTCTGGCGGCGACGTGATCGGCGCGGTCCAGGAGAACGAGGTCATCGAGCACAGGGTGATGGTGCCTCCGCGGCTCGCGGGGGAGATCGTGTCCATCGAGAGCGGCCGGTTCACCGTGGAACAGCCGGTCGCGCGCCTTCGGTCCGAGGACGGGTCCGAACACGACCTGCTCATGATGCAGCGCTGGCCCGTCCGCATCGCGCGACCCTACGCCCGCAAGCTCCCCGCGAGCGAGCCGCTGGTGACCGGCACCCGCGTCATAGACACCTTCTTCCCGCTGGCCAAGGGTGGCGCCGCCTGCATCCCGGGCCCCTTCGGCGCTGGCAAGACCGTGACGCAGCACCAGGTCGCCAAGTGGTCGAACGCCCAGGTGGTCGTCTTCATCGGCTGCGGTGAGCGCGGCAACGAGATGACCGACGTCCTGATGGAGTTCCCCGAGCTGGAGGACCCGTACAGCGGGCATCCGCTGATGAAGCGGACCGTCCTTGTGGCCAACACCTCGAACATGCCGGTCGCGGCGCGCGAGGCCTCGGTCTACACCGGGATCACGATGGCCGAGTACTTCAGGGACATGGGCTACGAGGTCGTCCTGCAGGCCGACTCGACCTCTCGCTGGGCCGAGGCGATGAGGGAGATCTCCGGTCGGCTCGAGGAGATGCCCGGCGAGGAGGGCTTCCCGGCCTACCTCGGCACCAGGCTGGCGGCGTTCTATGAGCGGGCCGGACAGGTCGAGTGCCTGGGCGCTCTGGCGGGCGCCGCGGGCGAGCCGCGCACGGGCTCCGTCTCGGTCATCGGCTCGGTCTCGCCGCCCGGCGGTGACCTGTCGGAGCCGGTGGTGCAAAACACCCTCCGCGTGGTCAAGGTGTTCTGGGCTCTTCAGGACACGCTGGCCTTCCAGCGACACTTCCCGTCCATCGACTGGCTGACCTCGTACTCGCTGTTCCTCGACAAGATCGAGCCGCACTGGGCCGAGGCGGTGTCGCCTGACTTTCGCGCCCGGCGCGACCGTTGCATGGCGATCCTGCAGCGCGAGAACGAGCTCGCCGAGATCGTCCGGCTCGTGGGCCTCGAGGCCCTATCCTCCGAGGAGCAGGTGCTGATGGAGACGGCCAAGTCCATCCGTGAGGACTTCCTGCAGCAGAACGCGTTCCGCGACGACGACCAGTTCTCGTCGCTGGCCGAGCAGGACCGCCTCCTCGAGTTGATCCTGCGGTTCCACGAGCGTTCCCTGGAGGTTCTGGCTGGCGGCGCCGACCTTCGCGCGATCATGGCCGCCCCGGTCCGCGAGCGTATCGCCAGGGCCAAGTACCTGTGCGCTGACGACATGGCCGAGTACGACCGTATAGCCGACGCCATCGACACGCAGCTGGTCGCCGCGGGCGGGCCTGCCAAGGAAGGGGAGGGCGAGGTCCGATGAGCCGCGAGTACACCACCACACGCGACATCGTAGGCCCGCTCCTGCTGGTCGAGGACGTCTCCGGCGTGACATACGGCGAGCTCGTCGAGCTCACCTACCCCGACGGCACCTCGTCGCTTGGCAACGTGCTCGAGGTCAACGGCGACGTCGCTCTGGTCCAGGCGTTCCAGGGGACCCGCGGCGCCAACCCGGCTCACACGAAGGTGCGCTTCCTCGGGCGGGTGCTGGAACTCGGGGTCAGCCGCGACATGCTCGGCCGGGTCTTCGACGGCCTGGGCCGGCCGCGTGACGGCGGTCCGGCGATCATCCCGGACAAGAGGTTGCCCATCCACGGCTCGCCGATGAACCCCAACGCGCGCGACTTCCCGGACGACTTCATCCAGACCGGGGTCTCCTCCATCGACGGCCTCAACCCGCTGGTCCGGGGCCAGAAGCTGCCGATATTCTCGGGGTCGGGTCTTCCTCACAACCGCCTCGCCGCGCAGATCGCGAGGCAGGCGGCCGTACTTGAGCCCAGCGGTGACGCGACCAAGGTGGGGCCGAAGTCCGAAGGGGATTTCGCAGTGGTGTTCGCCGCGATGGGCATCACCTTCGAGGACGCGGACTTCTTCATGACCGAGTTCCGGTCCACGGCGGCCATCGAGCGGGCGGTACTCTTCCTCAACCTGGCAGACGACCCGGCTGTCGAGCGCATCGCGACGCCGCGGATGGCCCTGACGGCCGCCGAGTACCTCGCGTACGAGTGCGACATGCACGTCCTCGTCATCTACACGGACATGACCTACTACTGCGAGGCGCTGCGAGAGGTCTCCGCCGCGCGCAAGGAGGTGCCGGGACGCCGCGGCTATCCGGGCTACCTCTACACGGACCTGGCGACCCTCTATGAGCGCGCCGGGCGCGTGAAGGGCAAGAAGGGCTCGATCACCCAGGTGCCGATCCTGACGATGCCCGACGACGACAAGACCCATCCGATCCCCGACCTGACCGGCTACATCACCGAGGGCCAGATCATCCTCGACCGCAACCTGCACCGTTCGGGCGTGTATCCGCCCATGGCGGTGCTGCCCTCGCTCTCCAGGCTCAAGCAGAAGGGCATCGGGCCGGGCAAGACGCGCGAGGACCACGCTGACCTCTCCAACCAGCTGTTCGGCGCCTACGCGCGCGGGATCCAGGCCCAGGAGCTGGCGGTGATCCTCGGCGAGGCCGCCCTCTCCGAGGTCGACAGGGCGTACGTCGCCTTCGCTGACGCCTTCGAGGACCGGTTCATCAGGCAGGGCGGCGGCGAGGAACGCTCGGTGGAAGAGACGCTGGCGCTGGGATGGGAGATCGCCTCCATCTTGCCTCGCGGCGAGCTCAAGCGAATCAAGGACGAGTACGTCGCCCGGTACCTGCCGTCCGACTCCGACAGGGTCTAGGCGGAGATGGACGTCGCGCTCATCGCGCTTCTGCTGGCGGCCATCGGCGGGGTGGCGGCGTTCCAGTTCCTGAGCGCCAGAGCCGCCCGCTCAGACCTGCGAGGCCCGTACGCCCGATGGGTGGCGGTCCTGCGCGCGGTCAACGGCGTGCTGCTGCTGGCGCTGTTGGCCTGGGCCGTCTACATCCAGGTCAGGTAGGAGGAGCGTTGGCCATCAAGCGCGTCAACCCGAACCGGATGGAGCTGATGAGGCTCCGTCGGCGGCGCGACGTGGCCAGGCGCGGCCACAAGCTGCTCAAGGACAAGCTCGACGAGCTCCTCAAGGAGTTCATGGCGCGGATCGCCGAGGCCCGCAGGTTCCGCCGGGAGGTCGAGCGCGAGCTCGCGGCAGCCCACGCCGTGTTCGGGGTCGTCCGGGCGGAGGCCGGGGCGGCCGCTACGACCCAGGCGCTTCTCGGCGGGGAGCCCGGGGAGCTCGTCACCGTCCGTGAGCGCTCGGTGATGAGCGTCAGGGTACCTGCTGTGGATGACCTGCGCCTGGCGACTCCCGCCGGCTACTCGCTGGCCACGACGCCTGCCCTGCTCGACCACGCGCTCGAGGGCCTGGCCGCGGTGGCGCCTCGGCTGGTGGAGCTGGCAGCTCGCGAGAAGGCCATCGAGCTGCTCGCCGCCGAGATCGAGCGCACGCGCCGGCGCGTCAACGCCCTTGAGTACGTTCTCATCCCTCAATTGGATGAAGGTGTGCGGACCGTGCGGATGAAGCTCGACGAGGCAGAGCGGTCCGACCTGACCCGGCTGATGAAGGTCAAGGAGATGCTCGAAGCCCAGACTGAGCGGGAGTCCGGCGGGCAGGGGCCCGGTTAGCGGGAGCCGTCGGCTGGCACCGCGAAGGGGACGCCGCGATACGCGGCAGGCTGGCCGGGGCGCGAGATCCGCTCCTGTGACGTGTGTCACGCACGACTGCTCGTCGGAAAGGGCGCCGGCTGGTGTTGCGCGGGCCCGGACGCTATGCCAGCATCTGCCTTGACTGGCGGGGACGTCCGGGGGCGGGCATCTTCGCGACGTGAACGACATGCCGGGGGGATGACGCATGTGCCAGCCGAGGTCCTTCCGAACTCTCTCTCTCTCTCTTTTGGGCACGCGGGGTGAGCGCGCTTGGGCGGCAGAAGGCGCTCACGCGGCACTGGGATAGAGACTGCCGGAAGTATGCCTCGACGGGCCCTCGCTACGTAGAGGAGGGACCGTGGTGGATACGGTGGTAGGGCCCTCGCACACAGACGAGTCATGTCGGTGCGGCCGCCTACCAGGGCCG
>JBBIJK010000044.1:0-10515 GCA_037445995.1 Actinomycetota bacterium | reverse complement strand
AGGGGAGTTGGCTCGAACTAGAATCATACGCACTCGCGTGCGCGCCTCGCGCAAACAGAAAGGCCGGCGACCTTTCGGCCTCCGACCTCGTGAGTTCTATGGCGGGAGTGACGGGGCTCGAACCCGCGACCTCTGGCTTGACAGGCCAGCGCTCTAACCGACTGAGCTACACCCCCGTGTGGGGCGCCCGCGCCTCGCGGGCAGCACGCGAGATTCTAACGAGCGACGCGCGAACTGTCCATATGGGAACATCTGCAGTGACGACACCAGTGCGGCTGAAGTTGCGATACGTCCGGCCGCGCAGTCGTAACCTGACCGACGCTAGGAGGACAGATTGCCCCGCGTAGACAACGAGCCCGTGCTCCGCTTCGTCGCCAAGACAGAACGCCTCATACTGGTCGCGCTCCTGCTCATGCTGCTTGTCGTCGTCGCCGTCGGCGCGATCGAGCTGGCGTTCAACATCGTGTCGACGCTGCTCAAGCCCGCCTCATGGGAGAGCATCTACGGCGCCGCGGCGCTCTTCAAGATCTTTGAGTTCTTCTTCGTCGTGCTGATCGGCGTCGAGCTGCTCGAGACGGTCCGCATCTACCTTGAGGAGGACGTCATCCACGTCGAGGTCGTCCTGCTCGTCGCGATCACAGCCGTCGCCCGCAAGGTCATCGTCTTGGACCTCTCGAAGTACGAACCGTTGACCGTCATCGGCCTTGCGCTGCTGGCGATCTCGCTTTGCGGAGGCTACTTCCTCCTCAAGAGGGCGCAAGCCCGGATCGGCATGGGCAAGCGGAACGTAGAACCGTAGGCCCGCCCAACCGCGCCTTGGACCGCGGGTCGACAATAAGGGGGTTGACGCGTCTTGACGATCGATCCGGCAGACCTGCGGTCCGCCATCGAGAGGCACCTGACGGCGCGTGACCGCTCCGCGGCGCTCAAGGACGCGCTCGCCGCGGTCGGCTCCGGCATGACGCTCCCGTGCCTGTACTCGCAGGTGCTCGGCCCGCTGATGGACGGGGTAGGCGACTCGTGGCAGGCTGGGCGGCTTGCCGTGTGGGAGGAGCATTTCGCAAGCTCCACGGTGCGGACCATAGTCGACGCGCTATACCCCACGGTGATGGCGACCGCGCCTGCCGAGCGAGGCCGCGGCACGGCCGTACTGGCGTGCCCCTGCCAGGAGCAGCACGACCTCGGGCTGCGGATGCTCGCCGACCGTATGGAGCTGGCGGGGTGGAGCGTCCACTTCATCGGCGCCGACACCCCGGCAGACGAGCTGGCGGCGGCCGCGGCAGGGCTCGGGGCGGACACGGTGGTGCTGTCCGTCGCGACCCACTACCACCGGGTCATGCTGCGGACCTACGTGGAGAAGGTCCGCTCGCTCGCCAAGGGGGTCAGGGTGCTGGTGGGTGGAGCGGCCTTCGACCACGATACTGAGGGCTGGGCGTCGGATGAGCTTGCGAGTGAGGCCGGGCTGACCGCGGGCGAGCCGCCTTGCTGAGCCTCCGAATCGCCATACGGTTCCTCCTGCGGAGCCCCGTGCAGTCGGGTTTGATCGTCGCCGGGATCGCGATCGGCATCTCGGTCCAGGTTTTCGTCGGCTCGCTCATCACCAGCCTTCAGGACAACCTGGTCCAGACCACCGTAGGCGGCAGCCCCCAGGTGACGGTCAAGGCACCCGACCAGGGCGATCCCGTGGTGTGGTCCGGCCGGCTGTCCGCCACTCTGGAGCAGGACCCGCGCGTCACCGCCGTCGCGAGAGTCAGGGACTACTCGGCGCTGTACTCCGACGGCACGGAGGACGCGCCCCTCAACATCAAGTCCGGCGAGCTGCGCGAGATGGACTCCGTCTACCGTATCTCCCCCAGGGTCGTCGCCGGCCAGGCGAGGCTGCAAAACGATGACATCCTGGTTGGCGCGGAGTTCGCATCGAAGTTCGCCATCGGGCCCGGCGACGAGATGGCTCTGCGCCTCGCGAACGGTCGCGACGTGCGGCTCACGGTCGCCGGGGTCTTCGACCTCGGCAACGCCACGCTGAACGAGCGCCAGGCGTTCACGGCTCCCGGTTTGGGAAGGAGCGCGACCGGGTTTGACGACTCGGAGCACAGCGCGGTCGAGACCCAGATCGACGACGTGTTCGCCTCGCGCGAGGTAGCCGCCAAGTGGCGCCGCGAGCTGCCCGAGGTCAGGGTGCTCGACTGGCAGACCCAGAACGAGGACCTTCTCACCGCGCTGAGCTCGCAGAGCTCCAGCTCGTACATGATCCAGGGCTTCGTGCTGCTGGCCGTCGCCCTCGGCATCGCCTCCACACTGGCGATCTCCGCGGTACAGAAGACACGGCAGATAGGCATCCTCAAGGCGATGGGGATGTCCGACGGCGCCGCGGGGATGTTGTTCCTGTGGGAGGCCGCGATTCTCGGCGTCCTGGGCACGGCCGCCGGACTCGTGGCCGGCCGGCTGCTCGTGTGGGGCTTCTCCTTCGCGCCCGTCTCCTTCTCGATCGAAGTGGAGCCGGGTTTCGTGCTGTTCTCAGCCAGCATCGGGCTCGGCGTCGCCCTGATGTCGGCGGTCATCCCGATCCGCAAGACCTCCCGCCTGGACCCGATAGAGGTGATCCAGGGTGGCTGAGACCCTTCTGGTCGTCCGCGACCTCGGCAAGACCTACGGGACAACGGCTCCCACACGCGCCCTCGACGGCGTCTGCTTCGAGATCGCCAGGGGCGAGTTCGCCAGCATCGTCGGGCAGTCCGGTTCGGGCAAGTCCACGCTGCTGAACCTGCTGGGGTTGCTGGACACCCCGACCGACGGCGAGGTTCTGTACAACGGCGAGCCCGCTGGCACGCTCTCGAAATCGGAGCGTGCGAAGCTCCGCAACTCCCTGATAGGGTTCGTGTTCCAGTTCCACCACCTGCTGCCGGAGTTCTCCGTGCTGGAGAACGTCACCATGCCCTCGCTCATAGCGGGAGCCGAATTCGATGCGGACCTCCGGAGGCGGGCTGGCGAGACGCTCGAAATGCTGGGGCTCGAGGGTCTGGGCGGCAAGAACGCCGACGCCCTGTCGGGCGGACAGAAGCAGCGGGTGGCCATCGCCAGGGCGCTGATGAACCGACCGGCGCTGGTGCTCGCCGACGAACCGACGGGCAACCTGGACACCGCGAACACCGACCAGGTCTACGAGCTGTTCAGGTCGGTGAGCCGAGAGTACGGGACGGCGTTCCTGATCGTCACCCACGACCGGCTGCTGGCCCAGCGCACCGATCGCATACTCGAGGTGAGCGACGGGCGGCTGACTCAGGACGTGCGCAACCCCAGGACCGCTGGTAAGGACACCCCTAGCCCGCTTCGTTCAGCGTCCTGACGAACGCCATGTCCTCTCCGCGGATGTGACCCCTAAGCCACCCGGCCAGGAACGCCGCCAGCTTGGCGCCGTCCACCTCGTCTGAAGCGAACACCTTCTGCGCCAGCGCCATCACGTCGGCGGTCAGCTGCTCGTGCAAGCTGCGATGCAGCCCCAACACCGGATAGCCGCTCGCCTCCATCATCGCCTCTTCGTCGGCGAAGTGCTGCACGACGTAGTCGGTCAGCTCCCAGACCGCGTCGGTGACCGCCTGCGACCCCGCGTCATCAGATTCGGCGGCGGCGGCCAGCCCCGCGGAGAGCCTGAACAGGCCCTGATGCTGCGAGTCGATCGCCTCGTTCCCTGTCGCCAGCGAAGAGTCCCACTCGAAGTCACCCATCCGCGCCTCCTTCACCAGCCGCGGCCTCGCCCGACACGACGCCAGCAGGGGATCCGCCGTGGTCCTCGACCACGCCGTCCCGCATCCTGATTACCCGGTCGCACGCCTGGGCCACCTCGGGGTTGTGGGTCACCAGCACGAAGGTGGTGCGCGTCTCGGCGTTCACCTCGCGAAGGGTGCGAACCACCTCCTCGCTCGTGGCCGTGTCAAGGTCGCCGGTGGGCTCGTCGCCAAGCACCAGCGCGGGGGAGTTGACGAGCGCCCTGGCGATAGCCACCCGCTGCTGCTGTCCGCCCGAGAGCTCGCCGGGCGCATGCCTCATCCGGTCGCCGAGCCCGACCAGCTCCAGCTGCGCCTGCGCGCGCTTTGTGGCCTCGGCGCGGGACGCGCCCGCGTACTCCGCGGCCAGCGCGACATTCTCGAGCGCCGTCAGCGTCGGTATCAGATTGAACCCCTGGAATACGAAGCCTATCTCCCGGCTCCTGACCCGCGTCAGAGCCCTTCCCCTGAGGCCGTCGACCCGGCGCCCGTCGAGCCAGACCTCGCCGGCGTCAGCCGAGTCGAGGCACCCGACGACGTGCATCAGGGTCGACTTCCCCGAACCGGACGGTCCCATGATGGCTGCCATCTCGCCCTTCATTACATCCAGCGAGGCCCCCCTGAGCGCACGCACGTAGTTGTCCCTGCCCAGGAGATAGCTCTTGTGGAGGTCGCGGACGCTGACGACGACGTCGCTCATCACTCGTACCTCAGCGCCTGCACCGGGTTGAGCCGCGCCGCGTACCAAGCCGGATAGAGCCCGGACACCACCCCGAGGATGAGGGCGAAGGCCACCGAGCCCACCGCCAGCCCCGGCGTGACGAGGAACAGCACGTTGCCCGACGCCTCGCCGGCGGCGTTCAGTCCCGTCGCGACGAGGTACCCCAGGGCGAGCCCCCCTATCCCGCCCAGCAGCCCTATCACCGCCGACTCGGCGATGAACTGGCGCATGATGTGCCCGTCGGAGGCGCCGATGGCCTTGCGGATGCCGATCTCGCGCGTGCGCTCGGCAACCGACATCGTCATGGTGTTGACGACCGACAACCCGCCGACCAGAAGCGATATGGCCCCGATGCCAAAGATGATCGAGGTGAACACCGAGAGCTGGCTGACGACCTGCTCCTCGAACTCCTTGGGGCCGACGGCCTCGATCCCGCCGACCCTCCGGCGTATCGCCTTGGCCAGGTTGTCGGGGTCCGTGCCAGCCTCCGGGTAGACGACGAAGGACGTCGCGAGGTTGCGCGCGGTGACCCCCGCCTGCAGTGCGTCCGGCAGGGTCTCCTTGTACATCTCCTGCGCGTCCGCGAGCGCGACCGCCGCGGCGTTGTCCGGCGACGTCAGCGTTCGCTCCCAGATGCCGACGACCTCGAAGTCGCGGTCACGGATCTCAAGAACGGTTCCCACTTTCGCCTGCTGCTTCTTGGCCAGGTCGTTGCCGAGGACCACGACGCCCCTGTCGCTGGCGACAAGGTCACGACCCTCCGCGATGCCGATCTTGAACGACTCGTAGCGCCGGGCTCCATGCGCCTCGCCCTGGATTGTCGCGACGTTGCCCATGCTCATCGTCGGCAGCTCCTCGTCATAGAGCATCCCGATGGCGGGGAACGCGGCTCTGGCCCCGGGCACCGCCTTGATTTCGCGGAGCCTGTCCATGGTGAGGGGCTCGGAAGCCAGGCCGAGCACCGATGTGGCAGCGTTGACCTGCACCTTGTCCGAGTAGTACTTGACGCCGCCTTGGACCAGCAGGTCGAGCTTCTCAGCCATTGCGCCCATGACGACCAGCGCGAACACCCCGATGGTGATCCCGAAGATCGTCAGGAACGCGCGAAGCTTGCGGCGAAATATATTGCGAAGGACTCGCATCTCTCCCTCAATCTCCTGCCGACGGAGAGTCTAGCGCAAGCCCCCGACCGTCACATGTCCAGCTCCATCTGCTGAACCCCGCCGTCCGTGACCGTGGCGCGGGCGCTCTCGCCGGTCCTGGCTCCGGACGGCCGCGGCGCCACCACGTCGCCGAGCACGAGCGCCATCTCGCGGGCGTTGCGAGGAGCGTAGTCGTACTTGCAGTTGTTGAACATCACCCAGGTCCGTGCCGTCTCGCCAGCCATCCTGCGGATCGGCTCCCTCCACTCTTCCAGCTCGTCACGCCCGTACAGGTAGTCGAACCGGTCAGCGGCGCTGGGCGTGCGAGCACTCCAGGTCTCGAGATTGCGGCCGTGGAACCGGACGTAACCCCACTCGGATGTCGCGGCCGCCAGCGGGGGCATCGAGGTGCCGTCACCCGTCTGCGGGGCGTCCACGCTCACGAAGGCCATCCGGCGATCCGCGAGGAACCCCAACGTGTGGTTGACGTTCCGGTCCGACACCCAGGACGAGTGACGGAACTCCACGAGCGCGGGAACCCCGCCGAGCTTCTCGTGGGCGTACTCTATGTAGCCCAAGTTCTCCATCATCCTCGTATGCTCTGTGGCTGCGAAGTAGGACGGGAACTGCAGCAGCACCCCGCCCAGCTTGCCAACCGCGCTGAGCGGTTCAAGCTCGCTGGCGAACAGCTCGAATGCACGATCGACCATGGCTGGCGAGGGCGAGACGACCCTGCCCCTGTCGTCGACCTGGTAGTCGTACTCCATCAACTCCGGATGGAGTGCCCGGGCATCGACCGAATGCCTGGTCATCAGCCCGTATGCCTTGACGTGGAAGACGAACCCCGGAGGGGTCCGCTCGGCCCACCCCTGCGCATGGGCCCGCCGCGGAAGACCGTAGAAGGTCGAGTCCACCTCGACCGTGTCGAAACGCTCAGCGTAGTACCGCAGCCTGGGCTCAGGCCCGCGAGACCCTTTCGGGTACCAGGCCTCCACCATGGTCTTGTCGGTCCACGAGCACGTGCCGACCGCGACGTCCCCCACTTGGCCTGCGGCTTCCTTTCCGGGTCAGAGTCGGTCCCCGACACGCCATGGCAGGTAGTCGTGCTCCGTCCGGGCGGGTCTCCGGCCAGACATGCCGAACCTGCTCTGTGTATACCCCGGGGCGCGCGGCGGCGGCCCTTGAGGGTATCTAGGTAGCGGGAGCGACAACCGGGGGAAGGTGCGGCATGAAGGCCAACGTAGACTGTGATCTTTGCACGGGGTGCGGTTTGTGCGAGGAGACGTGCCCCGAGGTCTTCGACCTTGGACCCGACGGATGCGCGAGGGTCATCGCCGAAGACCCCGTCCCGACGATGTACGGGGACATCCGGGACGCCGCGGACCTGTGCCCGACCGGCGCCATCTCCATCAAGGCCGGATAGCCGGGGTGTCTTGGTCGATGGAGGTCCCCGCGAGCGACGAAGGCCTTCTCGCGGAGTGCGAGGTCCACACGTTCCGGGCCAGCGGACCGGGCGGACAGTCGGTGAACACGACCGACAGCGCTGTCCGGCTGCGGCACCTGCCCTCCGGCGTCACGGTCGTCTGCCGACGGGAGCGCAGCCAGCACCGCAACAAGGCGGCGTGCCTCAAGAGACTGCGCGAGCGCCTCGAGGAGTTGGCCCGCGAGCCTGAGCCGCGGCTGCCCACTCGCAAGTCCGCGCGGGTGCGCAGCAGGGAGATGGAGGATCGTGCCCGTCAGGCGCGCGTCAAGCGCCTGCGGCGGCCTCCGGCCGACGAGGAGTAGCCCGGGCGGCCCCTTCAGTGCAGCTCGCTCAGGGCGGCCCCGTCGAGGCGGAGCAGCCAGCTTCGCAGGAACCTGCCCGTGATCCCTACACGCGAGGGCTGGACGTGCGCGCCGGTGTCGCGGACCGTGTGGTAGGCGGGATCGGGGCGCCACTGCAGCCAGGCCGCCGGCATCCCCGCCAGCTCGAAAGGCTCGTGGTCCGACCACCCGTAGGCGCCGTGGTCCTTGAGGAAGGTCATCGGCACCCCGGTGACCCGGGCCCATCCGTGCAGGGAGCCGACCGCTGTCGCGGGGCCTCGCTGCATGTGCCTGACGTGGAAGTCGGTACCGTACCCGACCATGTCGACCGAGATCGCGGCGGCCACGCGGGCACGCTCCGCCGAGGACAGCGCGGAGACGTAGTGATGCGACCCGAAGTGGTGGTCGGCGGGGGTGGCTCCCGAGATCTCCTCGGCGCCGAAGGCGACGAACCTTACGGTGGGTGCCGGGTCCGATCGCGCCAAGATCCGAGCCAGCTCGAGGACGACACCCACCCCTGAGGCGTTGTCGTTGCCCCCCGGCGACGGGTGCTTGCTGTCGATGTGGGCGCCGAGCACCACCACGTCCGACAAGGAGCCTTCCTTGGCGGCCAGGACGTTTCGCGAAGTCCTCCCGTAGGGGATGGCGAAGTCCTGCGTCGACACCGCGTAGCCGTACTCCCGAAGACGCGCGGCAACGTAATCGCACGCGGCTCGCTCTGCCGCTGACCCGGCTCTCCGCGGGCCGATTCCCGCGATCGCCATCACGTGGGACATCGCGCGGGCCGTGTCGAACGGGGGCGCGAGAACGGCCTGCGCGGCGCCGACTCGGGCGCCGAATGAGACGGCGGACGCGCCGCCGACGACCGTGACGGTCCCGACCTCGCCCCGGCGGGCCCACAACTCGAGCGCCACCGCCTCAGGGCACTCCGCCCGGCGGGTGAGCAGCAGGACGGAACCGCGCCGGGACAGCAGGGGGCCTGCCGACATCGCGTCGGGGAACGACTGGCCCGTGACGAGCCCCGGAGCGCTCCAACCCAGCCCGGTCGCTCCCGACCACCTCGCGAACGCCAGCGCGGTCCCGTACCGGTCGGACCCCCAGACGCGCGTCAGACGGCCCGGGCCGCCGAGCGCCTCCTCGGCGCGCGCGAACGACGCGGCGCTCACCGCGACCTCACCACCCAGGACCACGCCGTGGCTCGCGCCGATGGAGCGCAACAGCGTCACCGTGCTTGTCGCCAGCCCCGACCGGGGAGCGAGGAGCACCGGGCGCCCGGCGCGGGCCGCGACTGCGGAGCAGGCCACCGCGTCGGCGTAGCCGGCGGCAGTAACGATCAGGACCCCGCCGTCGTAGGCGGCGCCCTGCGCGGCGACCGTCTCGGAGGCCACGGCCTCGGCGGTCTCGTAGCCGGTCGCGCCGGCCACCCGCACGATGCGGCCTCCCGGGGCCAGAGCGGCAGCCACCTCGGACTCGACGTCGGGTCCGAGCGCGGCGTGACCGCCCAGTACGTAGGCGTCCCGGGCACCCAGCCTCGCGATCTCGGCCGCCACGACTGGCGGGAGGCGGCCGGGCTCGGCGAGGAGAACGGGTCCGCCCACCACACCGGCCAGAGCCGCGCCCCCGAGGGCGTCGGACCACCGTCTGCCTGTAGCGATGACGACCGCCGAGGCCCCAGCCGGGAAGGCCGCCTTCGAGACATCGACGGCCGTGGCGTAGCGATCGGAGCCGGCTATGACCTCGATGGTTGCGCCCGGCATCGGCGCAGCCGCCGCCGGCGGTGCGGCCAAGGCCGGGGCCAGCGACAGGATCAGAGCGACTCGCGGTAGGAGTCGGCGACGGTCGGCAGTTCGTGGGGGTCGAAGCCGGCCCATCGGAGCCTCCCGTAAGTCGCGGACGTCATCGTGACCTCCATCAGGGTACGCCCCGTGGTGCGGTCTTGCCACACGATGGTCACCGACCGGGTCCCGGCCACGCCGACGGTGGCTTTCAGCACCGAGACCGTCATACGCTGCAGGGCGGCCCTGCGCTCCGTCCTGCCGCCCTCGAGCGTCACGGTGGCACGGGCACGCACGGTCCCCTCGGACGGCTCGGCGACCGAGACGGAAACCCGGCCCCGCTCTCCAAGTGCGGTCTCAGCAGTCACCAGCACCCGGTCGCGGACGAGCTCGGCCGCCGTGACACCCTCGGGCGGCCCGGCCCCACCGTGCAGCCGCAGGTGGCACCGCGAGCAGGACTGCTCGGCGTGGCAGGCCTCGGTGCAGCGGGACCTGCCCGACCCCGTCGCGGCTGGCGGATGCGAGAACAGCCATCGCCGCTCGCCATCGCCCACGTCACGGTCGATCGCCAGCACCACCTTCGTCCCCCGCTCGACCCTGGCGCCCTCCGCGGGCGTGGCCGAGGCGACGGTGGATGAAGGTCCCGGCACCAGGTCGGACAGGTCGATGGCGTGAGCGACGGGATCGACCACCACGACTGACGCGTCCGCTGAAGCGAGCGCCTCAGCGGCGGCCGAAAGCGACAGGCCCTCGACCTTGGGCATCCTGGTCCAGGCGGACCCGGCGACCACGATCAGGTCGATAGCCCTTCGGGGCGACACGCGAGTGCCGGAGTCTGGGAACTGCCCCGATACCGTACCTGTCGGCAGCTCCCCCGGACCGCCCGAGTAGCGCGAGGTGACGGTGCCCATCTCGAGACCGGCCGACTCCAGCGCCGCCCTGGCCTGCTGTTCGTCGAGTCCCCAAAGCTCAGGCACGGTCGCCCACCGGCTCCACACGAACCAGCCGACCGGCACGCCGACTGCCGCGAGGACCAGCAGGATGACGACGATCGCGGCGGCGACCTCTATCCGGCGGGACCCTGCGGCCGGGTCGCCAGACGGTGCAGCCGCCTCTGAGTGTTCCTCTGCGTCAGACACGGGTCCCATCCCGGTGCAGGTCGCGGATGGTGGGCGATGAGGGATTTGAACCCCCGACTTCCTCCTTGTAAGGGAGGCACTCTCCCGCTGAGTTAATCGCCCGCCCGCGTGGCAAGGGCGCCAAGATTGTACCAGCCGTCGCGACCGGGCCCGAAAGCGGGCCGGCGCAGG
>JBBIJK010000043.1:0-11330 GCA_037445995.1 Actinomycetota bacterium | reverse complement strand
CAGGCTCGCGACCCCGAAGATGACGGAACCTTATCAGATGCGCGAACTTCGGCTAGACTCAGGTCGGAGCACTTGCGTTCCTTGAGGGAGGGATCGCTGGTATGGGTCGCCTTTACGACGCCGTCGGGCATGTAGACCGGGTCATCGCGGATCGAGGACTGGATTCCTTCAAGACGAAGGGCGAGATCAGCCTCAAGGCGGGGTTCTTCCTCAGCCTCGTCTTCGAGAACTCCCCGGATGACGAGGAGAAGGTGCAGGCGGTCAAGCGGGCGGCAAAGGAAGTGCTCGGCGTCGATCTGCCTGTCTAGCCCCCTTGAAGCCCAGGGTCCACATCAAACTCGTCTTGGGCGCTCTCGTCGCTTCGGCGCTCACGGTGCCGGTCGTCGCAATCGCGTGGACCAGGTCCAACGAGGGCCTCTTCCTGCAACGATCGCTCACCGCGGTGGATTCCACCCGCGCTGCGTTCGACCTGATGGTCGGCGCCGAGAAGGGCAAGCTCGGCGCGGCGCTCGACATCGCGATGCGCGATCCTGAGATCGTCGAACTGTTTCTGGCTGGCGACCGTCAGGCCCTCCTCGACGCGGTGGAGCCCACGTTTGAGAAGGTGCGAGTCCGCGACGGCATCACGCACTGGTACTTCATCTCCGCCGATGAGTCACCCACGGTGATGCTTCGGGTCCACAACCCCTACAAGCACGGTGATGTCGTGGACAGGTCGTCGCTTCGAGTGGCGACCGGCTTGGACGGCCGTGCGTCCGGACTCGACCTAGGGAGGACCGCGTTCGCGCTGAGGGTAGTCTCTCCATGGAGAGACCGCGACGGGCGCCGCATCGGCTACATGGAGATGGCTCAGGAGATCGACGGGGTCCTGGGTTCCCTCGCGGAGGTCGATGGCGATGAGCTGGGTCTGGTGCTGCCGAAGGAACGGCTCGACCGGGATTACTGGTCGGACCTCAGGCGGGGTGCCGGACTCCCGGACAACTGGGAGCAGCACCCGCGGAACGTCTCCTGGTACGCGACCGACGACGACGCTTCGCTGACGCACTTCGACGACCCCCTCGATCAGCTGCCTGAGGAGGGTGCGGCTCTGGAGATGGTCTCCAGCCAGGACCGCCACTACGCCCGCCGCGTCTACCCGTTGAGGGATGTCGAGGGGCGCACGGTCGCGGCGTTCGTGGTCGCGGCCGACGTCACCGGGCTCAGAAGCGGCCTCACGGCGTCGGTGCGGCAGGTCGCATGGGTGACGGCCCTGTTCGCCGTGGTGATGACGCTGATCGTAGTCACACTCGTCGAGCTGTTGGTTCTTCAGCCTATCGCACGCACGTCGCGCGCCTCCTGAACGGTGGCCCCGGCCTGTGGCGCGTCGGCTATGCTTGCCCTACGCTGTCGGGGGTGCCGCGACAGTGTGGTGGCCATCGAGGAAGCCCGGTTCCTGAGGAGGTCTTGAAGATGCCCAAGATAACGTCCGAGTCCGTCCGCGTGCCGGTGGACGTCCCCGCGGAAGCGCGGCAGACCTACATCGACAACTTCATGAAGGCGACCCAAGGGACGGGCCGCCTGATGCTCTTCGCATGCGACCAGAAGATCGAGCACCTCAACGACGACTTCTACGGCGAGGGCATCGCCGCTGAGGATGCGGACCCGGAGCACCTGTTCCGCATCGGCGACCAGGGCGTGATCGGTGTCTTGGCCGCCCAGCGCGGGCTTGTCGCCCAGTACGCCGCGGACTATCCCGACATCAACTACCTCGTGAAGATCAACAGCAAGTCTCACCTGGTCAAGACGAGCCAGGAGGACCCCTACAGCCCGCAGCTCTACGACCTGCAGACGGTCATCGACCTTCGTGACAACGGTGTGAACGTCGTGGGGGTCGGCTACACGATCTACGTGGGTTCGGAATACGAGGCTGCGATGATGCAGGAGGCGGGTCAGCTCATCGCCGACGCCCACTCGGTCGGACTGCTCGTGGTGCTTTGGATGTACCCGCGCGGCAAGGCGGTGGACAACGAGAAGGACGCGCATCTGATCGCCGGTGCAGCAGGGGTGGGGGTGTGTCTGGGCGCCGATTTCGTCAAGGTCAACCCGCCCAAGGGCACCGACGAGAAGTCGTCCGCGGAGCTTCTGAAGCAGGCGTCGCTGGCTGCGGGCCGCACCGGTCTTGTGTGTGCCGGAGGCTCGACGGTGGACGCCAAGACGTTCCTGACCCAGCTGTGGGAGCAGATCCACGTAGGCGGTGCGATCGGAAACGCCACGGGCCGCAACATCCACCAGCGGGAGCTGGGAGAGGCCGTCCGGCTCACCAAGGCCATATCCGCCATCACCCTGGGCGATGCGGACGCCGATGCCGCCGTCCGCGTCTTCTTGGGCGAGGAGGACTTCTCCGTCTAGCCCGACGGAGCGCTCGGCTGTAACATACCGGTTGCACGCGCGGCATCGCCCCGGGTCGCCCGGGCGGTGCCGCGACGCACATTCTGGAGAGTGCGCTCACCTATGGCGATATCGGAGTGGTTCAGAGCCCGGCAGGACCGACGCTACACATCTCTGGCCGCGACGCCAAAGGCCGAGCTGCCAGACGGCGTGTGGGAGAAGTGCCCCGCCTGCAAGCACATCCTTTATCAGGGCGACCTGGCCAAGGGCGCGGCGGTCTGCCCCTACTGCGAGCATCACCTGCCGCTCCCCGCGCACGGGCGCGTCGCTCTCCTTGTCGACGAGGGGTCGTTCGCGCCCTTCGCAGAGGACGTCAACTCGACAGACCCGCTAGGGTTCACGAGCGGCAAGCCCTATGCGGCCAGCCTTGAGAGGGCCAGAGAGGCCAGCGGACTGTCCGAGGCGGTCGTCGTCGGCCGCGCGACCGTCGAAGGGCAACGGGTGGTTCTCGGGGTCATGGACTTCAGGTTCATCGGCGCCTCCATGGGTTCGGCCGTCGGTGAGCGCGTAGCGCTCGCGTTCGAGGCGGCGCTCGACGAGCGGCGCGGCGCGGTGATGGTCACCGCATCGGGCGGGGCGCGCATGCAGGAGGGGATGCTGTCGCTCATGCAGATGGCGAAGACCTCCGCGGCGGCCGAGCGGCTCTCCATGGCGGGGCTGCCCTACGTCGCGATACTGACCGATCCCACCTATGGCGGGGTGACCGCGTCCTTCGCGACGCTCGCAGACGTGACGTTCGCCGAGCCTGGCGCGCTCATCGGCTTCGCAGGCCCAAGGCTGGTGGAGCAGACGATCAAGCAGTCGCTGCCCAAAGGGTTCCAGTCGTCAGCCTCCCTGGTCGAGCACGGCATGGTCGACGCGGTGGTCTCCAGGGGCGAGCTGCGTTCGCAGCTCGGGGTGACATTGCGCCACCTGATGCCCAAGGGTGTGGGCTGATGCCTAGGCGGTTCGTGATGGAGTTCGAGAGACCGCTTGCGGCGCTCGAGGACAAGCTCGCGGAATTGCGCGCCCTTGGCGTCAGCACGCCCGAGCTCCAGGCCGAGATCGCTCGCCTCGCGGAGGAGGTGGAGCTGCTCCGGGTCGACGTCTATCGGGATCTGGGTCCATGGGAGCGCGTCCAGGTGGCGCGCCATCCCGACCGGCCCAAGTCGCAGGAGTACGTCGCGGCCCTCTTCGACGACGTCGTCGAGCTCAGAGGCGATCGCGCCCACGGCGACGACGAGGCGATCCTGGCGGCTCTGGCGTCCTTCCAGGGGACGAGCTGCGTCGTCCTGGGGCATCGCAAGGGCAAGGACCTCAAGGAGAACCTGCGTCGCAACTTCGGCCAGCCTCACCCCGAAGGCTTCCGGAAGGCCAGGCGCGCGATGGAGCTCGCCGCGCGGTTCGGGCTGCCTGTGGTGAGTTTCCTGGACACGGCCGGAGCTTTCCCGGGGCTGGAGGCGGAGGAGCGGGGGCAGGCCTGGGCGATCGCCGAATGCCTGGCCACGCTCTCGGCGCTGCCCGTGCCGGTGGTCGTGTTCGGTATCGGCGAGGGAGGGAGCGGCGGGGCGCTGGCGATAGGCTTTGGCGACAGGGTGTTCATGCTCGAGAACGCCTACTACTCCGTGATCTCTCCCGAGATGTGCGCCGTGATACTCCACAAGGACGCGTCACGCGCAGCCGAATCGGCGCGCTCGCTGCGGTTGACCGCGGCGGACCTTGTGGGGATGGGGATCGCCGACGGGGTCCTGCCCGAACCGACCGGCGGCGCGCACAACGACCCGGAGGCGGTCTTCGGGGTGGTGCGCGAAGCACTGGCCCGTGCTCTCTTGGAGCTGGGCCGCGTCGAGGCCGATGACCTTGTCAGCGCAAGGTACGAGCGCCTGAGGCGGGTCGGGGTCCTCGAGGGCCGGTGACGCGCAGGGCGCGGCGGTCGGGTATCTTCACCTTGGTCGTACCGTCACGAGTGGGCTCCATCGTCGCGTCACGGGGGAGGGATTCATGAGCCGCATCAAGCGAGTGGGCATGCTCTTCTCCGGCGGCCCGGCGCCCGCCGCCAACGCCGTCATCTCGGCAGCGACGCTGTCGTTCCTCAACGCCGGTATCGAGGTGGTCGGCTTCCTCGACGGTTACGAGAACCTCGAGCGCTTCTCCGAGGCGACGCCCTTGGTGGAGGGTGAGCACTACATCTGCCTGGACAGGAACCATGTGACAGGCATCCGCACGCGCAAGGACATCATCCTGCGGACGTCCCGGGCCAATCCCGGGAAGGCCGTAGCCGGACGGGCGGACATGGCCGACCCTGAGAAGAACGCGAAGCTCAGGGCGGTGTTCGCCGCGCTCGACGCCCACGGCATCGACGCCCTCGTTTCCATCGGCGGCGACGACACCCTCAAGACGGCGAACTACCTGCAGGAGATGCAGGGGCTCGTACGGGGCCTGCGGGAGGTCCGGATCGTGCACCTCCCCAAGACGATCGACAACGACTACTTCGGCATCGACTGGACGTTCGGCTTCACCTCGGCCGCTCACTTCGCCGCCATGGAGATCAGGAACATCGGCGCCGACGCGCGCTCCACGAAGGCCTGGTACGTCTTGGAGATCATGGGGCGCAAGGCCGGCTGGCTCACCTATGCCGCCGGCATCGCTGGCGAGGCCACCCGGATGCTCTCGGTCGAGGACTTCGACGAAGAGTTCGACTGCGACCGGATCGGCGAACACCTCGTGGACCTCATGATCGCGAGGGCCGGCGACGGACGCCCATACGGCGTGGTGTGCGTCGCTGAGGGATTGGCCGAGATGCTGCCCGAGTCTCAGAGGCCCCGCACCATCGACGAGCACGGCAATCCCGTGCTGGGAAGCGTGCAGGTCGCGCGGCATGTCGCCGAGTGCATGGAGCGCATCTACGAGCGGCGCACGGGCGTCAGGCAGAAGGTGCGCTCCAAGCAGATCGGGTACGAGACCCGCTGCGCGGAGCCCGGGGCCTTCGACGTGATGCTCGGGGCCCAGCTGGGGGCGGGCGCGTTCAGGGCGCTTGTGGAGGAGGGTCTGACCGGGGTGATGGTGAGCGTGGAGAACCAACTCGACATCAGGTACGTGCCGTTCGGAGATCTGATCGACGCAGACACCCTGAGGACCCGCGTCCGTCTCATCCGCCGGGACAGTGACTTCTACCGGCTGGCGAGGATGCTCGAGTATCAGCAGCAGGAGCATCCGGAGTCGGGCTGCCGCGACTGATCCGAGGATCGGGAGCATCCCGCGTTCGGAGCGAGCGCGATTTCGCGGTCGCTCTCTCGCGGGGATGCACCTGCAGGGAGTGAGATGAACACCTCTGTTCGACGGGTGATCAGGGTCTACGTCGCGTCCAGCGCGTTGACCACCCTGGCCGCCTCGATCATCTGGGGCGTCCACACGCTGTTCCTGATCAGCTCGGGCCTGGACATCTTCGAGGTGATGGTCGTGAACACGGTCTTCACCTTCGCGCAGCTCCTGTTCGAGGTGCCGACCGGAGTCGTGGCCGACACGCTGGGACGCAAGGTCTCGTTCCTGGCCAGCATCGCGCTCATCGGCATCTCCACGCTGCTGGTCCTGGCGGCCGGAAGAGCGGGGCTGGGCATCACGGGCTTCATCGCGAGCTCGATCGCGCTCGCTCTGGGCTGGACCTTCCAGTCCGGCTCGGTGGAGGCCTGGCTCGTGGACGAGCTGGACCACGTAGGCTGGCTTGGCCATAAGGATCGGGTGTTCGCCCTGGGCGGCATGTCCGCACAGGTGACGATGTTCGTCGGCACCATATCCGGCGGCCTTCTGGGGCAGATGGACCTCGCGTGGCCCTTCTACGTGCGTTCCGTCCTGTTGGTGGCCTGTTTCGGGCTGGTGGCGTTCGCGATGGAGGAGAGAGGCTTTGCTCGTAGGCACCTCGGACTCAGGACCTTCCGGTCCGAGGCGGTCACCATCTTGCGGGATGGCGTGGCCTTTGGTTGGCGACACCGCGTCGTCCGGCCCCTCCTCCTCGAGTCGGCCGCCGTCGGGGCGTTCTTCATGTTCGGCTTCTACTCCCTCCAGCCGCTGCTCCTCGATCTGATGGGGCGCGACCTGGTGTGGCTCGCGGCGGCGGTGACCGGCGCCGGGGCGCTGTCGGGGGTCGCCGGCAACGCGATCGCGGCGCGCCTGATGGGCGCTGAGGCCAGGCCGCGCCCGACCAGGGTGATGTTCGCCGCGAGCGCGGCGATGGCGGTGGCAGCCGCAGGCGTCGCGTCGGTCGGAGTGCTCGCGCCAGCGGCCGGAGGGTTCGCCCCGGTGCTGCTGGCGGCCGTGGCATGGATGGTCATGACGGGGGCGATGGGAGTCATGCAGCCGGTGCGGCGGTCCTTCATCAACGCCCACATCCCGTCGCGGCAGCGGGCGACGGTCCTGTCGTTCGACGCCCTGTTCGAGGACGCAGGCGCCACGGCCGGCCAGCCGGCTCTAGGCTGGGTGTCGCGCGCGTTCTCGATTCCCGTCGCGTGGATGATCGGCTCCGTCGTGGTCGCGGCGGCGCTGCCGCTGTATCGTCGTGCGGAGCGCGCCGATGCCGAGGGCGGACACGCGGGGGCCTGAGGGCGGCGACTCTGCTACCATGCCCGTGCACGCCCGCCGCGCCTAGCGCGGCCCCGTCAGTCTCCCACCGGAGGTGCGAAGCCATGTCCTGGGGTCTTGAGAACAGACTGTCCCGGATCGTCCGGCCCGAGACCGGTCGCACGGTCATGCTCGCTGTCGATCACGGCTACTTCCTCGGGCCCACCAGCGGTCTCGAGAGGCCGGCGGAGATGATCGCCCCGCTGGCCCCGTTCGCCGACACGCTGATGCTCACGAGGGGCGTGCTGCGACAGTGCGTGGAACCGACGACCGACACCCCCGTGGTCCTGCGCGTGTCCGGGGGGAACAGCGTGCTGGAGGAGGACCTATCCAACGAGACGATCATCACCTCGGTCGAGGAGTGCATCCGGATGAACGCCGCTGGCATGGCCCTGTCGGTCTTCGTCGGCTCCCCTCACCAGCACCAGACGATCGCCAACCTGGCGAAGCTGGTCGACGCCGGCGAGCGGTACGGCATCCCGGTCGTGGCTGTGACGGCGGTCGGCAAGGATATGGTGCGCGACGCCCGATACCTGGCTCTCGCCTGTCGCATCTGCGCCGAGATGGGCGCGCACCTGGTCAAGACCTACTACTGCGACGACTTCGACAAGGTGACGGGCACCTGTCCGGCCCCGGTCGTGATCGCCGGGGGAAAGAAGCTCGGCGAACGAGAGGCGCTCCAGCTCACCTGGGACGGCGTGGCGGGCGGGGCGGTAGGGGTGGACATGGGACGCAACATCTTCCAGTCGGACTCGCCGCTGGGGATGATCAAGGCCGTTCGAGCCATCGTCCACGATGGCGCCACCGTCGCCGAGGCCTTCGAGACCTATGAGGAGGTCAAGGCTTCGGGCGATGGTGTCGTGATCGCGGGCGCCGGCGGGCTCGCCGACGACCGCAAGGCGTGACGGTGCCAGGGCCGGTGCCGGCGAGCATGCGGGTCGCCGTCTACCACAGCAACTCTGACATCCGCATCGAGGAGCGCCCGGTCCCCGCCATAGGCCCCGGTGAGTGTCTGGTCCGTATCCGGGCTTCGGGCGTCTGCGGCTCGGACGTCATGGAGTGGTATCGGGTGCCGAAGGCCCCCATCGTTCTGGGCCACGAGGTCGCGGGTGAAGTCGCGGCGCTCGGGGGCGGCGTGACCTGGCTGGAGGTCGGGGACCGCGTGGTGGTCTCGCATCACGTGCCATGCGATGAGTGCCATCACTGCGCCACCGGTAACCACACCGCCTGTCATACGCTCCACACCACCAACTTCGACCCGGGCGGGTTCTCGGAGTACGTCCGCGTCCCGGCGCTGCAGACCCGCAAGGGCGTGCTGCGACTGCCCGAATCGGTCTCCTACGAGGAGGGTTCCTTCGTGGAGCCCCTGGGCTGCGTGGTTCGCGCCCAAGCCCGGGCCGGTGTCCGGTCCGGGAGCACGGTCATGGTCGTAGGCGCGGGGATCTCGGGACTGCTCCACATCCGGACCGCCCTTCAGATGGGCGCGGGCCGCGTGATCGCCACCGATGTCAGCGAGTCCAGGCTCGAGTGGGCGAGGCGCTGCGGGGCCGCCGCCGCCTTCGACGCCAGGGAGGCCGGGGAGCGCCTTCCGGACCTCGTCCGCCAGGCCAACGAGGGTAGGCTCGCCGACCTGGTCCTGCTTTGCACCGGTGCCGCGTCGGCCATAGACCAGTCTCTGGCGTGTCTGGAGAGCGGTGCGACCTATGTCTTCTTCGCCCCTCCGCCACCCGGAGCGCCCTATCCTATGCCCATCGCCGATCTGTGGCGCAGGGAAGTCACAGTCCGGACCGCGTACGGGGCGGCCCCATCGGACCTCGAAGCGGCGCTGGACCTCATCTCGACCGGCGGCGTGGCCGTGGCCGACATGGTCACCCACCGTCTCCCGCTCGACAGGATCGCGGAGGGCTTCGCGCTGGTCGCGAAGGCGGACGAGTCCGTGAAGGTGGTCATCGAACCCTGAGGCCCAAGGGTATGCCGCGAGAGGCGTTCTTGGTGCCCGGGGAGGGAGTCGAACCCTCACGAGGTTTCCCTCAGCGGTTTTTGAGACCGCCGTGTCTGCCATTCCACCACCCGGGCCGGGGGGCGTCGCGCGACACATTCTAGCAGGGCGCACACTCCGAAGGACCCACCCCTGCGGCGGCACTCGCGGCGTCGAAGGCGTATCATCCGGACCATGGACATGCTCCCTGCGCTCGCCGGTCAGCCCGACGGCCTTGGCGGCCGCTTGGCCAACCTCGCGTCCAACCTGCAGCTGGTGGCCGACATGGGCTACGGCGATGTCGCCTTGGTGGTGGAGGATGAGTGCGGGCTGCGAGTTGTCGCGGATGCCCGCCCGATGACGGCGATCTCCGCGCTCGCCGCCTCGCGCGTCGGCGAGACCGTAGGGCCCGACAGCGAGCCGCAGGTCCATGAGGCGCTGGCCTCAGGCGAGACTGTCCGCGGCCTGCAGCGTCGCGGCGCGAGGGGCATCGCATACGCGACCACGGCGTACCCTCTCGCGCTCGACGGGAGCGTGCGAGGAGCACTCGTGCGCAACGTCGCCCAGCAGGTCACCGACTCCCCCGGCAAGATGGAGACGGAGTTCATGCGTCTGGCCGAGGAAGTGATCGCGCTTCTTCGCGAGGGGCCTATCCACCTGCGCGACGGGTCGCCCTTCGCGACGACGCGATCCGCTGGGGACGGCGTGCTCAGGGTGGCCGCGGACGGGTCCATCGCATACGCGAGCCCCAACGCCGTCAACATCATGCGGCTGGCCGGCGCCGAGTCCCTCGTGGGAACCAAGGCCCCTGAGCTGCCCGGCGGGGGGCAGGCGGTCGCGCCCGTGGTCGGCTCGCCGGGGGAGGCGCTCGGCTGTGAGCTGGAGGTTGCGGACAGGTCGCTGCGCTACCGGTCCATCGGCCTTCGTGACGGTGCCTTCGTGTTGGTGGAGGACACCACCGAGTCGCGCCGTCGGGAGCAGGAACTGAAGGTCAAGGATGCGACCATCCGCGAGGTCCATCACCGCGTGAAGAACAACCTGCAGACGGTCGCCTCGCTCCTGCGCATTCAGGCCAGGAGGGCGGAGACTGAGGGAGAGAGGCGTTCGCTTCGCGAGGCGGTCGAGCGTGTCGCCTCCATGGCTGTCGTGCATGAGATGCTGGCGGCGGCCGACGACGAGTCGGTGGACTTCGGGGTCGCTGGCCGCAGGGTGGTCGAGCAGGTCCGGCGGGGTCTTGCGGGCGAGGATCCGAGCGTGACCGTGCTGGTCGAGGGTGAGACCGGCCCCGTGTCCGCTCGCGTCGCGACGTCGCTGGCCCTGGTCCTTGCGGAGCTCGTCCACAACGCTATCGAGCACGGGGCCGGGGGCAGGCGCGCGGGGCTTGTCAGCGTCTCCTTGCGCCGGCACCCTGAGGGCTTGACGCTCTCGATCCGCGACGACGGAGCCGGTCTGCCCGACGGATTCGACCCCGTCCGATCGGGCGGCCTCGGTCTGGCGATCGTCCGCACCCTGGTGCAAGATGATCTTGGCGGGACAATCGCGTTCCGTTCCGCGCACGGTGCGGTGGTGACGGTGCGCGTGCCCTTCGGGCCGGATGGGGAGGACGAGTGAACGCAGAGCGCCTGCGCATCCTGGTGGCGGAGGACGAGGCTCTCATCCGAATGGACCTCCGGGAGATGCTGGAGGAGGAGGGTCACGAGGTGGTGGCCGAGGTCTCGGATGGGGCGGCGGCCGTGGAGGCAGCGGACGACCTCAGGCCGGACCTCGTGTTCATGGACGTCATGATGCCCGGGGTCGATGGGATCACCGCGGCCAGGGAGATCTTCGAGCGGCGCCTCGCGCCGGTCGTGATGGTGACCGCTTTCTCGCAGGCCGAGCTTGTCAGTGAGGCCAGCGAAGCGGGAGCCATGGCCTATCTCGTCAAGCCCTTCGCGAAGCACGACCTCCTTCCCGCGATGATGATCGCCCGTGCGCGCTTCGCGGAGGCGCGGATGCTGGAGGGCGAGGTCGTCGGCCTGAACGAGCAGCTGGAGACGCGCAAGGTGGTCGAGCGCGCGAAGGGCCTCCTCGCGGAGAAGGGCGGCCTGACGGAGGCCGAAGCGTTCGCCCGCCTTCGCAAGCTCGCCATGGACAGACGGCTCACACTGCGCGAGGTCGCCGACGCGATCCTCTTAGCTGACGGTGCCGAGGGGTGATCGCGGCCTCCCGTCCGACATGCTTGGGCGCCCCGACGAACCGCGCGTCGTGCACCCCGGCTGGCCCGGCTGGACGAGGTTGACGAGGGTAGCGGCGCTTCACTTCAGGCCTCGGCCCTGATAGACTCCGAACACCG
>JBBIJK010000042.1:10521-11798 GCA_037445995.1 Actinomycetota bacterium | reverse complement strand
CCGCGTCGCGGCCACATGGTGGGAGGGGTACACGGCGACCTATCTCGAACGTGACCTGCGACAGCTCTCGCAGGTCGAATCCCTGCCCGACTTCCGACGGGTCATGGAGGCTCTCGCACTGCGCCAGGGGGGGCTGCTCAACAAGTCCGAGGTGGGCCGCGATGCTCGGGTCACACAGCCCACGACCCACCGCTACATCTCCCTCTTGGAGGCCTCGTCTCTTGTGAGACTCGTAACGCCCTACGGGACGAACCGGACGAGGAGACTGGTCAAGGCTCCGCGCGCATACTGGTTCGACTCTGGACTCGCTTCCTACCTGTCGGGCCACTACTCCACTGACTCGCTTCGGTCCTCGCGGGAGGCGGGAGCGGCGATGGAATGCCTGGTCTTCGCCCATCTGTCGGCCATGGCTCGACTGCTCACTCCCAAGGCTCGTGTCTCTTGCTGGCGCACGGTCTCGGGCTACGAGGTGGACTTCGTCGTCGAGCACGGACGACGCGTGACCGCGTTCGAGGTCAAGCTAGCGGACAGCGTGGGTCTCGCAGACACGCGGGGGTTGGAGCGCTTCATGCAGGATCATCCCGCGTGCAAGTGCGGGGTAGCGGTCTACGCAGGCAGCCAGATCAAGCGCCTCAGCGACAGGGTCGTCGCGCTGCCGTGGTCCGTGCTCGCCGGTGCCGACGGTTGGAACTGAGGACTTGGGGGCGACCCCGTCTCGCTGACTTCCCTCCGACCCTCCGGGGCTCTACTTCCGGGGTGCCGGCGAAAGCGGGCCGCATACCTGGACTGGAAGGGGTTCTGCGCTGATGCCTCCGGCACGGGAAGCGGGAGCCGGGAGCGCGATTGACCCGGAGGTTCGCGGCTGGTAACCTGACTCCTCGCGCGTAAGCACGGACAGGGAGAAGCATCTGATGTACGCAGTTGTCTCCACAGGCGGAAAGCAGCTCAAAGTCGAGAAGGACTCGCTCGCCGTGGTCGAGCGCCTCCAAGGCGACATCGGCGACGTCGTCGAGCTTGACGTGGTATTCCTCGCGGATGGCGACCAGATCGTCGTCGATCCGGCGAAGCTTGCGGTCGCATCGGTCAAGGCCGAGATCGTCGAGCACTTCAAGGCCGACAAAGTTGTCGTGTTCAAGTTCAAGAAGCGCAAGGGCTACAAGAGGACCAAGGGTCACCGTCAGCAGCAGACTCGCGTGAGGGTGACCGAGATTCTCGCGGTCGGCGGCGGCGCGAAGAAGGCTGCGAAGAAGGAGGCTGCGCCCGTGGCGGCCCCGAAG
>JBBIJK010000042.1:1655-10421 GCA_037445995.1 Actinomycetota bacterium | reverse complement strand
GCGGCCCCGAAGGCGGCGGCCAAGCCCAAGACCGCCGCGGCCCCGAAGGCTGCGGCTCCCAAGACCGCGGCTCCGAAGGCAGCGGCTCCGAAGGCGGCCCCGAAGGCGGCGGCCGAGGGTGCCCCGGAGAAGAAGGCGCCGGTTCGGAGAACCACCAAGAAGAGCGAGACCGCCGAGTAGGCGGCGACAGAGAAGCGAGGCGGGTGAGGCGATATGGCTCACAAGAAAGGTATGGGTTCGACCCGCAACGGCCGTGATTCCCAGTCCAAGCGGCTGGGTGTCAAGCGGTTCGCCGGACAGGAGGTCACTGCCGGTTCGATCCTGGTCCGGCAGCGCGGCACCCGCATCCATCCCGGCGACAACGTCGGCCGCGGCGGTGACGACACGCTGTTCGCTCTGAAGAGCGGCACCGTGGAGTTCACGCGTGGCCTCAAGCGCCGTGTCCACATCCGGCCGGTGGGAGTCTGACAGCCGGGGCGCACAGTCATCGACAGTATCGAGAGCCCCCGGCGCCAGCGCTCCGGGGGCTCTCGCATTGGGTCAGCGGCATGCGGGGTCTGGTAGATTCGGAGTGTCCGTGCGTTGCTGATGCCCGGATGAGGGAGGGACGGCGTTGTTCGTCGATGAGACCAAGATCGAGGTCCAAGGAGGGCCCGGTGGCGCCGGGTGTACCTCCTTTCGCCGCGAGGCGCACGTCCCCAAGGGAGGGCCTGACGGCGGCGACGGCGGGAGCGGTGGCGACGTGGTGGTCGTCGGCGACGGTGCGCTCTCCACCCTGCTGGACTTCAAGTACAAGCGTCACTTCCGCGCCGAGCGCGGACGCCACGGCCGCGGGTCCGCCAGAGACGGCGCCAACGGCAAGGACACGGTGCTGCGGGTCCCACTGGGTACCATCGTCAGGGACGCGGAGTCGGGCGCGCCCCTTGCGGATCTCACCGTCCACGGCCAATCCGTCGTCGTGGCGCGAGGCGGTCGCGGCGGAAGGGGCAACAGGCGGTTCGTGACCTCTACAAGGCGCGCCCCGGCCTTCTCCGAGCTAGGTGAGCCGACCGAGCCGCGCTGGGTCGAGATGGAGCTCAAGCTGCTGGCCGACGTCGCGCTGGTCGGCATGCCCAGCGTGGGGAAGAGCTCGATCATCGCGCGCATCTCGGCCGCCAAGCCCAAGATAGCCGATTACCCGTTCACGACCCTCGTCCCGAATCTGGGGGTCGTGCGGTCCGCCGAGCACGACTTCGTGGTTGCCGACGTACCCGGGCTCATCGAGGGCGCCCACGAGGGTGCGGGCCTCGGCCACGCGTTCCTGCGGCATATCGAGCGCACCGCGCTGCTGCTGCACGTGGTCGACCTCTCGGGCGGCTACGAGGGGCGCGATCCGCTGGCCGACGTCGCGGTGATCGACCGCGAATTGGCGTTGCACGCCGAGGAGCTTTCTGAGCGCCCGCGCGTCCTGGTGGGCAACAAGTCCGATTCGCCCGGTGCGACGGAGCGCTCCGAGGCGCTGGCGGCTCATGCCGGGCGTCACGGGGTCGAGTACCATGCCGTCTCGGCGCTGACCGGCCAAGGGATGGATGCGCTCGTGGTTTCCGTGGGCGCGCGGGTCAGGGAGCTGCGCGAGGCCGCGGTCGAGCATGCGCCGGTCGCTCCCGACCGGGTGTACGCTCCTGAGATCGCCGATGAGGGCCGTTTCGAGGTCCGCCGCTTCGGTGACGGGTGGGTGGTCGAGGGACGCACCGTGGAGCGGTGGGTGATAATGACCGACATGGACAATCCCGAGGCGGTCGCGTACCTGCAGCGACGGATGGCTCGAGCCGGTATCGAGAGGGCTCTGGACGAGGCGGGCGCCACGTCAGGGAGCCAGGTGACGATCGCGGGCAGGACCTTCGAGTACGCGGGAGGCTCCGTTCCGGACGAAGAGTGGGAGGTCGGGTGAGACCCGAGAGGATCGTGGTCAAGGTCGGCAGCTCGCTCCTCGCCCCCGGGGACGGAGGCTTGGACGCGGGCTTCCTAGCCGGGCTTGTCGGCCAGGTTGCTGAGCTGGTGCGGGAGGGTCGGCAGGTTCTGATCGTGTCCAGCGGCGCGATCGCCGCCGGGCTTGAGGCGTTGGGCATGAAGACGCGACCCAAGGAGATGCCCAACCTGCAGGCGGCCGCGGCGGTCGGCCAGACCCGCCTGATCGGGGCCTATGCCGACGCCTTCGCCGCGCACGGCATAAGGGTGGGTCAGGTGCTGGTCACACGTCACGACACCGCTCACAGGACGCAGTACCTGCACGCCCGCGACACGCTGGACAGGCTGATGGGGCTGGGCGTCGTCCCCGTCGTCAATGAGAACGACACCACCGCGGTCGAGGAGATTCGCTTCGGGGACAACGACACGTTGGCCGCCGTGGTGGCGACAATGGTGCGCGCCGACCTTGTGGTGATGCTTACCGACATCGACGGCCTGTACAGCGCCGATCCTCGAAGGTCCAGGGACGCCGACCTCCTAGCCAGGGTCGAGGAGCTAACGGCGGAGCTGGTCGCCGGGGCGGGGGGCGCCGGGTCGAGTGTCGGCACCGGCGGGATGCTCACGAAGGTGGAGGCGGCGCGTTTCCTGATGAAGGCCGCCATCGACATGGTTCTTTGCGACGGCCGGATGCCCGGGGTGGTCCTCGCAGCCGCGCGTGGCGAGCAGGTGGGTACCCGCTTCTCAGGCCGCGAGGGGCAGATGCGGAGCCGAAAGCTGTGGATCGCCCTCGCGGGGTCGCCCGTGGGCCGGATACTGCTCGACGAGGGAGCGGTCCAGGCGGTGCGAGAGCGGGGCAAGAGCCTGCTTCCGGCGGGGGTGGTCGGCGTGGAGGGCGAGTTCGCCCCCGGGGACACCGTGACGCTGCTGGGTTCGGACGGTTGCGAGGTGGCGCGGGGGATCACCGCCATCTCCTCGAGGGATCTCGCCAAGGTCATGGGTTTGCGCACCGCCGAGATCGCGGGAGTCCTGCCCGAGTTCCCGGGCGGGGAGGTCGTTCACCGCGACCACCTTGTAGTAGTGTGAGTTGCCCGCCGCTGCCCGATGCGGGCCGAAAGGGGTTGTGAGGATGTCTGAGGTCAAAGCCCTCGCCCAAGCTGCGCAGACCGCGGCCCGGGGACTCTCAACGACGTCCACGGCGCAGCGCGACCGCGCGCTTCTCGCAATGTCGCACGCTCTCACCGCCGCGCAGGACGAGATACTCGCGGCCAACGCAAGGGACATGGAGGCGGCCAAGGCGAAGAACACCGCCGTGTCGCTGCTCGACCGGCTCGAGCTGAATCCTGCGCGCATCAAGTCGATGTCTGAGGCGCTGCGAGCCCTCTCGCTCCTGCCCGACCCCGTCGGGGAGGTCGTGGGCGGGAGCCGCATGTACAACGGCATCCGCCTCGAGCAGGTGCGCGTCCCGCTTGGCGTCGTGGCGATGATATTCGAGGCCCGCCCGAACGTGACGGCCGACGCCGCGGGTCTGTGCGTCAAGACCGCCAACGCGGTGATCCTCAGGGGAGGCTCTCTCGCGGCGGAGTCCAACGGCATCCTGACGCGGGTGCTGGCGAAGGCGGCGGTGGGCGCCGGGCTGCCCGACGGCTGCATCCAGTATGTGTCCTCGACCGATCACTCGGCCGCCGAGGAACTTATGGGCCTCCACGGTCTGATCGACGTGCTGATCCCGCGCGGCGGAGCGGGCCTCATCAGAAGCGTCGTCGAGAACGCCAAGGTTCCCGTCATCGAGACGGGCGTGGGCAACTGTCACGTCTATCTGCACCGTACCGCCGACCCGGCCATGGCCCGGAGGATCGTCGTCAACGCAAAGGTGCAGAGGCCCGGCGTGTGCAACGCGGCCGAGACGCTGCTCGTGGACGCCGACGTCTACGACAAGATGCTCCCGCCGATCCTCAAGGAGCTCGAGGAGAACGGTGTCACGGTGTACGGGGATGAGCGCACCCGGTCCTTGGGCGCCATCACCCGGATCCAGTCGGCCAGCGAGGAGGATTGGCACGCGGAGTACCTGGACCTGAAGATCGCGTGTCGGGTGGTGGAGGGGATCGAAGGAGCGCTCGACCACATCGCAAAGTACGGCACGAAGCACTCGGAAGCCATCGTCACCTCGGACTACGATGCCGCCCGGCGCTTCGTGGAGGGAGTGGACGCCGCAGCGGTCTACGTGAACGCCTCCACACGCTTCACGGACGGCGGCGAGTTCGGGTTGGGCGCCGAGATCGGGATCTCGACCCAGAAGCTCCACGCCCGGGGCCCCATGGGGTTGGCTGCGCTGACCTCGACGAAGTGGGTCGGGTACGGGAGCGGTCAGATCCGCGAGTGAGCGTGAGCCGCCGGCTCGGTATCATGGGCGGGACGTTCGATCCCGTCCACAACGGTCACATCGCCATCGCGCGTGCGGCCGCTGACGCGTTCGGTCTGGACAAGGTGGTGCTCATGCCGGCTGGACATCCCGCTCTCAAGTCGCCGGAACAGGTGAGTCACACGACCGACCGGCTCGCCATGACGGCGCTGGCCGCCGAGGCCGATGCTCGCTTCTCGGTCTCGTCCATGGAGGTGGATCGTCCCGGCCCGACCTACACGGTGGACACCCTTGAGGCCGTCGCTGCCGCCGAAGGTCCCGGCGGGTGGATCGGTTTCATCGTAGGCACGGACGCCCTGGTCGAGCTGCCATTGTGGAAGGATGCCGGACGGGTTGCGAAGATGTGCACATTCCTAGTCGCGGAGCGCCCGGGACTGTCCTTGGAGGACGCGCTTCGGCGCGTATCGGCTGACGGGCTTGCGGTGCGCTCCAGGCTGATCGAGATGGAGACGCGCCCCGAGTCGTCGACCGAGATCCGGAGGCGTGTCCGCGAGGGCGGGGCGTGGCGTGGTTCGGTACCCGCGCCGGTCGCCGCCTACATCGACTCTCACGGGCTCTACGGTGGGGTTCAGGGATGACAGGCGAGCGGATGGGGGAGGTGCGCGAGGTCCTGGCGGGTCGCCTGACGCACGGCTCCTTCGCGCACTGTCAGGCGGTGTCGGTGACCGCCCGTGAGATCGCCGCAGTGTACGGAGCCGACGCGGATGCCGCCGAGATGGCGGGACTGCTCCATGACTGGTCGCGGGACGAGTCTGACGAGTATCTCCTGGCCGCCGCGGACCGGTTCGGTCTGTCGGTCAACGCCATCGAGTACTCCAGGCCATACCTCCTGCATGCGAGGGTCGGCGCCGAGGAGATCGGCCAGACCTGGCCATGGATCGAGGCCGAGGTGCTCTCAGCCATCGAGGGGCATACGCTGGGTCCCGCTGGAGATGACGGGCTTGCCATGGTCGTCTACGTCGCGGACATGGTCGAACCTGGCAGGCGCTGGGACGGCGTCGAGGAGCTGCGGGACGCCGTCGGGAAGGTGGAGCTCGACGAGTTGTACGTCCGCGCGCTTCAGCACACTCTTGAAGGCCTGGTCCGTGGCCGCAAGCGGATCCACCCAAGAGCGCTGGATTCGTGGAACTCCATGGTCGGTGTGGTGAGGCCATGACACGCGGACGCAAGAAGGAGCCCGTCGAGCAGGACGGCGAGGAGATCCGGGCCACGACCGACATCCCGCGGCGCCGCGGCGCGCGCCAGCCAGCCCCCGAGATGCCCACGGGGTACCGCGCCTCCAAGCGCGGATCGAGGACCGCCAAGAAAGCGCGCAAGGCGCAGAAGGCGCACGCGCACATGGAGCACGTGACCGCCGCGGTCGACCGCGCGGGCCGCTACGCATGGCTCGCCGGCAGGGTCGGCGTACTGAGCGTGGCGGGGGCGATCGTCGCGGTGCTGCTGCTTCTGGCCATAGCGACCGGCGTGAACGCCGTGGCCCGCTGGCTCGCTCACAGGGACGATGGGAGGACCGGGCCGGGAGGCGTGGTTGCGACCGATGTCCGCGACAACCTCCTGGTCATCGCGCGTGACGGCGAGCGGGCACATGCTTTCCTGGCCCTGAGGGTGGATGCCAGCGAGAAGCAGGTCTGGGGACTCGCCATCCCGGCCACGGTCTTCGCGGAAGTCCCGGGCAGGGGTTTCGAGCGCATCGGAGACAGTCTGGCCGGCGGCGCGCCGGATGCGTTGATCGCCGTCTCCAACTTCCTGGGTGTCCAGTTCGAGCGTTACGTGATAGTGGACAAGGCCGCATACCAGACGGCGCTGGAATCGCAGAGCGTCGCGGGACTCCTGGGTGTGGCGTCCGCCGACAACCTCACGGAGGCGGAGCGGTCCAGGCTCGGCCCGGTTATGTCGTCCGCCGCGGGACCCAAGATCGGCATCGCCCCGTTGCCCGTCAAGCCCATCAGCCTCGGCGAAGAGGAGTATCTGGAGGCTGAGCGCGAGAAGGTCGATGACCTGATCGCGGAGTGGTGGGGCGTGCGACCTGGCATGGACGGCGGTGCCGTGAGCGTCATCGTGTACAACGGGTCGGGGGCTCCCACGATCGCCGCCGTAGCCGCCAAGTCCCTGGTCCGCGCCGGCTTCAGGGTCGTCGGGACGGGCAACGCCGACAACTTCGACTACGCCCGCACTGTGATCGCGGTCCACAGCGGCGAAGCCGCCGATGGCGAGCGCGTGCGCGAGGCCCTGAAGGTGGGCTCGGTCGTGGCGCAGGAGTCCGAGCAGGAGATCGCGGACGTGATAGTGATCATCGGAAAGGATTTCAAGCCCCCTGCGGGAGATGGGTAGCGCATGATGAAAGGATCGGCACTGGAGGCCAAGGAGTTCGCGTTGCTGGCCGCGGAGGCTGCTTCGGACAAGAAAGCAGCCGATCTCGTGGTCATGGAGGTCACCGGGCAGATGGTGGTGACCGACTACTTCGTGATCGCCACCGGCGGTACGGACAGACAGGTCCGCACCATCGCCGAGGAGGTGGAGGACCGCCTCCGGGACGCCGGGCTCAGGGTCAAGGGACGGGAAGGCGAGTCTGAGGCCAAGTGGGTGCTCCTGGACTTCGGCGACGTCGTGGTCCACGTCTTCCAGCCAGCGGAGCGCGAGTTCTATCGTCTGGAACGCCTGTGGTCCGACGCGCCGCGCGTCCCGCTCCCCGAGGAGATGGCCGCTCCGGAGGCGGGAGCTTGACGGGCGGGACCTCCCTAGGCGGCTCAGACGGCTCGGCGCACGTCGGCACAGGCAGGTCTCTGGCCGTGACCGGAGCCCTCGTGGCCGTGGCCGCCGTATGGGGCTGGACTTTCGTGATGGTGAAGGACGCCGTGGCGACATTCCCGCTCTACGCCTTCCTTGGATGGCGCTTCGGCATCGCCACTGCGGCGTTCCTGGTTCTGTTCCCGCTGGCCCTCAGGCGCTTGCGACGACAGACGCTGGCGGTGGGCGTGCTCGCCGGGCTGATGCTGACTGCCGGGTACGTCTTCCAGACGTGGGGCCTGATGGACACCTCCGCATCCAAGGCGGCGTTCATCACCGGGATGTTTGTCGTCCTGACCCCCGCCATGCAGCTTCTGCTCCTCCGGCGTGCGCCCAACCGGCTCGCGCTGGCGGGAATCGCCCTGGCGGTGCTCGGCATGTGGCTGCTGACAGGCGGGGTCGACGGTTGGGGTTCGGGTGAGACCCGCGTGCTCCTGTGCGCGGTGGCGTACTCGGCGCACATGATCGTGCTGGGAGGCCCGGGGCGCGATTCCGACCCGATCGCGCTGACCCTCGTGCAGCTGGCGACGGTCGCCGTGGTCTGTGCCGGCATCTCGGTCGCTAGCGAGGCGGCACCGTTTCCGCGAGGGTGGGGCCTGTGGTCGGCCCTCCTGGTGACAGGGATCGTCGCATCCGCTGCGGCTTTCGCCGTCCAGACCTACGCCCAGCGGTACCTTTCGCCTACGCGGACAGCCCTGATCCTCACCACCGAGCCCGCGTTCGGCGGTCTCTTCGGGTGGCTGCTGGCCGGCGATCGCCTTGGGCTAGCCGGCACACTCGGGGCGGCGCTGATCCTCGCAGGGATGATGTTGGCCGAAGGCATGGCGCTGCTGAGGCTTCCCGGGCGGCTGAGGGCGACGCTCAAGCCGTCCATCGAGGGCCCCATGGTGCCCGAGATATCGTCGGATGAGCGCGAAGGGTGACCGCCGGCAGGCGAGAGGTCGCCCCGGGGCTCGACCTGCGCCTGCGTGGTACGCTTCCAACGTAACGGCGGCGGGAGGTGCCCGGGGCGTTGGAGTCGGGGCGCGGGCCGCGCCCCGGAGTTGCCGAGGAGGTTTCCTGTGGATCACACTAGGCTCCGGTGCACGGTTCCCGGAAGGCGCGGGCGCGCCGTTTCGCTGCTGCTCGCGCTCCTCATTGCGGGAGGGCCGCTCCAGCTGCACACCCCATCCCCGGCCGCCGCGGGCACCGCGAGCGTGACCTGGGACAGCCGGGCGGACTTCGAGACGAACGCGTCCACCACGGGGCAGACGACGACGAGGAGCGGTCTTTCGACTGTGCGCGTCCCGGGGAGCGTGACGCTGTCGGGGGTTTCCGAGGCCCTCTCGGCTGGCGTCTACCACACCGTCGGCCTTAAGAGCGACGGCACCGTAGTGGCGGTGGGAGACAACTTGTACGGCCAGTGCAACGTTTCGGGCTGGACGGACATCGTCGCTCTCTCGGCGGGCTACTACAACACCGTCGGCCTTAAGAGCGACGGCACCGTAGTGGCGGTGGGAGATAACGACAATGGCCAGTGCAACGTCTCGGGCTGGACCGACATCGTCGCCGTTGCGACGGACGGATTCCACACCGCCGGCCTCAGGAGCGACGGCACCGTGGTGGCCGTGGGA
>JBBIJK010000042.1:0-1546 GCA_037445995.1 Actinomycetota bacterium | reverse complement strand
GGCACCGTGGTGGCTGTGGGATGGAACGCCTATGGCGAGTGCAACGTCTCAGGCTGGACGGACATTGTCGCCATCTCGGCGGGCGGCATACACACCGTCGGCCTCAGGAGCGACGGCACTGTAGTGGCTTCGGGATGGAACGACAATGGCCAGTGCAACGTCTCGGGCTGGACGGACATCGCCGCCCTATCGGCGGGCGGCTTCCACACCGCCGGCCTTAGAAAAGACGACACCGTGGTGGCCGTGGGATGGAACGCCTATGGCGAGTGCAACGTCTCAGGCTGGACGGACATCGTCGCCCTCTCGGCGGCCGGCTCACACACCGTCGGCCTCAGGAGAGACGGCACCGTAGTGGCCGTTGGAGATAACTGGTACGGCCAGTGTGACGTCTCGGGCTGGACCTCGGTCGGCTTGGGGGCTCGCTCCGGCGCGATCGGCGGCACCGGTTCGGCTGTCGGGCTGCGCGCCTTCGCGGACGAGCCGGGATTCCGCGCCTGGAGCGGGCTTGCGGCACAGATCTCCGCCCTGCGGCCGCACGGGTCGGTCAAGATCGCCGTCCGGGTGTCGGGCGACGGGATCGCCTGGTCTGAGCCGCTGGGTCGCGACGGGCAGGCGATCGACTGGACGAGCGGCTCGGGCAACTACTTCGGCAGCGCCTACGGGGATTTCGCGTGGCAGGGTGATCTCTCGCAGGTGCCGCGCGAGCGCTACATCGACCTCGAGGTGCGTCTCTCCTCGGAAGGCGTGTCGACGCCTGAGCTGCTGTCGCTCACACTCACTTCTGAGAGAATCAGCGCCCCTGTGGCGCTGGCCGACGACTACACCACGGCCAAGAACGTGGCGCTGACCGTCGAGGCCGGGGAGGGCGTGCTCTCTAACGACTCTGACGCCGATGGCGACCCCATCACGGCCGTCCTTGTCGACGACGTGACTTCGGGCACCCTGGCGCTTGAAGAGGACGGCTCGTTTGTCTACACGCCGCCCGCGGGCTTCACAGGCGAGGTGACCTTCACCTACAGGGCAAACGACGGTGTGACCGACTCTGAGGCCGTCTCGGTCACGATCGCTGTCACCAACACCGCCCCGGTTGCGGCAGGGGAGACCTACACGACCTCTCAGGGTTCCACGCTTTCTGTGGCGGCCCCCGGCGTGCTTGCCAACGACACTGATGCCGATGGTGATCCCCTAGCCGTCGCGGACCGCACCGATCCCGCTAGCGGCACCGTGACGGTGAACGCTGACGGATCCTTTGTCTACAGGCCTGCCCCGGGCTTTGCGGGCCAGGACTCCTTCACCTACACGGTGACAGACGGCCTGAGCGTCTCCGCTCCCGCCACCGTCATCATCAAGGTGTCGGCCGTAGGCGAGCTCTCGGGAACTTCGCGCTACGACACCGCCATCGCCGTCAGCCGCGAGGGCTTCGCTTCCGGCGAGTGCACCGCCGTGATCATCGCCACGGGCCGCAACTTCCCAGACGCCCTTGGCGCGGCTGCCCTTGCGGGCGTGCGAGACTGCCCGATTCTGCTCGTGGATGGCAAGGGGACGT
>JBBIJK010000041.1:0-12747 GCA_037445995.1 Actinomycetota bacterium | reverse complement strand
ACGATCGCGGATGTCGACGCGCCCATCCCCGGTACCAACCGCCGCGCCGAGATCCCGTCGGGGTCATCGGCGTTCGGCGAGCGCCACATCCTACAGGGCCGCTCTTGGTGGCTGTCGCGCTTCCAGGACCGTACCGCGGGGTACATCCCCGTTGGCCCGCCGACCGAGGAGACGTCTTGTGACCGTGAAGAACCCCGAGCTCCTGCCCCTGTTCGACGAGATCAAGGCCTTGCTCGCACCCTACGGGAAGCACTTCTCGCCCCGCCGCGACGAGCCCGGCTACTACGATCTTTGGTCGGAAAGGGATGTTGTCATCGACGGCAGGAGCAGGGACTCGGTCTACTTCGCCGGGCTTGTCGTCCAGAAGAGCTACGTCGGGTTGTACTACATGCCTGTCTACACCCATGGCGAGGCGGAGGCTCTTCTCGGCCCTGATCTGATGAGACTGCTCAGGGGGAAGTCCTGCTTCCACGTCAGGGAGCTGACGCCCCAGCTCAGGCGGCAGGTGGAGGACGCGCTCAAGCTCGGCCTGAAGCTGTACCGGGAGCGCGGCTGGGTGTGAGCGGGCTCGCGCGCCGCGACCGTCAGGGGCCAGTGCATGGGCCGGGCGCTCACGCTCAGAGGTACTGCCACACGTCGTCTATGCCGGCCTCGGCGCTGGGGACCGCCTCGACGATGGAGCAGCTGGGCAGCCCGGATGTCGGATCGATCAGCCTGAGGTCCACCACCGGCGGCTCCTCGTACCAACGCCCGGAAGCGTCGGAAAGGACCTTGACCCGGGGGCGCAGCAGGTCGTCGCGGTTGACGCGGTACACCACCCCGGTCGTTCCGTCGGAGAGCCTGACGATGGCGCCCATCGGATAGATGCCGAGCATCTGCACGAAGCTCTTGGTCAGCGAGGGGTCATACGCCTTACCTCGCCCTTGCATCAGTACCGCCAGCGCCTTGTCGGGGCGGATCTCGCGCCTGAACGGGCGGCGTGTCGTCATCGCGTCGTAGGCGTCACACAGCGCGACCACCTTGCTGAACAGGTGCTGCTCGGTCCCGGACTCCACCTCGGGGTAGCCCTGGAGGTCGTGACGCTGGTGATGCTCGTACGCGACCACCATCGGCATCTGGTCCACGAGCTGGATCCTCTTGAGCAGGTCGGCACCCTCGGATGCGTGGCTCTTGACGATCTGCCACTCGTCACTGGTCAGCGGTCCCTCCTTGGCGAGGATGTCCTCGGGGATGCGGACCTTCCCAAGGTCGTACAGGAGCGCCGACAGGCCCAGCGACCTGAGCGAATCCGAGTCCAGGCCGATCGAGGCCCCGAACGACAGGGAAAGGATGCACACGTTGATCGCGTGGTTCAGCGTGTAGTCGTCGTGCCCCTTGATCGCCGTCAAGCCCAGCACGGCCGCCGGGTCGCGGAACAGGTTGTCGAGCAGCGTGTTGACCAAGCCCTGAAGCGGCCCGGCCTCGAACGCTTTGCCCAGCTTCGTCTGGGTCTCGACGTCCTGCATCACCGCGATGCCAAGGTCGTACGCCTCTTTCGAGCGGGTCTTGCTCTCGCGGTCCTCCGCCTTGGAGCGATCCTCGTCCAGGGCGGTGGTCTCGCTGACGCTCACGGAGGCCACGCCGTCGAGCTCCAATGAGCGTCTGGCCGATTCGATGTCGGAGATGTCGGTGTCGACGATCAGCTTCACCAGCGCGCGCGCGTCGGCGGGGTTGATCGAGTCCTCCAGAGTGATGGCGGACACCCCGCGTGCGAGCAGGTCCTCGATCAGCTTGCGATGAGTGACGCTCTCCTCGGGGAAGACCTGGTTCTCGAGGAACAGGGTCCCCTTGTAGACGTTGACGGTCACTTCCTCGAAGCCCATGTCGGCCAGCGCGTGCACCGCCTCGACGATGTCCTGCAGCCCCTGCGCCACCAGCGGGTGGGAGTCGGGGTACAGCGTGGCGTTGTTCTGGCCCACCGCTATGGCGCGGATGAGCTCCTTGGCCTTGGCGTGCTTGTTCGGAGTGGCGAACGGCGCGTCCGAGCCGGGGCCAGTCTGCGTCGCCATCTCCTCTGGTGACTCGAGGTGGTCATCGTCGATCATGCCGCCTCAGCTCCTCTCCTCCTCGGCCTCCGACAGTCTCGAGATGGCGTTCCTCGCGAGGAACCTCAACTCCTTGTGCTTCCGTCCGTACGGCCACCCCATGGAGGCTACTCGCTTGAGCACCGGGATGGCTCTTGGAGAGCCGATCGCTTCGACGCTCCTGATGACTTCCTTCTTCAGTTCGTAGTTTCGCTCGAACAACTGTATTTCATCGAGCACCCGAAGTAACGCCGGAAGCGCGTCCGTCGCCCGTATGCGGCCCAGCTCGCGGGCCGCGTGCCGGCGGGTGCCGGGGTCCCAGTGTGACAGGGACTTCGCGAGGACCTGCACCGCCTCTGCGCTCCCGGAGCCGGCCAGGGCGCCGAGCGCTGATTCGCGGACTGTCGCGTCGACGTTCTCCAGCGCGGCGGCGATGACGGGCACGGCGCGTCTGTCGCCGAGGTGCGGCAGCGTCTTGAGCACGGCCGAGGCAAGATCGGCGCTCTCGCCACGCAGCAGGCGGCTGGCGACGTTGAGGATCTGGTCGCTCATGCTCCGCAGCGCCGGTCGCATGAGCGACCGGCGGTACTCGTCGGTCGTGGTGAAGGACTCGAGCAGCGCCTGGGCCCCGGCGGGGCCGGCGGCGGCGAGTATCTCGCCCGCGACGGCCGCGTCCGCGTCGGTGAGCGGGGCGCGGCACAGCTCGCGAAGGAGCGCCTGGTCGGCCAGCGTGGCCCTTGCGCGATCTGACGCCTCGGTGAGAGCGGGGACCTCGCGAAGCTCGTCCAGACGCCTCAGCGCCTCCCTGACCTCCACCAGCGCTCCGTCACGAGTGGCACCGGGGAGGGCGTGCCCGATCGCCGCGACGGTCTCCTCCGTGGCGTGCGTGCGCGACACCCGCACGGTCGTCACCAGCGCTCTGCCGGTGGCGTGCTGCGGCGCGGCCAGCGACACCTGGCGCTCGATCTCGGGTCGGTCGTCATCGCCTCCGAGATCGGCTGTGATCGCCGCGGCGTCGACCTGCGCGGGCACGCCGCAATCAGCCTCACTCCTCGGTGAGGGAGAGATCAGGCGCATGACCTGCTCGAGCACTTCGGGCGGCAGGTCCATCCCAGGGAGCAGGTGCGCCGGGTCGGCGCCCATCCGGTCCGCCGTCAGCGCGATCAACCGGGCCAGCGAGGCGGGGTTCATCCGCGCGATGACCGCGAGGCATCCGCTCATGCGGTTCCCGGCTGTGTCCGGCACGAGCGCCGCGGAGAGCACGCGTTCCCGCGTTCGTTCGTCGAGGCGCATGAGGGCCTGCGCGACCCGCTGCATCGCCAGAGCGCGCGTGGCGTCTTCGAGCTGCCCCAGCGCCTGCGACATCTCGTCTGTGGCCTGGCCGCCGGACGCCTCGTCGGCCCAACGCTCGGCGGCCGCGGCGGTGCACGCCGCGATCTCGTCCAGGGGCGCGGCGGTCAGGTCCACCCCGAGCAGTCCCTGCCCTTCGCTGGCGCGAAGCGTGACCTCGATGACCGCGAGACGGGAAACGCCCGCCGCACAGAGGGCCGCACGGAGCCCGCCGGACTGCCGTACCGAGAGGGGCTCGAGGTTGACGACGCGGACGAACTCCGCAACCTCGTCACGGGTGATGTCGGGCGCCACCACGAGCTGCCCCGCCTGCATCGAGTGCAGCGCCTCGGCGAGCGTCATCACCGCGCTGGCGCCCGCGCCCATGGGGGTGTCGCCGTCGCGGAACCAGTGAGGCTCCACGGTGTAGCGAAGCTGCCCGAGCGCGGCGGTGGCGGTGTTGGCGAAGCCCACGAACCGATCGAGCGCCTCGCGGGGGATGTCACTGTTAGGCGGATAGAGTCGCGCGGCCGAAGCCGCGGACGCGAGGAGCCTGAGCATCTCCTCGGCTCTTGCTGTCGCTACCCGGTCCACCGTCCTCCTCCCGCGGTACGGTCACAGGTCCGCCGGTCGAGAGTACAGTCGCGGCGCGCTGTGCGCTATGACCGCGCTCACCATCCATTCACTAGGTGTAGCATTCCCGACTGACTGTCTAGCGCACGGGCTATTGGCCGATATTTACTGTGCCGAATCCCTGTTGTGACGATGGAAGGTGTCCGGGCGTTGGCCATACGGACCGACGTGTTCTACCGAGAGACCGCGCAGCAGGCGCTCAACGACGCCGGCTTTTTCGAGCCGCCTTTGGACATGACGGCGGTGGCTGGAAAGATCGGGGTCCCGGTGCGCAAGGTCCGGCTGCCCTCGTTCTTCTCGGGGGCGATCGTCGCCGAGGACGGCCTCCCGGTGATGATCGTGAACACGACGAGAGACGAGCAGCACCAGAGGAACACTCTCGCGCACATGCTCGGCCACATCATCGAGGTCCTCCGCGTCGAGGGGACCTCCTACCCCAGGGGCGCCTCAGAGCACCGGGTCGCGGACGTAATCGGCGCCGAGCTGGTGCTCCCTGGGGAGATGGTCGCCCAGGAGGCCAGGAAGTGGTTCAACGACTACCGGTATCTCGCCAGGCTCTTCGGGGTCACTGAGGGGGAGATGCTCGAGAAGATGAAGGCGCTCGGCCTCATCCGCGACCGGGGCATCCACTGGGACTACTGATATCATCGGGCGGTCGGGCGCGGCGACGGTGCGCTAGCGCCTCTACCCGCGCGAGGGAGGTCTGATGCGCACGACCTACGCGGTTGGGATCGACGTCGGCGGAACCAGGATCGCTGCGGGCCTCGTCGAGCGCGGCGGACGGATGCTGTCCGAGCAAAGGGTGCTCACCCCCGCGGCTCAGGGTCCCTTCGCGATCGTCGACGCGATCGTCGAGATGGTGACGGGCGTATCTGGCGGACCTCACCCCTCAGAGATCGCCGGCGTCGGGATCGGTCTTCCAGCTCAGATAGACTTCCGCAGGCAGTCCGTCGAGTTCTGCACCAACCTCCCGCTGGCCGGGGTGGACGTGCGCGGGCTGGTCATGTCCCGCGTCAAGCGCGAGGTGACTATCGACAACGACGGCAACTGCGCGGCGCTGGGGGAGTACCGTTTCGGGGCGGCCAAGGGGGTTCGGGACTTCCTGATGCTGACCATCGGCACCGGCGTCGGCGGCGGGATGTTCCTCGGGGCGCAGCCCTATCGCGGCACGCGGGGCCTGGGAGGTGAGGTCGGTCACGTCGTACTGGACCTCGACGGCCCTGACTGCCCTTGTGGAGGCAGGGGGCACCTCGAGTCGTTCGTCAGCCGTCGCGCGATAGCCGAGCGGGGTCGCGCCCTGGCTTCGGAGTTCCGCGGCAGCCGTCTGCGCGAGCTGGCCGGGGGTTCCGTCGATGAGGTGGGGGCCGACACCGTCGTCGAGGCCGCGAGAGCCGGCGACGCCGGGGCCCTCGACATCCTGACCGACGTGGGCGAGAAGCTGGGCCAGGCCCTGGTCGGGTTCGTGAACGTGCTCAACCCTCAGATGGTCGTCATCGGCGGAGGTGTCGCCGAGGGTGCCGACGCGATGTTCGAGCGCGCCGAGCAGGTCGTCAGGGACCAGGCGCTGGCGGGCCGCAAGGATGCGCGGTTCGTGCGCGCCGACCTTGGCAACGACGCGGGTGTGATGGGCGCGGCGGCACTGGCGTTCGACGAGTACGACGCCCGCGAGGGCCTGCACCGCTAGACCGCGCCGTGCGAGCTGAAGGAGTGGACGTGTCGGGCGAACTGATCGAGTCCCGCGAGGAGCGCATCCGGCTCGTCCGAGAGAAGGCGGAGCGAGAGGGACTCGGCACCCCCGAGGACGTGATCGAGTACGTCGCCGACAAGGCCGTGTCCAAGCAGCGGCTCAAAGGGGCGCTCATCCAGGTCCATACGGTCGCGCTGGCGCGCGGAGCCGTCGTCGACCTCGCGTTCGCACGTTCGGTGCTGGGCGGCGCCGAGGAGTGCGACGGGGACGACATGGAGGCCCCGGAGCCGACGGGTCTGTCCTTCGGCGAGCTGTCGGACGAGTCCGCCGAGGTGGTAGAGGAGGGCCCTGAGGCGTGGGAGCAGGAGCCGGCGGACCTTGAAGCACCGGAGGCGGAGCCCGCCCTCTTCGCCACTCATGCGCCGCCTCCCGCCGGGACCGCGGCGAGTCCTTCCGGCGCAGCCGCGGCCGGGACCGGCGGTGTGGTCATCCGCCCGTCTGTGGTGTGGTTCGCGCCGATGAGGACGCAACGAAAAGACTCGCTGGTCGGACGGGCGGGGCGGATCCTACAGCGCGCCGGCCTGGCCGACGCGATCAGCGAAGGCGACCTCGTCGCGGTGAAGCTGCACTTCGGCGAGACCGGCAACACCGGCTTTGTGAACCCGGTGTTCGTCCGCGAGGTCGTCCGGCTGATCAAGGAAGCCGGCGGCCGGCCGTTCCTGACGGACGCCAACACCCTGTACCGGGGGTCGAGAGGGAACGCCGTCGACCACGTCGCCTGTGCGATACGCAACGGTTTCTCCTTCGCGACGGTGGAGGCGCCGATCGTCATCGCCGACGGACTGGATGGGCGCGAGGCCGTCAGCGTCCGCATCGAGGGGGGCACGCACTTCGAGGACGTCCGGATCGGATCGGCTGCGGTCCACGCCGACGCGATGGTCGTGGTCACCCACGTCAAGGGACACGAGGCGACCGGGTTCGGCGGGGCGCTCAAGAACGTCGGGATGGGTCTGGGCTGCCGGTCGGCCAAGCAGCGGATGCACGCGGATTTCCGGCCCGAGGTCCGCTCCGAGAAATGCACGGCCTGCGGGCGATGCGTGAAGTGGTGCCCCGTGGATGCCGTCTCGATAGGACCCGACCGTGTCGCGCGTATCGACCATGACGCATGCTACGGCTGCGGCGAGTGCGTGGCGGCGTGCCCCGAGGCCGCCATCGCCACCCAGTGGGAGACGACCCCAGAGGCGATACAGGAGAAGATCGTCGAGCACGTGGCCGGGGCCCTGCAGGGGAAGCGAGGCAAGGTCGTCTACCTGTCGTTCCTTACCGACATCTCGCCGGACTGCGACTGTTGGCACTTCTCCGACGCCGGTGTGGTGCCCGACATCGGGGTGCTGGCCTCGCACGACATCGTCGCCATCGAGAGAGCGGCGTACGACCTCGTGGTCCAGGCGCCAGGGGTGCGGGGGACCCGCGGTCAGGACATGGTTCCCGGAGACGACAAGTTCGCCCTGATCTCCGGGGTCGACGGCACCCACGCCATCCGATACGCCGAGTCCATGGGCCTCGGTACGAGCCGCTACGACATGCGCACGCTGGACTGACCGACCGAAAGGTGCTCCTGGATGGACTACGCGGGGATCCTCAAGAGGGCATGGATGTTCACCTGGCGACACAAGGCCATGTGGGTCCTCGGTTTGTTCGCAGGGGTCACGGGCCCGGGTGGTGGAGGGTCGGGCCTCGGCGGCGGCGGCGGGTCCGGTCTCGACGGAGGCAGCGAAGACGGCTTCGCTCGGTGGGCGGACTCGCCTGCGGCGTTGATGGAGCACATCACCGCCTTCCTCCCTGTCATCATCGCCGTCGGCCTGGCGTTGGCCGTCGTCGTGGTGGTCTGGTGGATCCTGAGTATCGCGGCTCGCGCAGGTTTGGTCGCGGCGGTCGACGGGGCGGAGTCCGGCGCGAGCTTGGGCGTCGGGGGCGCCTGGTCGGAGGGGTTCGCCAAGTGGGGCAGGGTGTTCCTGCTCGACCTCGTGCTGGGTCTGCCGCTGCTTGTCATGGGCCTGTTCGCGTTCATCCTGTTCCTCTTCCCGATCGCGCGCCTCCTGCTCGCCGACGGGGGGATGGGGCCTGAGGCGCTGCCGGGGCTGTGCGGCGGAGTTGCCGTCCTGCTGCTCATGCTCCCGCTCGGCGTCGTGTTGGGTGTGCTGCAGATCGTCGGCCTGCGCTACGCGGTGCTCGAGGATATGCCGGCGGTGCGGGCGATCGGTGCCGCTTGGGGCGCCCTGCGGCACAGGTTCAAGGACACGGCACTCGTGTACCTGCTGAACTGGGCTTTGAACGTCGGCGTCGCGATCGCCCTGACACTGCTGCTCATCGTGCCCGCGCTCGCCGTCACTGTCATGGCGGCAGGTGTCGCGGTCGCCGGTGAGACGGCGGCGTTCGTCGGGATCGTCGTCGTGGCCGCGGCGGTGTTCGGGGTCATCATCTTCGCGTTCTCGGCCGCATGGGGAACCTTCACCTCCGCACTGTGGACCATCTGGTGGCGGAGACTCACTGGTCGCGAAGCGCTCGCGTCAACCGTTGTGATCCCGCAGGCTCCCGCGCCGCCGGCCTCGCCGGCACCGCCCTCCTCGCCCGCCCCGGTCGAGGAGCCTGTCGCGATCTACCCGCTAGCGGCGTCCGAGCCGCCAGACCTGCCCGCCGGCGAAGGCGCGGACGAGGGGGCGCCTCCCGGCCGCGTCGATGCCTGAGGGCGGTCGGCTGCTGGTCTGCGCCACGCCGATCGGCAACCTCGGCGACGTCACCATCCGCGTTCTCGACGCGCTTCGGGAAGCCGACGTCGTCTGCGCCGAGGACACCCGGGTGACTCGCAGGCTGCTCGCGCGCTACGGGATCGAGACCCCGATGGAGCGCTACGACGAGCACGTCGCCGGGAGGGTCACTCCGCGGGTGCTCGCCAGGATCGCCGAGGGCGGACTCGTCGCCCTGGTCTCCGACGCTGGCACTCCCGGTGTGTCGGATCCGGGATCCCGGCTCGTGGCCGCGTGTCTTGAAGCTGGACTCGCCGTGGAGGTGCTGCCGGGTCCTTCGGCCATCCTGGCCGCCCTGGTCGCCAGCGGGCTTCCCACCCACGCCTTCCACTTCGCCGGCTTCCTGCCTCGCAAGGCCGGCGAGGCGGCCCGCCGTCTCGCGGACCTCGGGTCGCTCGACGCGACCCTGGTCTTCTACGAGTCGCCGAGGCGCGCGGCGAGCACGATGTCGCTGCTCGCATCGGTGCTGCCCGGACGCCGGGCGGCCGTCGCCAGGGAGCTCACGAAGCTCCATGAGGAGGTGGTACGGGGGACCGTCGAGGAGGTGGCCGCGGATCTGGAAGGCAGGGAGGGCCTGAAGGGGGAGGTCGTGCTGCTCGTCGGCCCCGGGTCGCGGCAGCACCCACCAGACGGCGCCGAGCTGGCCCGCCAGGTGGCCGAACAGGTGGCCGCGGGCTCGTCGCGGAAGGAAGCGGCTCGCGCCGTCGCGGACCGGTGCGGGGTCTCTCGCAGTGCCGCGTACGAGGCCTCGCTGCGGCATGGGAGCGAGGACGCCAGCCCGCCGGGCGTCTAGCCCTTCTTGATGTCCTTCACGCAGGATGTGCAGACAGAGCGCTTCTTGACCTGGGCGACGCTGTCGACCGCTCCGCAGAAGACGCACGCGTCCGTGTGTTTCTGGAGGATGATGCGGTCGCCTTCGGTGAAGATGGCTATCGGGCTTCTGACGTCGATCCCCAGAGTGCGGCGAAGCTCCATAGGGATGACGATACGCCCCAGATCGTCGACGCGCCTGACGATTCCGGTGTCTCGCATGTGGCACCTCTTCCCTGACCGAAGCGCCCCGAACGGTGCTGTATCATTCGTGCTCGGGGAGACGCGGTTACTTCCAATGATTGCCCAACAGGACGGGAAGCATAACGCATGTCCAGGCCCACCTTCTACGCGACCACCCCCATCTACTACGTGAACTCCGTCCCTCACCTGGGGACGGCTTACACGACCATCGCCGCGGACGTCCTCTGCCGCTACCGGAGGATGACCGGGCACGACGTGTTCTTCCTGACGGGACTCGACGAGCACGGTCAGAAGGTGGCGCAGGCTGCGGCTGACGCCGGCGCCACCCCTCAGGAGTGGTGCGACTCGATCGCACCCAGGTTCCTCGAGGCCTGGGAGATGCTCGAGATCTCCAACGACGACTTCATCCGCACCACCGAGGAGCGCCACAAGCGCGGGGTCGGGGCCTTCTGGCAGGCGCTGCACGACGGGGGCCACCTCTACAAGGGGGTCTACGAGGGCTGGTACTGCGTGCCCGACGAGACGTTCTGGACCGCAGAGCAGCTCGAGGAGGGGAAGTGCCCCGGATGCGGCCGGGACGTGGAGCCCGTCCGTGAGGAGAACTGGTTCTTCAGGCTCTCGGACTTCGCGGACGCGCTGCTGGCGCACTACGAGGACAATCCCCTCTTCATCCAGCCCGAGACCCGGCGCAACGAGGTGGTCTCGTTCGTCCGCGGCGGCCTTCGCGACCTTTCCATCTCCCGGACGGCGTTCCAGTGGGGGGTCCCGCTCCCGTTCGACGAGGGTCACGTCACCTACGTCTGGATCGACGCGCTGCTCAACTACATCACCGCGGCGGGCTACGGGTCCGACGACCCGGAGCTCGCGGAGCGGTTCGCCCGCTACTGGCCCGCCCAGGTCCACTTCGTGGGCAAGGACATCATCCGCTTCCACTGCGTCATCTGGCCGGCGATGCTCATGGCCGCCGGGGTCCCTCTGCCCGAGCAGGTGTTCGCGCACGGGTTCCTGCTCACCAAGGGCGAGAAGATGAGCAAGTCCAAGGGAAACGCCGTGGCACCGGCGGACCTTGTCGCCACTTTCGGAGCCGACGCCTACCGCTACTACTTCATGCGAGACGTCCAGTTCGGCGCCGACGGCTCCGTGTCCATGGAGGCGATGGTCCAGCGGTACAACGGTGACCTGGCCAACGACTGGGGCAACCTGGTCTCGCGGGTGCTCAACATCGCCGGCAAGTACGTGGAGGGCAAGGTGCCCCCGCTGCCCGAGCCGTCCTGTGCGACCGAGGCGGACGCCGAGCTCCGCCAGATCGTCTCGGCACTGCCCGCGGGCTTCGAGGAGCGCATGGCGGCGCTCGACTACGCGGGCGCGCTGGAGGCCGTCTGGACGTTGGTGAAGAGGGCGAACCACTACGTCGAGACGCAGGCGCCCTGGAACCTCGCGAAGGAGCCTTCATCTGCCGTCAGGCTGAGCGAGGTCATCCACAACGCGCTGGAGTGTGTGAGGGTCGCCGCTCTCTTCGCAGCCCCGTTCATGCCCGCCACCTCCGCCGAGGTGTGGCGGCGTCTCGGGCTGGGCGAGGTCGCCGCGGTCGAGGACATCGCTGGCGCTGCAGCTTGGGGCGGACTCCTGGTCGGGGCGAGCGTGGACAAGGGCGAGCCGCTGTTCCCCCGCATCTACGACGAGGGCTAGGCGAGGAGGCGGAGCCGCGGATGGTGGCCGGACCGGTGGAGCTCCCGAGGCTCGGCGCGCGCAGCGCCGACACCCACGCCCATCTGGACATGCTCGACGACCCCGCGGGAGCTCTGGAGCGCGCTGCGCTCGCTGGGACGATGTTCGTGGTGACCGTGGACGACCCCACCGAGGACCCCGGCGGCTCGCTGGGCGACCTGCGGAACTGGTCTGACGAGTGCCTGGCGAGGCTGGTGCACTGGGACATCCCGCACCCGGAGGCGCCCGAGGTGCGCGTCATCGTCGGCGTGCACCCGCACAACGCCAAGTCCTACACCCCTGACGTGCGCCGCATCATGGTCGAGCAGGCGGGGCATCCCGCGGTCACGGGCATCGGCGAGACCGGCCTGGACTTCCACTACGATCATTCCTCGCGCGAAGACCAGGCGAGGGCCTTCCGCGACCACATCGCTCTGGCTCACGAACTTGGACTCCCCGCGGCGGTGCATCTCAGGGAGGCGCACGACGAGGGGTTCGCGATCCTCGAGGAGGTCGGGCTGCCGGCAGCGGGGTGCGTCCTCCACTGCTTCACCGAAGGCCCGGAGACGGCGAGGCGGTTCCTGGACCTCGGATGTCATCTGTCCTTCGCCGGTCCGCTGACGTTCAGGCGCGCCGACGCGATCCGCGAGGCGCTGGCCGTGACCCCGCTGGACAGGGTGTTGTTTGAGACGGATTGCCCTTTTATGGCTCCCGAGCCCTACCGGGGTCGTGCCAACGAGCCGGCCTGGGTGACCCTTACGGTGGCGGCCGCCGCGGAGGTCAAGGGCATCCCAGCAGCGGTCCTGTCGCTGGCGGCGCTCGAGAACGCCAAGCGCCTGTTCGGGGGGGCGGCCGGTGGCTGAGATCCTCGCGTTGGCGGGGGGCCCGCGCCGCCACGGGAACAGCGAGCAACTCCTGGACGCCGCCGCGCAGGGAGCCTCGGCCGAAGGTGCCGAAGTCCTCAAGCTGGTCGTCGCAGAGCTCGATTTCGAACCGTGCCGAGGATGCAACGCCTGCTCGCTCACGGGCGAGTGCGTCATCCGGGACGGCATGCGAGAAGCCTACGCCGCCCTCGACCGCGCCGATGGGCTGCTCGTCGCGTCACCTGTCTTCTTCGCGTCGGTGCCCGCGCGGCTCAAGGCGTTCTACGACCGTTGCCAGCCCTACTGGGCCAGGGTTCACGTCCTCAAGGAGCCCAAGCCCGCAAGCCGTCCCGCCGCGCTGCTGCTGGCGCGCGGTGGCGGGGACCCATACGGGTTCCGCTCAGCGGTCGAGCCGACCAAGAGCGTGATGGCGGTCGTCGGTTTCCGGCTCGGCTGGGAGCTCAAGGTGGAGGGGGTGGACTCCCCGAGCGACATGGGTCAGCGCCCCGGCAGCCTCGCCGAAGCGCGCGCGATCGGCGCCGCGCTCGCGGCGTTCGCGGCTTCGGGATCGGGTGACCGGGCAGGGTGACAGGCTGGCAGGCTGGCCGCGCGGGGGCGATTGCGGCCTCCCGGGCATAGCGGTA
>JBBIJK010000040.1:0-14529 GCA_037445995.1 Actinomycetota bacterium | reverse complement strand
CCTTGCGCGTCACGATCAGCGGCGCGTGGTCCTCGCACACCCTGTCCATCATCAGCGCAAGCCTTGACCGCTCCGTCCGGCGCATCTATTGTCAACCGCTACAAGAACGTAGGTTGACGATAGATGGAGGCGAGATGGCCCCGAGGTCTTCGGCGATGTCCGTTCCCGGACCGGAGCGTACGCGGCTCCTGGTGACTGCTGCGCTGTTTTCGGCGCTGCTGGGTGCCTCAGCCTACGTGGCGATCCCCACTCCGTGGGGCGTCCCCTTCACCCTCCAGGTCCTGGCCGTGCTTCTCGCGGGCCTCGTGATGCCCCCGGTCTGGGCGTTCGCCTCGGTGGCGGTCTACCTGCTCCTTGGCGCGGCCGGGGTGCCGGTCTTCGCAGGTCCGAGCGGGGGTTGGGGTGTCCTCGCCGGCCACACGGGGGGCTATCTCGCCGGTTTCGCGCTCGCGGCGCCGACGGTGGCCGTCTGGAGCGACGCGCTCTCGCGCGTGACCTCGCGCGCGGTCTCGGCCGCCCTGGCCTGCGCGTCGGGCATCGCGATCATCTACCTGCTCGGCTGGCTTCGGCTGGGAGGCGTGACGGGGATGTCACCTGCTGAGGCGTTCGCGGTAGGCGTCCTGCCCTACATCGCCGTTGACGCGGTGAAGGCGGCGGCCGCTGTGGCGCTGGCCGCCGCCCTCCGCAGGGCCGGCGTCGTCCGGACGGCTCCCGCGTCCGCCTGACCGCCGGCCGCTTGTCAGGCGCTCAGTTCGTCGTCTCGGGCGCCGCGGCAGCGCCGCCGGGGCGGGCGAACACCTCGTCCCAAGAGACCCGCGCGGTCTTGGCCATGAAGTAGGCCAGCGTGAGCACCGAGCCGATCGCCACGGCCAGGCCGGTCAGTCCCTCGAAGAAGAAGCTGTACGAGAAGGCGACCAGGAAGACGGTCTGGCTCGCCGCTATCTCGAACAGCGCGCGGCCTCGCCCGATCACCGCCTGCAGGTAGCCGACGCACAGAGCCGTGGACACGATCGAGCAGATCGCGAAGGACAGGCCGGCGTCCAGGTGGTCCGCAAGGTACGCCAGCAGCAGGTGGAAGGCGAAGAAGCCCGCCGCGAGGAACGCGTAGTGCATCGGATGGAGCCGCACGCCCCGTGTGGCGGTCAGAAGCACCAGAGCCGCGAAGTAGAACAGCAGCGCGACGGGCGCGAACAGCGAGATGCGCGCCGCGAGAGGGCCGGGCTGCAGCCTTTGCGGCATGACCAGCGCGATCTCGCGCCCGGAGACCACGCTGTCGTACTCCCACGTGAGCTTCCACCCTTCTGCTGTCCGCTCTTTGGGCCGGTTGGGCGATGCGCCGCCGTCGGGGAAGTCGACCTGCTCGAAGTCGGTGAGCATCGTCAGCGTGAAGTCCTCGATGACCGCCGGGCCGCCGCCCGATGGTACGTAGCGCCACTCGTCGAGCCCGCCGGTCCTGTATCCCACGCTCACGCCCGATCTTCCCTTCGGCGCCAGCTCGAACAGCGCGACCGCCGCGCCTTCCAGGTGCTCGACCGGGACCTTCTTGCCGTCCACGATCACCTCGAAACCGTCGTAGACGCCCGAGCCGTCGGGGAAGGTGAAGCGCATCTCGACGCTTGCCGGCGCGTCGCCGGGGTTGGAGAGGGCGTACTGGGCCGCGAAGTCCACCTGGTAGGTCGCGTACCACTGCAGCCCCTTGCGGCGCTGGTCCAGGTCGAACGACGCGGTGACGTCGCTGCCCGCTATGGGGAGCGGGGTCCTCGCCTTGCCTCGCACCAGCGTGAACGCCGGTGCCGACTGGGCCTGCGCGCGCCCGTACAGGCCGCCGACCGATTCCCGCAGGTGCGCGTCGGCGCTCTCGGTCCGCTGCCAGACCGACCCGCCCAGCACGAGCCAGCCCAAGCTCGCCACGCAGAAGATCAACGCGATGGCCACCATCCGTACAGCCGTCATGCCCCGGCCTCCCGTCCCAGGGGCGGCCGCTTCCCGGTCCGCCCGCTCTCCCGCGCCTGCGTCAAGCGGGCGCGGATGCCGTCCACGTCACATCCTCGCCCAGGGCACTGCGAGGGGGACACCTCGTTGTGACCCCTCACCGCCTGGGCGTCGAAGCCGAACGAGCACATCGCCCACAGCGCCAGCCCCTCCAGGGCGCGCAGCTGCGTGATGGTGGGCGTCCCGGCGCCCTGCTCGGAGAAGTCGCCCACCAGCGCCACGGCGACCGAGCGCAGGTTGTCATCCGCTTCGCGGGTCCCCGAGCCGGGTCGGGACAGCGGCCGGCCGGGGGTGATGCGTCCGTCGGGGAGGACGACGAAGTGGTAGGCGCAGTCGCGTTCGTCGCCCGCCCCGATCCCCAGGCCTCTACGCCTGTGCGACCTGGCGATCAGCGCGGCGTCGACGTCACGGCCGCCCGCCCTGTGCGGTGTGGCGGTGTGGTGGACCGTCAGTCGGTCTATCCGTCGGCCGGGGTCGGCGAGACCTCCGTGCGCCCGGGGTGTGGCGACCCCATCCTCGTCGAAAAGGCGGTGCCCGGCCACGGCGCCCGCGAACACGACCGCGATGAACGCTCGCCGCGTCAGGGTGCCTGTGTCGGGTCGCCGCATGACATCGAGCATGACCGGAGGAGGTGGCGTGACGGTTGCGCGCGGGTGACGGCTGGTTGACGCCGGGAGAGCCGTCGGGCGTCAAACGCTGGCGAGGTCGTCGTCTCGCTCCCCGGCTACGGTCGGTCCTGCGGCAGGGAGGGGAAGCGGGCGGTGAAGGCGGCGCCGCCTCCGGGCCGGGGCGCGGCCTCGATGGTGCCCGCGTGGGCCTCCACGATCGCCTTGACGATGGACAGCCCCAGTCCTGACCCGCCGCTGCCCCTCTCGCGGCTCGCGTCGGCGCGGTAGAAGCGGTCGAAGATCCGCTGCAGGTCGCCGGGTGACACGCCGGGGCCCTCGTCGAGGACCGCCAAGGTGGCGGCGGGCCCGTCGGCTCCGAGCGCGATCTCGACGGTCCCGCCCGACGCGGTCACGCGGCTGGCGTTGTCGACGAGGTTGGCCACCACCTGCTGGAGGCGGTCCGGGTCTCCCAGTATGCCGGGAGCCTGACCCTGGACGGTCGCGCGCACGCCCCTCGCCTCGAGCACGTGCTCCAGCGCCCTCAACGCCCGGGCGGTCACCTCGCCGAGGTCCACGCGGCGAAGCGGGAGCTCGCCGGTGGCGCCCTCGATGCGCTGCAACGCGACGAGGTCGGCGGCCAACCGTGACAGCCTGTCGGACTCCGAGACGATCGTGCCCAGGAAGCGAGCGGCGTCCGGCGCCGGGACATCGCCGCCCGCCAGCGTCTCGGCGGCCCCGCGGATGGCGGTCAGCGGCGTCCGCAGCTCGTGGCTGACGTCGGAGATGAAGCGCGACCGGCGCTCCTCCTCGCCTCGGAGCTCGCTCATGGCGCCCTCGACCTCGGCCGCCATGGCGTTGAACGCCGCGCCCACCGCGCGGGTCTCGCGCGCACCGGACGGCCGTACCCTCGCGGTGTGGTCGGCCGCGAAGGCGCCCGCCGCGCTTTCGAGCTCGCGAAGCGGCCGCGAGAGCCAGCGCGCCAGCGTCTCGGCGACGCCCAGCGCGACGATCGCGAAGAGCGAGGCGAGCGCGGCGAGCCTGAGCCGGTAGTCCCGGAGCAGGGTTCGGACGGAGAAGGTGGTGGAGGAGACGTACGCCGTGCCCACGACGGCGTCGCCGGCCAGCACGGGCGTCGCGACGTAGAGCGCGACGCGACCGTCCGCCAAGATGCGTGTGGCCGCCCCGTAGCGGCCGGCCGCGGCCCTCGCGACCTCGGGCCGCGTGGAGTGGTCGGTGCCGCGGGCCTCGCCCTCGGAGTCCGCGACGGTGCGTCCGCGCGCGTCGAGCACCCTGACCCGCGAGGCCACGCTCGGGCCCACCCCCGCCAGCCTCGCGGCCAGGCCCGTCGCGTCGATCGAGGACAGGCCTTCGCCCGCGGAGGGCCCGACCAGCGCCGCGACGAGGAGCGCCTCGGTGTGTAGCCTCTCCTCGAGCTTCCGCAGCCCGTAGGACTCGAGTTCCGCGAGGAAGTACAGGGACAGCCCGACGGCGGTCGACAGCGACAGCGCGAGGAACGCGGCCAGCAGCCGGGTGCGGATCGAGGCGCTCAACGCTCAGGCTCCGACGCGATAGCCGTACCCGCGCACCGTCTCGACGATGCCCGGGTCGGCGCCGACCTCTTCGAGCTTGTTGCGAAGCCGCCTGACGTGCGTGTCCACGGTCTTGGTCTCGACGAGATGCTCCCAGCCCCAAGCCTGCCGCAGGAGCTGCTCCCGGCTCAGGACCTTCCCGGCGTGGCGCATCAGGCATGCGAGAAGCTCGAACTCCCGAGGCGTCAGGTCGAGGCTCCGGCTCCCCCATAGCGCGGTGTGGGCCTCCTCGTCGAGCTCGATACCTGAGGCCTGGATGGCCAGACCAGGCGCTCCGGCGCCCGAGTTCCCGAGCGCCGCGCCCGGTGCTGGGGCGGCCCTTCGCAGGAGCGCGCGCACCCTTGCCAGGAGCTCGCGGATGCCGAACGGCTTGGCGAGATAGTCGTCGCCGCCCAGCTCCAGGCCGACCACCTTGTCCAGTTCGGTGTCGCGGGCGGACAGGAAAAGCACAGGCACGTCCCCGGCGGCCCTGATCCGGCGGCACACCTCGTAGCCGTCAAGTCCGGGCAGCATGATGTCGAGGACGACCAGGTCGTAGACGACCCCGTCGGCCATGGCCAGCGCCCTTGCGCCGTCCGGGGCGACGTCGACGGCGTAGCCCTCCTTCCGGAGGTTGAACGAGACGAAGTCCGTGATCGCGGGCTCATCGTCCACGACCAGGATCCTCGGCGGTCCGCCGCCCATCGCCGTGCCTCCCGTCAGGCCTCCGTGCCCGGTCTGGCTTCGCAGCGCTTGCCCCAGACCGGGTCAGGGCCGATGATATCACCGTGCGCAACGGCCCCGACCTGCGCCGTAACCCTCCCGTGAAGGAGGCTCCAGGTGATCCTCGCTGTCGACGTGGGCAACACCCAGACGGTCCTGGGCCTCTTCGGGGCCGAGGATCTGGTCGGCCGGTGGCGCATCTCGACGGAGGGCGCCGCCACCGCCGACGAGGTGCGCGTCAAACTCGCCGGGCTGCTCGCGGCCGAAGGCCTCTCCTGGGACGACGTGGACGGCGCCGTCGTGGCCTCAGTCGTTCCGGCCCTGACGGTCGCGTACGAACGCGCGGTGCAGGACGCCACAGGCGTTTCGCCGATGGTGGTCGGGCCTGGCCTCAAGACCGGGCTGCCCATCCGCTACGACGACCCGCGCGAGGTGGGGGCCGACAGGATCGTCAACGCGCTTGCCGGCATGGACCTGTGCGGCGCGCCCGTCATCGTCGTCGATTTCGGGACCGCCACCACCATCGACGTCGTCGACGCTGACGGCGCCTACGTGGGCGGGGTCATCGCCCCGGGTGTCGAGACGAGCGCCGAGGCGCTGTTCCAGGCCGCTGCCCGCCTCTCCAAGGTGGACCTTGAGCCCCCCGCCAAGGTGATCGGCACCAACACCCGCCACAGCGTCCAGTCAGGGCTGATGCTGGGCGAGGCGGCCATGGTCGATGGGCTGGTCCGGCGGTGCCAGGAGGAGCTCGGGGCCGATTGCGAGGTCGTCGCGACCGGCGGTCTGGCCCAGACCATGTCCCCCCTGTGCGAGACGATCGGCCGGGTCGAGCCGGACCTGACGCTCCACGGGCTCATGCTCGTCCACTCGCGCAACATCTAGCGCTGTCGCGCGCGCACCCTTCGGGCCCTCGCGGGTGTAGACTTGCGTGTGCACGGAAGTGTGCACACGAAGCTGGGGGCGGGGACATGCGCCTGTTCCGCATCGGAGACAAGGTGATCTCGCGAGAGAAACTCGCTGAGGAGATCGCCGCAATCCTGGAGGACCGCGAGAGCGGAGCCACACAGCTCGAGGTGGCGCTGGCTCACGGCGTCCAGCGCTCGTTCGTCTCGTGGCTCGAGACGCTTGGCGAGGTCCGCCGAGGCCCGAAGGTGGGGCTGGTGGCGTTCCCTGTGGCCAACGCCGACGAGGTGCGCGCCATCGCTGAGGCCAAGGCGCTCGATTACGTGCTGGTCTTCTCGCAACGGGAGCGGGCTTCCCTGGAGGGCGGCGATGCCAGCGAGGTGTTCAACCGCACCCTTGAGACACTGGCCACCCTGCGCGACCTCGATGTGCTCGTCCTGCTAGCCAGCGACTGGCGGATCAGGACGATCGAGAAGGTCTTGGGGCGAGAGGTCGTCGGCATCCCGCTGGGTCACACCCCGCTGCGCGAGGACGTGGCTGTCGACATCGGTGAGCTCAGCGAGATCCTCGAGGCGGTGACCGCCTCGCCCAAGAGGCCGAAGGCGCAGCCTAAGGCGGGGGACGCGGCGGCCGCGGTCCTGCGCAAGGCGGCGGGGGCCGCTCGCGCCGGCGCGAAGGGGTGGACCACATCAAAGAAGTAGTCAGCGTGTCGACCGGGTCGTCGAGACGTGACCACACGGTCGAGATCGATCTGCTCGGAGAGCGCTATCTGATACGCCGCGAGGGCACCGACGGCGACATGGCGGCCGCCGAGGCCCGGATCCGGGAACTGGACGGCCGCGTGGCATGCTTCGGTCTGGGCGGCCTCGATCTATGGATGACGGCCGCCGGCCGCACCTACCACTTCCGTGACGGCAAGCGGTTCGCGAAAGCCGCCGAGAGGACCCCCATCGTCGGCGGGGGCGGTCTGAAGGGCGCCGTCGAAGCGGACACCGTGCGGGTGATGCGCGAGGAGCTCGGCCTCGCGCTCGAGGGGAAGCGGTGCCTGGTGACCTCGGCGGTCGACCGATGGGGGCTTGCGATGGCGCTGGCGGACGCCGGTTGCGAGATGACCTACGGGGACCTGCTGTTCGCGCTGGACATCCCGGTGCTCATACACAGCCGCCGCGCGCTCGAGGCGGTCGTGCACGCGGTGATGCCCCTCGCGGTGCTCCTGCCCTTCCAGTTCCTGTACCCGGCGTCTTCGGACCATACCTCCAAGGTCGAGACGGGCGGGCGCCACACCCGCGCCATCGCGGCTGCGGACATCATCGCGGGGGACTACAAGTTCGTGCGCAAGTACATGCCCAAGGACATGACGGGCAAATGGATCGTCACCAACACCACCACCGCGGAGGATGTCGAGTTCATGCGCTCGCGAGGGGTGGAGCTGCTCGTCACCACCACCCCGCGCCTCGGCGGGCGCTCATTCGGGACGAACGTCATCGAGGCCACGATGATCGCGGTGGAGGGCGCCGACGCGCCGCTCGCGCCCGAGCGTTACCTCGAGCTTTTGCGCGCGACCGGCTTCGCGCCCGACGTGTCCTGGCTGCAGCGGGAAGCCGCGGCTGTCAGCGCGGGTTAGCATTCTTTTTGCTGTTCGATCGGGGCGGGCGTTAGCGCGTCTTCGCTCGCGATGTTAGAATCTCGAACCGTTCAGGCGAGTAGGCGAGCGGTGCGCAGGCCCAAGGCGTGTACCGGCGAGGGCCGATGCGATGCGCACCATCGCGCGCGAGAAGGAGTAGTCACCTTGAACAAGCGCGCACGTGCGAGGCTCATCGTCGTCACCGCGGCCGTCGGCGTGATCGCCGCGGCCTCTTACGTGGTCCTTCAGGGGTCGGGCACCTCGATCCTGTCTGTGGAGGCCGTCAAGGCAGGCGAGATCGATGTCGGGACCCGCACCAAGGCGACCGGCGTCGTGGCGGCCGGGTCGTGGGACGGCAGCGCCAACCCGATGCGCTTCGAGATCAAGGACGACGGGACGACCGGCCCTACCCTCAGCGTGGTGTACGGCGGCACCGTTCCCTCGGGGTTCGGCGACAAGACGGTCGTGACGGTCACGGGCGAGTTGAACGACGCCGGCGAGTTCGTCGCCACGGAGATGCTCACGCAGTGCCCGTCCAAGTACAAGTCCCAGAAGGCGCTCGCTATCGACGAGCTTCTCGCTGACGGCGAGGAGGCCGTCGGGCACACCGTGCGGATCACGGGCACCGTGACCAAGGGGCTCGAGGGAGGCAGGCTCACGGTCGCACCCTCGGCCGAGTCGACCGCGCAACTCGAGGTGATCTTCGGCAGCCAGCTGGAGGGGCTCAGGGAGGGCGCCATGATCGAGGCGGCCGGGCAGCTGGACGCCTCGGGTGTGTTCAAGGCGACGGGCATAAGCATCGTCAAGCAATCGGGCTCCTAGCCCGCCACGGGACAGTCCACGGTAGGAAGGGGTCACGCGCATGTCGGGTGTCGCGATGGGTGCCGCGCTGATGTGGTTCGCGCTGATCGGGACCGTCACCTCGGTGATAGCCCTGGTCTGGGGACGGATGGCCGGAGAGCGTGAGGGCGAGGGCGCCACGAACCTCGGCTATGTGGCCACCTTCGTGGTGGCCGCCGTGTACACGCTGGCCACAGTGCTGCTGACCGTCGCGTTCCTCCGCGACGACCTGAGCTTCATGTACGTGGCCCAGTACCACCCGAATGTGGCCGGGCCTTGGGGATGGCTGTACCGGTTCTCCGGTGTGTGGGCGGGTCCGGCCGGCTCGTTCTTCTTCTGGGCGTGGCTCATCTCGCTGTTCAACGCCTGGATAGCGTACAAGCGCTTGGCGTTCACGGATGCGCTGACCAACGTCGCTCTGGCGGTCAGCAACACCGTGTTGGCGCTCTTCAACGTCCTGCTCCTCACGCCGTCGACCAACCCCTTCCAGAGAGCGGTGGTCAACGGGACCTTCGTCTCCGACCCCGTCACGGGCATGGGCTTTGACGCCGCGGACAAGTTCATGAGCCCGCTGCTGCAGACCTGGGCCATGATCATCCACCCCCCGACCACCTTCATCGGGTACGCGGGGCTGACCATCCCGTTCGCCTACGCCGTCGCCGCCCTGATCGTCGGCGACCCGTCCAAGCGCTGGGTCGAGCTGTGCGACCGCATCGCGGTCTTCTCCTGGCTGATGCTAGGCATCGGCATCGGCCTGGGTTCCGTGTGGGCCTACTACGAGCTGGCGTTCGGCGGCTTCTGGGCCTGGGACCCGGTCGAGAACGCCTCGCTCGTTCCATGGCTCACCGGCGTGGGCTTGCTCCACTCCTTCACCGTCTACCGAAGGCGTGACTCGTTCAAGGGGTGGGCGGTGATCCTTGCGTCGCTGACCTTCGCGTTCGTGATTCTCGCCACCTTCATCGTCCGCTCGGGCGCGCTGGCCGAGGGCTCCTCGGTCCACGTGTTCGGCGGGGATCCGTGGATGAAGAACGTGCTCGGGTTCATGATCCTGGCCGCCATCTTCGGGCCCATCGCCGGCCTGTTGGCCCGCCGCCGGACGTTCCACAGCGAGGCGGGCTTCGAAGGGCTGCTGGCCAAGGAGTACTCCTACGAGATCAACAACGTCATCATGCTGGCTTCCGCGGTACTCGTGGCGTACATGACCCTGACCTCTGCGATCCCGGCCGGCGTCCCGCTACCGGCGGCGGGCAAGGTGATCGGCCGGGACACCTACGACCTGCTCGCGAGGCCGATAGGCGTCCTTTACATCTTGCTGATGACCGTGTGCCCGATCCTGTCGTGGAAGAGCACCGACGGAGCGACGTTCTGGAGGCGCGCGAGGTGGCCGCTGGCTGGCGCCGGGGTGCTCGGAGCCGGGTTCCTGGCCCTGTGGTGGTTCCGCTTCTACCCGGTGTGGGCGCGCGAGCTTCCCTCGGGGGTCCCCGGCTGGCACGCCGGCCCGCTGGCGGTCCTCGGGTTCCTGGTCGCGGCCTGGGCTATCGTCCTGCCCCTGTGGCTGTTCGTGGACGGCGCGCGCAGGAAGGCCTCGGCGTCGGGCACGGGTTTCGGCTCAGCTCTGTGGAGCATCCTGACCAAGGCCCGGACGCAGTCGGGCGGTTACATCACCCACTTCGGGATGGGGCTCATCCTGTTCGGTCTGCTGGGCTCCACCATGTTCGTCGACGTCGCTCCGCAGAACTTCACGCAGGGCGGCAGCGAGAGGATCGACGTGGGGGAGTACTCCTTCACGCTCACCGGGACGAGGCAGGAGACGCTGCCCAACGGCGACCTCATGCTTTCAGCCGATCTGGCCATGACAAAGGACGGCGCGGCGGCGGGCACCGTATCGCCGGCTCAGATCCTCCCAAAGCAGTACATCGAGGACACGGGCGGTGACACCAACCAGGGACGCAAGCACGCCTACATCATCCAGGGCGTTTACCAGGACGTGTTCGTCACGCTGCAGTCTGTGCAGCAGGGCCTGGTCGCGGTGGACGTCAAGTTGTTCCCCCTGATCTTCTGGGTGTGGCTCGGCTTCGGTGTGACGGTCGTGGGGTCGGGGCTGGCCATGTGGCCCAAGGCGGCTCTGTCAGCCGAGTCCCCGGCTGGGTCCGCGACCGCGGGGCGGCCCGGCCGCAAGAGGAAGTAGGCCGGGGTGCCCGACGGCCATGGGGGGTGCGCCAGCGCGATCGAGGTCCGGGGACTCACCCGGACCTTCGGTCTTCGCAAGGCCCTCGACGGCCTTACTTTCGAGGTGCCCCAAGGCGCGTTCCTGTCGATCTTCGGACCCAACGGAGCGGGTAAGTCGACGTTACTGAGGGTGCTCTCCACGCTGGCGAGCGCGTCGAGCGGCAGCGCGAGGGTCCTTGGCCTGCACGTGGCCGAGGACGCGGTGGAGCTGCGGGCCCGCATCGGCCTGATCAGCCACAACCCGCTGCTCTACCCGGACCTGTCGGCCGAGGAGAACCTGACCTTCTTCGCGGACATGTACGGGATCGAGGACGCGGGCGGACGCGTCGACGAGCTGCTCGCCCAGGTGGAGCTCGACCACCGGCGGCACGACCTGGTGCGCACGTTCTCGCGTGGCATGCTGCAGCGGCTGTCCATAGCTCGAGCCCTGCTGCACAGGCCCGAGGTGCTCTTCCTCGACGAGCCCTACTCCGGCCTTGACCCCCACGCCGTCGACGTCTTCGATGCGCTGCTCGCCGAGATCCGGGAGCGCCACACGTTCGTGATGGTAAGCCACGACCTCGCCAAGGGGCTGGAGCTGTGCTCGCACGCCCTGATCATCGCCGCCGGTCGCACCGTGCTGTTCGAGGAGCGCGAGCGTCTCGACCCGGAGCGGTTCGCCGCCATCTACAGGGGCACGGTCGGGGCGGGCGCGGCATGAGCCGGTCTACGTCTTGGAGGCAATTCAGGGCGATCGTCCGCAAGGACATCGCGATGGAGCTGCGTACTTTCGAGATGCTGATGTCGATGGGGCTCTATGCGCTCCTCACGATGCTGGTCTATCGCGTGACGTTCGCCGCGGCGGGAAACGCGCTGGACGTGCGCCTCGTGGCTTCAGGGCTGTTGTGGGCGGCGTTCGTGTTCACCTCGATGCTGGGCCTGAACCGCTCGCTGGTCCACGAGAAGGACCAGGGTTGCCTCGAGGCGCTGCTGCTCTCGCCGGTGGACAGGCCCGTCATCTTCTTCGCCAAGGCCGCGGGCAATCTGCTGTTCCTGCTGGCTGTCCAGGTCTTCATCGTCCCGGTGTTCGTCCTGATGTTCCTCCAGGCACGCGAGTTGGGCGGCGCGTGGTACATGCTTCCCGCTGCTCTGACCGCGGGTTCGATCGGGATCGCTGGGGTGGGCACGCTGCTCGCTACGATGTCGGTCAACACCAAGGGCAAGGACTTCATCCTCCCGGTGCTGTTCGTCCCGCTGATCTACCCGCTGCTGCTGGCGGTGGTGAGCGCCACCACCATCGGGGTGCTGGGAGGCTCGCCGGACGAGTTCTGGATGTGGATGGGGTGGGCCCTCGGCTATGATGTGGTGATGATCCTTGCGGCCTTCGGGCTGTACGAGTTCGTCATCGGTGCCTGAAGGCGGAGGTGCGAGTGAAGACCAAGCGAGACATACCCGCGATCGCCGCGCTCGTGGTCGGTGGCGCGCTGACCACGGCGGCGTTCCTGATGGCTTTCTTCTACGCCCCGACGCAGCTGTACGAGGACCTGTTCCGGCACGACCTGACCTTCCAGATCTTCTACTTCCACGTGCCGGTCGCGCTCAGCTCCTTCCTGGTGTTCCTGTTCGCGGCGTTCTACGCGATCCGCTACCTGCTCAAGCGGGAGCGGCGTTTCGACACCGGGTCGCGCATAGGGATGGAGCTCACGCTGGTCTTCGTCATCCTGACGATGATCACCGGCGACCTGTGGACCAAGGCCCGCTGGAACGTCTGGTGGGAGTGGGAGCCGCGCCTGACCACCTACTTCATCCTGACGCTGCTGGTCATCGGGTACTTCGTGCTGCGCCGTTCGGTCGAGGACGAGGAGCGCCGCGCGGTCTACGCGGCCGTCTACTGCATCTTCGCAAGCATCGACGTCCCGATCTCGTTCTTCATCACCCGGGTGATGTCCGATGCGTCCAAGCACCCGGTGGTGTTCGAGAACGGCGGTCTTGCCGAGACGCCGGCCGCATTCGCGGCGTTCATGGTGGCGATGGCGGGGATGTTGTGCCTCGCTTTCGCTGTTTACCGCACCCGTGTCCGCGAGGAGATGCTCCGCGAGCGGCTTGAGGCCGCCAAGATTGCGCTGGGAGGCTGAGATGGAAGTCAATCCTGTCGATGCGTTCTCCGAGGTGAGCAAGGCGGCTCCGTACGTCATCGCCGCCTACGCCCTGCTCTGGGCGAGCCTCGTCGTCTACATCGGCCTTGTGATGCGCCGGCTCGGGCGCCTGGAGTCCGAGGTGCGCGCGGTGGAAGAGGCCGTGGCGAGGCGCGGCGGCTCCGTCTGAGCGGGTAGGCCCCGCGCGGGTCCGGAGGGGAGGCGGAGCTGGTACTCCAGGTGGCCATAGTCCTGTTCTGGTTCGCCACCGCGCTGTACGCCGGCGCGACGGTGCTTTACGCCTACTACTTCATGTCCAAGAAGAAGGCGCACTCCTGGTACGCCACCTTCATGACGGGCGCGGGCTTCCTGACCCAGACGGCGTCCATCGGCTTGTACTCCACCCACACTGAGGGCACGGTGCTGACGGGCGCCAACTCGCTTGTGCTGGCGGCGTGGGCACTGGCGCTGGTGTACTTCGCCGTGGAGCACCTCGCCAAGCTCAAGGTCTACGGCACCCTCCTGGTCCCGCTGGCCGCGGTCCTGATGTTCGCGGCGGCGGTGCTCGGGCCCGAGGCCGCCGGACAGCTCACCGACGCCCAGGCGGCGCTGCTGGACAGCCGCCGCGTGGGCATGCACGTCGCGATCGTGATGCTGGCCAACGCCGGCTTCGCCGTCGGCGGGGCGGCGTCGATCGCCTACATGATCCAGGAGTCCCAACTCAAGAAGCATGCGAGGGTCAAGTGGCTCAAGCGGTTCCCCTCGCTGGCGCAGACCGACCTGGTCGCGCGCAGGGCCGTCGCCCTGGCGTTCCCCGCCTACACCGGGGGACTGCTGCTCGGGATCGTCCGCGCCATGGAGACCGATGTGGGGGGCTGGTTCGCCGATCTTCGGGTGATGTTGGCCGGACTGGTCTGGCTGGCGTTCGGCGTCTACCTGTACCTGCACTACGGCAGGGGCACCCCCGGGCGGACGCGCGCGTGGGTCGCGGTCGTGGGGCTGGTGATGGTGCTGGTCCTTTCCGTGGTCGCGCGCACGGTGCCCGCCGGGTTCCATGTCTTCGGCATCGCGGGGAGGTGAGCCGCGTGCCCCGCTACGACGGCGTCGCGGTGGTCGTTTGCGGCGGGTCGAGCGGGATAGGGCTCGCCACCGCCGAGGCGTTCGCCAGGCTTGGCGCGGACGTGGGACTGGTCGCGCGTGACCCGGCTCGCCTGGAGGCGGCCCGCGAGGCGGTCCAGGCGGCTCGCGTGGACCCAGGGCAGAAGGTCGCCGTGGCCGCGGCGGACCTGGCTTCGATCGAGGAGACCGAGAGGGCGCTGGCCAGGCTGCGCGGCGCTGGCATCGATCCTCACGTCCTCGTCAACTCCGCTGGATCGATCCTCCCAGGCGAGTTCACCCGCATGCCCTACGAGTACTTCGCGGACAACATGGAGTCGTTCTGGGCGGCGGTCAACGCCTGCAGGGTCGTGGCTCCCAGGATGTGCGAGCGTGGCCGGGGCCACATCGTCAACGTGTCCAGCGTCGCGGGCTTCCTCGGCATCTACGGCTACACCGCGTACTCCGCGGCCAAGTTCGCGCTGATGGGCTTCTCCGAAGCGCTGCGCTTCGAGATGCGGCCCGCGGGGGTGTCGGTCCACGTGGTCTGCCCTCCCGACACCGAGACGCCCGGCCTCTCGCGTGAGCGCACGCTGCGGCCGACCGAGACGGAGGTCATCGCCGGCGCGATCAAGGCGGTGGCGCCCTCGGTCGTGGCCGACGCGATCGTCCGCGGCGTCGAGCGCGGCCGCTACATGATCATCCCCGACGTCGCGGGCCGAGTGTACTTCCGCCTCAAGGGGCTGCTGCCCGAGGTTTTCTTCGCGATCGTCGATGGCGACGTCCGCAAGGCGAGGCGTGCGAGGACGCGCTGAGTGCGTCCCCTGGGAAGC
>JBBIJK010000039.1:0-16072 GCA_037445995.1 Actinomycetota bacterium | reverse complement strand
TGTCCCGGTCGCCTATCCCCGCCGCCGCATCGACGGGCGCGAGCGCCTTGGCCGACGGCACAGACTCGCCCGTGAGCGCGGCCTCCTCGACCTGGAGGTTTCGCAGCTGGATGAGGCGCAGGTCGGCCGGCACCCGGTCCCCGCTCGCGAGCAGCACGACATCGCCCGGGACGAGCCCGGAGGCCGGGAGGGTGATCTTGCGGCCGTCGCGCATGACCGCCACGTTCTCGGGCACCATGCGCGTGAGCGCTTCGATCGCCTTGCTCGCCTTGTACTCCTGGCCAAATCCGATGAGCGTGTTGAGCACCACCACACCGAGGATGACGAGCCCGTTCTTCATGCCGTCGACGGGATCGGCGAGAATCGCGGCGGCGGCGGACGCGATCAGCACCCAGATGAGCGGGTTGTGGATCTGGCGCCAGAGGAGCTCGGGCACCCCATCTCCTTTGCCGCGGGAGATGACGTTGGGCCCATGCTCGGTCAGCCGCAAGGCGGCCTGCTCACTCGTAAGGCCGTCCTCGCCGGTCCCAAGCGCCTCGAGCGCCTCGGCGGCTGACATGCTGTGCCATGCCGGAGCCTCCTGCAGGCTGGCGTCTCCGGTCGTGGCGGTCTGAGTGGTCACCCCTCGCTCACCCCGCACCTCACCTCGCCCCTTCCTTGTCAGCGTACGCCCGTCGTGCGCCCGCGCTCGGCCTCTTCGACGTCACCGATACTCCTGAACGAGGGGCCCAGACGACAGCTCTACACCGGTCTCGGCGAGCCGATAGAGCCTACCATGCTGAAGTGCTGGCGAGCCTAGCGGGGGGCCGCTCGCCGCTAGCCCCGCACGACAGGTCCGCTCGCCGAATGACCCCCGTCTGGTGCGGTACGCGGACTTGTCAGCCGCCCAGAACCCGCTAGAATCGCTCGAACCAACGGTATCGCGACTTCCGAAGGAGGTGGATCGAGGCGACATGAGCGCTCTTGGGTGTCCTCTGTCAGTGATGAACATGATGATGCGCTCGCCCGGCGCCGCGCTTTCGCGCGGAGTGTCCGGGCGACCCTGACGCTTCCCCGCCGGCCTCCAGGGCTCGCGGGTATCACCGGACAGAGAGACCCCTCCCAAGGAGCGACGCCATGAGCGACTCGACCACCCCCCGGTTCGACACCATCGCGGTGCATGGAGGCTCGTCACCCGACCCCGCCACGGGATCGAGGGCGGTGCCGATCTACCAGACGGTCGCGTACAGCTTCCGCGACACCGACCACGCCGCCGACCTGTTCGGCCTTCGCGAGTTCGGCAACATCTACTCGCGCATCATGAACCCCACCAACGACGTCCTAGAGCGGCGACTGGCCGCGCTCGAGGGCGGCACCGCCGCGCTCGCGACCGCGTCGGGCCACTCGGCCGAGCTCCTGGCGTTGCTCAACGTGGCCGAGAGCGGCGACTCCATAGTCAGCTCGACCTCGCTGTACGGCGGAACATGGAACCTGTTCCTCCACACCCTCCGGAAGATAGGGATCGAGGTGCGCTTCGTCGAAACGACCGACGTCGACGGGTTCGCCCGGGCCTCTGACGACAGGACCCGTGCGTGGTTCGTCGAGACCATCGGCAACCCTCGCTTGGACGTCCCCGACATCGCCGCGCTGTCCGACTCGGGCCGTGCGCTCGGCATCCCGCTGTTCGTCGACAACACCTTCGCGACGCCATACCTGTGCCGACCGGGCACGCACGGCGCCGCGGTGGTCATCCACTCCCTGACCAAGTGGATCGGCGGGCACGGCACCAGCATGGGGGGCGCCCTGGTCGACTCGGGCACATTCGACTGGGGATCCGGGAGGCACGCCGGATTCACGGAGCCCGATCCGTCCTATCACGGCCTCAAGTACTGGGACGTCTTCGGCGACTTCCCGGGCTTGGGCAACGTCGCGTTCGCGATCAAGGCCAGGGTCCAGCTCCAGCGTGACATCGGCGCATCCCTGTCCCCGTTCAACTCCCAGCAGCTGCTGCTCGGACTCGAGACCCTGCCCCTCCGCATGCGGCGGCACTCCGACAACGCGCTGGCGGTCGCGAAGTGGCTGGCGGGACGCCCCGAGATCTCGTGGGTGAGCTACCCGGGGCTTGACGACCATCCGACCAAGGACAACGCAGACCGGTACCTTACCGGCGGCTACGGCGGGGTGGTCGTCTTCGGGGTCAAGGGAGGCAAGGACGCGGGGCGTCGCCTCATCGACGGGGTGAGCCTGTTCAGCCATCTTGCCAACGTGGGCGACGCTAAATCGCTGATCATCCACCCGGCGACGACCACACACTCCCAGCTGTCCGCCGAGGAGCTGGAGCGTGCCGGTATCTCGGAGGACTTCGTGCGCATCTCCGTCGGGATCGAGGACGTCGCCGACATCATCGAAGACCTCGAGCAGGCTCTGGGCGGGTTGTGAACGACATGCTCGAGCACTGCGAAGGCGGGCCTTGGGACGCGGTCGGGAACGCCGGCGTGATCGAAGCGCGAACGGCCCGCGTCGGCGAGGTGACCCTATCGTCGGGTCGCACTCTCCCCGATGTCGAGGTCGCCTATGAGATCGTGGGCCAGATGTCCCCGGGCCGGGACAACGTGATCCTCGCCTGCCACGCCCTGTCTGGCGACGCGCACGTCGCAGGCTGGCGGACCGAGCAGGCACAGGCCGCAGGCTGGCGCCGGTCAGACGGACCGCGATGGTCCCCGCCCAGTGCATGGGTCGGCGACCCGGACGCCTCCCCTGCCTCCGCTCCCAAGCCCGGCTGGTGGGACCCGCTCGTCGGCCCCGGCAAGGCGTTCGACACTGACCGTTACTGTGTGATCTGCGCCAACGTCCTCGGCGGCTGCTCCGGCACGACAGGCCCGTCGTCGCCGGACCCCGCGACCGGGCGGCCCTGGGGCCTGGGTTTCCCGGTCATCACCGTCGAGGACATGGTCGAAGTGCAGGCGCGTCTCCTGGACTCCCTCGGGGTGGAGCGGCTGCTGTCGGTCGCCGGCGGCTCCATGGGGGGCATGCAGGCCTTAGCCTGGGCCCGGTGGCGCTCCGGCCGCGTGGCGTCCTGCATACCCATAGCCACCACCGCGCGCTTGGGCGCCCAGGCGATCGCCTTCAACGAAGTGGGAAGGACCGCGATACTCGGGGACCCCGCGTTCCGGGGCGGCGCGTACTACGACCGTGAGCGCCCGGAGCACGGACTGGCGGTCGCCCGAATGGTCGGCCACATCACCTACCTGTCGGACGCGTCGATGCGCGACAAGTTCGGGAGGCGCCTCAGGGACCGAGACGAGCATGCCTTCGGCTTTGAGACCGAGTTCGAGGTGGAGTCCTACCTCGCACATCAGGGCAGGCGGTTCACCGAGCGTTTCGACGCCAACACCTACCTGTACATGACCAAGGCGATGGACTACTTCGACCTTGCCGCAGGGGTCGGCTCGCTGGCTGAGGCGCTGCGCCAGGCGTGCCGACGGTGGCTCATCCTGTCCTTCTCGAGCGACTGGCTATTCCCGACCTACCATTCGCGGGAGCTGGTCGATGCGCTGGCCTCGTCGGGCGCCGAGGTGTCGTTCGCCGAGATCGAGAGTCCCTACGGCCACGACGCCTTCCTGCTCGAACCTCAGGCGCAAACGGCACTCATAGCCCCGTTCCTTGCCGGGGTCCAGGCAGCGGAGACGGCCGAGCGAGGTGGCAGGCGATGAGCCCGGCCGAGATCCTCAGGGCGGACCTGCGGCTGATGGGTGAGTTGATCCCCGAGAGGTCACGCGTCCTGGACCTGGGGTGCGGCGACGGCGCGTTCATGGCCCACCTGCGCCGCAAACGCGACTGCACCGTGCGCGGCGTGGAGCTGGACATGGAGGACATCGCCGCTGCGATAGGCAGAGGCCTGTCGGTGATCCGCGCCGACCTCGACGGAGGACTGGCGGGCTTCGCCGACCGCTCCTTCGACGTGGTCGTGCTGTCGCAGACGATGCAGGTCGTAAGGCGCCCGGCCCTGGTGTTTCGCGAGATGCTTCGGGTGGGCGACCAGGCGCTCATCTCGTTCCCGAACTTCGGCCACTGGAGGGTGCGAAGCTACCTCGCGCTGCGCGGCCGCATGCCCGTCTCGCGCTCGATCCCTTACAGCTGGTACGACACCCCCAACATCCACCACACGACGCTGAAGGACTTCCGCGATTTCGTGGCCGCCAACGGCGGAGTCATCGTTCGCGAGGTGCCTCTGCAGGCGAGCGGTGGACACGCCAAACGCGTCAGGCTGATGCCCAACCTGCTTGCGGACACGGTGGTCGCCCTGGCACGAAGGGCGACGGGCTGACCGGCTGACCGCCCCTGCGGGGGCTACTCGTCCGCCGCGGAAACCGCCCCGTCCTCCGCGTCTTCGAAGTCCTCGGCCACGAGCGCCTCGGCCTCGGCCTGGCGGTCGTCTTCGTCCGCCGAGCCGAAAGCCTCGCCGTTCTCCTCCAAGAGCACGCCTTGGCCTTCCGGAGCCTTAGGCTTGCGCCTCGAGGTCGCCACCCGGGCGATCGCGCAGACCCGGTCCGCCTCGGAGACGTTCATGACCTTGACGCCCTGAGTCGAACGCCCAAGCCTCGAGACGTCCTCGGCCTTCACGCGGATCACCACACCGGTATCGGAGATCAGCATCAGCTCCTGCCCCGGAGAGACGATCTTCATCCCCGCCAGCTCGCCCTTCTTACCTGTCACCTGGATCGTCTTGACGCCCTGGCCGCCGCGGTGGTGCTCCGGGTAGTCCTCAACGGGAGTGCGCTTGCCGTACCCTCGCTCGGTCACCACGAAGAGCTCCCCGCCCTCGGGCACGATCTCCATGCCCAGCACGCGCTCACCAGCCTTGACGCGCATGCCCTGCACGCCCTGAGTGTCGCGGCCCATCGGCCGGGCCTCGGCCTCGTCCCACTTGATGGCCTTGCCGACAGAGGACACGAGCATGACCTTCTGCCCGGACTTGACGCGCCGCACAGCCACCAGGCGGTCGCCGTCCCTGAGCTTGATGGCGATGATGCCGGTGGACAGAACGCGGGAGTAGGCGTCCATCGCGGTCTTCTTGACCATGCCGGCCTCGGTGGCGAACAGCAGGTAGTCGTCGGCGCTGAACTCACGGGTGTTGATGACCGCGGCGATCTTCTCGTCGGTCTCGAAGGGCAGCAGGTTGACCACTGCCGTTCCGCGCGCGTGCCTCGACCCCACCGGAAGCTCGTGGACCTTGAGCCTGTAGACCTTGCCCTTGCTCGAGAAGAACAGGACGTGGTCGTGGGTCGAGCTGATGAACAGGTGCTCGACGTGGTCGCTCTCCTTGAGGTTGACGCCGCTGACCCCCTTGCCGCCCCTCTTCTGCTGACGGTAGGTCGCCACGGGCAACCGCTTGACGTACCCCGCGCGGGTGATCGTGACGACCATGTCCTCCTCGGCTATCAGGTCCTCGACGTCCAGGTCGGCCGCGGCGCCCGAGATGGTGGTGCGGCGCTTGTCGGCGTGCTTGGCGCGGATCTCGGCGAGTTCCTCCTTGATGATCCCGAACACCATGCTCTCGTCTCCCAGGACCTTCTTGAGGTAGGCGATCCGCTCCCTGAGCTCCGCCAGCTCGTCCTCGATCTTATGGCGCTCGAGGCCGGTCAGCCTCCTGAGCCTCATCTCGAGGATCGCGTCGGTCTGCGCCTCCGACAGGCCGAACCGCTCGATAAGGCGGGTCCTGGCCTCCGTGTCGTCCTCGCTCGACTTGATGATCTGGATGACCTCATCGATGTTGTCCAGCGCGATGACGTAGCCCTCGAGGATGTGCGCCCGCTCCTCGGCCTTTCGCAACTCGAAGACGGTACGCCGCGTGATGACCTCTTTCTGGAAGTCGATGTAGTGCTTCAGGGCGTCGATGACCCCCAGGGTGCGAGGCACCCCGTCAACCAAGGCGAGCATGTTCACGCCAAACCCGGTCTCGAGCGGCGTGCTCTTGTAGATCTTGTTCAGCGCGACCTGCGGGATGCAGTTCTGTTTGAGCTCGACGACCACCCGCATCCCCTTGCGGTCGGACTCGTCACGCAGGTCGGACACCTCGGTCAGCTTCTTCTCCCGCACGAGGTCGGCAATCTTGGTGACCAGCTTGGCCTTGTTGACCTGGTAGGGAATCTCGGTGATGACGATCCTTGTGCGATTCGTGGAGGTTTGCTCGATATGTGCGACCCCGCGCATCTTGATCGAGCCCTTGCCGGTCGCGTACGCGTCACGGATCCCATCCCGGCCCATGATCGTCCCCCCGGTTGGGAAGTCAGGGCCCGGCAGCACCTTCATCACCGCGTCAAGATCGGCGTCCGGATCGTCGATCAGCACGATGACCGCGTCGATGACCTCGCCCAGGTTGTGCGGCGGGATGTTGGTGGCCATGCCGACCGCGATGCCCGCCCCGCCGTTGACCAGCAGGTGAGGGAAGCGCGCCGGGAGGACCTTGGGCTCGGTCAACGACTCGTCGTAGTTGGGGCCGAAGTCTACGGTGTCCTTGTCGAGGTCGCGGAGGAGCTCCCCGGCCATCCGGTGCAGGCGCGCCTCCGTGTAGCGCATGGCCGCCGCGTTGTCGCCGTCCACCGAGCCGAAGTTGCCATGGCCGTCCACCAAAGGGACCCGCATAGCGAAGTCCTGCGCCATTCGCACCATCGTGTCGTACACGGCGGCGTCACCGTGCGGATGGTACTTGCCTATGACCTCGCCGACGGTCCACGCCGATTTCTTGTAGGGGCGGCCCGGAGCCAGCCCCGCTTCGTTCATCGCGTAGAGGATGCGGCGATGGACGGGCTTGAGCCCGTCGCGCACGTCGGGCAACGCACGCGCGACGATGACCGACATCGAGTACTCGAGGAACGAATCCCTCAGCTCCTGCTCGATATCTACCGGGAGGACCGTTGACTCGATGATCTGCTCGTCAGCCACCTAGATGACTCCCTTGCTCTTCAGCGTCCGCTGCGCCAACCAGGCGCCGAGGGCGACCGACGCGCCCCCGAACGCGATGATGATGGTCGAACCGATCGCGCCTGCCGGCACGTTGCCGGTTCTGGCGAACATCGTGAAGCCCCAGACCAAGAGCACGAGTCCCAGCACGACAAGCACCCCCGCCGATATCGCTCCCGCGATCCAGGCGGAACCACCGCTCCTGGGCTCTTCGGCGCGAAGGCCCACGAGAAGCGCCTCCATCCTGGCCGCTGACACCGCGTCTGGTGGGCGCGGAGCTTCCTCCCGCTGTGCGCCCAGGCCCGGGGCAGGCACAGCGGGCGAGACCGCTGGAACGTCCTGGAGGTCCGCGACAGCGGCTGAGATCTCCTCGTCGGCCCTCTCCTCCTCGCGGCGCTTCCGCATCTGCTCGAAGGCTCCCTCCTCCCACGGAGGAGGCTCCCAGCCGGGTCTGTCCCTGCGGTCCTCGGCCATCTCATCCCAGCCCCGTCAGCAACCGCTCAGATATCGAGGAAGCGCACGTCTTTGGCGTGCCGCTGGATGAACTCCTTGCGCGCCTCGACCGCGTCGCCCATCAGGTCAGAGAACGCCACCTCGGCTCCGAGAGCGTTGTCCTCGTCCAGGGTCACGCGCAGCAGCGTCCGCCGCTCGGGATCCATCGTCGTCTCCCAGAGCTGGTCGGGGTTCATCTCGCCCAATCCCTTGTACCGCTGGATCGAGTACTTCGTCCCCTCGGGCAGCCTTGCGAGGACCTGCTCGAGCTGCCTGTCCGTGTACGCGTACTCGTGCTTCTTGCCGAAGCTGATCTTGTACAGCGGAGGCTGCGCCACGTAGACGTACCCCGCCTCGATCATCTCCTTCATGAACCGATAGAAGAAGGTGAGGATCAGGCACCGGATGTGAGCGCCGTCGACATCGGCGTCGGTCATGATGATCGCCTTGTGGTACCGCGCCTGCCCTAGATCGAACTCGTCGGCCACCCCCGTGCCCAGCGCGGTGATCATCGCCTGGATCTCGTCGGAGGACAGCGAACGGGTGACGCCCGCCTTCTCAACGTTGAGGATCTTTCCCTTGAGGGGCAGAATCGCCTGGAAGGAGCGGTCGCGAGCCTGCTTCGCCGACCCGCCCGCCGAGTCACCCTCGACGAAGTAGAGCTCCGTGAGCGAGGCATCGCGAAGCGAGCAGTCAGCGAGCTTGCCCGGCAGTGTGGAGCTCTCGAGCAGCGACTTGCGGCGAGTCAGTTCTCGCGCCTTGCGCGCCGCCTGTCGGGCCCTCGCCGCCTGCGCGCACTTGTTGACGATGGCGCGGGCGGGCTTCGGGTGCTCCTCGAGATACTCCGCAAGCCCTTGGGTGACGACCTGCTGAAGGAAGCTTCGCATCTCGGTGTTCCCAAGCTTGGTCTTGGTCTGACCCTCGAACTGAGGCTCGCGCAGTTTGACGGAGATGACGGCTGCGAGGCCCTCGCGGATGTCCTCGCCGGTCAGGTTGTCGTCCTTCTCCTTGAGGATGTTCTGACGGCGGGCGTAGTCGTTGACCGTTCGGGTGATCGCGTTCTTGAACCCCTCGAGGTGTGTGCCGCCCTCGGTGGTGTTGATGTTGTTGGCGAACGACAGGACCGACTCGGAGTAGCCGCCGTTCCACTGCATGGCCACCTCCGCATGTCCTTCGGCTCCCTCAGACTCAAAGAAGATGGGCTTGGCCGCGATGGTCTCCTTGCCCTCGTTGAGGAACTTGACGAAATCAACGATGCCGCCCTGGTAGCGGAACTCCTCCCGCCTTGGCTCAAGCTCGCGCTCGTCGGTGATCACGATCTTGAGGTTCCTGTTCAGGAACGCGGTCTCGCGCAGCCGGGTGGCGAGCGTCTCGAAGTTCATCGAGGTGGTCTCGAATATCTGCTCGTCGGGCCAGAAGCGCACCGTGGTCCCGGTGCTCTTCGCCTTGCCGAAAGCCCGGAGCGGACCCGTCGGGACACCGCGCTCGTAGGTCTGCTGGTGCACCCTGTCTTCGCGGCGTACCTCGACATCGAGCCGGCTGGACAGGGCGTTGACCACCGAGACGCCTACCCCGTGGAGCCCACCGGAGACCTTGTAGCCCTCGCCGCCGAACTTGCCCCCGGCATGAAGGACGGTCAGGACCACCTCGACGCCGGACTTGCGGTACTTGGGTACGTTGTCCACCGGGATGCCGCGTCCGTTGTCGACGACCGTCACCGACTCGTCGGCGTGCAAAGTGATGTCGATCGCCGTGCAGTATCCGGCGAGAGCCTCGTCGACGGAGTTGTCGACGACCTCATACACGAGGTGGTGAAGCCCTCGCGGCCCCGTGGAGCCGATGTACATGCCGGGCCGCTTGCGGACGGCCTCGAGGCCCTCCAGCACCTGGATGTCCTTGGCGGAATACGACGCCTTGCCCACGCGCGCTCCTCACGCTGTGTCGTGCCTGCTGCTGCGGGAGACACTCCCTGGCGGCCACCACGACATCTTGTGGTAGCCCCTCATATGGTAGCACAACAGCTTGCGTTACCTGCGCTTCCGATGGCCCGGGGTGCGCTGGCGCGCCGCGGGTCTCACGAGTCGCGCAGGCCTCGTTTCCACTCCATGTCGGCGACCATGGCGCGCACCATCGCCGCCCTGAGCTCGGGGTCGGTCACGCCCTGGGTCGCATGCTCGACCTGAGCCCTCTCAGCGTCCGTCAGCGGCACCGGGGTCACTCTGCTCGCGGAGGTTCCCTGGCCCTTGCCAGCGTCAGCCGGACCTGCGTCGGGGCGGGCCGTCTCGCGGCTGACGACGAAACGGATCCCCTCGATGGGGGCTCGCGGGGAGAGCTCGTTGACCGCCTCTGTCAGGTGTGAGGCGAGGGCGGTCAGCTCCGTGGCCCACGCCGCCGAGTCAACCGCGACAACCAACACGCCTTCGCGCACCCCCGTGGCTCGGGTTCTAGAGGCGATATGCTCCCCGGCCGCGTCCGCCCAGGCCGCGGCGGCCTGGGCTTGCGCTCTCCTGCCGCGCCTGTCGAGCCTGTCTATGACGCTGGCCAGGTCCAACCTCAGGTCCCTGGGGCCCCGCTCAGCCATCTGCGCCCACCTGTGCCACCGTGGTTCCCGCAAGCAGCCCCGCCTCGAAGTAACCCAGGTTGGTCGTCGTCACGAAGGACTGCTCACCAGCGGCCATCAACACACCAAGGGCGTGACGCCTGGACTCGTCCAGCTCCGACATCACGTCATCCAGAAGCATCGTAGGCCGCACCCCCGTCGTATCGCGGATGACGGTCGCCTCGGCCAGCTTCCAGGCGAGCACCAGTGACCGCTGCTGCCCTTGCGACGCGCACGTCCGAGCATCCCTTTCCCCGAGGATCAGCGCGACATCGTCCCTGTGAGGGCCCGCCAGAGTAGTGCCGCGCGCCCGCTCCTCGGCGGCTCTTGCTTCCATCTCCGACACCAACGCCCGCGCCACCTCCTCGCGAGAGCCCGCCTCGCCTAGCGGGATGGGGCAGGCCCGGCTCGAATACCCTACCTCGAGGTGCTCGTCTGCGATGCCCGCAAAAGCGTTCGCGACCGCAGGAGCGAGGCGCGCAAGGAGCCTCCTGCGAAGCTCGATCAGCCGGGAGCCGTGATCGGCCAGAGCCAGGGTCCAGACGCGAAGACCTTCCCCCGCAACAGACCCCTCTCTCAGCAGGGAATTGCGTTGGCGAAGCACTCTTCCGTACTCCTGCGCCGCCTTGGCGTAGCCCTCTGAGAGCATGGCGCCGACGGCGTCCAGCGCCCCCCGCCTGGTTTCAGGCGGCCCCTTAGCCAAGGCAAGGTGGTCGGGGGTGAATGCCACCACCTTGAGAGACGTCGGCTTTGTGCGCCTCCTCTTGCCGTTGACCGTCCAGCACCTGGCCCCGCCGGCCTGCGTCTCAAGCAGTATCTCCGCCAGGGTGCCCTCTTGTTCACCGGCGAGAAGGACCGTTCCGCACTCACTCCCCCACCGGACAAGGTCCGCTCTGTCCGCCTTGCGAAACGTCAGCCCTGTCGCCGCCACGTGGATCGCTTCGAGAAGATTCGTCTTGCCGGCTGCGTTGGGGCCGACCAGAACCGTCATTCCTGGCCCCGGCTGCAAGGAGATGCGGGCGTGGTTGCGCCAATCCCTCAGCTCTACCGCGTCGATGCGCAACTCAAGGCCCGGCTCAGAGGCGCACTGGCATCAGCAGGTAGAGGAATTCTTCCTCTCCGACGGACTCTATGATCCCGGGCTTGAGGGGGCTTGAGAGCCGTATCGTCAAAGTGTTCGTCCCCACAGCGATCGCGCCGTCAGCCAGGAAAGCGTGGTTGAACGCTATCTCCACGCTCTCACCCTCGCTGTCGACGTTCATCGCTTCGCGAGCGTCACCTATCTCCTGTGCTTGGGCACTCAGGGTGAGCGTCTTCTGTTCAGGGACCACCGTCATCCTGATCGGTGAGTTATTCTGAGCCAGCAGCGAGACCCTTTTCACGGCAGACACGAACTCCGAGGACTGCACGGTGGTGCTGACCGTGGTGTCCTGCTGGATAAGCTGGCGGTAGTTCGGAAACACTCCGTCAACTCTTCGCGTGACGAAGACGGTGTCTCCCATCGAGAACACCACCTGGTTCTCCGACACCCCCACGGATACTTCGCTGTCGTCCGCCGCCATCCTGACGACTTCGTCAAGCGCTCGAGCAGGAATGACAACTTCGACGTCTTCGCCCGGCGGTTTACTCACCACCGTTTCACGCACCGCAAGTCGATAGGAATCCGTTGCCACCATCTTGACCGCTGAACCCTCGACGACGAGCAGGATGCCTGTGAGGATCGGCCGAGTCTCATCGCGGCTCACCGCTCTTCCGACCTGCTTGACCATCGAAGACATGACGCTGGATGGAAGCACAATGGTTTTATCTGGAGAGACTTCCGGGAACCTAGGGAAATCGTCTGCGGGCATCACTTTGAGGTGAAACGCTGATGAGCCACAGGTGACGCCGCCTCCTTCTTTGTCCGCGGCCACAGTCACTGCTGCCTCAGGCAGGCTTCTTACGATTTCGGCGAGGAGCTTCCCGGGAACCACACACTGGCCCGGTTCCGAGACATCCGCCTTGACCTTGGTCCGTATCGATACCTCGAGGTCTGTCGAGTGAAGTGTTATCCATCCCTCTTCAGCGCTGAGCAGAATGCCGGAGAGCACCGGCAGCGTGGATCTACTGGAGAGAGCTCTGGAGGCGACGGTGAGAGCTTCGAGGAAATCTCCACGAGCCAGGGTGATCCTCATATGTTGTTACTCCTATCTGTCAGACATAAGACAATGGCAGTGATAAGGCTGTGGATAGTGTGGATGATTGGACTTATCGCAGGTACGAGCGGGTGTGTCCATTGTTGGAGACATGTGGGAGCATTCCCGCAGGTTATCCACTATGGGAGAGTTGACACCGGAACACCCACAGGGAGCGGCGGATGTCCACACCGCAGGGCCGCGGGTGTCCACAGTGTTGAACACAGGGGAGGGAACCACGGAGGTGCCTCAGCTCTTCTGACGGATAGAGCCGGACAACATCTGGACCTGGTCGAAGACGTCTCGATGCTCGCCCATCAACCGCTGGATCTTGTTGGTGGCGTGCATGACGGTGGTGTGGTCTCTGCCCCCGAACTCCGCTCCGATCCTGGGGAACGACAGGTCGGTGAGCTCGCGAGAAAGATGCATGGCCACCTGCCGGGGGTACACGAAAGATTGTGACCGCTTACTGCCGACAAGGTCGGCACGGTTGACCCCATAGAAGCGGCAGACCTCCTGTTGGATCGTCGAGATGGAGATGGGTCGCGAACTGCGCTCGGGGAAGATGTCACGGAGCAGCTGCTCGCACAGGTCCAGAGTGATCGCCTTCTTCCCGTAAGAACCGTAGAACACTACGCGAAGCAGAGCGCTGTGGAGCTCCCGGATGTTGGATGAGACTCGCTCGGCGATGAAGGACAGAACGTCGTCGGGAACGGTAGTTCCTGACGGAACCCTCTCAGAGTCGGCCATGCGACGGAGGATGGCTATGCGGGTCTCGAGATCGGGAGGCTGTACGTCCACTATCAAGCCTGAAGCGAACCTGCTGCGGAGGCGCTCCTCCAGCGTCGGGATCTCGCTTGGCGGTCTGTCGGAAGCGATGACTATCTGGCGGCCGGCGTCCCTGAGCGAGTTGAACGTGTGGAAGAAAGCGTCCTGAGTCCCCTCTTTCTTGGCGATCGACTGGATATCGTCCACCAGCAGGATGTCGCTCATTCGGTATCGCCGCCTGAACCCTTCTATGCGTTGCCTGTCTTTGTCGGCGATCGAGCGCACGAACTCATTGAGAAACTGCTCGGTGGTGACGTATCGGACGCGCCGGTGGGGATGATGCTCGCGCGCGTAGTTACCTATCGCCTTGAGGAGGTGGGTCTTGCCGAGGCCGACCCCGCCGTATACGAACAGCGGGTTGTACGCGACCCCCGGGGTCTCAGCCACAGCCAGGGCGGCTTGGTATGCGAATTGGTTGGACGCCCCCATGACGAACGTCTCGAAGGTGCATGAGGGGTCGAGTTGAGGATCGTCCTCCTGTGTTGGAGCCGCTGACGGCCTGGCGTCGGTCGACGCCAGGCCGGACTCGGGCTCGGCGTCAGGGCTCCCGATGGAGGCACTGACGGAGCCGACGCTGAAGACGACGGCCGCCTCGCGGCCGGTCACCTGCCGCAGGGCTGAGCTGACGAGGCCGTGATAGCGATCCTGCATCCAATCCCGGGTAAAGTCGTTTGGGACCACGACGCGCAGGGTGCCTGACACGAAGCTGTCGGGGGTCGCCTGGGAGAACCACGTCTTGAAGGTGGGCTCGTTCACCTCCGAGCGAACGACGCCCAGGACGTTATCCCAGACAGCAGCAACTTCCGGCGAAGTTGTTTCGACAGTCTCGATGTCGGACATCGGTCTCCCTCGATCCAAGCGGTCATCGCAGAAGCCACGCAGTCCCGACGCTACTCGGGAGCAGACCGCTCCGAGGCAGAGGGAATCGCCTGCCGCAGCGGGGTTGTGGACAGCGCCTGTTCGCCCTCGTTGAGGCGGCGATACGCGACCCCCTGCTGTGGATAACCCCCCGGGGCCTCCGTTCCCGGAACGGGACGCGTGAGACAGATCGGGCTTCTGACGTGGCTTTTTCAAGTATCATCAGCGCAATCGCCCCCATGGGGAGCGTGCGGACGATTCTAGCAATGGCCGCATCCGCGCTCAACAGCGTCTTCCCGGTTGTCCACAGCGCGGACCCGCACGAATCCTCGGTTATCCACACTCTCCACAGATTGCCGAACTCGCGTAGCTCCGACCGCGCCTCGCAGCCGGCATAAGCCCCGGAGCTTCTTGCGTCCCACCCCCGACGCAATCCCGATGGTTGATTGACAAAGTCAGTGCAAGGCCGGCGCCCGAGGCCGCATTGCCGGAGTGAGCGCAAGGATCCGCTGGTGGGAGGCTCCTTGCATCGGATCCCGAGGAGCTCATCAGGCGGCTGTCGGTCACCTGGGCGGGCCTGAGGACGCCTCCGGGACACGCTTAAACAGGCCTTCGCCAGTCCCCCTGTCAGACTGAACGCAAAGGCCCCGATCCCGCCGTTGGCGTTACCATCTCCTCAGGGCCGGACAGGTTGCTGTCGGTCTCAGGCTCCTGTGAGGAGGCTGGGTCTGAGCACGACATCGTCTGGTGCGATGTGCTCAAGACCCAGCCCCTCCAGCAGCTCGTGCGGCAACACGTGGTGCGCGAGATCGAACGGGCAGGCCCCTCCGAGCGACGCGCGCGGCATCGAGTTCACGTGACTTGTCACGATCGCCGCGTCTCGCCTTGTGAAACCCTCTATCGAGGTGCCCTTGGGCACGATGCGCCGAAGCAGGCGATGGTGGTTCTCGATCGCCCCCTTCTGGTCGGCTCGTCCCGGGTCGCAGTAGTAGACGCGAGTGCGGCCACCGCGCTCGATCCTCGTGTGGTCCCCGAACTCGTGACCGCGATCAGCGAGCACGAGAGGGAAGGTCGAGGCGAACCCCTCCCCCAGAAGGGACCGCAGCATGTCGAACGCCTCCCCGACGCATGCCCGCGTGTGTTCCTCGAGCGGAAGGATCAGCAGGAACGACAGGCGACGGAACAGCATCGTGAGGAGCACCTTCGTGTCCGTGCGCACACCCTCGACGCAGTCGATCTCGACCGCGGACAGGCGCTCCTCCTCGCCAAGCGCGCAGAAGTCGGCATAGGTGCGCCCCTCGGGGGCGCGGAAGCGCTCCTTGGGCCGTTTGCCCCTGCGCGGCCGGTAGCGGCACTTGGCGACCAGGTCGAGGTTCTTCAGGTCCCCGAGTCCCAGATCGACGTAGCGGTAGAAGGTGCGCTCCGAGACGGTGAACTCACCTCGGTGAGCGGCCCATACGTGCCCGATCGACTGCCCTTTGTCCTTGATCAGGGGCCGCACCGTCTCGATCATGGCCTCGAAGGCCTCCGAGGTCGTGTCGATGCCCGATCGTGATTCGCTTAGGCGAGCGTCGGCCAGCTGTTGGGCCGACTTGGCGTCGTAGCGATAGCGGTGCAGCCGGCAGCCGTTGACCGAGGTGCATCCGTTGCACACGAACGGGGCTGTCGTGTTGCGCTTGCACACGTCGGGCGTGAAGTGCGGACAGATGTTGGTGCAGCGCACCTTCCTGCAGTTCGCGCAGCGCCGCGTGGAGCACATGCGGCACAGTCCCTTGATCTCGCAGATCCGGAAGCGCTCGCACAGCCGAACCACGCTCGTCGGTGTCGAGCGGTACCCGTCGTCGCGCCGGTTGCGCTTGATCTCTCTCGTGATGCTCGAGACGCTCCGGGAAAGCTTCCTTGCGATCTCACTCATCGAGGCGCTCCCGTTCAGAAGCGTCTGGATCTGGCAGCGTTCGTCGAAGGTGATCCGACCGTAGTCCCGGTTCTCCGGCATGGCGGTCTCCCTCCTCTCGGGTCGCCGGCCCGCCGGAGACGAAGATCCGCAAGAGGATAGGGCACGAGGAGAGCAGGAGAACGGAGCAGACCGGAGATCGAAGACCTGCCAGACCCAGTGCAAGGGCTTTTGCACTGACTTTTGCAATTCAGGACGCAATCCCGATCTAAGAGAGCCGTTGAC
>JBBIJK010000038.1:0-16541 GCA_037445995.1 Actinomycetota bacterium | reverse complement strand
CTGCGCAGGATGGCCCGGCGCCAGTCGGGGGCCGCGGTGGCGGAGGCCCGCGACCAGGCGGCGCAGTGGGTGCGGTAGAATCCGCGACGGCCACCGAACCCAGGAGGCAACCGACACATGCGACCGAGCGACCTGCGCCGCTACATCAAGAACACCGAGAGAACCGTCATCCCGACGACGGTCGCCACCAGGGTCGGCGGGATGGGGATCCTTCGCAGGTTGCCGCGGTGGCTCCAGCGCTACATCGTCGACAGGGGCTCTCGCACCGACCCCTACATGAGCTTCATCGTCGAGCCGTACGCGGTCTTCCTCGCGTTCGAGGTCGTCGACACTGATGCCGCCGAGCGCCTGCTCCCGCCCGGTTACAGCCTGCAGCCATCGGCCATGTTCGAAGACACCCCGAAGCGGCCCTGCGCGATAGTCAGCGCCTTCAACGTGCACACCAACGTCTTCTGGGGCAGCCGCGTCGAGTTCTACCTCATCGCGCAGAACTGCGATACCGGTCTCCTGTCGTGGGTCATCGAGGAGTACGAGAGCAACGCCCCGTCCTACGACCCAGGCAAGGGCTTCAGGCTACCCACCACGTCTCACTCGATCGTCACCACGTCTTACCGCGGCGAGGTCATAGTGGACGTGGCGAGCGAGGAGACCGGCAACAGCCTGGCGCTCGTCGCGGACCTCACCAACGGCACTCTTGCAGACCTCGACCAGCGGCTGTGGGTCGAGGGCAACCTCTCGGTGGACTACGGCGGGGAGCTCCAGCAGTCCACGAAGCCGTTCAGCCTCATCTTCGACCCAGGCGAGATGGCCCGGGCGCTCAAACTACCCCTCGACGACATCTCGCTTGACGCCAACACGTTCGGGGGCGGCATGCTCGATCCCGGGCCGTTCGAGGTCGCGGTCTTCCCCTATGCCCAGCACTTCGTGACGACCACCTACCCGACGGGCAGTTCGATGCGCTCGGCCGAGGATCTCGAGCGGGCCGTCACGGAGATGAGCGAGAAGCTGCAGCGGGGGTGATGCGGGTCGCGTGCATCCGGGACAGCATCGCGCGTTCGTCGCAGTCCGGCCTCGCGAAGCGGGTCGGCTCGCGCGCCCATGAGCGTCGCCACCATCGCCTCCGAGAGCTGTCGCGGCACATCGGGCTGGCAACTCGCGGCATTGACAGCGCGCCCGTAAGCGGATTCACTGAAAACGGTCCCGGGGCTCCGGTCGCGCCGAGCAAGTAGTTCTCGCCACAACTCGACACCCGGTTGGCCAGACCGACGAGAGGGCACGTGATTCCGCTATGCCCAGGGAGCAACAGATGCCAAAGCCCCTGGTAGGGGTTGTAATGGGTTCCGCATCCGACTGGGACACCCTGCGTCATACGGCCGAGACCCTCGATGGTCTGGGCATCGCGTACGAGACGAGGGTGGTGTCGGCACACCGGACACCGGACCTTCTGTTCGAATATGCCGCAGGGGCGGCCTCCCGAGGGATAGAGGTCATAGTCGCGGGAGCCGGAGGCTCAGCACACCTGCCGGGCATGATCGCCGCGAAGACTACGCTGCCTGTGTTGGGAGTGCCGGTCCAGTCCGCCGCTCTCAACGGAGTGGACTCGCTACTGTCGATCGTCCAGATGCCCGCCGGCATCCCGGTTGGCACGCTCGCCATAGGCCGGGCCGGAGCCGTGAACGCCGCGCTGCTGAGCGCGAGCATCCTCGGCGGCAAGTATCCCGAGATCGCGGAGGCGCTCGGAAGATTCCGCGCGAGGCAGACCGAGTCGGTGCTCCGGCACCCCGACCCCTCCGCGCCGCACTCGTGAGAGTCGGACTGCTCGGTGCCGGGCAACTCGCGGGGATGCTGGCGGACGCCGGAGCCGCTCTCGGCATGAAGCACACCTTCCTGTCGCCGGATCCCGATTCATGCGCCGCGCCACGCGGTGACTTCGTGTGTGGAGCATTCGATGACGTGCAGACTCTGACGCGATTCACCGAAGGCCTAGACGTCGTCACCTACGAGTTCGAGAACGTGCCCCTGGCGGCGGCGGAGTGGTGCGCGGACCGGGTCCCGGTTCGGCCTCCGGTCGCGGCGCTGAGAGTCGCACAGGACCGGCTGGCCGAGAAGCGGGCCTTCCAGCGCCTCGACATCCCGGTCCCCGCGTATGCGGCGGTGGACTCGCTGGATGAGCTGCGAGAGGCTGTCGACCGGCACGGTGTTCCCGCCGTGCTCAAGACCCGGACGCTCGGTTACGACGGCAGGGGCCAGGTCGTGTTGCGCGACCCCGCGCCCGGTTTGCTCTCCGAGGCTTGGGACGCGATCGGACGAGCCCCGGCCATCCTCGAGGAGTTCGTCTCCTTCAACCGCGAACTCTCTATAGTCGCCGTGCGCGCCGTCGACGGCTCAGAGGCGTTCTATCCCCTAAACCAGAACTGGCACCGCGAGGGGATACTGCGCCTTACGGTGGGAGTGCTCGGGGATCCCTTGCGGGACCTCGCCGAGGAGTACGCGCGCCGACTGCTCGCCGATCTCGACTACGTCGGGACACTGACCCTGGAACTGTTCGACGTGGCCGGGCGGCTGCTTGCGAACGAGTTCGCGCCGCGGGTACACAACAGCGGCCACTGGACCATCGAGGGAGCTGCCACCTCGCAGTTCGAGAACCACATGCGCGCGATCAGCGGATCACCGCTCGGCCCCACCGGGCGACCGCGACCCGCGGCCATGGTCAACCTCATCGGGTCGCTGCCCGACAGCGAGCTGGTGCGCCAGATTCCCGGAGCGACGCTGCACGCGTACGGCAAGTCCGGGCGCCCGGGCCGGAAGGTCGGTCATATCACCCTGGTCGGGGAAGAGAACGAGCGGGAGCGGTTCATGTCCCGGGTTGCGTGCGCCCTGCGGTACGCCGGTGAGGCGGCCATCGCAGACGTCGTGGAGTCCGGGGGCGCAGACGCTTCTGCCCGTGCGGCAGATGCCGCATGCGAAGCCTAGTTTCGGGCACGGAGATGGCGAGCGAAGGCTTGACGCCCGCAGGAGGCGCATACGCCGGAGAACGCATCGCGCTTCTCACCCAGCACGGCAAGGAGCGTGTCATCGCACCCGCTCTCGAGGGAGCGCTCGGGTGCTTCGTCGAGCTCGTCTCCGGCTACGACACCGACCAGCTCGGTACCTTCACGCGCGAGACGCCCCGCCCCGGCAGTCAGCTGGATGCGGCGATACGGAAGGCTCGGATCGGCCTGACCCTTGCCCGCGCTGCGGCCGGCGTGGCGAGCGAAGGCTCGTTCGATCGCGACCCGTTCACCGGCTTGCTCCCCTGGAACGCCGAGATCGTCGTGCTCGTCGACGATGTCCGCGGCTATACGCTGGTCGGCTCCGCCCAGGGCGCGGCCAGATCTGGGCATCTGTGCACGGACGGGTGGGAGGCGGCAGAGCGGTTCGCCCGGGAGTCGGGCTTCCCCGAGCACGGACTCGTCATACGGCCCGACGACGCCGATGACGGGCGCATCATCAAAGGACTCGACTCGTGGGAATCTTACGCTGAGGCATTCTCGCGGTCCAAAGCGCTCGCCGCGAACGGGAACGTATTCATCGAGGTCGACCTGCGCGCGCACGCCAACCCCACCAGGATGGAGCTGATCCGGCTCGCGGCTGAGGACCTCGCGCGCAAGCTACGTTCTCTGTGTCCGTCGTGCGAAGCCCCCGGCTACTGGGTGATCGAGCGCCGGGCTGGACGTCCGTGCGCCTCGTGCGGACTTCCCACCCGCGAGACGCTGTCCGAGGTCTGGGGCTGCCCAAGTTGCGCTGCGCGCGAGAGCCGTGAAGTCAATCACGGCGAACTGGCTGATCCGGGCCGGTGTGACAACTGCAACCCATGATCCACTCGTCCCGGTCCCACCCGCCGGTGACCTGCGTCCGTCCCGAGCACCACTCCCCGCTGCGGCCTCTCGCTGGCAAGAGCCGGCCGGACCGCATACCATCTGCGAAGCTGCCGGTTCCACCGCACTTGAGGACGTGACGGTGTCCCGATACACACACCCCGAGCCCGCCTCCCGCACGACGGTCATGCTGCACGCCCAAGAGCCAGGCGCCATCGAGCGTGCCGCCGGCGTGCTGATCGACGGCGGACTCGTCGCTTTCCCGACCGAGACCGTCTACGGACTGGGAGCGCTCGGGCTTGACGCCGATGCCGCCGCATCCATCTTCATCGCCAAGGGCCGCCCCAGCTTCGATCCGCTCATCCTGCATCTCGCGCGCGCCGAGCAGGTCGAGCGTGTCGCGCACATGAACGCGACAGCACGGCGAATCGCCGAGCGCTTCTGGCCTGGCCCACTGACGCTCGTGCTGCCAAAGACCCAAGCCGTGCCTGATCTGGTGACCTCGGGGTTGCCGTCGGTGGCCGTGCGCGTGCCCGCCCATCCCGTAGCGCATGCGCTGCTCGACGCCGTGGGTGAACCGCTGGCCGCACCGAGCGCCAACCCCTTCGGCAAGCTCAGTCCCACCACAGCCGGACACGTGCAAGCGGGCCTCGACGGCCGCATCGACATCATCTTGGATGCCGGTCCCACATCGCGTGGGCTGGAGTCCACCATCGTCAGCTTCGTCCAGGACGCGCCGGTGATCCTGCGCGCCGGCGCCATCCCCGCCGAGCAGATCGAGGAGTTCCTCGGTGTGCGCCTCGAGCGCCATGTGTCCGCCTCGCGCCCTTCCTCGCCGGGCCAGCTCGATGCGCATTACGCGCCTCACACGCCCGTCGTCATCTCAGACGAGCCCGTCGGCCACCCCGCACGCGCAGGGTTGGTGGTGCTGCGGAGGACCGCGGCGGACGAAGGATTCGCTGCCGTCGAGGAGCTTTCGCCCTCGGGCGACCTGACAGAAGCGGCCAGGAACCTGTTTGCGGCGCTGCACCGGCTGGATGCGCTCGGCCTGGATACGATCGTGGTCCGCCCGGTTCCCGACACCGGCCTCGGGGCGGCCATCATGGACCGCATGCGGCGGGCGGCGTTTCGGGCGCCATCGGATGCGCGCCCGCATCCGACGAACGATGCGGCGAGCTGACGCACTCTTCAAGCCAATGCGGGTTCGTGGTACCGTGCACCAACACTACGAGCGCCCAGCTCACTTCGATCACGGGAGGAGCGCCCATGACAGCGGGATCGTACAGGGTCCTCACAGGACCCGAAAGCTACCTGCCGCCTGCGGCCGTGATGCACGGTGTGCGAATGCCCAAGGAGGGGGAGGCGATAGTCGAAGGAGTCTGCGTCTCCATCGACGAGGGTATCCGGACGATCGCCGAGCGGTTGGTCGCGGCCAAGAACCCGACGTTCTTCCCCGGACCGCTGTTGCTGTGGAAGACGAGCGAGTACGCGATTGAGCGCGGACGCCTGATCCGAGAGCTCGCCGCGGAGGTTCGGGCGAAGGTCATCCCTATGCCGGACTACCGTCCCAAGTACCCCAAGATCGATCCCGCCGTCGAGATCAACCCGAATCACCCCAACCTGACGATCTGGCACAACAAGATCGACGTCGGCGTGTTCATCGGGGTCCACTGCCACCAGGCCAACATGGCCCTGAAGATCATCCGCGGCGGCACCTCCTGCTTCACGATCGCCCTGTGTGCCGAAGAGGGACACGAAGAGGCGAACGCCTCGCTGAGAGAGGCAAACAACGGCGTCCTCGCGACACTGCTTGACGCGGTGAGGGCCATCAAGAGCACGGGAGGTGCACGGTAGATGGGTGTCACGCGTCCCGAACTGAGAGAGGTTTCCGCCTCGTACATGCTCTTCGAGGCGGAGCGCGAAGAGCGCTACATGACCGGTAGCGAGGCGGTGCGAGAGGCCATCCGCCGAGCCAACATCGACATGGCCATCTCGTACCCGATCACGCCGCAGAGCGAGAGCATGCACCTGGTCGGCGACCTGCACGCCGAGGGGTACGTCAAGCAGTACTTCCGCGGAGAGAATGAGTTCGCGGTCATGTCCCAGGTCGCCGGCGCCGCGTTGGCGGGAGTCCGCGTGTTCACGGCTACGTGCGGCCCGGGTACGCTTCGCGCCTTCGAGAACTTCCCGATGTGGGCGGGTTCGCGCATGCCGATCGTCATGGCCTTCATGACTCGCGGCATCAACGCGCCGCTGACCATCCAGCCGGACACCATCGAGATGGGCTTCATGCTCGATACCGGCATGATCATGCTGCACGCCGAGAATGCCCAGGAGCTCTACGACATGCTGCTCATGAGCTTCGACGTCGCTGAGAAGACATCGGTCCACATCCCGATCGGAGTGTTCATCGACGGGTTCTTCGTCACCCACACCAACCAGAAGATGAAGGTCGTTGTGGAAGACGTGACCCTGAAGCCTTACGACCCCGGCATGTCGCCCGTCGCTCACATCGACATGGAGACGCCGCCGTTCCGCCTGATGCGCGACCCGTTCGTTCTGAAGAGCAACTTCATCAGCTACGCCGCTCATGCCAGTTGGCAGGAGGAGGTAGCCGCGGCCGCCATTCGCTCCAAGGAGCACCTGCTCAAGTACCTCGGCAGCTTCATAGAGCAGGATCGTCCCGAGGCGCCGATCCAGATCGTGGCGTCTGGCACGGCCGCCGCCCAGTCGCGCGAAGCCGTCCGGCTTCTTCGCGAGGACGGCGTCGACGTGGGCCTGGTGAAGATCAACACGATCAGGCCGTTCCCCGCAGTGGAGATCCGCGAGGCCCTCTCCTCTGCCGAGAAGATCATCATCCCTGAGTTCAACCGGCCGGGCTGGCTCGCTCGCGAAGTGGCCGCGGCGATTCCGAACAACGACCGGATCCATCCGGGTCCGCGCGTGTACGGCGGCATGACCATGCCCCCCGACGTGATCGTCGACGTCGTCAAGAACGGTACTTTCATCGGGGTCTGACGGCCCGCCATCTGAAAGGAGGCCTAGCATGTCGCTCGACATCACGCGCATCAACCCGCACTTCGAAGACGTCATGCCTGACGAGTACAGGGAGCTGGTCTCGAACGGCCCGTTCGGTGGCGGCAAGACCATCGGCGACCTCGGCACCTTCAAGGAGTTGGTGGAGGAGCATCCGCTGTGCGCGGGCTGCAACCTCGCCCTCGCGTTCAGACTGCTCATGGCGTCGCTGCCAAAGCCGGAGGACTCGGTCATCGTAGGGACCACCGGCTGCAACAGCCTGGCGTTCACGCAGCTGGCACTGCACAACGTCCACTCGTTGTTCGGCAACCAGAACGCCGTCGCCTCCGGCCTCAAGCGCGCGCTGGAGTTGCGCTTCCCGGACAAGGTCAAAGACGTCATCGTCATGGCTGGAGACGGTGGAACGGTCGACATCGGGCTCGACATGACGCTTCACTCGTGGTTCCGTCGCGAGAAGATCACCACAGTCATGTTCGACAACGAGCTGTACGCCAACACGGGCGGGCAGGAAAGCGGGATGAGCCTGAAGGGCGCCGTGCTCAACATGGCGCCGCTCGGCAAGAAGTTCGAGAAGGTGCAGATGGCCGAGCTCGCTCGCACCTCCGGATGTGACTACGTCGCGGTCGTCTCGGCCGCTCGCCCCCGCCAGATCGGCAAGAGCTTCGAGAAGGCCGTGTTGATCGCACGAGAAGTAGGCCCCACTTTCGTGCAGATTCACACGCCGTGTCCGACCAACATGAAGCTCAAGCCGCATGAGGGCATCCTCGCCGCAAAGGAGCGTCTAAAGACCGACTACGCCTTCCAGGAGCATGTGTCGGATGCCGGCAAGGAGTACTTGGCGTCGCTCGAGACGGAGCAGGCACAGTCGGTGTGCGAGGAGGTGGCCAAGTGACGAAGCACTACATCCGGATGTCCGGTCTTGGCGGACAGGGCGTGGTCACCGCCGCGCAGATCCTTGGCAATGCGGCGGTCAAGGATGGCAAGAACGCCGTCGGCAACCCGTTCTTCGGGGCCGAGAAGCGGCTCGCTCCCGCTGAGAGTTACGTTCGGATCTCGGATGAGGCCATCTATGACGCGGGCGAGATCGTGTACCCCAGCATCATCATGGTCTACCACCCAGACGTCATCACGATGGGCAAGTCCTACACGATGCCGTTCTTCTCGGGAATCCAGCAGGGCGGCGTCATCATCGTGAACTCCGCCTTTCCCATGGAGTTCATCCCTGAGGACGTGGAGCGGCTGCACGAGCTCCGGGTCACTGTGCACTTCGTCCCCGCGATCGAGATCTCGCGTACGGAGACCGGGACCGAGTTGTCGACCAACGTCGCGATGCTCGGCGCTCTGGTCGGCCTGACCGGAGTGGTCACGTACGAATCGCTCGACGAGGCGCTCAAGGAGCGATTCGGCGGCAAGACGAAGTTTGTCGCTTCGGGCACCACGGCGGTGCTCGACGATGCGGTCAGGAAGCAGTACGGCAAGGCTGAGAAGCTGATGGCAGCGAACTCGGCGGTCCTGAAGGCTTCATTCGATCAGGCGGTGGCTGCGGCCGGTGCCGGTGTCGAAGTATAGGCGGAGGTGAGCCCCGGTGTATTCCGCAGGTTACGTCAACGAGTCCATCTGCGTGGGCTGCAAGCTGTGCACCCAGGTGTGCCCGGAACCCAACGCGGTGAGGTTCCTAGTCGATCGCAAGAAGTCCTTCATCGTGGCGGCGCGCTGTAAGGGCTGCGGTGTGTGCGCGGTGATGTGCCCCAAGCAGGCCATCGAGATCCGCCAGATCACCCAAGTTGAAGCGAACAAGTGTGAGGTAACCTGCATGGAGTAGCGGCTTCGAAGCTGAAACGGGCTACCTCAGCGCTGGCGTGCCGGTCTACCACCCGGCATGCCAGCGCATCTGTTTCCACGGCCGATGCCCGCAGCTGTCGAGCCGCGCGCCGACTACCGGAAGTGTTGGTCTCGCAGCACCTGGACGTCGAAGAAGTGAGTGATCAGGATGACGCCGCGATCCTGCATCGCCTGGATTCCGTGCAGGATCCGATCGGCTACCTCCGGACTGACGATCGTGACGATCTCCACGTTGCGTGAGATGCCGTCAACGTCACTGTAGTCACCGCGGCTCCCGTGTCCGCCGCGGCCGACGATGTCGCTGTAGAGCGTGTAGCCGCTCGCGCCGGACTCATCCACCAGGTCGAGAACCGCGCGGTTGAAGCTCTCCTCGACGACGATGCTGATCCGCTTCTTGTTGAAGACCTCCATAGGGTGCTCCTTACGACGACGTGATCACACGTGACGGCGCCTTGTCGTGCCGTCCTGCCGGCTAGCCCCCGATGCGCTCGGCGATAGCGTAGTAGATGGGAATCCCGAATACGATGTTGAACGGGAATGTCAGCGCCACCGCCGCTGTCAGTGACAGTGACGGGTTGGCCTCGGGAATGGCTGATCGCATCGCAGCGGGAGCCGAGACGTACGAAGCGCTTGCCGCGAAGACGCCGAGCATGGTCGCCCCTCCGACGGAAAGCCCCGCCGCCAAGCCGAGCGCCACGCCGGCCGCGCCGTGCACCATGGGCATGGCCAACGCGTAAGCGACGAGGCGCGCGCCCACAGCCCGCCATTCGTGGAGCCTTCCGGCGGCGACAAGACCCATGTCGAGCATGAACAGGCACAGGATGCCCCGGAACATGTCGCCGAAGAAGGGCATGATCTGCTTGGTGCCCTCATCGCCGCCGATGTAGCCGATCACGAGCCCGGCGATCAGGACCAGGACCGACTTGCCGCGGATGCCGTCCACCAGAGTGGACAGCACATTCACGCTCATGCCAGGTGACTCCGCTCGGGACCGGTCGAGTATCGAACGCGTGAGAACGATTGCCGTGACGATCGCGAAGCTATCCATGAACGGATAGAGCGCAGGCATGAACGACTCGTACTTGACGCCTATGCGGTCGAGGTAGGCGAACCCCATGACCATGGTCACCGCGCTGACAGCGCCGTAGTGACCGGCTATCGAGCCTGCGTTGGCGGGGTCGAATTTCAGCCGTCGCAGCACGAAGAACCCGGCCAGCACGATCGAGATCCCGAGTGCGGCTGCCGAGAGCGCGGGCAACAGAGCCTCCGTGAGGCTCACGCTGCTGAGCCCTACGCCGCCCCTGAGGCCGATAGCGGCAAGCAGGAAGATCATCATCGCGGTGCTCATCGCTTCGGGAATCTTGAGGTCTGACCTGACCAAGGCGGCAAGCATCCCGACTGCGAAGAACAGGATCTGTGGTGTGGTTATCTGGGTGATGATCTCCGAGAGTGCCATTACCGTCCGTTCCTCTTGTGTCACGGCGAGCAGCTCGAAAGCAGCCGGTGACCGCTGGTCATTGCAGAGTGAAGATACGGTGAATTGGGACGCCGTTCAACACGGGCGGTGTCGATCGCTGGGCGTGACGGGGGGCCAGGCGATGCTCGCGCATCGTCGGCGATGGACCAGTGGCCGCCTCGCCCTGAGGCCGCGCATCCGCACCTAGCTGTGTGACTTCGTGGTGCGCGACACCCGAGTAGCCGTAAACACATGCGAATAGTGCGTAAGCATCCGTTGACCGAGCGCGCCACAGGGCATCTCCTGTCTGCGAAGGGTAAGGTCCCGCGACTTGGAGGAGTCCCCTTATGCCGATCGCCGATTCCATCCTAGAGACCATAGGGCGCACGCCCCTTGTGCGGCTCGCACGGATCGACGCCTGTCTGCCGGCTGCGTTACTGGCCAAGTTGGAGCTGATGAACCCAGGGGGCAGCCAGAAGGACCGTATAGCGCTCGCGATGATCGACGCGGCCGAGCGGCGCGGGGAGCTTGTCCCCGGCGGCACGATCGTGGAGGCCACTGCTGGCAACACCGGCGTGGGACTGGCTATGGCCGCGGCGGTGCGAGGGTATCGGTGCGTCTTCGCGGTGCCGGACAAGATGAGCGACGAGAAGGTCGCGCTGCTGCGCGCATACGGGGCGGAGGTGGTCCGCACGCCGACCGCGGTAGCTCCTGACTCGCCTGAGAGCTACAACGGCGTGGCGGATCGTCTCGCGAGCGAGATTCCCGGGGCGTGGCGCTCGAGCCAGTTCACCGACGCCGCCAACCCTGACGCGCACCATCGCACCACGGGTCCCGAGATCTGGGAGGACACCGGCGGGCGCGTCGACGCGTTCGTCGCCGGAGTGGGGACCGGAGGCTCCCTGTCAGGGATCGGACGCTACCTGAAGGAGCGCAACACCTCGCTGCGATGCGTGGGGGCTGACCCTGTCGGCTCGATCCTGTCGGGCGGCTCACCGGGATCCTGGGTCGTCGAGGGCATCGGCGAGGACTTCTTCCCGGAGACTTTTGATGCGTCGGTGGTTGACGAGTGGGTCCGGGTCACTGACGAGCAGTCGTTCAGCGCGGCCCGGCGCCTCGCGCGGGAAGAAGGCATCTTGGCCGGTGGCTCCTCGGGAACAGCCCTTCATGCGGCCGTTGACGTCGCGCACCGCCTCCCTCCCGGGTCTGTCGTGGTGGTTCTTCTGCCGGACACAGGCAGGAACTACCTGTCGAAGTTCCATTCCGACGAGTGGATGCAAGATCACGGATCGAGGCCCGTCAGTGAGTCGGGGGGGCGGTGACGGCATGCGATTCTCCACAAGAGCCATACATGCGGGGCAAGGGGCCGACGACGCTACGGGCGCCACGGTCGTTCCTATCTACCAGACGTCGACCTTCACCCAGCACGCCCCCGGAGTGCATCGGGGTTACGAGTACTCCCGCTCTGGCAACCCCACGCGTGCCGCGCTGGAGACGGCGATCGCCTCGCTCGAAGGGGGCGCACACGGACTGGCATTCGGATCGGGCTTGGCCGCTGAGACGGCCGTGCTCTCACTGTTGCGGCCGGGCGACCACGTTGTCGCCGGTGACGACCTGTACGGCGGGACGATCCGGTTGCTGCGCCAAATCTACGAGCCGATGGGGATCACGACAAGCTTCGTCGACACCACAGCACCGGACAGGGTCGCGGAGCAGGTGACCGGGCAGACCCGCATGGTGTGGGTCGAATCACCCAGCAACCCGCTGCTCGCGATCACCGACATCGCAGCCGTGTCGAGGATCGCGAAGGACGCCAGTGCGCTTCTCGTGGTGGACAACACGTTCGCCACGCCCTACCTGCAGCGGCCACTGGAGTCGGGCGCCGACATCGTTGTGCACTCGACGACCAAGTACATCGGTGGTCACTCTGATGTGGTGGGCGGCGCGGTCGTGACGGACGATGACTCCGTGGCGGCAGCCATCGCGTTCTACCAGAACGCTGCCGGGGGCATCCCCGGCCCCTTCGACTCCTGGCTGGCGCTGCGTGGGCTCAAGACGCTCGCCGTTCGCATGCGCGCTCACTGCGACAACGCCGAGATGCTCGCCAGACACCTGGTCGGGTCTCCGGCTGTCGAGGGTGTCTACTACCCGGGGCTCGAGGGTCATGTCGGGCACGAGACAGCCATGCGTCAGATGAGCAGGTTCGGAGGGATGATCAGCGTCCGGCTGGCGGGAGGGCGGCCGGCCGCCCATGTCTTCCTGGGCGCGCTGGAGCTGTTCTCGCTCGCGGAGAGCCTCGGCGGGGTCGAGTCACTGGCGTGCTATCCAGCCGAGATGACCCACGCATCGGTACCGGAAGACGAGCTTTCTCGACGCGGCATAGACGGTGGGCTGGTGAGGCTGTCGGTCGGCATCGAGGACGGCGAAGACCTCCTCGCGGACATCCAGAAGGCGCTCGCGGCGGTGACGAGGTGAGGGACAGGGACTACGTGCTGGGGACGGGTGATGACGAGATCGCCAGGTTGCGCGCGCAGCACGAAGCGTGGCTGCCCACCGCCAGTGCCTGCTGGCGCCGTGCCGGCATCTCGAGAGGTCACAAGGTGATCGATATCGGCGCAGGCCCCGGCTTTGCGTCCTTCGACATAGCTCGACTCGTTGGAGAAGGCGGCAGCGTGACGGCCGTGGAGCGGTCGACGCGGTTCGTGGAAGCGGGACGCAAGATCGCCCGTCATGAAGGCTGGGGCAACGTCCGGTTCCACGAGACCGACCTGATGACCGACAGGCTGCCAGGGTCGGACTACGACATGGCTTGGTGCCGTTGGGTCGCATCCTTTGTCGAATCGCCAGCGGTTCTGGCAGAGCGGATCGCGGCCGTAGTCCGCGCAGGCGGCGTCGCGGCCTTCCACGAGTACGCCGACTATGCTTCATGGCGGTTCTCACCCTCACTCCCGCTGGTCGACGAGTTTATCGCGCTGACGATGAAAAGCTGGAGGGATGCTGGTGGCGAGCCTGACGTGGCGACCCGGCTGCCCCCATTGCTGGACGCGCACGGATTCACCATCGAGCATGTGAAGCCCCATGTCTTCTGTGTTCGGCCCGGCCACCCGCTCTGGAACTGGATCGCGGCGTTCGTCGAATCGAACTCCGCCCGACTGGTCGAGCTTGAGACTCTCACACCCAAGGCGGCCGAAGCGATGCTGCACCAGTTTCGCGACGCCCAGAGCACGCCTTCCTCGCTAATGCTCACCCCGATGGTCCTTGAGATCGTGGCGGCTAAGCGCGGCGCATGACGCGCCCCCCGCCACGATCGTCTGAGCCGACCCGCTCGCGCCCGGCCCCTCCCGGACCGCCGCGGCGTTCCCCGCTGACCTGCTGCGCGGCGGTCAGCGATTCGTCGGGCACGGTCCTCGCCCCGCTTGGGCGTCTGGGCTTGCAGGGGGATAATGGCGGAAGCGATCAGTCGACCACGGGCTGCGCGGGAGGGAGCGAGGCGTGATGAGCGAGTGCGCGATCCGGACCGAGGGCCTCACGAAGCACTATGGGAAGGTGGAGGCTCTCAACGACCTCGATCTCGACATCGGCATGGGCGAGGTCTTCGGTTTTCTCGGCCCGAACGGGGCGGGCAAGACCACGACCATCCGCACGATGATGGACGAGATCCGCGCCACTCGCGGCACGGCCACGATACTGGGGAGGGACTCGCACAGGGATGCCGTCGAGCTTCGCAGGAGCATCGGCTATCTGCCCGGCGACCTCGCGATGTACCCTAACCTCACCGGCGCCGACACCATCACGTACTTCGCGAACCTTCGCGGCGGCGTGGACCGCGGCTACGTCGCGGAGCTCGCCGACCGCCTCGACGCCGACCTGGCCAAGAAGGTGGGAGACCTGTCCTCGGGGAACCGCCAGAAGGTCGGCATCATCCAGGCGTTCATGAGCAGGCCCAAGGTGCTCATCATGGACGAACCCAGCGCCGGCTTAGACCCTCTGGTCCAGCGTGAGCTGCAGCGGATGATGCGCGAGGTGGCCGACGACGGTCGCGCCGTCTTCCTGTCCAGCCACACTCTGTCGGAGGTGCAACGCGTCGCCGACCGCGTGGGCATCATCCGGCGGGGGAGGCTGATCGCGCTCGAGAGCGTGCAGGCCCTGCGCTCGAAGGCCATGCGCAAGGTGGAGATCGAGCTGGACGGGCCCGCGGACGCCCTGCTGTTCGAGTCGGTCGAGGGGGCAAGCGACGTGCGGACGCACAACCACCACGTCGTCATGATGTTCGGCGGCGACATGGGCGCGCTGCTCAGGGCGGTGGAGGGTCGCCACGGGATCGTCGACATCAGCACTCAGTCAGCTGACCTCGAGGAGATCTTCCTCGCCTACTACCAGGACGGGGAGGCGGACGCCTGATGCCCGCCGACGTGTTCGCGAAGACGGTTCGCGACCGCTGGCTGGGCTGGACCATCGCGGTCGGCGCCGTCGCTTCGTTCGTTCTCCTGGGCATGGCGGCGTACGAGGGCCTCGATCTGGCGGTGCTCGACTCGTTCCCTCCGGCCTATCGGTCGCTGTTGGGTCTGCCGGAAGGCGCGGATGCGGGGGCCCTCGCGATCAGCGCCATATACGGGAGCTATGGCGCCCTGACCTTCGCGGCCATGGCGCTTGCGATGGGAGCGGCGGGCATCGCGGGCGAGGAGCGCGCGGGCACGCTCGGCCTGCTGCTGGGTAACCCCAAGAGCCGCAGGCACGTACTGGTCTCCAAGATGGCCGCGTTGGCGCTCCTCTCCATCGTCTCGACGCTGTCGCTGTGGGGCCTCGCGATCGGCAGCGCTTCGGTGCTCGACGTCGCGCTCGGTGAGCTGGATGTGGCCGCGCTGAGCGTCCACATGTTGGCCAACACGCTCTTCTACGGGCTGCTGGCGTCGGCCCTCGGGGCGGTGACCGGCAATCGCGGGGGCGCTGCGGGGATCGCCACGGGCGTTCTCGTGGTGGGCTTCCTAGGCGCCGGCTTGATGCCTCTGCTGGAGGGCGGCGAGGACTGGGTCAGGCTGTTTCCGTGGCACTACTTCAGCGGCAGCGAGCCGCTGGCCAACGGCGTCGACTGGGGTCACGTCGGCTTGCTCGCGGGCGCGTCGGCCCTGTTCGCGGCGATCGCCGTGGTCGGTCTGGAGCGTCGCGACCTGAAGGGGCGGTCGGTGGGCGTCACTCTCGTCGACAGGCTTCGGGCCTTCCCCATGACCCGGCGGGCCGCAGACCTGCTCGCAGGAACCGCCCGGGTCTCCTCGATCTGGGCCAAGACCGCGTCCGAGCATCAGGTCTCGCTGCTTTCGGCATGCGCCTACATGCTTCTCGTCCAGATGATGCTGGGAGGGTTCTGGCTGGCCATCCCTGAGGAGACCATCGCGATATTCGCCCAGATGCCGGAGAGCCTTGGGGTGATGTTCGAGCTGTTCGGAGGTGGCGACGTCACGACGGCCGCCGGGTGGTTCCAGATCGAGACGTTCGGGATGATGGCGCCCATCATGATCTCGATCGTGACGATCTCGATAGGCGCCAACGCGGTGGCTGGCGAGGAGGGGAGGCGGACGATGGGCCTGCTCCTGGCCAATCCGGTCAGCCGCTCCAGGCTGGTTGCGGAGAAGGTCTTCACGATGGTGGTCTACGCTTCCATCGTGGGCGTCGTGGCGTTCGTCGGCACGATGCTCGGGGTGCTCATCGGCGACATGGGCCTTGCATGGCGCAACGTCGCGGCCACCTGTTTCCTGTTGACGCTCGTAGGCCTCGTGAGCGGCGCTCTGGCGCTGGCCGTAGGCGCGGCCACCGGCCGCAAGGGCGCTGCGGTCTTCGGGTCGGCCGGCTTCCTCGTGGCCACGCACGTGCTGAACTCGCTCGGTGAGATCAGTGACGCGTGGACCGGCGCGGCGGCCCTCTCGCCGTTCCGCTACTACCTCGGGGGTGACCCGCTCAACAGCGGCCTGGCGTGGGGCGACGCCGCGGTGCTCGCCGCCCTTGCCGTCGCGCTGTTCGCCTCCGCGTTCCCTCTGTTCTGGCGGCGGGACATCGTCGAGCGGGACTGAGCGGGTCCTCCAGCTCGCGCATCATCTTCGAGTCCCCTCTCCGGATCCCCCGCTCCGCACGTCGGGCGGTCTTGGGTGTCTGGCGTGCACGCCGGGGGTACCTACCTTCCATACCCGAGTGTGGCGTCGGGGCGCGAAGGCCGCCCCTGCGCTCTTGAGGAGGACACGTGGACGTCAGGCAGGGACATGCGGGAGCGAGTGGCGGGCGGTCGAATCGGGACTGGTGGCCCGGGAAGCTGGACCTCGGCGTCCTCCACCAGCATTCCGAGTTGAGCGACCCGATGG
>JBBIJK010000037.1:0-16574 GCA_037445995.1 Actinomycetota bacterium | reverse complement strand
AGGAAGGCGCGTCTTGTGACGGACGCCAGTATACGCGAGGCCGGGATGGCGGTTGCGCGCTGCGATCCTCGACGTCAGCCCCGCGCTCCCCGCCACACTCGCAATGAAGGGACCCTACACAGTCCCCTCTTGCCAGCTGGCGAGATAGCGCTCCTGCTCGGGAGTGAGGGTGTCGATCGCGATCCCCATCGTCCCGAGCTTCAGCTTCGCGATGCCCTGGTCGATCTCGGCGGGCACCGGGTAGACGCCCGGCTCGAGGGAAGCGGCGTTCCTGACCATGTACTCGGCCGAGAGCGCCTGGTTCGCGAAGCTCATGTCCATCACGTTGGCGGGGTGGCCCTCGGCGCACGCCAGGTTGACGAGCCTGCCATCAGCCAGCAGGAAGATGCGGCGGCCGTCAGCAAGCGTGAACTCCTCGACGAGCGGACGCACCTCGCGAACCGAGACGGCGTTCTCGCGAAGGTGGGTGATGTTGATCTCGACGTTGAAGTGGCCCGAGTTGCAGATGATCGCGCCATCCTTCATCGCCTCGTACATGGGCGTGTCGATGACGTTGACGTTGCCGGTCACCGTGATCCAGACGTCGCACTCCTTGGCCGCCTCGACCGCCGGCATGACCCGGAACCCGTCCATGACGGCCTCCAGCGCCACGAGCGGGTCGATCTCGCAGACGATGACGTTGGCCCCAAGGCCCGCCGCGCGCATCGCGGCGCCCTTGCCGCACCAGCCGTAGCCGGAGATGACGACGGTCCGCCCGGCGATCAGGCGGTTCGTGGCGCGGATGACACCGTCGATGGTGGACTGGCCGGTGCCGTACCGGTTGTCGAACAGGTGCTTGGTCATGGCGTCGTTGACGCTCACGATCGGGTAGCGCAGCGCGCCGTCGGCGGCCATCGCCTTGAGGCGGATGACACCGGTGGTGGTCTCCTCGGTGCCGCCGATGATGCCCTCCAGCGCGTCGGGGCGCTCGGCGTGTATGCGGCCCACCACGTCCGCGCCGTCGTCCATCGTGATCTGCGGCGCGTGGCCGATGGCGGCGTCGATGTGGCTCCAGTAGGTGTCGGCGTCCTCGCCCTTGATGGCGTAGGTGCGGATGCCGTAGTGCTGCACCAGCGCCGCGGCCACGTCGTCCTGGGTGGACAGCGGGTTGCTCGCGCACAACACGACGTCGGCGCCGCCGGCCTTCAGGGTGCGCATGAGGTTCGCCGTCTCGGTGGTGACGTGCAGGCACGCCGCCACCCTCACGCCGTCCAAGGGCTTCTCCGCCTCGAACCGCTCGCGGATGCTGGCGAGCACCGGCATGTCGGCGTCGGCCCACTCGATGCGCGCCTTGCCGGCGTCGGCGAGCGCGAGGTCCTTGACGTGATGCTCCATCCCTGACTCCTCCTTCACACGGGCGCGGCCCAGCGGCCCATCACCCGGACGGTCTCACAGCCGCGCAAGTATATCAGTGAGCAGTACGCCGAGACGCTCGGCCGTGCGGGCCCCGGTCTCCAGCACCTCCTCATGCCCCCCGGCGGTCCCGGCCATGTTGGTGACCGCCGAGAACGCGAGGCACTCCATCCCCGCATGGACCGCTGCGATCACCTCGTGGACCGTGGACATGCCCACCACGTCGGCGCCGGCGGCCACCAGCGCCCGCACCTCGGCCGGCGTCTCGTACTGAGGCCCCAGGACGCCCGCGTAGACGCCCTCGACCAGCTCGAGTCCCAGCTCGCTGGCGCGCTCGGACGCCAGCGTCCTGAGGCGAGCCGAGTACGCGTCCGCCATGCCCGGGAACCGCTCGCCGAGAGACTCGAGGTTGGGGCCGAGCAGCGGCGAAGAGCCCGTCAGGTTGAGGTGGTCCGAGAGCATCACGAGGTCGCCGGGCCTCACGCGGTCCGAGACCCCGCCGGCGGCGTTCGTCGCGACCAGCACCGAAGCGCCCATCGCGCGAGCCGCCCTGAGGGGCAGAACGACGGTGTCGGACGGGTGACCCTCGTAGAGGTGCAGCCTCCCGACCGAGACGAGCACGGGGACGTCACCGGCGTACGCCATCACGAACCTGCCCGAGTGCCCGGCGACCGCCGATGCGGCCATCCCTCGCACGTCCGCGAAGGGTACCTCCGCCCGGCGGTCGAGGGCGTCGACCACCGCGCCCAGACCGCTGCCCAGCACGACCAGCGCGCGGGGCTTGAAGCCCGGCAGCGCACCGGCGATGTCGGCGGCCGCTTCGGTGACGGCTCGCATCCTGTCCTCGCTCATGAAGTCTCCCATCCGAGTGCGTCCTCCAGCGCGCGAAGGAACCTGTCGGCCTGCTCGCCCGAGCCCGCTCCGGCGGCCGCGCTGACGCACGCCTCCGAGAAGGACCCCCGGCCCGCGGCCAGCACCTCCTCGATCGCGGCGGCGAGCGCCAGCGCGTCGTCAGGGGGCGTGAGCCTTCCGCAATCGGGCTCTGGCAACGCCTCGGGGACGCCGCCCACGCGGCTCGCCACGCACGGCGTTCCGCACGCCATCGCCTCCAGCAGCACCAGCCCGAGCCCCTCCGACCGGCTGGGCAGCACGAAAACGTCCGCTGCCGCCATGCGCAGGGCCAGCTCGGGCTGCGGAAGCGCGCCGGCCAGCGTGACGCTCTCGCTCACGCCCCGCGCCCCGGCCAACGCGACGAGGTCGCCCGCGAGAGGGCCGGCGCCGACGATGACGAGCCGGTCGCAGGCGCCACGCTCGCGCAGCGACGCGAACGCCTCCAGCAGCGTATCCAGGCCCTTGGCGGGGACGAGATTCCCGGCGAACAGCGCGACCCTCTCGCCCTCGGGCCAGCCCAGCGACGCCCTCGCGCCGGGATCCGGACGGAAGACGGCGAGGTCGACGCCCATGTGCGACACCGCCGTGCGCGAGCCGGGCGAGAGGGAGAGGTCCACTCGCAGGCGGCGCTCCAGCGCCGCCGACACCGGGACGACGAGCGCCGCGTGCCGCAGCGCGGCGCGGACGGCGCGGGCAATCGCGCCGGCGCGCTGCGCCGAGTCGACGTCGGTGCCGTGCGCCACGAGCGCGTAAGGGCACCGGGCGACCGCCGCCGCCATCCGCGCGATCGCGGCGGTCGGGTACAGGTAGTGCCCGATGACGGCGTCGGCCCCGCGAGCCGCCGCCACCAGCGAGCGCAGGGCGAGCGACGCGTACTTGAACGCGCCTCGCCGTCCACCCGTGCGCGGATCTGTGTTCGCCACCACGCGAACGTCGGCCCCCGACGCGCGCAGGCCCTCGACGTGCCTCGCGACGAACGAGCCGAACACCTCGCCTTCGCTGGCGGGGTACATGTTGGTGATCACCAGCAGCCGCCTCGCGCGACCGGCGGAGCGGTCAGTCCGACCCGACATCGCCACGGCCCCGTCCGCCGATGATGCGGCCCAGCGCGACGCTGGACCCGTAGACATCCCCGCCACCCCTGGTCCGGCCGATCAGGGCGACCCTCGTGGCGCTTGCCGCCCAGGCGGTCGCGAACGCGGCCCGCAGGGAGTCGAACGCCCGCGCGGCCAGCGAGGTCGCGGCGGGCCCGCGCAGGACGACCGTCGGCGCGACCTGCTCCCGGGAGCGCAGGACCCTCGAGCCGACGGCGGCCTGCAGCCCCGCAACCACGAAGAACAGGAACGCGCCGCGGGGATGCTGGAAGGAGTTGCTCGTCAGGGCGTTGAGCGCGAACGCGACCAGCCCGACGGTGAGAGCGGCGTTCGCCAGCGCCTCAGGCGAGCGCCTGGGCAGTCGCGCGTTGTAGTACCAGCCCATGCTGCACAGCGCGACCACCATCCAGACGAACATCAGTCCTCCGGGCAGGCCCGTCTCGGCGGTCACCTGGAAGTAGGAGTTGTGCGCCCCGAAGATCAGGTACCCCACCTGGAGGTCCGGCGAGGACAGCACCACCGAGCGGAACGCGTCGTAGAAGCGCCCTATCCCGACGCCGAACACAGGGTTCTGCTCGATGGCCCTGCCCGCCACGCGCCACAGCCGCAATCGGAAGCTGGCGGTGCCCTCGAGGCTCGCCACCGACGTGATGCGAGCCAGCGCGCCCGGGACCAGCGGCAGCATCACGGCCGACCCCGCGACGAACGCGCCTGTGAGCCGCGCGCTCACCATCGACAGTCCCGCCACGCAACCCACGGCGAACGCGATCCAGCTCCCGCGGGTGTAGGTGAGCAACAGCGCGAGAAGCTGGATGATCAGCATCCCTCCCCCAGCCAGCCGCCAGGAGCCGCGGTCAGTCAGCAGCAGCGCGATCGTGACCGCGAGCGAAAGGACCAGATACTCGCTGAAGAAGTTCGGGTTGTCGTAGGTGCCGGTGACGCGGGTGGCGATCTCGATCCCCAGGCCCGACATGCCCAGTCCCTCCCGCGGATTGAGGTACTGCAGCAGGCCCATGCCGGCGACCACCGTGCTGGACGCCGCGCAAGCGCGCATCACCGCGCGACGCGCCCTCGCGTCGGTGAGCGCAGTGCCGGCGATGACCACCACCGTCGCGTAGGCCGCATAGCGGACCCACGTGGCGAGGGCGTCCGCGCCGATGCCCGCCACGACCGTTGCGAGCATCGACCAGCCGAGGAAGGCGAGTATCGGGGTCTCCGCTCCGATCCTGACGAGCCCGCCAGCTCCCTCCCTGACGAGGAGCGGGACTGCGAGCGCAACCGCGAGCGCCATGCACGCGATGACCGCGTCGAGCGGCACGGGGCCGAGTTGGACGCGGCCGCCCCAGAGGGGTACGGCGCCGACCAGGACGATCAGCCCGACCACAGCGGCAAGGCGCCGGCGGTCGCCGGCGATGCCTGATCCGGGCATCAGTCGACCTTGCGGATCTCTACGACGCGTACGGGCATCTGGAAGCGGGGCAGGAGCAGGTCCATCTGCTGGTACTGCCTTACCTGCTCCGTGCCCATGCTGACCGATTTGTCGTCGAACGTGCCTGTGCCTCGGATGACGAATTCGTAGTCGCGCAACACCGCGCTCTCGACCACCCTGAAGCCGCCTTCGCCATCCGGCGCCTCGATGCGCGAGGGCAAGACCTGCCAGGACTCGAGCGTACCCATGACGCCCGCGCCGCCGAGCCTCGCAACCGGGTCTCCCCGACTGACCATCGGATCGACCGCGATCTGGATCTGCGTCGCCCTGACCACCATCTCGATGCGGTCCTCGGCCGGACGGAGAGCGGGCGTGACCTGCACGCCGAAGAGTACCCGAGCCGCCAGGGCGAGGACGCCGATCACGACCAGCGCGACGACCAGGTCGATGATGTTGACGACGCCGAAAAGACGGTAATCCTTGTCGATCAGCCTCACGTGGGGCCTCCGCGGTGCGCTAGGGGACGGTCGCTAGGTCAAAGCGAGTATAGCGCCCGGAGGCGCGAGCGGTCCGCGCGGGACTCAGGGCAGGGCGCCGATCACCCCGACGAGCGCGTTGTCCGACACCGCCTTCGTACCGCCGCCGACGTTGATCTTGCTCAGCGCGGCGCCGTTGGCGGCGAGCTTCTGCGCCGGGTAGGCGTCCAACGCCGCTTTCGGCGTCAGCAGCAACGGCGCGTTCAGCCTGCCCAGCAGCGGCCCCAGCGCGAGGGCGTCGACGAAGACCTGCCCGGAGGCCAGCCCGACGTTCTCCCAGGAGGCGCCGGTGTCGACCGCGCGCTGCGCGAGTCTCGCCGCGGTGTCATAGCGCGAAGCGCCCGAAGCCCTCCAAGTGGGCGCGTATCCGGCGAGCCCGGCCTCCACCTCGGCGGACACCACACCCTCGCCGCCCGCGATCCAGACACCCGGGGAGGGCGCGCCGCTGGTCATCTGGCTCAGCGCGGCCTGCGTGGGGGTCGGCACCTCGGACTTCTTCACGAACAGGAGCGGCCACCTCCGACCGGCGGCCAGCGCGCTGGCGCCCGCGGCGTCCGCGAGAGCGTTGCCGTTGCAGACGATGACGCCGCCGTCCTGCGCGGCGCCCAGCCTCTCCTCGACGTGAGCGGCTACGCGCGCGGCGGTCTCGAACCTCGAAGGTCCGCCGATGCGGCTGACGTCCGACTCGCCCAGCAACTCCCGAAGCTCGATCTCGACGCTGGCTCCGATCGCGCTCTCACCGCCGACGATGATCGCCTTGTCGACGCCCTTGGCCGGGTCGGTGATCCACGCGCGGACCTGCTCGGGGAGGGCGTCACGCTTGGTGAGCAGCAGCGGCGCGTCGTACGCGGCCGCCAGCGAAGAGGCGCACAGGGCGTCGGGGCCGCCCGCGCCAGAGGCGAAGACCACATAGCCGCCCGGCCGGGGATACCCGCCGGCCTCGTCGGCGATCCGCAGCGCAGTGGAGTACCTGTCGCTGCCGGCGACCCGGACGATCCGCGGGTCCTCGACGTACGACCCGCTGCTGCGGGCCTCGTCGTAGGCCGTGCGGAGGCCGCTCCCCTGCCCGCGACGGACGTGCAGCGTCTCCACGTGCCGCCGGCCGTACGAGGGGTAGGAGGTGTTGAACTCTATCTCGACTCGGTAGCTGCCCGACGAGCTCAGAGGGGCGATGTAGCTCTCCGAGTAGCGGTAGAGCAACCCGGGGTGCACGCCGATCTTATGCCGCTTGGAGTCCTTGACCAGCTTGCCCTTGGGGTCGTAGACGCGGAAGTGGAGGGTCCCCGTAACCGCGACGTTACCCGGGTTGTGCACGTACTGCGAGGCGTAGATGCCCCCTGAAGAAGCGTTGACCAGCGCGTAGGTCCTGCCGTCCCTGATGATCGGCCCGTAGGTGCCGGCCGTGTCGGCGGCCCACGCGATGGCGGACTCGACGTACGCCGCCGCCACCTCGCCCTGCTTGACGCCCGAGGACAGGACCCTGTTCGCGGTGTTGTCCTGGTTGAAGTTGGGCAGGAAGTCGACGGGCGAGAAGTAGAAGTAGGCGTATCTGCCCTTGAGGTACTCGGCGGCCACGGCTCCGGGGTGGGCGCCGGGGTAGTGCTTGGATCCCGTGGCGACCGAGAGCGGGGTCATGTTCAGGAACAGCGAGGTGTTCTCGTTGGCCGGGAACATGCTGACCAGCTCGACCCAGTGCCCCGGCTGCCGGTACAGGCGCATGTCAGCGGCGGACAAGCCCCTGCCCGCCAGGATGGACTTGGCCCCATCGACGATCGGGTGCGCCACCGGATCGGCCCGGAACTCGATGGCCCCGAAGTCGTCAACGAAGGTGGTCTGGTTGACCTCCGACAGCGGACCCCATTCCCATGAGTTCGAGTTGAGGATCTTCAGCCAGTGGGCGTTGGTCTCGCCCGCGACATCGGGGTTCACCCGCGGCGAGGCGTAGAGGGTCACGAGGCCGTTGCCCTCGCCGACGTAGGTCACGAGATTCTGCGCCGCATTCGCCTTCATCGCGAAGACCCACATGAGCACGACGACGTCGTACTGCCGCAGCTTGTCGAGGTCGTCGAGGTCGGCGTCGGACAGCACCGTCACGTCGTACCCCTTGCCGGCAAGGTAGTTCCTCACCGCGTCCTGCTTGGTCAGCACACCGTAGCCTCGCCCGTGTGAGTCGACCCATGACTGCGTGAGGGTCGATCTGACCAGACCCACCTTCAGCGTTCCGGCAGTCGCGGTCTGCGGCCCGCCGACCGGCGCCGGCAAGGGTCCGAGCAGCAGGAGAAGCGCGAGAAGGATCGACGCGATGGGCCTCATATGATGTCACCTCGTGTGGGCGGGCTTGGGGCGGCACGGACACCCACAGCGAGGTATCGGCACCACGGAGCGGGGCCTTCAGCCGCAAGGACCCCGCGTTCGATCCGCGGGGGGCCGCGGTCCGCTACCTGATCGCGTCCTCCAGCTGACCCCTGCACCCGTTGGTCACGACCAGCGAACCGCCGATCACGTAGCACCTGGCGATGGTGACCTTGTTCGCGCTGAGCACGTCGCGCGTCTCCGCGGGGACGCGGTCCTGAGCGACGAACAGCAACGGTACGCCCGCCCTGCCGGCGAGCGGTCCGGCCGCGAGCGCGTCGGAGTAGGCGTGGCCGGAGCAGACGTACCCGGCTGTCCACGCGAAGCCCGCGTTGGCGACTGCCCAGTCGGCGAGCAGCGCGGCGGTGTCGTAGCGGTTCGCGCCGGCGGCTATCCTGACGGCGCCCGGCAGCTGCGAAGCCGCCTCATCGGAGACGGCACCCGTTCCTCCCACGACGAGCGTGCCGGTCACGCCCAGACTCGCCGCGGCCTCGATGGTCGAAGTAGTGATCCCGCGCGGGTCTACCAGCAGCACCGGGGCGCGCAACCTGTACGCCAGCGGAGCGGCTGCGACGGCGTCCGCGAAGACCCTTCCGCTGACCGCGAAGACCCGGCCGACATCGGCGCCGCCGTTCATCTCCTTGACCTTGAGCGCGATCAGGCGCGCGGTGTCGTACCTGCTCACGCCTCCGATCCTCTCGACCGCGTCGGGCGCCGGGGGCATCGCCGCGCGGACCTGGGCCTCGACCGCTTCGGAGACCGCGCCCTTGCCACCCAGGATGTAGACCTTCTTCGGCTTGAGCCTTGTGATCTCGGCGAGAGTCGCGGAGGGCAGCAGGTCCCGCTTGACGAGCAGGACCGGGGCCCCGCCCGCGACGCTCCCCGCCAGCGGCGCGCCCGCCAAGGCGTCCGCCGGGCTGGCGCCGGAAGCGAGCACCACCGCGGCGGCGGTCGCCGTGAAGGACTTCTGGCTGGCGGCGGCGGCGGTCGCGTACCGGTCCTCGCCCGCGATCCTCTCGGTCTTGGAGAACGACGTGACGCCCAACTCAGGGCCGTAGAAGTACCCCTGCTTCCCCCTCATGTCGACCGCGGGCAGAAGCGACCCGGAGTCGTAGCGGACACCCACATACCCCGCGGGCACCTTCACGCGACCGACGCCGCCGCTAACCGTCGCTCCGGTGTTCACGGTCGTCCCGTCGGCACGTCGCAGCACGAACCCGCCCAGACTGCCGCTGATGGCGGGCGTGACGGTGAACCACGCCTCAGTCGACCCGCCGGGCTCGAGGTATATCCCGGCGCTGTCCCACCTGAAGCCCGTCGCGTACATCCAGGTCTCGCGCAGGCCAAGAGCGCTCCTGAAGCTGGCGACCTTGCTGCCGCGGATGTAACGGTGGTCGCCCGACGCGCCCCTGAGAAGCAGCTCCGTGACCCTGCCGGAGACGCCTCGCTTGGTCATGACGACGTCCACGATGCTGGCCGGGACCTCTGAGGGTGCGAAGTACTTGTAGGAGCCGTTGGTGTTCTGCTCGAGCAGCTCCGACCTCAGCTTGGTGGCGGTGTACGCGGTGGTCTTCTCGGGCCACACGTGATAGGGGGAGCCGGCGGCGTACTCGTAGCTGTCCACCACTCCCCGGTAGTAGCTTCGAGGCGTCGCCGAGAACCAGACGTTCTCGATGTTCTCCGTATGGCCGCCTGAGGTGGAGAAGAAGAACGTCTGGATGACTGTGGACCCCGACTTCATGACTTGGTTTCGGGTGGCAGCGAGGGGCGCGTCGTAGAGGTGGTCCGACCCGTGGCGGACGACGACACCGCCGGTCACCTTCCCATAGGCGTTGTACACCTGCGAACGAGCGGTGCAGAAGACGTCGAAGTCACCGGTGGATCTGATGCTGACGTACGCGTAGGACCTCGCGGCCACGGTCTGCGCCTTGAGCGCCTCTGTGTGCCAGGATGCGGGCGTCTCCCGGGGCGCTACGCACCGGACGTAGTCCTCCATCCCGACGTCGCTGTACGCCGCGATGGACGAACCGCTGGGCTTGAGGCGGATGACGCCCCGGTAGGCCAGGTTCGTCCATCCCAGCGGACCGCTGGCGTCCACGACCTCGACGAACCCGCCGTCGTACTCGTACACCCGGACGGGCGAGGGCAACGTCTTGACCAGCGATCCGGTCGCCACGTCCACGATGGTGACGTTGGAGCCCGAAGCCGCGAACCTGTACGCCTTGCCCTTGAGCATGACGAACTCCACCGTGCCCGAGGGCTGCTCTACGTACCCGTTGCGCTGGTTGGTGCGAAGCGTCCATGAGGCGCGGGCCGCGGCGTCCTTGTCGATGGCCACCCTGACAGTCGGCTCACTCGCAAGGCTCCCGAGAGTCGCGCCCTGGTAGTAGTGCTTCAGGATCGCGTCGTACTTCCAGCCCTTCTCGGCGTAGCCTTTCGACCCGTACTGCGACAGACCGATGCCGTGACCCCAGCCGCGACCGGTGAAGGTGAAGGTGGGCTCACCCGCGAAGGCGACCGTGGGGAGAAGGAGCAGGCACACGACCGTGATAGCCGTCGCCACCGGCGCGCTGCTGCGATGTCTGCTGTCTTGTGGCCGAGGCATGCTCAGGAACACCCGCTTCCGGGATCGCCTTCGGGGGCGATCCTCCGCCTGACGATTCTACCCACCTCCGGGGGGTGCCGCAAACCGCCTCTCCCGGGGCCGAGCGAACGACGAGCGAGCGTCGCGTGCGCGTCAGGGCGAGGTGCGCGCGGCCCTGGACCGCCAGTCCTTGCCTACCACCAGCAGCACGTCGGACTCAAATGAGTACATGCCCCTGGACTCGACGAGGTCCCCGATCCCCAGCGACTCCCTGACCGCGATGGCCTTGCGCTTGTCGGTGGTATAGACGACCAAGGTGCGGTCGTACACGAACTGGCCGGCGTTCCCGACCTCCGCTATCCGATAGCCGGCCTCCTCGAGCGCCCCCGAGGCATCAGTGGCCAGCCCCGCCACCCCGACGCCGTTGCGGACGGTGACCGACACCTGCGATGGGGGCACGGTCCCCGTAGCCTCGGCCGCGGCGGTGCCGACGACGGACTGCCCCGCCTCGATCCTCTCGATAAGGGACTTCACCCCGACCTCGTCGGCGATGACGTATGACACCCCACCCATGTACTTGGGCGCGCCGGGCAGCGTGACGGTCTCAAGTCCGTCCTCCTTCATGGAGAGCAGGTCGGACGCCAGCGAGAGCATGTCTGTGATCTTGAGGCTGGTCTCGGAGTTGCGCGCCACGGCGTCGATGATCCCCTTGGCCCTGAACACGTTGCCCAGCGAGATCGCCTGCTTCCCTAGGGCCTTGAGGAACAACTGCTGGTTGCGTATGCGAGCGATGTCACCCTCGGGAAAGTTGCGTGACCGCACGAACGTCAGAGCGTGCTTGCCGTCGAGCTTCTGCATCCCGGGCTCGATCACGTACGACGTGCGGTCGTAGCCCGCGGCCTGCTTGTCCTCGATCCTCTCGGGCACCTCGACCCAGACGCCGCCCATCGCGTCCACGATCTCCCTGAACCCGCTAAAGTCGATGGCGAAGTACTCTGTGACCTCGGCGCCGGTCAGCGTCTTGATGGCCTTGATCAGGCCCTCGGGACCGTCGTAGAAGTAGGCGGCGTTAATCTTGGTCATGCCGTGACCGTCCACTCGTGCCCTCGTGTCACGAGGTATCGAGACCACGGTCACCCGCTTGGCCTCAGGGTCTATACGGGTCAGCAGGATGGTGTCGGTCCTCGCCGAGGTCTCCCCCGCCCTCAGGTCGACGCCGACCACAACCATCCAGAACGGTTTGGTCACGGTCCGAGGGACACTCTGGTCCGCGGGAGCCAAAGCGCTGAGTATGCCTTCGTCCTGCCGGATACCGCGCTGGAACTGCCACTGCACGCCATTGAGCCACAGGGCTACCGCGACCGCGCCCACCAGGCCGGCCAGGGCCAGCGCCCCGCCGCACCCGAACAGGACCCGTCGCCGGCGCTCCGCCTGGCGTCTGGCCTGGCGGTACCCGACGCGGTCGCGCCGGCGGGCGGCCTGTTCGTGCGATTCCTTCGACGCGGTACCGGGGTCGATACGGTCTATGTGGGTCGGGCCTCGCCTGCGGCCCCGGGAACGGCGCTCCACTACCAACTCCTCTTCGGCAGCGCTGCGGCCACCATGCGATCGACAAGCAGGTCCACGGGCCTCGCTACCCGCTCGGCCCTCGAATCCTTCTTCTCCAACCGAAGGTCCTCGGAGGCCGTCAGCCGGGTCAAACGCCCCTGCTCCAGCAGATCGGCGTCCACTGCGCCCAACCGACCGTGGAACAGGGTGTACGCCGGCGTGCCCAGAGCGACGGCCTCCCGGTTCAGGGTACCGCCGCCGCTGGCCACGACGTCCGCGTAGTGTACGAGGCTCTGGGCGTCGACGACCTCTTTCGGCACCTTGACGTTACCCGCGCCGAGCGCCTCGATGCCTTCCCGCTGGTCAGGCGTCCTGACCAGTACGACGGCCTCGCAATCCTCGCGGGATGCGACCAGCCTCAGGACATCGTCGAACAGCGGGTTCTCCATCCGGTGGTATGCCGCCTGCGAGGGCGGCGTCCGAAGGACGACCAAGACCTTGCTGCTGTCCAACCCGAGCCGGTCGAGGACCTCGGGATCGGGCTCGAAGTCCGCGAGGTAGTACTCCTCCTTCAGGCCAGGATAGCCGTCGACCTTGCCCCGCCCGCCGAATCGGTCCAGCGAGGACGCAGGGATCGCATCTGGAACGAGCGCCTTGGCCGACAGCCGGATGTTCAGCGAGTGCGACAGGGTGGCGTGCTCGTAGTCGAACATGGTCACGTGCGGGATGCCCAGAATCGCCGCGGCGACTGGGAGGTCGTTGCTGGCGTGGCTGACCGCGAGGTCGAACGGCCCGTGTCCGCGGCCGAAGGCCACCATCGCGACGGAGCGCGAGACCAGTCCGGCGGCCTTGGCCAGCAGATTGCGGCCGCGGTGGCGCCCGATCAGCGTGTAAGGGATCGCGAAACGCTCGAGCAGCGGGAGGGTCTGGGCGAACTCCCGCGCGGTGACCTCGACATCCCACCCCCTACGGCGGAACTCGTCGATGACGGGGCGCAGGACCAGGACGTGCGGTGAGTTCGTCATGTCGATCCACACGCGCGGCAAGGTCTATCCGCCTCCGAAGCGCTGCTCAAGGCAGGCGACGATCCTGGACGCCGAGTGCCCGTCGCCGTACACGTCGGGGCGCTGGTCGGGCGCTCTCATCTCCGTCACCGCGCGGACTATCCGCTCCTCGTCGGAGCCGGCCAGGCGGTTCCAGCCGAGCTCGACCGTCTCAACCCACTCCGTCTCGTCGCGCAGGGTCACGCACGGCACCCCGAAGAAGTACGCCTCCTTCTGCATGCCGCCCGAGTCGGTAAGGAGCCCGGCGGAACCCTTGAGCAACGCCACCGTCTCCATGTACGGGACCGGGTCGACCGCCGAGACATTGTTCTGGCCGGTGACCAGCGCCTCCAACCCGAAGCGGGCGAGGTTGGCGCGGGTCCTAGGGTGCACCGCCCAGACGACCGGCCGCTCGAGCCGGCCGAACGCTCGCACCACCGAGGCCAGCCTGCCGGGGTCGTCGCTGGTGGCGGCTCGATGGACGGTCGCGAAGTGGTAGCCCCCCGGCTCCAGCCCCCACCGCGCGAGGACGGCTCCGACGTCCACGCGCTCGGCGAAGAGCCTCGCCGTGTCCAGCATGACGTCCCCGACCATGGCGACACCCTCCGTGACCCCTTCGCGCGCGAGGTTCTCCACAGCCGCGGCCGTCGGGCAGAAGAGCAGGTCCGAGATATGGTCTGTCAGGACGCGGTTTATCTCCTCGGGCATGGTGCGCACGTAGCTGCGCAGCCCCGCCTCGACATGCGCGACGGGTATGGCCAGCTTGGCGGCGGCAAGCGCGGCGGCCAAGGTCGTGTTGGTGTCTCCGTAGACGAGCACGACGTCGGGGCCGCTCTCCAGGAACAGCCCTTCGAGAGACGCGAGCATCTCGCCGGTCTGCCGGCCGTGTGAGGCTGAGCCCACCTCAAGGTTGTGATCGGGCCGCGGAATGCCGAGCTCCTCGAAGAAGACGTCAGACATCCCCGGGTCGTAGTGCTGCCCTGTGTGCACGAGTATCTCGTCGTGACGCTCGCGAAGAGCCGCACAGACCGGCGCGGCCTTGATGAACTGGGGTCTGGCCCCGACGACTGAGACGATCCGCATGGGGTGTTAGGCGAGCGCGGCGAGCACCACGCGCGCGACCTCCTCACGATGGCCGGCGGTCATGCCCGGGAAACATGGCAGCGCGAACGTGGCGCTGTCGCAGGACTCCGCCACCGGCAGCGAGCCCGGCTGGTAGCCCAGGTGCGCGAACGCCTCCTGCTTGTGCAGGGCGAGCGGGTAGTAGAGGGCCGTGCCGATGTCGGCGGCCCCGAGCGCCTTCATCACGGTGTCCGCAAGGCCCGGTGAGTCGGCCTTGACGACGTAAAGGTGCCACACGTGGTCCCCTTGGCCGAGGTCGACCGGCAGCTCGAGGCCGGGCGCCCCCGCCAGCAGACTCGCGTAGTGAGCGGCCCCCTCGCGTCTCTCGGCGTTCCAGCGGTCCAGGTGCGGCAGCTTCACCGACAGGATGCCTGCCTGAAGCGCGTCCAGACGCGAGTTCACCCCGATGGCGTCGTGGTGGTACTTGCGGGAGGTGCCGTGCGTCGCGAGCTTTCGCGCTTTGGCGGCGACGGCAGCGTCGTCGGTCGTGACGATCCCGCCATCGCCCGCGCAGCCCAAGTTCTTGCTGGGGAAGAAGGAGAAGGCGGCGGCCCGGCCCATCGAGCCCGCGCGGCGCCCCCGGAAGGTGGCCCCGATAGCCTGGCAGGCGTCCTCGATCACCTCGAGCCCATGCTCCTTCGCGACGGCGTCGAGGGCGTCCATGTCTGCGCACTGGCCGAATATGTGGACCGGCATGACGGCCCTGGTGCGCTCAGTGACGGCGGCCTCGACCAGCGAGACGTCCATGTTGTAGGTGCCCGGCTCGATGTCGACGAACACCGGTGTCGCGCCTACGTGCGCGATGGCCTCCGCCGTGGCGATGAAGGTGAACGGGGTGGTGATGACCTCGTCGCCCCGTCCGATCCCGAGCGCGTGCAGGATCAGGAAGAGCGCGTCGGTGCCGTTGCCGCAAGCGACGGCGTGCTCAGTGCCGACGTACTCCGCGATCTCCCGCTCAAGCCGCTGTACCCGGGCGCCGCCGATGAACCCGGCCGACGTCATGACGTCGCGCCAGACCTCGTCAAGCTCGTCCTTCAGCTCGAGGTACTGCGCCTGCAGATCGAGAAGGGGTATCCCCATGTACGCGCGCTCCTTGTCTGGGCGGGGGTACGCAACCGGAGTATGATGCCACGCCGAAGGGCCGAGCGCGAACACCACGCCGAGAACCTCACCGGTTCTCCAGAAGCTCATCGGCAGGGACCTCGCGGATGGGCCGCGCAGGGACGCCCATGACGACCGTGTGGGGTGGAACGTCCCTGGTGACGACGGAGCCCGTCGCCACGAACGCCTCCTCGCCGACCTCCACCCCGGGTAGGAGGTGCGCGCCCCCGCCGATCCTCGCGCCTCGCCTGACCGTGCATCCGGCCATCTCGGCGAAGCGCTTCTCGGTGCGGCCCATGTAGTTGTCGTTGGTCGTCACCACCATCGGTGCGATGAAGACGTCCTCCTCCAGGGTCACGTAAGCCGTGACGTAGGCGCCGGACTGAATCTTGGTCCGCGATCCGATGCGCGTGTCGTTCTCCACGGTCGCCCCGCGACCGATCACGACCTCGTCGCCGACGACGCACCGTTCGCGCACGCCCGCGTTGTCGCCGATGACACAGCGCTGCCCGAACACCGAACCGGCCATGATGACGGTGTGCGAGCCCACGACGCTGCCCGCGCCGACGACGACACCGGGCAGCGGACCGCCCTTCGCGGTCGAGCGAGCGCCGAGCGAGGGCCTCTTGCCGACTACCGCGAAGTCCGAGATGACGACCCCGTCCCCGAGCCGCGCGCCTTCGCACACCGTGACGTGGTTGCCCAGCGTGACGTCGTCGCCGATGATGACATCCGCCTCGATGACGACTCCATGCCCGTGCTTGAAACCCGCGCCCGCTCGGACGGTCAGGTCGATACTCACCCCCACGTCGCGCCTCCCTGGTGCAGCCGACCGTCAAGATTCTAACGCAGCGAGCTCCCGCGCGAAGGAAGGGCCCCGCCGCGGCGGGACCCTTCCAGCCGGAACGCTGTCCGTCACTCGCTACCGCACGAGCGCCATGATCTCGTCCCTGACCTCTGCCGGGATCGCCACGGTCCCGCCGAATATGGCGACCTTGGTGAGTGTCCCGCGAGCATCGGCCAGCTTCTGGGTCTTCATCTCGCTCAAGGGCCCGCCGTCCACCAGGATGACCGGGTTCTGGCCGCGGCCCAGCGGGACGCTGGCTACCAGCCCGTCCGCGAACCGAGCGGCGGAGGCAAGGCCGATGGTCTGGATGTTGAGCAGACCAGCGCGCACTCCCCATCGGGCGACCTCGACCGAACGGTCCTTCGCGCAAACCGCGCTGGCGACCCTTGCGGCCTGGCCGACCAGGTAGGTGTCCAGGGCCGCGACGGTGGCGTCCGTGACCGCCTTGGTGTCGCCGATGACGTCGGCATCGGTGGCGCCGATGTAGGCCAGGGCGCTCTTCACGGCCTCGTTGACCTTCCTGCTGTTGTCGGTGAGCAGGACCGGACGCACGTGGCCGGCCGCGACGGGCCCGGCGAGCAGACCATCGGCGAAGTCGCGACCTGTGACCACGAGAGCGTTGCGCAGGGGACGGC
>JBBIJK010000036.1:0-16809 GCA_037445995.1 Actinomycetota bacterium | reverse complement strand
GCGCCCGTTGCCACTGCCCGGTGTCGAGACGCCCCTCGCTGGCCTCGGGATGCACGGGCGAGCGACCGGCGAAGCGCGGTGGGATCTCGATGAGCGCTTTGGTGATGAGCACGGCCACGGGGTTGAGGTCTGATCCGTGCGCCGCAAGCCCCAGGCGCTGGGCCTCGAGCGGGATGGAGCCGCCGCCGCAGAACGGGTCGAGCACGGGCGGCGGTGCGCCCTCGCACGAGCGCATGATCTCGGCGCGCGCGGCGGCAAGCACCGTCTCGTTGCCGGAGTTCTCCCACTTCACGAGCTCCTCGATGATGCGGAAGAGGCGCTGGCGCTCGGCCTCCTGCGCCTCCTCGGTGGGGAACCGGCCGGGGTGGGCCGTGGGATCGTCCACGAGTGAGGCGAAGAGTACCGCTCGACACGTCGAGAGCGGCTTGCGCGACCACCACAGATGCAGCGTGGAGGGGTGCCCGTGCCGGATCGACTTCTCGCGCGCGCTCTCGGCGTTGATGGCCTCCAGCGGCAGCGCGACCTCGATGAGCTTGCGCTTGTAGGCAGGGCTGGTCATTCGGTCTCCTATTTCACCTAGTTCGGCTCGCTCGATCTGGCGAGCAGTTCGTCGAGCTTGAAGTTGACGGATGCGACCGTGAACAGGGACTCCTCGGTACCACCGTAGAGCGCATCCAGATTGCGAACGTATCGCACGTCAGCGGCGTGCGTATCGAGCACTGTCACGAGGGCGAGGATGTGGTTGCCGGCCTGATTGAGCGCGGTGAGGATCTCGTTCTTGGTGAGCGTCACCGTGTCCGCCCCCGCCACACGGCCCTTCACCTCGATGAACTGGCTGTGGCCGCGCACGCGGTCGCGCGAGCGGATGTCGAAGCCCTTGTTGTTGGGCGGCATCTCCTCGGGCTCGCGGCCGAGCGCCCGCTCCGCAGCCAGAACAGCGTCGACCGCGATGCGCTCGACCTCGCGGCGGCGCTGCGGGTCGACTGAGACCGGCGGGACGCAGGCCTCCTGGTCTGCGGCGCCGAGCATCCCTGCGGGTATGACGACGGCGCCTCCCACCACGACCGGCTGGAGCGGCGAGATCTGCGCTTCGCGGTCGAGTTCCAAGAGGCGTGCGTTGAGCCGCGCTTGGAGCTCGTCGGCGCGCTGGCGCGCCTTACCGGAGTTGAGCCGGGGCTTCTTGCCCGCGAGTTCGTGGGCTTTGAGCTCCTCGGCCCGGTGGTCCCAGTAGTTGATCTCGTGCGTGAGGCGCTGGCGGACGGCCTCGCGCGTGCGCGCGACGCGGTCGAGCGTGCGCTGTTGCACCTTGGCGAAGTGAGACGGCACGATCTTGTCCACCGCGTGACTGACCCCGAGCGCTTCTGCCTGCGGGCCCAGCCACTCAGCATCCAAGGTGGAAGCGACCGCCCCGGCCTCCTCGGCACTGGCCGGTCGATAGTCGAGGTAGGGCGCACAGCCCACGTCAGCCGCCGAGCCGTCCGCCTGAAGCTCCACGAACTGCAGCCTGCGCGAGACCAGCGTCGGCGTCCCGGCTGCCGTGGTGCGCCCGTCTTGGATGCTGCTCTCGAGGAACAGGAGCAAGCGAGGCTCGGAGCCATCGTCGTGCTCGTCGACGAGCAGCGCGCCCTCTTTGAGCAGCGTGCGGAAGCGCTCCATCGCCAGATCGACGGTCGCGTCGAGCAGCGGGTGTCCCGGGCAGATGAACTGCGCTGGCGCGTGGCCCTCCGAGTGAACGCGCTCCTTCTCGAAGGTCACCCGCTCGTATCGTGAGAGCACCGGCACCGTCTTGCCGATCACGCGGTCGCGCGCGCGGATGTCCGCCGGCACGTGCTTTATCTCGAAACGGCCGGGTTCCCGCTCGACGATGCGTCCTCCGAGCCTGGTGAAGGCCTCGATGAAGAAGGAGCGGATGAAGTGCGGCTGCAACCGGCGTGCCTCGGCGAGCTCCATCTCCTCACGGATGCGCTCGACTTCCGACTCGGAGAGAACGTCGCTTGCGAGCGCTCGTTCGTGGATGAGCGTGTTCATCGTGTCGCCCACGCTGCGGTCGATGACTTCATCGAGCTTGGCCTTCACGTCCGCGCGCTCTCCGTAGCGCACCGCTTCTATCAGCAACTCCCGCAGAGGTTTGTCGACGAAGACCTGCCCCAAGACGTCGTAGACCTGCCCGCCCAGACTCTCACGCATCCGTTCGAGCTTCTCGAACAGCTTCAGGAACACAACGCCCTCGCGCGTCTTGTCAGCCACCAGGTTCCACATGTGGCAGACCTCGGTCTGCCCGATGCGATGGATGCGCCCGAAACGCTGTTCGATCCGGTTCGGGTTCCACGGCAGGTCGTAGTTGACCAGCAGGTTCGCGCGCTGCAGGTTGATGCCTTCGCCCGCAGCATCGGTCGCCACCAGCACTGAGACGTCCTTGTCCTGTGTGAAGAGCTCCTGGACCTTGCGGCGGTCATCTCTGCCCATGCCGCCATGTATGGCCACGACGGCCTCCTCGCGGCCGAGCAGTGTGCGGATCCGTCCCACGAGATAGGTCAGCGTGTCCTTGTGCTCGGAGAAGATGATGATCTTGCGGCGAGAGCCGGCGGGCCAGAACATCGCATCGTGACCGGAGAGCAGGCTCGCGAGTTGTTCCCACTTGTGATCGGTGCCCGATGAGCGCACCTCCCGCGCTGAGGCTTCAAGGCCGGCGAGCGTGGCGATCTCCGCCTTGAGTTCCTCGACGGTGGCGGCGGCGGTCGCCAGGTCGATGACCTCGTCTTCGATCTGTTCGATCTCGCCGTCCAGATACTCGTCGAGGTCGTCGTCGAAATCGTCAGGCAGCGGCAGGCCCGACGTGAAGTCGATCGACACCTGAGTGATGGAGCGCTTGCGCAACTCGGCCTCAGCGAGCTGCCGCTCCAGCCGCTCGCGACGGCGTTTGAGCGACTGGTAGATCGCCTCGGGTGAGGACGCCAATCGGCGCTGAAGCGTGGTCAGGGCGAAACCGACGATGGCTCCTCGCCGGCCTTCGCCCTTCGCCTTGAGGCGCTCGACGCGGTTCATCTCCTCGCGGACGTAGTCGGTCACGGTGGTGTAGAGCGCGGCCTCACCGTCCGAGAGCTGGTACTTGGTGGTGTACGCGCGGCGCTCCGGGAACAGCGGTTTGCCGTCGAACTTGAGCAGCTTCTCCTTGACCAGGCGGCGCATCATGTCCTGCGTGTCGATCGAATGCTGCCCGTCGCGCGGCTTGCCCTCGAAGCGGTCGCCGTCCAGCAGCGCCATGAACAGCTGGAAGTCCGCCTGACTCCCGCTGTGCGGCGTGGCGGTCATGAGCAGCAGGTGGCGCGTGAGGTGCCCGAGTTGTTGACCGAGCTCGTAGCGCCTTGTGCGCTTGACCTCGTTGCCGAAGTAGTGCGCCGCCATCTTGTGCGCTTCGTCGCAGACGATGAGGTCCCAGTCGGTCTGCTCGAGCTTGGCGCGGATGTCCTCGTTGCGCGACATGTGGTCCAGACGCCCGATCACAAGATCTCGCTCGGCGAACGGATTGCCGGACTTGGAGTTGTTCACGGTCTCACGCGAGACGATGTCGAAATCGAGCCCGAACTTGACCCACAACTCGTCCTGCCACTGCTCGACGAGGCTTCCTGGTGCGACGATCAGGCAGCGCTTGAGATCGCCCCGGATGATGAGCTCCTTGATGAACAGCCCCGCCATGATCGTCTTGCCGGCGCCGGGGTCATCGGCGAGCAGGAAGCGCATCGGCTGGCGGGTGAGCAGCTCGCCGTAGACCGCCTGTATCTGGTGCGGGAGCGGCACGACCTGCGAGGTGCTGACCGCGAGCATGGGGTCGAAGAGGTAGGCGAGCTGGATGCGCTTCGCCTCGGCAGCAAGGCGGAAGAGCGCTGGGTCCGCGGTGAAGGAGAAGAGGCGAGACGCCTGCTCGACGGCGAGCTGTGACTCCATGTCGCGGTAGACGAGTTGCTCGGCCACACCGCCGTCTTGGGTGCGGTACGTGAGGGTGAGCGCCGATGTGCCGTGCCAAGAGGACTGGACGACTTCGATCGTCGCGCCAGGGACTATGCCCGAGACTCGGGTGCCGGGAGTCAGGTCCTCAAGGCGTGCTGGCACGGTCCCCCCTCGTGGAGCGCGGTGGACAGTAGCGACGGTGGGAGCTCGCTTGGCGCCCGACAGATGATGCGCGCTTCGATTATACGCAAGGGGCTGACGCTGGACGGGGCGGCGGCTGGACGGCTTCCTGCCCAATCGCGGAGAATCTGTGCCGGTCAGATGGACCGGCCGCTCCCATCCGAACGGGGCCCCATGTCGACAAGGAACCGCCTGGTGCTGTTCGTACTCCCTGCCTACGACGAGGCAGCGTGCATCGAAGAGCTGCTCGAGGCGATCGAACGCGTGATGTCCGGGATTCGCGCCGACTGGCGGGCGATAGTGGCCGACGACGGCAGCTCGGACGGGACCCCCGACATCGCGAGCGCGGTTTCGGAGCGCCTTCCCGTGAAGGTCCTTCGTGGCGAGGTCAACCGGGGGCTGGGCCACACGCTTCGGCGGGGGCTGACGGACGCCGTCCGGTCCGCCGCGGACGGCGACGTGGTGGTCACCATGGACTGCGACCTGACGCACGATCCCTCGCATGTGCCAGCGATGCTCCAGCGGCTCGACGAGGGGGCCGACGTGGTGATCGCGTCCCGCTACAGACGCGGTTCGGCGGTCACGGGCCTCGGTGCGCTGAGGAGGCTGCTCAGCGTCGGCGCGAGTGCCTTCGCCGGACTCGCCGCCCCGGTCCCGGGAGTGCGCGACTACTCGTGCGGCCTGAGGGCCTACCGGGTCGAGGCGCTCCGATGGGGCTTTGACACCTACGGAGACGGTTTCGTGACCGAGGAGGGCTTCGGGAGCACGCTTGAGATCCTGTTGCGCCTGCGGCGCAGGGCGGTCTTCGCGGAGGTCCCCTTCGTGCTCAGATACGACCGCAAGCGCAAGCCGAGCGCGATGCGGGTGCTGCCCACGATCGGGGCGTATCTCCGGGTCGCGCGTGCCGCCAGGCGCCACGACGAGGCGCACACGCTCCGCTATCCTGAGGACCTGTCACGCCCGCCCGACATGGAGGACGGATGATCCCGCGGTACGACCCGAGCGTCATCGAGCCCAAGTGGCAGCAGCGTTGGCGCGACACCGGCGCGCACGCCGTGAGCGAGGATTCGGCCAGGCCCAAGTATTACGTCCTCGAGATGTTCCCTTACCCCTCGGGCGACATACACATGGGGCACGTCCGCAACTACACCATCGGCGATGTCGTCGCCCGGCACCTCAAGATGCGCGGGTACTCGGTCCTGCATCCCATGGGGTGGGACGCTTTCGGCCTGCCTGCGGAGAACGCCGCGATCAAGAGCGCGACGCACCCCGCCGAGTGGACCCACGCCAACATCGAAAGGCAGCGCCTGAGCTTCGAGCGCATGGGCTTTTCGTACGATTGGGACCGCGCGGTGGTCACGTGCGACGCCGACTACTACCACTGGGGGCAGTGGATATTCCTCAAGTTCTGGGAGCGGGGCCTGGTCGACAGGCGCCGTTCGCCTGTCAACTGGTGCCCCAGCTGCAAGACCGTCCTGGCCAACGAGCAGGTCTTGGGCGAAGGCGACTGTTGGCGGTGCCATTCGCTGGTGGAGAAGCGCGAGCTCGAGCAGTGGTACTTCAAGATCACCGAGTACGCTCAGGAGCTGCTGGACGACCTTGCCGAACTGCCCGGATGGCCCGAGCGGGTCAAGACCATGCAGGCCAACTGGATAGGCCGCTCCGAGGGCGCCGAGGTGGAGTTCGAGATCTGCGGGCCGGATGGGGAGCCCACCGGGGAGACGATGACCGTCTTCACCACCCGGCCCGACACGTTGTTCGGGTGCACGTTCTTCCTGCTCGCGCCGGAGCACCCCTGCGTCCGGGAGTGGGTGGCGGGAACCCCCTACGAGGCCGAGGTCATGCGGGTCGTGGCCGATGCGGGCCGCGCGACCGCGGTCGAGCGGACCAGCGGCGAGCACGAGTGGTCGGGGGCTCCGACCGGCCGGTTCGTGGTCAATCCGGTCAACGGCGAGAAGGTCCCGGTATGGGTCAGCGACTACGTGCTGATGGAGTACGGCACGGGAGCCGTCATGGCGGTGCCATCGGGGGACCAGCGCGACTTCGAGTTCGCGCGCAGGTACGGGCTGGCGATACCGCCCGTCGTGCTCGCGGACGACGACCCGCTGCTCGAGCTTCTCGCAGGGCAGACGGAGCGGGTGGTCCGCGAGGTGCCCTGGGAGCGCGCCTATGACGGCCCCGGCGTGATGGTGCAGTCCGGCAGCTTCACCGGCACCCCGACCGGCAAGGGCGGCCAGGGCGTCCATGCGGTCACCGAGTGGCTGGAGCGGGAGGGCCGCGGGCGCGCGACGGTCAACTTCCGGCTGCGCGACTGGCTCATCAGCCGTCAGCGCTACTGGGGGAACCCGATCCCGGCGATCCACTGCTCCTCGTGCGGCCTGGTCCCGGTGCCCGAGGCGGAACTCCCGGTGCTACTGCCATCAGGGGTCGACATCACCAAGGGGCAGACGCTCGCGGACGCACCATCGTTCTTCCAGACGGATTGCCCGTCCTGCGGCGGTCCCGCGCGTCGCGAGACCGACACGATGGACACCTTCACCTGCTCGTCCTGGTACTACCTGCGCTACTGCGACGCCCGTAACGACACCGCCATATGGGACGCCGACAGGGCCGGCTACTGGATGCCGGTGGACCAGTACATCGGGGGCATCGAGCATGCGATCCTGCACCTGCTCTACTCCCGCTTCTTCACCAAGGTGTTCCGGGACATGGGTCTGGTCGCATTCTCGGAGCCGTTCACCAACCTGCTCACCCAAGGGATGGTGAAGAAGGACGGCGAGACCATGAGCAAGTCGAAGGGCAACGTCGTCGCCCCCGAGGACATGATCTCCGAGCACGGCGCGGACGCGCTGCGCGCCTACATCCTGTTCATGGCTCCACCCGACAAGGACCTCGAATGGTCCTACGAGGGCGTCGAAGGGATGAGCCGCTTCCTCGGCCGGGTGTGGCGTCTGGTGCATACGGTGGCCGCGGATCCCACGGTCGGCGAGGCCGGCGATGGCGGGGCCGCCGACGACGTGGCTTCGGCGACGCTCCGGCGGGAGAGGCACCGGGTGGTCGGCAAGGTCACGGGCGATATCGCGCGCTTCAACCTCAACACCGCCCTGGCGGCGATGATGGAGCTGGTCAACGCCGCATACGACCACCGCAAGTCACGTGCGGAGGGCGGTGTGGGCGGCGCCGTCCAGCGAGAGGTCGCCCAGGTGCTCGTGCGGATGCTCGCTCCGTTCGTGCCTCATATGGCCGAGGAGCTCTGGTCGGGGGTCCTTGGGTTCGAGGGTTCGGTGCACGAGCAGCCCTGGCCTGAGTGGGACGACGCGGCTGCCAGGGCAGAAAGCGTCGAGCTCGCCGTGCAGGTCAACGGGAAAGTCCGCGACCGGCTGGTCGTGGCCAGCGACGCCGGCGACGACGAGATTCGCGAGGCTGCTTTGGGACTGGAGAAGGTGGCTTCGTTGCTTGCGGGCTCGACGGTGCGCAAGGTCGTCGTGGTCAAGGGCAAGCTGGTCAGCATCGTCGCGGGCTAGGCGCTCTCCTCGGGCATCGCCGGTTTATCGCGCCGTACGGCGGTGAGTCGGCGTTTGGCCGCCGGTAGGCCCAGAGCGCTTGCATGTCACCCGGGTGTGGTCTTCTGGATCGCGCAGGGGGTGCCATGGGGCGGTCGCCGAGCCGGCCGGGTTGGATGGAGATGCTGCTCCGAGGGGGCCTTCGCCTCCCGCCTGCGCGCTCGTGGGCGCCGGCCGTCGCCGTTGCGGTGGCGCTGTTCGCGTGGTGCCTGTGGCGCTGGTGGCCTTCGGGTGGATGGGAGCGCTTCGCTCTCTCGACCGACGCGGGAGCGGCGGAGCGGGCGTCGATTCCCGCGAGCGCGTCCGCGGAGGCCACGGGGCCGACCGAGTTGTGGGTGCATGTCGCCGGCGCGGTCCAACATCCAGGGTTGTACCGTCTGCCCATCGGCGCCAGGGTCGGGGACGCCGTAGCCTCAGCCGGAGGGCTGAGCGCGGACGCCCGGCCCGCGTCGGTGAACCTCGCGCGGGTCCTGTCCGACGGCGAGCAGGTTCTCGTCGCCGATAGCTCCGAGCCGCCAGGGGTCTCCACTTCCGGGGGGAAAGCCGCGAGCGGCGGCCTTGTCGACCTCAACACCGCCGACGAGGCCACGCTCGACACGCTGCCCGGAGTCGGGCCGTCCACCGCGCTTCGCATCGTCCAGGACCGGGAGAAGAACGGGCCGTTCCGCGCTGTCGAGGACCTCCAGCGCGTCAGCGGGATCGGACCCAAGCGGTTCGAGCAGCTGAAGGACCTTGTCACGGTGCGCTGAGCGGTGAAGGCGCGACCCGCGAGGCCCCATGTGCCGCCTGTGGCCTGGGCGGCCGCCGGCGTCTGGGCGGGCGCTGTGGCTGGCGAGTCCGCCATGTGGGCATCCGGACGCGCCGCGGTAGCCGCGTCGCTCGCGTTCGCAGCGGTGGCGTTGGCCTTACTGGCGGTGCGGGTGCGTTCGTCGAGGTGGGTGGTCGCAGGCGTCGTTTTGGGCGTGGTCGCTTCACTTGGCTACGGCGCTGCGTGGGCCAGAGCCGCCGCCAGCGCGACCGCTCCGGGGAACGGCGGTCTGTCGGGGGTGGTCGTCAACGACCCGGAGCCGGGGAGATGGGGCGCTTCGGTGAGGGTCCGCGTCTCGGACGGCCCTGCGCGCGGATGGGTCGCTCGCGTGCGATGGCCCGAGGGCGTCAGCGCTCCCGAGATGGGGGAGCGGGTCGCCGTCCGCGTGGCGCTGCGGGCGCCGGAGCCGGGGTCGGAGTACGCGCGGGGGGCGGCGCGTCGCGGAGAGGTAGGTTCGGGGAGGGCGTGGGCCGCCGAGCGGGATGGCGCGTCGGGTGGCGTCGTTGGTCACCTGCTGGGAGCCAGGCGCTGGGTCAGGCAACGATTGGAGCTGGTTCAGGGCCCGGGTGGTGACCTGCTTTGCGGCGTGCTCCTGGGCGATCGGCGGAGGGTGGCGGGGACCGAGCTGGCGAGGGACTTCCGCTCCTTGGGGCTCTCGCACCTCCTGGCGGTGTCCGGCGACCATCTCGGACTCGCGTGCGTCGCGGTGGGGGCTGTGCTGGCGGCCTTGGGGCTTGGCCGTCGGCCGCGGCTCGCCCTGTCCTTGCTGGCGGGCGCGGGCTTCGTGGTACTCACCGGGGTCCAGGTGTCGGCTGTCCGGGCGGCCACGATGCTGGCAGCCGGGACGGCTCCGGGCTGGGCGGGCAGGCGCGCCTCACCGATGGGCGCTCTGGGCGCGGCGGTGTGCCTCATCGTCCTCGAGAGGCCGTGGTGCGTCTTCGAGCTCGGCCTCCAGATGTCGGTTCTCGCGGTGCTGGGGCTGGCGTTGTTCGGGGGGCTTGCCCGGGAGTGGGTCACCGGCGTGGTGGGGGAGCGGGAGCGGATCGTCGCACCCTTGTCTATGACGTTGACCGCGCAGTCCGCCACCTCAGCGGTCTGTCTGCCTGTCTTCGGCGTGCTGTCGCTCGCTGCGCCGCTGGCCAACGTGGTCGTCGTGCCGTTGGTGTCGATGGGGCTGGTCGCAGGGCTGTCCGCCACGGCGCTGACGGCGCTTCTCCCGGGCGGCCCCACATGGCCCCTTGAGGTGGCGGCGCTGCCGATGCGCGCCGCGGCGAAGGCGGCCTCCGTCATCGCCACGATGCCGGCCGCGGCTGTCCCGGTGGGGGTCGTCGCGTGGGAGCTGTGGACGGCGATCGTCGTTCTCGGGGTGCTGACGTGGGTCCGCTGGCCGGACCCCGGAGAAGGGAGGGCCGTCCGGGCGGGGGTGTGCGCCGTCGTCGTCACGCTGGTGTTGGCGGCAGGCACAGGCGCCCGCGCCGCGAGTGTCGTGTTCCTCGACGTCGGCCAGGGCGACTCGGTACTGGTCCGGGACTCGGGCCGGACGATGCTCGTGGACGCGGGGCCTGACGGGGGCTCCCTAATGCGAGCCTTGGGAAGGCATGGCGTGCGCGCCCTCGACTCGCTCGTGCTCACACACGACCATGATGACCACACCGGCGGTGCGGAGGCCCTGTCGGGGGTGGTCCCCGTGGGTTGGATAGGTGTGAGCGGCGCCAGGGTGTCCGAGGGGGACGCGAGTCACGCCGGGGATTCTCATGGAGACACGGCAGGCGGGGAAGGCCCGGAGCGGGTCGAGCTCACTTCCGGGATGGAGTGGCGGATCGGAAACGTGTCCGTGCGGGTGCTGTGGCCAGAGGCGTCGGCGCGCCCCGACAACCTCAATGACACGAGCGTCGTGCTCCACCTGAGCAGGGGCTCCTTCGACGCGGTGCTGACAGGCGACGCCGAGGCGCACTCCCTCGCGGCCATCGCATCCTCGGGCAGGTCGGGCCGGGTCGAGGTCTTGAAAGTCCCCCATCATGGAAGCAGGAACGGATTGACCGACGCCGCCTTGGGGCTGTGGGACCCCGTGCTGGCGGTGATCTGCGTGGGTCGCGGGAACCGGTTCGGGCACCCGCACCCGGAGGTGCTGGCGATGCTGGAGGCCGCCGGCGCGCGCGTTATCCGGACGGATCTCGCAGGCGACGTGGTTGTGCGGATCGATCGCGACGGGTTCCGAGTGAGGGTCACTCGGCGAGACCGCCGGGCCGATCGCTGTGGCAGAATCGCGGAGGGAAGGGAGCGGGCGCTTCTTGTGGTTCGCGAACCCATTTGGCGCGAGGAGAGCTGTGTCCGCGGACGATCTGAAGGACCTCAAGCAGGTATACCTGATATGGGGCAAGGAGGACTTGCTGCTCGAGGAGGCCGTGGGCCGCCTCAGGGACAGGCTCGCGGCTGTCGCCGACCTCACCTACAACATGCACTCGTTCGATGGCGAGAACGCCGACGTGAGCGAGATACTCGTCGCGCTGAACACGCTGCCTCTGATGTCTGAGCGGAAGCTTGTCGTGGTCAAGCGGACGGACCGCCTGGGCTCGGACGCTCTTGGCGTGCTGGCGGAGTACTGCGCGGACCCCGCGCCCTACGCGTGCCTCGTGCTGGTGGCTGACAAGGTCGATCGCCGGTGGAGGATCTTCAAGGCGGTCGAGAAGCTCGGGGGACTGCACGAGTACGCCGCCCCTTCACACGGGCAGTATCCGGCGAAGGTGGTATCGATGTTCGGCGCGCGCGGGAAGCGGATCGGCGCTGACGCCGCCGAGCTTCTTGTGGACGCTGTCGGTCGTGACCTGCGACGCCTGGCCGTGGAGGTGGAGAAGGCCTGCGCGTTCGTGGGCGACCGTGACACGCTGTCTCGCGACGACATCGAGAGCGTCATGTCCCTGACAGCGCCGACCTCTGTCTGGGAGTATCTCGAGGCGCTGGGCGCACGGGATGCGAGGGGGGCGCTGCGGATGCTTTCGAGCCTGCTGGCCGAGGGCGAGTCCGTCTTCGCAGTGTGGGCGCTGAGCGTCAAGCAGGTCAGGCAGATGATCGCCGCCAGCGCGCTGGCGGGTCGCGGGGAGGGCCGGGCGGAGCTCATGCGAGAGGTCGGGATGGCCGATTGGCAGGCACGCCGACTCGAGGGCCAAGCCGCCCGGTTCGCCGCACATGAACTTGAGCGGGCCCTGGTGGAGGCCGCCGCGACCGAGGCGGAAATGAAGACGAGCCGGGATCCCCGACTGGTCTTCGAGCGTTGGATAGTGGGACTGTGCGGGAGCGGCTAGGCGTCCAGTGAGTTGACGGCGCCCATGACGCCGGACTTGCGGTTCGCAGCCTGGTTCCTGTGCAGCACGCCCTTGCTCGCCGCCTTGTCGAGCTCCCTGCAGGCAGCGATCGCTGATGCGGACGCGGCTTCCTTGTCACCCGCGGCGATCGCGACGTGCACCTTCTTGATCGCGGTCTTGACAGAGGAGCGCACGGCCTTGTTCCGCTGCCGCGCCTTCTCGTTGGTCAGGATCCGCTTCTTCTGGCTCTTGATGTTGGCCAACTCTGGTTCCTTCCTTGGTGCGGTGTGTTGCCCGTCAGCTGTGGGGTGCGGACGAACCCGCCGAGTCTAGCACACGCTACCGGGCGTTGCCAGAACGTCCTTTCGCCTCCGGAGGCCCGCTGATATGCTTGCCCGAACCATGAGCGACCCCTCTCTCATACGCAACTTCTCGATCATCGCGCACATCGATCACGGGAAGTCCACGCTCGCCGACCGCATCCTCGAGCTCACCCACACCGTGGAGGAGCGGGACATGGTCGAGCAAGTCCTTGACTCGATGGACATCGAGCGGGAGCGCGGCATCACGATCAAGGCCCAGGCGGTCCGCGTGATGTACGACGCCGACGACGGGCGGTCCTACCAGCTGAATCTGATCGACACCCCCGGGCACGTCGACTTCACCTACGAGGTGTCCAGGTCGCTCCAGGCGTGCGAGGGAGTCCTGCTGGTCGTCGACGCGGCCCAGGGCGTCGAGGCGCAGACGGTGGCGAACGCTCTGATGGCCATGAACGCAGACCTCGAGGTCATCCCGCTGATCAACAAGATCGACCTGCCGGCCGCCGACCCCGACCGGGTCCGCCACGAGATCGAGGAAGGGCTGGCGATCCCCGCCGACGACGCCGTTCTTGCCAGCGGCAAGACCGGGCAGGGCGTCCGCGAGGCGCTGGAGGCCGTGGTGCGCAGGGTGCCGCCGCCTGCGGGCGACGAGGGCGCGCCGCTCAAGGCGCTGATCTTCGACTCCTACTTCGACACCTACAGGGGCGTGGTCGCCCTCGTCAGGATCGTCGACGGCAGCGTCGCCAAGGGCGTCAAGGTCCGCATGATGGCCAACGGCGTGGTGACCGAGGTCGAGGAGGTAGGCGTGAGGCGGCCCGCCAACACCCCCGTGCCCCTGCTCACGGCCGGCGAGGTCGGGTACGTGATGACGGGCCTGAAGGACCCGGACCTGGTTAAGGTCGGCGACACGCTGACCCTGCACAAGCACGGCGCCTCCGAACCGCTGCCCGGGTACCGGGAGGTGAAGCCCATGGTCTACACGGGACTCTTCCCGATGGACGGCGACCAGTACCCGGACCTGCGAGACGCGCTGGACAAGCTGAGACTCAACGATCCCGCCCTGGTCTACGAGCCCGAGTCGAGTCACGCCCTGGGCTTCGGTTTTCGGGTGGGGTTCCTCGGGTTGCTCCACATGGAGGTCGCCAAGGAGCGTCTGGAGCGCGAGTTCGGGCTGGACCTGCTGGCCACCGCACCCTCGGTCGAGTATCACGTCTTCAAGTCCAACGGCGAGCAGGTCGTCGTGCACTCGCCCCAGGACATGCCTGACGCCGGATCGGTCGAGAGGATAGAGGAGCCCTACCTGAAGGCCACCGTGCTCGTCCCGCCGGATCACGTCGGGGCGGTCATGGAGCTCTCGGAGCAGAGGCGGGGGGCGTTCAAGGACATGCAGTATCTGTCGGCCACCACGGTTGAGCTCCACTACGAGCTGCCGCTGTCGGAGCTGATCATGGACTACTTCGACCAGCTCAAGAGCCGGACTCGCGGTTACGCTTCGCTGGACTACGAGTACATCGGCTACCGGGTAAGCGACCTGGTCAAGCTCGACATCCTGCTGGCCGGAAGGCCTGTCGACGCGCTGAGCTTCATCGTCCACAAGGACAAGGCGTACAATCGCGGGCGCATGCTGACCGAGAAGCTGCAGGGCATCATCCCGAGGCAGATGTTCGAGGTGCCGATACAGGCGGCGATCGGTGGCAGGATCCTGGCGAGGGAGACGGTCCGCGCCAAGCGCAAGGACGTTCTCGCGAAGTGCTACGGCGGCGACGTTAGCCGCAAGCGCAAGCTGCTCGACAAGCAACGCGCGGGCAAGAAGCGCATGAAGGCGGTGGGCAACGTCGAGCTCCCGCAGGAGGCGTTCATGGCCATCCTCAAGGTGGATGAGTAGCACCTCCGACATCGAGGAGCTGCTCGCCGGTCCGAGGCTTCCGTCGCACCTGTACGTGCACGTGCCGTTCTGCCGCTCGAAGTGCGCGTACTGCGACTTCGGCACGGTCCCCGACGCGCCCATCGACACCGTCGCGGCCGTCTACGCGGGCATTGAGGGCGAGCTCGCCCAGTGGGCGGCCGCCGGGTTGCCCGGCGTGCTGGAGACCGTCTACATCGGCGGCGGCACCCCTTCCGCCTGGCCGGCACCGACGGCTTCGCTGCTGCATCACATCCGATCGGCGTTCCTCGTTCATCCGGCCGCGGAGGTCTGTGTCGAGGCGAACCCCGACTCCCTCGACGCGACCGTGGCCGCTGTGCTCAGCGAAGCCGGCGCGACGCGCATCAGCGTCGGGGCCCAGTCCTTCGACGACGACGTCCTGAGCGTCTTGGGCCGAAGGCACGATGCCGCAGGCAGCGCTTCTGCTTGCAGGGCTGTCATGCGCGCCGGGCTGGAGCTCTCGGTCGACCTTATCTGTGGGGTGCCCGGGCAGTCCTTCGGTTCGTGGATGTGCACCCTCGCGGCCGCGGTAGCCACGGGGGCGAGGCACATCTCCGTATACCCGCTGTCTCTCGAGGAGGGTACCGCGCTCAGCTTGGCGGTAGACGCCGGACTGGTCACCGAGCCCGACCCGGACCTCGCCGCCGAGATGATGGTCGCCGCCGAGGAGTCGCTCGCGGCGGTGGGCATGGAGCGCTACGAGGTAGCCAGTTACGCCGTCCCCGGCCATACGAGTCGCCATAACACCGCGTACTGGACCGGTCGCACGTACGTCGGCGCAGGGCCGGGCGCGCATGGGATGCTCGATGTCAGGACGGCTCGCACGCTCGGCATGGCCGCAGGGGCGGACCCGGAGCTCGACGGTCGCGTCCGGTACGTTCACGAACCGGACCCCGAGAGATGGCTGACGGGCCGCGGGGACCGCGTCGAGGTCCTCACGGCTCCCGAAGCGCTCCGAGAGGACGTGATGCTCGGGTTGCGCCTCGCGAAGGGGGTCGATGACGACGACATGGATCGCGCGGGGTTGACCGGGGTCGCAAACCGACTCCGCGGTTCCGGGTTGCTCGAACTCGTCGACGACCGGTGGCGGACCACTCGGAGGGGCTGGCTGCTCGGGAACGAGGTCTTCGCCGCAGTCTGGGCAGGGGAGTAGGGGCGGCACACCTGCTCGACTTCGGGCGTTCGACGACATCCTTACGTGAGGCAACGAATCGATTTTGGCGACATTCCTGGTGAGGCAACTCGCCGCGTTGACTGTGCGTATTAGGGTGCGTACGCTTCAGCGGGAGGAGGCAGCGCGAGGTGACCAGGTCGCAGTTGCTTGACGCGCCAGAGACGCTAGCCAGCAAGATCGTAGGGGGTGCGCCATGAGGGGAAGCGGCATCGGAGCTATCGGAGCGGCACGGCGTTCGAGAGCGGGGCTTGTCGCGCTCGCGGCGATACTGGCGCTGTTCGCGGCCACCACCGCTTCGGCCGCGTGGTATGTCACGTATCCGACCACGCGCGTCAGCGTGGCCTCGGACGGCACGCAGGGCGACGGGGACAGCTGGCCCAGTGCGATATCGGCCGACGGGCGCTACGTGGCTTTCGGCTCGGGCGCATCCAACCTCGTCGCTGGCGATACGAACGGGGCGTGGGACGCCTTCGTGCGCGATCTTCAGACCGGCGCGATTGTGCGCGTGAGCGTGGCGCCGGACGGCGCGCAGGGCAACATGGACAGTCGGCCATACGCGATATCGGCCGACGGGCGCTACGTGGCGTTCGCGTCGCACGCCTCCAACCTCGTTCCCGGCGACACGAACGGGCGAGAGGACGCCTTCGTGCGCGACCTCCAGGCCGGTGCGACCGTGCGCGCGAGCGTGGCGTCGGACGGCGCGCAGAGCGACGGGAACAGCCAACCTTTCGCGATCTCAGCCGACGGGCGCTACGTGGCATTCGGCTCGGGCGCATCCAACCTCGTCGCTGGCGACACGAACGGAGTGTGGGACGCTTTCGTACGCGATCTTCAGGGCGGCACCACCACGCGCGTGAGCGTGACCACGGGCGGCACGCAGGGCAACGGGGATAGCTGGCCTTCCGCGATCTCGGCCGACGGGCGCCACGTGGCGTTCGTGTCGGCAGCCTCCAACCTCGTCGCCGGCGACACGAACGGGCGAGAGGACGCGTTCGTGCACGACTGTCAGAGCGGCCAGACCGTGGTCGTGAGCATGGCATTGCACGGCAGCTGGGGCGACGGGGACAGCCAGTCTTCCGCGATGTCGGCCGACGGACGCTATGTGGCGTTCTCGTCGTGGGCCACCAACCTCGTCGCCGGCGACACGAACGGGACAGGGGACGCCTTCGTGCGCGATCTCCTGCTCGGAGTGACCGTGCGTGTCAGCATGGCGTCGGACGGCACGCAGGGCGATGGGCCGAGCCAGTCTTGTGCGATCTCGGCCGACGGGCGCCACGTGGCCTTCGCGTCGTGGGCCTCCAACCTCGTCGCCGGCGACACGAACGGGGCTGGGGATGCCTTCGTGCGCGACCTCTCAACCGGTACGACCACGCGCGTCAGCGTGGCGTCGGACGGCACCCAGAGTAACGCACGCAGCTGGCCTTCCGCGATGTCAGCCGACGGGCGCTACGTGGCGTTCGGGTCGGACGCATCCAACCTCGTTCCCGGCGACACGAACGGGCAAGGGGACGCCTTCGTCTGCGGTCTTTGGAGTGTCGCCCTCAACGAGCTCTCGGGCACGTCGCGCTACGACACCGCCATCGCCGTCAG
>JBBIJK010000035.1:0-17789 GCA_037445995.1 Actinomycetota bacterium | reverse complement strand
GCCCAGTCCGTGGCAGTGGCCGATTGGGCCACCGGCGCCGGACTGCTCTCGTGGAACAGGGCGGGCATCGCCACTGGCCAGAACCACGCTGACGCCCTTGGGGCCGGTCCGCTGCTGGGCCGCGGCGGCATCCCGCTGCTGCTCGTGGAGACAGGTTCGCTGCCCGCACCGGTCCGTGACGCCATCGCCGCCAACAAGGCCGACATCGGCAAGATCACCTACTTTGGCGGCAGCGCAGCCATCAAGCCAGAGGTCCGCGCGGCGGTGACCGCGGCGCTGCAGTAGCGCCGCGGCAGTTTGGCGGTTAAACTCGACTCGAGGCGTGTCCTGCGTGTGGCTCCGGCATAAGCGGCTGAACCCAATACCTTTGAGACGGGAGCCTCATCATTCCGAGGCGGACAGGCATCCCTCACGAGGGGAAGCTGGAAGCCCCAGGTGCGGGCACCCACCTGCTGGGAGCACGGTTCTCCCGGTCGGAGCCGCGCGCAGGGCACGCCTCGGCTTGATTCGAGCAGTGGAGGTAGCACCGATGCGCAGACTGATCGCAGTAACGGTCGTACTCACCCTAGCCGTGATCCTTGGCGCCTGCGGAGGCGGTGGAGGCGAGCAGGCCGCCCCCCCGGCCACCGACGACGGGTCGGTCCCGCCGCCCCCACCCGTGGCTGCCGCTGCGGACGCGGCGGCTCCGGACCGCTCGCCCACCGAGGCGGTAGGGTTCGAGGTCTTCCCGGCCCAGGGCCAGCTGGCGACCGTCACACCTGCTGTCATTCTGGACAATCTCAAGGCCAAGCGCGCCATGCTGATCTTCTTCTACGATCGCAGTCAGCCTGAGTGGGACGACGCGATGGACGTCGTGAGCGGGACCATGGATGACTACAGGGGCCTTCTTGAGCTTGTCTCGTTCGACATGCAGAAGGCGGCCGACCCCAAGGGTCTGGCGAAGGACGCCGAACTGGGCAAGGCTGTGATGCTCGCCGAGCGGCTGGGGGTCAAGAACACGCCCTACATCCTGATCGTCGACGACCAGGGCCTGATCACCTGGCGCTGGCGGGGCCCGGTAGACGCCGGCGCGCTGGAGCGGGAGCTGATGCGCGCCACCCAGTGACCCGCCTGGCGGGGGCAGGGGACGCGTGCGCCGCGTCGGCTCGCAGCTCCGGCTGCGGCCTCCTCTGATACACTCGGGATGGCTCGCGGACGACGTCGATCTGGAGCGCCCATCTTGGACATCCTGCTGGTCGTGCTGGTAGTCACAGGTATCGTGACCTGCTGCGTCGCGATGTTCGTGATGGTCAGGGCCGACCGGGCCGTCGCCGAGTTGCGAGACTCGGTCCGGCGGACGGAGGAGCGGCTCGCTCCCCTCGTCGAGAAGGCGGATGTGGCCGTCGACGCCATCAACGCGGAGCTACTGAGGGTCGACGGCATCGTCTCGCAGTTCGAGGCGGCGACGGACAAGGTGAGCAGCACGGCGCGGGCCGCGCACGACGCGGTCGAGGCGCCGATGCGGATCGTGGCAGGCGCCGGCGAGGGCATCGCGAGGCTGTTCTCCGCTCTTGGCAGGCGGAGGGGCTGAGCGGCACCCCCCCGGCAGGGGCTTCGGAGGGCCGATGAGCGACACAGTCCGGGTCAGCGTTCCAGCGAGAGCCGAGTACGCCAAGACGGTGCGGCTCGTCGCGGCGTCGTTGGCGGCCAGGGCCGGGATGTCCTTCGAGGTGGTCGAGGACGTCCGCATCGCGGCCGACGAGGCGTTCGTGCTCGCCTGCGAGGGAGCGGACGCTGGCGGGGTCGCCGAGGTCGAGTTCCTCGCCGGCGAGGACGGTCTCGAGTTCGCGGTTGAGACGGCGGCGTCAGGCGCCGGATGCGAGCAGGCCAACGATCGTCTGGAGTACGCGCGCCTGATCCTTGCGGCGGTCTGCGACGAGATCGAGATCACCGAGGACCGGGGCCGGTGCCGTGTCCGGGTGGCGAAGCGGGCCGCGGCGGAGGCGCCCGGTGGCTAGGATCGACCCGAAGAGGACGCGGCGGCTCGTCTGGGACAAGGAGCGTACCAGGGAGCTCTTCGGCCTCTACCGGCTCGAGGGCGACGAGGCCGCTCGCGACGAGCTGATCGAGATGTACCTCAATCTCGTGAAGTACCTCGCAAGCCGTTTCCGCAACCGCGGCGAGCCGGTCGACGACCTCATCCAGGTGGCGACCATCGGGCTGATCAAGGCCATCGACCGGTTCGACATAGAGCGCGAGGTCGAGTTCACCACCTACGCGACACCCACCATCGTCGGCGAGCTCAAGCGGCACTTCCGCGACAAAGGCTGGGCGGTCAAGGTCCCCCGTCGGCTCCAGGAGATGTCCTTCCGGGTCAATCAGGCGGTCGACGCCCTGACGCAGGCCGAGCAGCGCTCACCCACGATCGACGAGGTCGCGGCGTTCCTCGACGTCACGCCCGACCAGGTTCTCGAGGCGATGGAGACCTCCGAGGCGTACAACTTCGTCTCCCTTGAGGGCGACCGCAACTCGGAGGGTGCGGAAGCGTTCAGCATCATCGAGTACGTGGGGGAGGAGGACGCGCTGATGGCGGTCGTCGAGGACCGGACGACCCTCGCATCGGCGCTCCGCGGCCTGGGCCCTCAGGAGCGGCAGGTGCTGTACCTGAGGTTCTTCGAGGGGCTCACCCAGACCGAGATCGCACGCCGCCTCGACATCTCCCAGATGCAGGTGTCGCGCCTGCTGCGCCGCACCATGAGGTCGATGCGGGAGAACCTCGCGCTGGAGGGGGAGAGGGGATGACGGTGACCGGGTCAGGGAGCGAGGTCTGGAGGCGCCGAGCCTTCGTGGTGTGGACGCTGATCGGCTGGCTCATTCTTGCAGGCGGCGCCGTCTGGATGTTCGGAAGGGTCTGGGGCGCGCTGGTCCCGTTCATCCTGGCCCTGGTGGCCGTGTTCCTCTTCCGCGCGCCCGTGGGCTGGCTCCAGGCGCGCGGGTTCGCTCGCTCCTGGGCCGTAGCGCTGTGCTTCGCATCGGGGTTGGTGGTGCTCGGTGTGGCTGGCGCCTTCGTCCTCCCGCCGGTCGGCGGCGAGATATCCGCGCTCGCCAGACGGTTCCCCGGCTACCTCGACTCCGCGATGGGGTCGTGGCACTCACTTCAGGCCAGCTACGACGCCCTGTCGCTGCCAAGGCCGGTCCTCGACGCGATGCAGCAGCTGCAGCTCGAGGTGGAGAAGGCGGCTCCGCGGATCTCCAGCGCCTTCGCGAGGGGTGCCGTGGCCGCGGGAGGCCAGGCGCTGGGGATGATGTTCAATGTAGTCATCGGCTTGGTCATCGCTTTCTGGGTGCTCAAGGACCTCCCGACCATACGCGAGGAGATCCTTGTGCTCTCGGGACCGGCGAGGCGTGAGGAGGTCCGCACGCTGCTCTCCGAGACCTCCTCGGTCCTTGGCGGCTACCTCAGGGCGCAGGCCGTCATCTCCACCCTGACCGGCGGGATCGTCGTGATCGTTCTGGGTCTCATCGGGGTGCCTTACTCAGTCGTCCTCGGGCTGCTCGCCGGCGTCCTGAACGTCGTGCCCTATCTCGGACCGGCGATAGCTGCCCTTGTCGCCGCGGTCGTAGCCGGGGTGGCCACGCAGAACGCCTGGATGGGCGTCGCGGCCGTCGCGGTGATAATCGGGGCGCAGCAGCTCATCGACCTGACGGTCGGCCCCAAAGTGATGTCCCGGCAGGTCGACCTCCATCCGCTGCTCGTGCTACTCTCGCTGCTCGCTGGCGGGACCCTGTTCGGCGCCGCCGGGATGCTGCTCGCGATACCCGTCGTGGCGGTGGGCAAGGCCTTCTTCGTCCACTTCTACGAGAAGCACACGAAGGTCGAGCTCGAGTCGGAGCAGGGCGCGCTGTTCCGGGCGACCGGACCGCCGCGCGGGCGCTGCGAGCCCCGCCGAGTCGACGAGACCGAGGAGACCGAGGAGAGCTAGCACGTGCAGACCGATCAGATCCGTGAGAGCTTCCTCGCGTTCTTCGAATCCAAGGGCAGCCGCCGGCTGCCGTCCTCGTCGCTGGTGCCCGAGGACCCGTCTCTCCTCCTGACCACGGCCGGAATGGTGCAGTTCAAGCCGGTCTTTCTCGGGATGCGCGACGTCGGCGCCACCCGGGTCACGACGTGCCAGAAGTGCGTCCGCACCACCGACATCGACATCATCGGGACCACCGGCCGCCACCACAGCTTCTTCGAGATGCTGGGCAACTTCAGCTTCGGTGACTACTTCAAGTCCGAGGCGTGCGCGTGGGCCTACGAGTACAGCGTCGACGTGCTTGGCCTGGACCCGGAGCGGCTGTGGTACTCGGTGTTCGAGGACGACGACGAGGCGGAGCGGATCTGGATCGACGAGGTCGGCGTGCCCGCCGGACGCGTCGTCAGGATGGGCGAGAAGGACAATTTCTGGGCGGCTGGGCCGACCGGCCCGTGCGGCCCCTGTTCGGAGATCTACTACGATCAGGGGGAAGCGGCCGGGTGCGGCTCCGAGCGGTGCGCCCCTGGTTGCGACTGCGACCGGTACGTTGAGTACTGGAACCTCGTGTTCATGCAGTTCGACCGACAGGAGGACGGGACTCTGGTCCCCCTGCCGAAGAAGAACATCGACACCGGCATGGGGCTCGAGAGGCTCGCCGCCATCCTCCAGGGGGTCCGCTCCAACTTCGAGACGGACATCCTTCGGAGGATCCTCGAAGTGGCCGAGGGGGTCTCGGGGGTGCGCTATGGCGGCTCCGAGCGAAGCGACACTTCGCTCCGCATCCTGACCGACCATGCGAGGGCCGTGGCATTCATGATCGCCGACGGGATCATCCCCTCCAACGAGGGGCGAGGCTACGTGCTGCGGCGGCTGCTCCGGCGCGCCATCCGGCACGGCCGCCTGCTCGGGGTCAGCGACCCGTTCTTCGTCAGGCTGGTCGACGAGGTCATCTCCCTCATGGGCGACGCCTACCGTGAGATCGTCGAGCACGCCGGCCTGATCCGAGGCATCGTGGCCTCCGAGGAGGAGCGCTTCGGCGCCACGTTGAGGCAGGGGACCGCGTTCCTGGAGGAGGCGCTCGCGCGACTGCCGGAAGCGGGCGGGGCCACGCTCGACGGCGCGACCGCGTTCACCCTTCACGACACCTACGGCTTCCCGTTCGAGTTGACGGTGGAGATGGCGGCCGAGGCGGGCGTCGAGGTGGACGTCGCGGGCTTCGAGGCGCAGATGGAGGCGCAGCGCGAGAGGGCGCGCTCGCACGTCCAGGACGTCTCGTGGTCGTCATTCGGCGGGGTGTGGACCGACATGGCCGCGCAGTCGGGCGACACGGGGTTCTCGGGGTACTCGCAGGACGAGTGCGACGCGACGGTCCTTGCGATAGTGGTCGACGGCCGCCGCGTCGAGGAGGTGCCGGCCGGCTCGAGCGCGGAGGTCGTCCTGGACCTCACCCCGTTCTACGCGGAGCAGGGAGGTCAGGTCGGCGACACGGGCGAGCTGGCGGCGGATGGTCTCCGAGTCAGGGTGACGGACACCCGGCTCCCGGTTCCAGGGATCCACTCGCATGCCGCGACCGTCGAGGAGGGCGTCCTGCGCGTGGGAGCGAAGGTCCGGGCGGCCGTCGACGCCGAGCGCCGGGAGCGCATCCGGCGCAACCACACGGCCACTCATATCCTGCACTGGGCCCTGAGCTTCCTGCTCGGCGACCACGTGCGGCAGTCGGGGTCGCTCGTGGCACCCGACAGGCTGAGGTTCGACTTCACGCACTTCGAGGCGCCCGGCGCCGAGATGCTGCGCCGCATCGAGGCTATGGCGAACCACAAGGTGATGGAGGCGCACCCGGTCCGCAACTACGAGACGTCGCTGACCTCGGCGCGCGAGGCGGGTGTCACCGCCCTCTTCGGCGAGAAGTACGGCGACTACGTCCGGGTGCTCGAGGTCGGCAACTTCTCCAAGGAGCTGTGCGGCGGCACGCACGTTAGCCGCTCCAGCGACATCGGCCTGATCAAGATAGTGTCTGAGGGGAGCGTGGGCGCCAACCTCCGCCGGATCGAAGCTGTGACCAGCTATGACGCGCTCGACCACGTCTATGGCGAGGAGGACGTGCTGGCGTCCCTCGAGGGGCTCCTGAAGGCTCGGGTCGAGGAGCTGCCCGCGAAGGTCGAGGCGCTGCAGCGCAGGGTCAAGGGCGCCGAAGCCGCGGCGCGCAAAGTCTCATCGGGAGCGGTCCGGACCGACGAGATGGAGACGCTGGTCGCCGCGGCCGGCTACACGCTCCGCCTCGGGCGGCTGGACGGAGCCGACTCGGGCGGGATGCGACAGGCGGCCGACAGCGTCCGCGGCGACGGGGCGGTCGTGCTCGTCGGCGAGAACGAGGGCGCGGTGCTGCTCCTGGCGGCCGCGTCTGACGCCGCGGTGGCGGCCGGGTTCGACGCCGGGGCTGTGATACGGGAGATGGCCCCGCACGTGCGCGGGCGGGGAGGCGGCAAGCCGGCGATGGCCCAGGGCGGCGGCGAGGACCCGGCGGGCATAGAGGCCGCGCTCGAGGTCGCGCGCGCGGCCGCGGGAGCACCCTGATCGCATGCGGGTGATGGGGCTCGACATCGGCGAGCGCCGCATCGGTGTCGCTGTCTCGGACCCGGTCGGCCGGGTGGCGACCCCCCTGACGGTGGTGGCAGCTTCCGACCGCCGCATGCTCGCCTCGATCGTCGAGGAGTACGACGTCGAGGCCATCGTCGTGGGGATCCCTCTGGCGATGGACGGCAGCGAGGGGGCGCAGGCCGCGCGCGTCAGACCGGTGGCGGAGTCGCTGGCGCGGGAATTGCGGCTACCCGTCCGCTACTTCGATGAGAGGCTGACGAGCGCGCAAGCGCGCCGTGTCATGGGCGAGGCCGGCGTCCCCGACAGGAAGAAGAGGGGCAGATTGGATATGCTGGCCGCCACGGTCCTGCTGCAGGCCTATCTGGATTCGGGGTCCCGCGATGACTGAGCGAGCGCGACGCAATCGCAAAGGCGGCGGGCGGGGTTGCGCGGTCGCCTTCGCCCTTCTTGCCGCCGCGGCGGTGGCGGCGGCGGGCGCGACGTGGTTCGCCCTGTACCGGCCCGCCACCTCCGTCGAACCGGGCAGTCCGGTGCAGATCGAGGTCAAGCCGGGTTCGAGCACCGCCGCGATCGCCGAGTCGCTCGCTCGCGCGGGAGTGGTTCCCAACGCGCTGATGTTCCGTCTGCGCGCGCGGATGGCCGACGCGGACGGCGACCTTAAGCCCGGCGTCTACGACCTGGCCACCGGGATGCCACACCAGCTCGTCATCGACAGGATGACAGCGGGTCCGCCGGTCACCTACGTGAGCGTGACCATCCCTGAAGGCTTCGTGGTCGAGCAGATCGCGGCGAGGTTCGAAGAGCAGGCCGGGATACCTTCCGGGGAGTTCCTCAAGCTCGCCAAGACCGGGGCGGGCGATTTCGACCACGGGTTCCTCGCAGGGGCCGGCGGCTCCCTGGAAGGCTACCTGTTCCCCAAGACGTATCGCGTCAAGGAGGGGGCCACGGCCTCAGACGTGATAGGGATGATGCTCGACCAGTTCGACAAGGAGACGGCAGGGCTGGACACATCCTTCGCGTCCTCCAGAGGGCTGGACTTCCACCAGTTGGTCACCTTGGCGTCCATGATCGAGCGTGAGGCGAGCGTGGGCTCGGAAAGGCCGCTGGTCTCCTCGGTCATCTACAACCGCCTCGGGCGGGGCATGAGGCTCGAGATCGACGCGACCATCGAGTATGTGCTGCCCGGCAACAGGTTCCGGCTAAGGAACCGTGACCTGAAGATCGACAGCCCTTACAACACCTACATGCACAAGGGCCTGCCACCCGGGCCGATATGCAGTCCGGGTCTTGCCGCGCTGCAGGCCGCGGCGTCCCCCGCCGAAACCGGGTATCTCTACTACGTCCTGACCGGCAAGGACGGTTCGCACACGTTCACAAGGACGTTCGAGGAGTTCCTCGCGGCCAAGCGCAAGTCCAAGGAGGTGTTCGGCAGGTGAGCTCACCCCGTCTGTCAGGTGAGGCGTCCCAAGAGTCGCCGCCTGGCGCCATCGAGGTCTCGGGAGCCCGAAAGCACTACCGGGTAGGACGACAGACGCCCGCCGTGGTCGACGACGTCTCCTTCTCCGTGGCGCACGGCACGGTCCACGGCCTGCTCGGCCCCAACGGCGCGGGCAAGACGACCACCCTCAAGATGCTGCTCGGGCTCGTGCGCCCCACGGCGGGCCGCTTCACGTTCGACGGTGTCGAGACCGCGGCCCCGCGGGCCAGAGCGGCCGTGGGGTTCCTCCCCGAGCAGCCCTACTTCCCCTCCCAGCTGACCGCGACACAGGTCCTCGCCCTTCACGGACGGATCTCGGGGATGCCGCCTGAGGACCGGAGCCGTCGGTCCGCTTCGCTCCTGGACAGGGTTGGCCTGCGAGGTAAAGAGCGTATGGTCCTCTCGAAGTTCTCGCGGGGCATGCTGCAGCGGCTGGGCCTCGCGCAGGCGCTGCTCGCCTCCCCGCGCATCCTCGTGCTGGACGAGCCAGCCTCGGGGCTCGACCCGGTGGGGCAGCGGGACGTGCGCAACCTCATCCTCGAGATGCGGCAGGAGGGTGTCGCGGTGCTTCTCTCCTCGCATCAGCTCTCCGAGGTCGAGGCTATCTGCGACGAGGTGACGATCCTCGACAGGGGGGTCGTGGCCGCGAGGGGGCGGCTGGACGACCTCCTCAACGTCGCCGGACGCTCGGCCGTGAGGGCGGCGGGGGAGGGCTCCGGCCTTCCCGAGACGGTCGCCGCGCACGTCGAGGATGTGGCGTTCACGGGCGGGACGTGGGCGTTCTCGGTCCGTGACGAGTCGGTGCGTGAGGTCGTCGACGCGCTCGACGACGCGGGATGGAGGCTGGTCTCGGTGGCGCCGAAGCGCGACTCTCTCGAGGACTACTTCGCCAAGCTGCTGACTTCGGCAAGACCAGGGAGCGGATCATGACGGCCAGGGTTGTGGGGGCCATAGCGGCCGCTGCCTTCGCCGACGCGCTGCGCCGGAAGGTCTCCTGGATAGTGGTCGTGTTCGCGGCGGTCCTGGCGGTCACGATACCGTCGCTCCCCAGCTACGGGGTAGGGGTCGCCGGTCAGGTGTTCCGGGAGGTCGCTCAGGCTCTCATGTTCGTGGCGGCGATGGTCCTGGCGCTGGCCCTGTCGGTCAACCGCATCCCCGGAGAGGTCGAGCGGCGCACCGTGTACGGCCTCCTGGCGCGCGACGTCAGGCGTTGGCACTACGTCGCGGGAGGATGGCTGGGAGTCTTCGGGGTGCTGGCCGCCTCGGTCGCCGCGTTCTGCGTGGTGTGCCAAGGGGTCGCCGTGATCGTCTACTCGGACCCGATGTGGCAGCTGTGGCAGGGCGGGTTCGCGGTCCTCCTCCAGGCGGGGGTGGTGGCCGCCTTCGCGACGGCGGTGTCGGTCCTGGTGGGCCCCGTGACCGTCGTCGTGGCCTCGCTGGCCTTCCTGTTCCTCGGGCATGCGAGGGACAGCGTCCTGGCCGTCACCGGAGCGGCTGTCGTGAGGCTGGTGCCCTCGCTGGACGCGTTCAACGTGGTCACCGTGGTGGCTCACGGCGAGGGCTACTCCCTGGCCTACGCAGCATCCATGTCGGCGGTGTTCGTCGCGTGGGTCGCGCTCCTCCTCACGGCGGCGTCCATCGCCTTTGACAGGAAGGACCTCTGATGCTTCCCGCCCTCGGCGGGCCGGCGATGCGCCGGACCTCGGTGGTGGCCGGGTTGTTGGCGGTGCTGATCGCGGCCCAGTCGGTCGCCTTCGCGACCTCCCCCGCAACCGGCCGCGCTTCGACCGCCCGGCTGGTGGGAGATACCGGTTTTGCCTACCTGTACGGCCTGCGCGCGTTCGCGGCGGTCGTGGTGTGGAACCGCATCGACCCGCTCCTGCACGATTACTACGGCGACCGGGAGCTCTCGGAGCAGGTGGAGCTTCTCCCGAGCATCCGCCTGGTCCAGATCCTCGATCCGCAGTTCGAGCAGTCCTACTATGTGGCCGCCTGGGTCATCGCCAAGCGCGGCGACGTGCAGGAGGGCCTGGACATCGCGAGGCGGGGCGTGGAGAACAACCCCAGCTCGGGATTCCTTCGCGCCAACTACGCCCAGCTGCTGATGGTGTTCGCGAACGACCTGGCCGGCGCCCGGGAGCAGGCCGACGCGGTGTTCGGCTCGGACGACGTGCTCTACCACTCCGACACGGACCGCTACGAGGCCCTGGCGATCTTCGCGGTCGTCTACGAGCTGACCGGGGACCCACAGACCGCCGCGAAACTCCGCGCCGCGATGGATCACATGCGGGAGAACATTCCCGCCGAGAGCATCGGTGACCACGACCACGACGGCGACGGGGTCCAGGACCACTAAGGGGACGCGAGGGAGCATGCTCAAGCCCGACCTGTACTTCGCTTCGGTCCACTCGATCGACCTTGCCGACCTGCGCCGCCGTGGCGTCCGGGCGCTCCTAGTGGATCTGGACAACACTCTGCTGCCGCGGGACGCCACGCTCATCCCCGAGGGTCTCGCCGCGTGGGCGCGCCGCTTGGGCGAGGAGGGCTTCGCTGTCTGCCTGGTCTCGAACAACTGGCACTCCCACGTTCCGGTGGTGGCGGCGGAGCTGGGGTTCCATGCGGTGCACAGGGCGATCAAGCCCCTCCCGTGGGCCTTTCGTCGCGCGATGCGCGTACTGGGGTCGTCTTCCGGCGAGACGGCCGTAGTGGGCGACCAGGTCTTCACCGACGTTCTCGGCGGCAACCTGCTGGGGCTCACCACCGTCCTGGTCCAGCCTCTGTCGCGGACGGACCTTCCTCACACGCTCCTATTGCGCCTTATCGAGCGAGCGGTCCTAGCCGATAGACAACCGCTGCAATAGACTCGGACCTGCGACCCTCAGGGGGTCGTCCCATCGACCGGAGCTGGAGGCGGAGTGGCGGCAGCGATCAGCGGCAGGACGAGGCTCGCGGGCATCGTCGGCCACCCCTTGGACCACACGCTGTCGCCCGCCATGCACAACGCCGCCTACGAGGCGATGGGGGTCGATTGGGTCTACGTCCCGCTCGAGGTGGCTTCCGAAGGCGACATCTTCCGCTTCGTCGGCGCTCTCAAGGCGCTCCCCTTCGTCGGGGTCAACGTCACCATGCCTTACAAGCAGGCCGCTTTGCAGCTGTGCGACGAGGTGGCGACCTTCGCGCAGATGGCAGGGGCCGTGAATACGATCCACGTCAGCGACGGTCGCCTCATCGGCTACAACACCGACGGTCGCGGGCTGCTCGAGTCGCTCGAGTCCGAGGCCGGCTTCGTTCCCGGGGGCCGCCGCGTGGTCGTCTACGGCGCGGGCGGCGCCGCGGGGGCGGCCGCCGTGGCGTTCGTGCTGGGCAAGGCCGAGTCGGTCGTGGTGGTCAACCGGACGCGCGAGAAGGCCGAGGCGCTGGTCGGTCGAGTGGCCATGTGCGCGGGGACCACAGAGGTCCTCGGCGTGTGCTCCGACGAGGAATGCGCGGAGAAGGCGGTCAGGGCGGCGGACCTCGTGGTCAACGCGACCTCCGTGGGCATGTCGCCCGAGGACCCGCCGCTCTTCCCGGTGGAGTGGCTGCGCCCTGACGCCCTGCTCTGCGACATGGTCTACCGTTCCGGTCCGACCTCCCTCGTGGAGCGGGCGCGCGCAGCGGGCGTCACCGCTCTGGACGGGCTCGGCATGCTGGTGGCCCAGGGCGCCACAGCCATCGACATCTGGGGTGAGGGCGACACGGTCCGCGCGCCCCGTGACGTCATGCGGGCCGCCGCGGAGGCGGTCCTCCGCGAGCGGGCGGGCGAGGGCTCGTGAGCGCGGCGGCGAGCGGCAAGCGGCTGGGCCGCGTGCTGGTCCAGGCGGGCGTGATCACGGCCGAGCAGCTCGATGACGCCATGAGCCAGGCGGGCGAGCGCACGCTGGCTCGCACGCTGGCCGACCTGGGCTACGCCCAGGACGACGCCATCGCCAAGGCCGTCGCCGAGCAGATGGGCCTGACCTACGTCGACCTCGGCTCGTTCGAGATCGACCCGAACGCCTCGACGATGGTCGGCGTCGAGGTCTGCCAGCGGTACCGCGTCCTGCCGGTCAAGGTCCAGGACGGCGAGCTTGTCGTGGCGATGGCCGACCCCGCCAACATCTTCGCCATCGACGACCTCCGGATCGTCAGCGGTTACGAGATCCGCCCGGTGGTGGCTTCGGAATCCGACCTCGCGAGCGCCATCGACCGGTTCGCCTCGTCAAGCACGGACGTCTCGGGGATGATTGACGACCTCGAGGAGGCCATGGGCACGGTCTCGGTCGACGAGGCCGAGGAGGACGCGGCCGACGAGAGCGCCCCGGTCGTCAAGCTGATGAACATGATCATCACCGAGGCTATCCGTCAGGGCGCCGGAGACATCTACATCGAACCGCTCGAGCGCGAGATGCGCGTCCGCTACCGCGTCGACGGTGTCTGCCAGGAGATCCTCAAGAGTCCCAAGCGTCTGCATCGACAGCTGATCAGCAGGATCAAGATCAGCTCGGGCATGGACATCGCGGAGCGTCGCGTCCCTCAGGACGGACGCTTCGGCGTCGTCCTCGACGGCAAGGCGGTCGACTTCCGTGTCGCTGTGCTCCCGTGCGTCCATGGGGAGCTGTCGGTCATAAGGCTCCTGCGCCGTGACTCCATCATGATGTCCCTTGAGGACCTGGGCTTCCTAGACCAGCCCATGGAGCGGATGATGCACGCCCTGTCACTGCCGTACGGCGCGCTGCTGGTCACCGGTCCGACCGGCTCAGGGAAGTCGACCACGCTGTACGCCGCCATCAACAAGACCAACGACCCGTCATCCAATCTGATCACGGTGGAGGACCCGGTCGAGTACCGTCTCGCGGGGCTCTCACAGGTGCAGGTCCACGAGAGGGCCGGACTTACCTTCGCGGCCGCCCTGCGGTCCATCCTTCGCCAGGACCCCGACAAGGTCATGATCGGAGAGATCCGCGACAAGGAGACCGGCACCATCGCCATCGAGGCCGCTCTCACCGGACACCTGGTGCTGTCGACCCTGCACACCAACGACGCCCCCTCGGCCGTCACGCGCCTCACCGAGATGGGCATCGAGCCGTTCCTGACCGCCTCGGCTGTCACCTGCGTTCTGGCCCAGCGGCTCGCGAGGCGCCTCTGCGCCGACTGCAAGGAGGAGTACGTCCCCTCCGAGGAATCGCTGCGGCGGGTGGGGTTCTCGTTCGAACCGGGGAACCCTCCCAAGCTGTACAGGGCGGTCGGCTGCAAGAAGTGCAACAACATCGGCTACCGCGGCCGGATGGGCGTGCACGAGGTCATGACGATGTCCGAGTCGATCGAGCGGTTGTGCGTCGAGAACGCTACGGCGGACGAGATAAAGCGCACGGCGGTGCACGAGGGCATGATGACCCTGCGAGAGGACGGGTTCGCCAAGGTCCGTTCGGGACTCACTTCGATCGAGGAGATCATGCGAGTCGTGGTCTGACACAGCCCGCAACCTCGTGTGACCCTGTTGTAACGCCCCGACCTTCATGCGATGCTAGGACCGCTGGGCCCTTCGGGGCCTAGATGAGCACGACATCACTCGGTCTCCGATGAGTGCCACGGAGGTGTCAGGACGATGCCGGAAAGCGGGATCGGCGATTACTTCATAGACATGGACGACGACGCCGCGGACGACGACGATGTCGCCGTAGCCGCGCCCGTGGTCGTCAAACCCAAGGCGGCTCCCGGCCCGGCGGTCGCTCCGGCGCCCGCGGCGCCCCAGCCCGCGCAGGCAGCGGTCCGTCCGGTGGCGCAGGCGCGACAGGCGACCCGCGAGGAGCGCCTGGCTGCCACCCTCGACCACCTGCTTGACGGGTCGCCCGACATCCAGGCCGCCGCCCTGGTGAGCCTCGACGGGTTCACGATGGCCTCCGCGTTGCCAGAGGGGATGCACGAGGACCGCGTGGGCGCCATGTCCGCCGCCATCCTCGGCTTGGGCGAGCGGGCGGCGGCCGAGTTGGGCCGGGGGCACCTCTCGCAGGTGTTCATCGAGGGGGACGACGGCTACGTGGTGCTGATCGCCGCCGGGGACCGGGCGGTACTCACCTGCCTTGCGGGGATGGACGCCAAGCTCGGTCTGGTCCTGTACGACATGCGCGAGGCGGCGATTTCCATCACCGAAGTGCTCGTCTGACATGCGGTAACCGGAGAGGGGGCCCAGAGCACACCCCATGGCGCTGCGCGGCAACCTAAAGGACTTCAGCCTTCCGGACGTCTTCCAGCTGGTCACCTTCAGCAAGAAGACCGGCGTGCTGCGCATCCGTCGAGCCGATGGCATCGAGGGGAGTGTCTGGTTTCGTGACGGGGACGTGTTCTTCGCCCAGTCCAACTGGCACCGCGCCCCTCTGGGCGAGCGGCTGGCGGCAGCCGAGCGGATAACCCCCGCCGCGCTCGAGAGGGCGCTCGAGGTCCGCAGGACCGAGGGCTCCGCGGGCCGCCGCCTCGGGCAGATCCTCGTCGACGAGGGCTACATCTCCGAGAAGGTGCTGGAGACCTTCGTCGGCGAGCAGATCCAGGAGACGATCTTCGACCTCATGCGCTGGGACGAGGGCGAGTTCGACTTCGAGGCCATGCCCGAGATCGTCGACGAGGACATCGGGTTGTCCGTGTCCATCGAGAACGTCGTGATGGAGGGGTCCCGCCGGCTGGAGGAGTGGAACCGCATCAAGAAGAAGGTGCCCTCCATGGGCATCGTCTTCAAGATGGCGACCGCCCCGGGCGAGGGCACGTTCGAGATATCGCTCAAGCCCATCGAGTGGCAGCTGCTGCTGCTCATGGATGGCACGAGGTCGGTGTCGCAGCTGGCCGAGGACACCGGGCGCACCGACTTCGACGTCGCCCGGATAGTCTATGGCCTGTTCTCCGCCGGCCTGCTGGAGATAGCGGCCGATGACGAGGTCGAGAGGTTGCGGGCGGAGCGGGTTGTCCGCGACGAGAAGCTGGCGTCCATCCGCCGCGAGGCGGACCTCGCGGCGAAGGCCCGGGCGGCGCGCCCGGCCGCCCCCGCCGCCCCCGTGGAGGCCGTGGCGCACGAGGAGCCGGAGTTCCTCGCCGGCCCGGCCATCGAGCCCACCGCCGAGGACATGGCTGTCTTCGAGCGCATGATGGGCGCGGTCCTGGAGGCCCCGGAGACGTCGCCCGCCGAGGACACGGAGCCCCAGTTGGCGCCCGCGCCAGAGCCCGAGCAGGACATCGGCGCGTTCATGGACGTCCCCGAGGCCCCCATGGGGGTCGATGAGACCCGCTACGACGCGCAGGACCAGGAGGAGCCCGCCGAGACGTTCGTCGAGCCCCTCGTGCTCGACACGCTCGCGCCCGAACTCGAGCCGGCGCCCGAGCCCGAGCCCGAGTCCGAACCCGAGCCGGCGCCCGAACCCGAGCCGGCGCCCGAGCCCGAGCCGGAGCCCGAGATCGGGCTGTCCTTCCCGGAGCAGGACCAGGCCCTCGCCGAGCTGATGGAGGTCCTGAAGGGCGAGGAGGAGGAGGCGGAGGCGGAGGGCGCCGAGGCCGAAGCCGGGGAGACGGCGGCACCGGCGGCGGGAACCGGACCGACAGGCGACCTTGAGCGCGACCTCCTGGCGCTGGGACTGGGCGAGCTCCACGGCAGCGACCTGCTCCTGCCCTCCGAACCCGCGTCTGTCTCCGGAGTTCCGCAGGAGACCGAACCCACGATCGCCGAGCTGGAGGCTGCCGCATTTGAGGCCGCCGCGCCGGAGGGCGAGGGGGTTCCTTCGCATGAGATGTGGGCGGTCCCCGAGGCCGGCGGGACGGCTGGGGACGAGACGCCCGACGGGATGGATCTCGGAGAGCCCGGCCCCGCCCTCCTGTCGGCGGACACGGGCTACGAGGCCGAGGAGGCCGACTTCTCTGACCTCCTGTCCTCCCTGGAGAGTGGGTCCGAGGCCCTCGACGGCGGGACGCCTGAGCCTGCCTTGACCGAAGCCTTCGAGCTCTCACCTGACGCTCAGCCGACCGGCGTGATCTCGACCGACGCTTTCCTGGACGAGATCGGCGGGATGGATCTCGGGACGGGCATCGGCGACGAGCTGACCGCGCTGACGGGTGGGGGAGGCGGACGTCAGCGTCCGGTCGCGAACGTGAAGCGGATCCCGGAGCCCTCCGCATCCGGGGGGCTCCAGATGGACCAGACGGTGGACAGGGATCTTGTCTTGAAGATCATCGACGGCATCAAGAGCCTGTAGGGAGAGAGAGCGGATGCAGTCCGTAAAGGTCGTGGTCACCGGTCCCTTCAACGCCGGCAAGACGACGTTCATCAAGTCGGTGAGCGAGATAACGGTGCTGTCGACCGAGCGCCAGATCTCCGACTCCTCGGGCGAGGGCAGCGGTGAGACGACCGTCGCCATGGACTTTGGCCGGATCACGATCTCCGACGACGTCGTCCTGTACCTGTTCGGCACTCCCGGGCAGGAGCGGTTCTCTTTCATGTGGGAGACGCTCTCGGAGGGGATGCTGGGGTTCGTCCTTCTCGTCGACGCCACTGACCGGGACTCCTACGCTGACGCACGTTCGATGATTTCCTTCTTCACGGAGATGTCTGACGTGCCGTTCGTGGTCGCGGGGAACAAGGTCGCCGCCGACGACACGGCCACCCTGACCGACCTTCGCGAGAAGCTCGAGCTCAAGGAGTCGGTGCCGCTGCTGCCCGTGGACGCCCGGGACAAGGACAGCGTCAAGGCGGTCCTGTTGGGGCTCCTCTACAGGATCCTCGAGAGCATGAGCTGAGGGGGGCCGTGGACTGGCGACTGTACATACTCGCCGGTGCGGTGGTCCTGTTCGTGGCGGCACTGTTCTTCCTGGTCTCCACGATCGTCGGCGCCGCCCGCGCCCGCGCCCGGGAGGCGCGGCAGGGTGGCGCGGTGCGGATGGTGCTGCCGCCGGCGATCGTGACCCTCGAGCCGGATCCGTCCTCCGTCGTGGCGCCTGGACCCGATGATCGCGAAGCCCGGGCGGCAGGCGAGGTCGCGGATGCCGTGGAGGCGGCGTTCAGCGAGCCTGCGGAGCCGGGTGACGCCGATCCGATACTGACCGGCGACTGGCGTCCCGACGCGTCGACGGCCCAGTCCCCGCCCTCCGATGGGCCAGAGGGCGCCGAAGCGATGAACTTGGACGAGCTGGAGCCCGATCTGCGGGAGCTGGCGGCTTCCCTTGACGAATCGTCCGGTCGGCCCCCCGAAGGACCGTACCGCGCTCGCGTCCGTGAGAGGCGACGACAGGAGGAGGAGGCGGCCGGGGTCGCGGACGAGCCGGTCCCGACCGCGTCGGACACGATCGAGGAGCTGCTCGCGCAGCTGGAGGCGCTGGGGCTGTCGGTCACGCCGCGTGCCGCACGCGCCGAACAGACCGCCGTCGAGGAGCCCGCCTCCGTCGCCCCGGTACCCGCGCCCGTCCCCGCGCCGGTCGCCCCGGCACCCCAGCCAGTCCCTGCGGCTTACCCCGTTTACGCGGCCTGTGCTCCTACCGCGTATCCGCCCATGTTCGGGGCGTATCCGTATCCGGCCCAGTATGCGATCGTCCCCGGTCAGCCCGCGGTGGGCTACCCGGTGGCTCCACCGGTGGCTCCGCCGGTCCATCAGCCCCCGGCGACCCCCGCGCCTCAGGCTGTCGTGCCGACGCAGCCGGCCCCCGTAGCGCCCCCGGCCCCCCCGGCC
>JBBIJK010000034.1:6867-18077 GCA_037445995.1 Actinomycetota bacterium | reverse complement strand
ATTATACGGACGGCCCAACGGCTCCGCAAGGTGACGGTGGCGGGTGGCGGAACCGGCGGCCGGACGCTGACCGGCAGGAGCCGGACGAGTGATAGAATGTGACACCGCCCTGCACAGAGCCGCGTGTGCCGGGGCCCGTAGCTCAATGGCGGAGCAGGGGACTCATAATCCCTTGGTTGCAGGTTCGAGTCCTGCCGGGCCCACCATGCGCACGGAGCAGACCTTGAGACGGACCAGAAGCGAACGGATGGGGCGCCTCCGGGCCGACCGCAGACGGCTCTACGCCGCGGTGGGCATGCTGGCCGCTGGGGTGATCGTGCTCGGTGCCGCCGGGGCGTGGGCGATGTACTCCTCCGCGAACAAGGCTCCTGCCGCCTCCCCATCCCTGCCTTCGGCGAAGGTCGTCGTCGAGGAGACCGCTCCCGCCGCCATGGCGAGCTTGCCGATGGAGGTGCCGACAGTCGAAGGTGAGCCGCTCGCCCAGGCGGAGATCCTGCTGACGCACGCGGGGTTCCAGGTCGAGAGACGCGAGGCGGCGACGGCGGGCCCATGCCCGGACCGCTCGGTCCTGTCGCAGGACCCTGCCTCCGGAACGCTGGCCGAGCGAGGTGCGGTCGTCGTGCTGGTGCACTCTCCGGCGCCTTCGCCCGGAGGGAGCGGCGTGCCGGCGAAGGCGGCCATCCACAAGATTGTCTGCATCGACGCCGGACATCAGCAGCGTTCAGACCAGCGCCCCGAGCCGATCGGCCCGGGGTCGAGTCAGACCAAGATGAGGGTGACCGGAGGGACGACTGGCGTCCAGACCGGCAGACCCGAGTACGTGCTGACCCTGGAGGTCGCCGAGCGGGTCCGGACCCGTCTGGAGGCGGCAGGCGTTCAAGTGGTCATGACGCGGACGAAGCATGACGTCTCGATATCCAACGCCGAGCGCGCGCAGATAGCCAACCGCGCCGGGGCGGACCTGTTCCTTCGCATCCATGCAGATGGGAACACCGACAGGTCGGTGCGCGGCGTCAGCACCCTGAGGCCTGCGAGGAACGTCTGGACGGCCCCGATCGTCGAGAGAAGCCTGACGGCCGCGAGGGCGGTGCATCGAGGCGTGCTCGACTCGACGGCGGCGCCGGACCGGGGGATACACGAGCGGGACGACATCACCGGGTTCAACTGGTCCAGCGTCCCGACGCTCATCGTGGAGTGCGGGTTCCTGTCCAACCCGCAGGAGGATGCGTTGCTCGCGACGCCCGCCTATCAGGAGAAGGTGGCCGAGGGCATCGCGAAGGGCGTCCTGGCGTATCTGCGGGGGGGCTGACGTGGACCGTGACCGGATGGGTGGCTCCGTCGCGCTGGGCGCTCTGGTCGCGACGGGGGTCGTGCTCCTGGCAGTGGCCGCGTTCGCCGTCCTGTCCGGTGGCTTCGGCGCGACGTCGGGCGGCGCCGACCGGGTGCTGCTGGTCTTCGAGTGCCCCGACGCCCAAGGTGTCCGCGTCGCGTGGGTGGCGCTGGAGCTCGATCTGGTCTCAGGCGCCATCAGGGGGGTCGAGACCTCGGTTCCGGCCACGCTGGGCGGTGCGGGGTCCCTTCTCGCGAGGGACGCTCATCCCTTCGGCGGTCCCGGCGCCGTCGCTGAGGCGCTCGCGGGAGCCGGCGAAGTGCGGCCCATGCCAGCCATCGGGTTATCGCAGGATGACTGGAGGGAGCTCCTCGGACGTGGCGGGGGGGCCGGTGTGGACCTCCCCGGACAGGTGAACGTCTTCGACGGCGACCGGCTCGTCCTGCTCGAAGCCGGGTGGACGCCCATCGATGAGGACAGCGTCAGCCCTCTGCTGTCGGCGACCGCGTATCTCGAGCCCGCCGTGGCCACAGGGGTCAGGCGGGCCGTCACCTCCGCGACCGCGCAGGCCCTGATCGCGCAACCGGACTACCTCGCCGCAGCACGGGCGGAGAGGCGGATCGCGTCGTCGGTGTCCCCGGGAGCGACCCGGCGTTTGGCTCAACGCGCGAGTGCGGCGCTCGCCCGCGCGTCGTTCAGGCCCGACTGAGCCCCGCTCCCGAGGCGGGGGGGATGTTGGTGCGAGGCCGAGGCATCCGATAGAATCTTCTCGAGCCGCTACGCGGCGGGAAGGGCGGTCGCGTGAGGGATCGCCGACGGAAGGGTGCATACTCGTGGCCGAGACGCAGAACAGACGCAGCCCCGTCGTGCTGGCCGTCCTGCTGTTCGTCGTCGCGGCGATGGCGTTGGGGGCGGCGTTCTTCCTCTTCGACGGTGCGGCGATACTCAAGGACTACACCGGTATCGACCTGTCTGCGTTCGACTGGTTCGGCTTGTTCGGCACAGCACCGGACCCTGAGCCGATCGTGCGGCCGGCCCCGCCGTCGACGGATGTCGCTGCCGAACCCCGGCTGCTGCTCCCGGAGGGGGTCAGCCAGTCGTACGCGCTTCGCGTGTGGCAGGAGCAGATCGACTCGCAGGCCAACATCGTCAAGCTGGTGAACGGTGAGATCGGGGAGCTGAGGATTCAGAAGTCGGACCCCGGTCCCTACACCGGCAAGGTGGGGCTCACGGTCGTGCTCACCGACGGCAGCTCCGCGCAAGGCGAGCTGTACATGTCCAAGCGCGGGAAGAACTGGTACTTCGAGCAGATCAGCGCTACGCGGCAGGCGAAGGTCGGGGAGGACGACGACGCCGCTCTCGGCGCCGAGGGAGAAGATCCAGCCACGCCGCTGCCCGCCGTCGAGGATGTGGACGTCGCCGTCCTGAGCACCATCTTCCTTGAGCAGGCCAAGAGCCAGGACGTCTTCGCGGACTACCTGGAGGGCAGGATCGACCGCGTTGTTGTCCGGGGCGTCGAGCGAGGCCCGGGAACGGCCACCATCAGGGTGAGGATGCACATGGGTGGCGCCACGGCCGACGGTCAGATCGTCGCGGTCTCCGCCGACGTCGGAGGGGAGCCGATGTGGTTCCTCGCTCGCTTCGCGAAGCTCACGGACACGGATCAGTGACCAGGACCCATACCGAGGGCGGGTGAAGGCTTGGAGCTCCGGGACTACCTGAGGGTGCTGCGTGTCCGGATGTGGACGGTCGTCTACGCCGTCGTGGTCGTCACCGTGACGGCGCTGGTCGTCTCGCTCGTGCAGTCTCCGAGCTACATGGGCGAGGCCAAGGTCCTCGTCTCGGAGAAGGACACGGGAGCGGCGCTGTTCGGGACGGTCCTGCCGGAGTTCTCCGCGCAACCGGAGCGCGGTCTGCAGACCCAGGTGCAGCTCATGCAGCTTCGCCCCTTGGCCGAGGCGACCATCAAGCGCCTGGACCTCCAGGTCACACCCGAGGAGCTCCTGGATCGAGTCGCCGTGAACTCGCTGGGCCAGACCAACATCGTCAGGGTCCGCGCCACCTCAGGGGACCCCGAGCGTGCCGCCGCCATCGCGAACTCCATCGCAGAGGGATACGTATCGTGGTCGAGAGACTCCAAGAGGGAGTCCTTGCGAGCGGCGAGGGTCGAGGTGGAGAAGCGGCTCGAGGAGGCCAAGGAGGAGATCCTCGAGCTGGGGCGCCGCATCGACGCCGAGGGCAAATCGGACGACCTTGCGGCGGAGCTGGCAATCGCCACCGGTGCCTACACGACCTTGGCCGAGAAGCTGGAGCAGCTTCGCATAAACGAGGAGCTCGAGGTGGGGTCCGGGCGAGTGGTCAGCGCCGCGGTGGTCGACCCTGACCCGGTCGCGCCAAACCCCATGCGCAACACCCTGCTCGGCGTCGTGGTCGGGCTGATGTTCGGCGTCGGGATGGCCTTCCTCAACGAGTACCTCGACAACACGCTCAAGTCCACCGAGGAGGTGGAGCGGCTCCTGGACGCTCCGGTGCTGGGGCATGTGCCGCTGGAGAGGTTCGAAAAGGGGGAGACCCGGAGGCTCACGATCGTGCAGAAGCCGGGGTCGCCGGCGGCGGAGGCGTACAGGGTCCTTCGCAACTCGCTGGATTTCGTGAACTTCGAGCATGACATCCGCACCGTGGTCGTCACATCCGCGGCTCCCGGGGAGGGCAAGTCCACCGTCGCGGCCAACCTCGCCGCGTCGCTGGCGCAGGCGGGCTCCAAGGTCGCCCTTGTGTCGTGCGACTTCCGCCGTCCTACCACGGAGCAGTTCTTCGGGATCCGGAACATGATCGGACTGTCCGACGTGCTCACGGGCGCACATTCTATGAAGGCGGCGCTCCAGCGCCCCGGGGACGAGCACCTGCTCGTCATGACGTCGGGCAAGATGCCGCCCAACCCCTCAGAGCTCCTTGGATCGAAGAAGATGGAGGAGCTCATCCGCAACTTGGAGGAATGGGCTGACTGGGTCATCATCGACACCCCGCCGCTCCTGGCGGTGGCGGACCCCGCCGCCGTCGCACGCTGGTCCGACGGCGTTCTGCTTGTCACCCGCGCCGGAGCTTCGACTCGCGACGCGCTCGTCAAGGCGCGCCAGATGCTCGACAAGGTGGGAGCGAGGGTCATCGGCAGCGTAATCTGGGGCATCGAGCACTCCGGCTCTTCAGGCAGCTACTACAGCGGGTACTACGGCCACTACTACTACGCCGACTACTACTCCGCCGATGAGCGCGGAGGCTCCAGGGGACAGCCGGACTCCGGCGCGAGGAGCTCCGCGGCGCAGACCAAGGCCGAGGCGCCGCCGGACATGGCGTGGGTGCCGGCGAAGAGCCCGGGGCGTCGTGTCGCTGAGTTCGCCGGACGCGTAATGGCGGGGGTCCTTGGCTTCATGGTGGTGATAGCGATAGCGGCCGTGGTTGCCTACTTCCTAGCGCAGTACATGGGCGTGGATATCCTCGCCATGTGGCCAGCACTGTGGTAGTGGACGGCGCTGGCGGGGGTTCGATCGCCTGATGAACCGAACAAACGTACAAGCGCTGGCGGCACGCCCCGGCGTTCGCACCCCGATCATCGGACTCCTTACACTCGTATTCGCGGTTCTCTTCGGTGTTGCTCTATATCACGGGCATGGGCTGCTCTTTCTGGGCGCATTGTTCGGTGTGGTGACGCTGCTGGCGGTGGCAGGCGCCCCGGAGAAAGGTCTGCTGCTAGCTGTTGCTCTGGTGCCTCTTGAGACACTAGGTCAGGTCGTGCCCGGCAGTTCAGCGGTAACATGGGCGAAAGTCGCGCTGGTTGCCGCCGGCCTCGCGTTTCTGGGTAGGGTGCTTGTCCTTCGCGAGAGAGCGACCGCGCCACGGGGCGCGCCTGCGCTCCTCGTGACGTTGGTGTCGATGCTGCTCGGATCGACCTTCTGGCCTGACTCCCGCGATTCGGTCCTAGCGATCGTCGCCTTCGTCGGGCAGGTAGGGCTTCTCGTTCTGGTGGCCAACCTTGTGACCGACAGGACCAGGATGGACGCTCTAATCGCCGCTCTGGTCATCGCCAGCGTTCCGGTCGCCGCCGCATCTTGCGCCGAGGTCTTCCTTGACCGATCCGTATTCGGAGTCGCGACACCGCAGCTGTACGCTTCCTCCACGGCGAATGTGTTCAGGGTCAGCGGGCCGTTCACGGATCCGAACGCACTAGGCCGCTACCTTGTGTTTGCGGTGGCGGCTACTCTTGGAGCGATGCGCTTGCCTAGATTCGTGCGCTACCACGCGCTGCTGATCGCCGCGGTGGCCCTACAGCTCTTCGCTCTAGTCAACACGTACTCCAGAGGCGCTGTCTTGGCCGCGATGGGGGTGGGGGTCGCCTTCGTCGTATGGCAACGCGGTTTACGTTCACGAGTGGCGTGGATCGCATTCGGTGGGGGGCTGGTGGCTGCCTGGGTGTTGCTGAGCGAGTTTGCCTACGTGGCGTTGCTCGAGCGGGTGGGGCAGATCTCCGCCGTGGGTGACATCTCGAGGGTTCGTATCTTCGCGATGGCCATCGAGGCGGCGTGGCGTAGGCCGCTTTTCGGCTACGGTCCGGACAGCGTATCGCAGGCGATCGGTGCCATCGCTGGCTTCCCTGTCTCCCCGCACAATCTGTACCTTGAGGTCCTGTTGGCGTCTGGCGTTGTCGGTTTCGCTGCATTGGCCACTTTCGTGGGCGGGCGACTGTGGGCTGGACTGACATGCAGGCAAGATGGTCTTCGAAACTACGCGCGGATAGGCGTGCTGTGCATGGTCGGAGTACTCGTAAGTGGTCTTACACTCCATGGACTGCAGGAGAACGAGCTGTGGCTAAGTCTTGCTCTACTGGTCGCAGCGGAGTCGTTGGCGAGGAGAGAGTCGGCCGAGGCCGGTTGGACCGCCCCGCCTGCGCTGGAGCACTGAAGTGCAGCTGCTGGTGACGTCGCACATGTTCCCGACGGAAGACCGCCCGATCGCTGGCCTGTTCGTGTGCAAGCAGGCGGAGGCGCTGGCGGCCGCGGGCGCCGACGTGTCGGTGCTCGCCCCGCAGTACCCCGGCGTCTCCGGCGCGGCGCCGGAGGGGCTCGCGCTCCCGGTGAGCTACCCGCCGCTGCCGTGGGGGCCGGGATTGCTGCCGTCGAAGGCGCGGGTGGTCAGGGCGTCTCGGGTCTACCGGCGGCACCTCGAGGCCCGCCTGGAGGGGGAGCGGCGTCCGGACGTGGTGCACGCCCACTATGGGTTCCCGGACGGCGCCGTGTCGGCGACCGTGGCGGCGCGGGCCGGGGTCCCGTGCGTGGTGACGCTCCACGGGACCGACGTGCACATCCAGCTGGCGCGCGCCGTCACGGGGAGGCTCGTTCGCGGGGCGCTGCGCCGGGCGGACCGGATCGTGCTCGTCAGCCCCCACATGGCGGCGGAGCTGGCACACACCGATCCCGGTCTGGCGCGAAGGTCCGTCGTCATCCCGAACGGGTACGACGCGACGGCGGCGTGCGCTGGGGACTACGTGCGCGGCAGGCGCGGTCTGCTTTACGTGGGCAGGCTCGCGCCGGAGAAGGGACTGGACCGGCTTCTGCACGCGTACGCGGCCACCGGGCTGGCGGACCCGCTGACCATTGTCGGTTCGGGGCCCGAGGAGGAGGCGCTCAGGGAGCTCGCCGCGCGGCTCGCGCTGGGAGGACGCGTCCTGTTCGCCGGCGCGCTTCCGAACGCCGAGGCGGTCGAGGCCATGGCTGGGGCCAGAGCGCTGGTCCTGGCGAGCGACCGGGAGGGTATGCCATCCGTGGCGGTCGAAGCGCTGGCATGCGGAACGCCGGTCGTGGCTACCGCCGTGGGCGGTCTGCCGCACCTCCTGCGGGACCGGCGGGTGGGCATCCTGGTCCCGCCCGGGGACGTGGACGCCCTCGCCGCAGCGCTGCGCGAAGTTCTGCTGCGCGACTGGGCGCACGCGGCCATCAGGCGACTGTCCGGGGTCCTGTCCTGGGACGAGGTGGCCGGCAGGCTGATCGACGTCTATCGGGAGGCCCTCGCCGAGCGTGGAGGCGGGCATGGATAGGCGCCTGCTCTACGTGTGCCTGCAGGCGACCCGCGAGGGTCAGGCCAGCCACGCGCACGTGCACGAGATCGTGAAGGGCATGCGGGCGCGGGGATGGGACGTGGAGCTGTGCGAGCCGCGCTGGACGCCGGGGAGCGGCCGCCTCAGGCGCCTGGCGAGGATCGCCGGCGCGATCGTGCGCGCGCTGCGCTCGATGCGGGGGCGCGCGTGTGTGTACGTGCGGGACCACCCGTTGGCGCTGCCCGTGGTGATGTTCGCGCGCCTGACGCGGCGCCACGTCGTCGTGGAGCTCAACGGGCGCTACGACGAGCTGTTCGTCCAGTACCCGGGCACCCGGCGGATCGCGGGTCTCGTACGAGGACAGGCCCTGTGGCGCTTGGCCTCGGCCGACTTGGTCCTGGCCGTGACAGAGGGGCTGGCGGAGTGGGCCTCGGGGCATGTGAGGGATGCCGACGTGGTGGTCATACCGAACGGCGCGGCGGCGGACCTGTTCCTGCCCGGGGCACCACGTCCGGCGGGGCTGCCGCCGGCGTACGCCGTCTACGTCGGCGTCCTTGCGGTCTGGCAGGGTGTCGAGACACTGCTCTCGGCCGTCGCCGAGCCCGGGTGGCCGGAGGGGCTCGCTCTCGTCGTGGCCGGGGACGGCGTGCTGGCGCCCGAGGTCCGACAGGCCGCGTCCGCCCGCCCCGACCAGGTCGTGGCGCCGGGGAGCGTCGCGTACGCAGACGTGCCGGGCCTGCTCGGCAACGCGGTGTGCGCGCTCGTGCCCAAGAACGCGATCCGCGGGGAGGACGGCTACTCACCACTGAAGGTCTTCGAGGCGATGTCGTGCGGCGTGCCCGTCGTCGTCTCCGACTTCCCGGGACAGGCCGACGTCGTGCGCTCGGCGGCCTGCGGCCTGGTCAGGCCCCCCGACGACCCGGCCGAGTGGGCTGAGGCCGTATCATGGCTGGCGTCCCATGGGGAGGAGGCGGCGGCGATGGGGCGGCGCGGGCGGGAGGCGGTGGAGGCGGAGCACAGCTGGGACCGGCGGGCCGCGGCGACCGTGGCCGCCATCGAGGCGCTGGAGAGGCGATGAGCGCCGGCGGCGGCCAGCGGTGGTACGAAGGGCTGGAGGCGGTCCAGGTCGTGGGGCATTCCGCCTACGGCGGGGGGGTGCCGGTAATCCTCGCATGCATGCGCGTGACCGCCGAGCTCGGAATGCACCCCGTACTGCTGGCGACGCACCCGGACGTGATCGCCGCGGCAGAGACGGCCGGGTACGAGGTGTGGCGCTTCCCGGGGATCGTGCGCGAGCCGAGGCCCGTGCGCGACCTGTTCGCGGCGCTGCGGCTGTCCGTGGCCCTCAGGCGCCGGGACGTCAGGATCGTGCACACGCACACGTCCAAGGGCGGTCTGGTGGGCCGGCTGGCCGCCAGGCTCGCCGGGTGCCGGGTCGTGATCCACCACACGCACGGCTTCTACCACGCCGCGCTGCCGCCCGGACCGCGCAGGTGGGCGATGCGGACGCTGGAGACGCTGTTCGCTCGCCTCGACGACGCGCAGGTGTTCGTGAACTCAGGGCAGGCGGCCGAGGCCGAGCGCGAAGGAGTGGTCCCGCGAGGGCGGTCGCGCGTGGTGTTCAACTCGGCGGCCGACCCGCTGGCGGCCGGCGTGCCGGAGCGGGCCGCGACGCGCGCCCGATTGGGCGTGTCGGAGGGCGCGGCGCTGATCGGCACGGTGGGCAGGGTCGCGTTCGAGGCCAAGGGTCTCGATGACGGGGCGAGAGCCGTCGCGCTGGTGATGGAGCGGGTGCCGTCGGCGTGGTGGGCGGTCGTCGGCAAGGGAGAGGACGAGCGGCGGCTGGCCGATCTCGTGCGCGAGCTCAGGATCGCGGATCGCACGGTGCTTGCGGGCCACGTGGACGGGGCGGCGGGCCTGCACCCGGCGTTCGACGTCACGTTCGCGCCGAGCCGCCGGGAGGGGCAGTCGGTCGCCGTGATCGAGGCGATGGCGTGCTCGGCGGCGATCGTGGCGACCCGCATAGCGGGCACCGCGGACCTGATCGAGGACGGGGTCGGGGGCGTTGTCGTGGAGGCCGGGGACGCCGAGGCGATGGCGCGGGAGCTCGTGCGCTTGCTCGAGGACGCGAGGCTGGCCGCGTCGCTGGGACAGGCCGCCCGCCTGCGCTACGAGCACCTGTTCACGCCGGAGGCGTTCGCGAACAGGATGCGCGAGGTCTACCTGGAGATCCTGGAGGCCAAGGCGCCGTGAGCACACGGATCGTCAGGATGCGGCGCGAGCACGTGCGGGAGGTCGTGGACGTGCATGTACGCGCGTTCGCGGGCTTCTTCCTGACGTCGCTGGGTCCGGCGTTCCTGCGGACGTACTACCGCGCCGCTGCGGACGCGGACGGCGCGATCGCGCTCGTCGCGCTGGACGGAGCCGGGGTCGCCGGGTTCGCGGTCGGCAACAGGCGCCCGGCGGGCTTCTACCGCAGGCTGCTGCGCCGCCGCTGGCCGCTGTTCGCCGTGGCGGCGATCCCGGGGGTCCTGCGCTCGCCCTCGTCCGTCCCGAGGGTGCTCAGGGCGCTCACGTACCCCTCCGCCCGGAGCGGGGACGAAGCGGCCGCGGGGCTGTTCTCGATCGCGGTCGCCCCTGCGGCTCAGGGCGCGGGGGTGGGGCGCGCGCTGGTCGCGGCGTTCGAGCGGGAGGCGGCCGCCGCCGGTGCCCTTCGCGTGGTCCTGGAGACGGACGCTGAGCGCAACGAGGCGGCCAACGCGCTGTACCGGTCGGCCGGGTATGCGGTGGCGCGCGAGTTCGAGCAGACGCCGGGACGTCGTATGCTCGAGTACGTCAGGGAGCTCGACTCGAGCGGAGGGCCGCCGTGAGCCAGGAGTTCATCCCGTTCTCGAGGCCGTACTTCGACGACACGGATATCGAGGCCGTTGCCTCGGTCATCCGTTCGGGGTGGTGGACGACCGGGCCGCGCGCGCGGGAGTTCGAGGAGGCGTTCGCCGCCTACCAGGGTGCCGCGCACGCCGTGTCGCTGAACTCGTGCACGGCGGGGCTGCACCTGGCCCTGCTGGCCTCCGGGGTCGGTGAGGGCGACCTTGTGCTCACCAGCACGTACACCTTCGCGTCGACGGCCGAGGTGGCCCTGTACCTGGGCGCCGTGCCGGTGCTGTGCGACATCGACCCCGCGACGATGAACGCCGATTCCGCGGCGATGGCCGCCGCGATCGAGTGCGCCGCGGACGGCGACGGCGTGGCCGTGGAGCGCGCCGCGGCCGACGGGCGCATCACGCCGGGCACGGCGCGAGTCCTCGCGGGCCGTGCGAGTGCGCGGATCGGCGCGGTGGTGCCGGTGCACTTCGCGGGCCTGTCCTGCGACATGGACGCGGCGAGGATGGTGGCCGCGGCGGCCGGATGCCCCGTGATCGGGGACGCGGCTCACGCGGTCGAGAGCACCTTCGGCGGCACGCGGGTGGGCGCGCTGGGGGACGCGTGCGCGTTCTCCTTCTACGCCACGAAGAACCTGTCGACGGGCGAGGGCGGGATGCTGACGACCGGCGATGCGGATCTCGCGGAGCGCGTGCGCAGGCTGTCGCTGCACGGGATCTCCAAGGACGCCTGGAACCGCTACACCGCCGAGGGCAGCTGGTACTACGAGATCGTCGAGGCGGGCTACAAGTACAACCTGACCGACATGGCCGCCGCGCTCGGGCTGACCCAGCTGGGCCGGATAGGGGGCCTCCACGAGCGGCGCGCCGCCGATCGACGCGGAAGGCGCGGTCGCGGAGGGCGCGGTCG
>JBBIJK010000034.1:0-6857 GCA_037445995.1 Actinomycetota bacterium | reverse complement strand
CCGCCCGCTACTCCGAGGCGTTCGGCGGGCTCGGGAGCCTGACGCTGCCGCCCGCGCCCGCCGGCGACGTGCACGCCTGGCACCTGTACGTCGTGCGGCTGCGCCCGGGCGCTCTGCGGATCGACCGGACCGCCTTCGTCGAGGAGCTGCGCGGCCGGGGGATCGGCGCCAGCGTGCACTTCATCCCGCTGCACCTGCACCCACTCCATCGCGACATGTTCGGCTACCGCCGCGGCGACTTCCCCGCGGCGGAGGAGGCGTACGACGGCGCGGTGTCGCTGCCGCTGTACCCGTCGCTGACCGACGGCGAGGTGGATCGCGTCTGCGACGCCGTGCGCTCCATCTGCGAGGCGAACGCGGCGTGAAGCGCCTGCTGGACGTAGCCGCGTCCGCGGCCGGGCTCCTCGTGCTCGCGCTGCCGTTCGTCGTCGTCGCAGCTATCGTCAAGCTCGACTCCCCCGGCCCGGCGTTCTTCCGTCAGGTGCGGATCGGCAGGGGAGGGCGGCCCTTCCGGATATGGAAGTTCCGGACCATGAGCGTCACGGCGCCGAGCGAGGGCGGCAGCATCACCGTCGGCGAGGACCGCAGGGTCACTCCCGTGGGGCGCTCCCTGCGGCGATACAAGATCGACGAACTGCCGCAGCTGATCAACGTCCTTGCGGGTGAGATGAGCCTGGTCGGGCCCAGGCCGGAGGTGCCCGAGTACGCGTTCCTGCTGCCCGGCCAGGAGAGGGTCTGGTCCGTCCGGCCCGGGATCACCGACCCCACGTCGCTGGAGCTGCGTGACGAATCCGACCTCCTCGCGGCACAGGACGATCCGGAAAGCTACTACCGTGAAGTGCTGCTACCTCGAAAGACCGAGGCGTACCTGCGCTACATCGACGAGCGATCCCTGGTGTACGATGTGCGTGTCATCCTGTCGACGCTGTGGAGGGTGTTCGTACGTTGACGCGTGGCTTCGCGCCCCCCGATGAGCCGATGGACGGTCCCCAGAACGGGGAGGGCGTCCGGTCCCCCGCGTACGGCGTCGCCAGCCGCTGGAGGGCGTCGGAGGCCGCCCAGACCGCGACCTTCGTCCTGATGGACATAGCGGTCGTGTGGGGGTCGACGATCCTGGCGTACTTCGTGCGTTTCGAGGGAGACATCCCCGCGGACCTCGTGGGGATCGTCACGCCGGTCGCGTTCGCGGCGAGCCTGCTGTTCCCGCTGCTGTTCCTGGTGTTCGGGCTGTACGGCTTCATCTGGCGCTACGTGGGCGTGCCGACGCTCGTGCGGCTGGGCTACGTCACCGCGCTGGGCATCGCGATCATGCTGGCCGCGGACTTCGCGCTGGCGACCCCCCCGGTCGGCCGCCCGGTCCCGCTGGGCACGCTGGTGATCTTCGGGGTGCTGATCTTCACCGGCTTCTTCGGCGTGCGGATCTTCGGGCGCCTGATCGCCTACGTGCAGTCGGGGCAGGCGACGCGGCGCGGTTCGCGCGTGCTGATCGTCGGGGCCGGCGACGCGGGCTCGCTGCTGCAGCGCGACATCGAGAACAACCCCTCGCTCGGGGTGCGGGTCGTCGGATTCGTCGACGACGACCCGGCCAAGAGGGGCAAGTACCTCGGCCGCGCACGTGTCCTGGGCGCCATCGGCCAGGTCGAGCAGGTGGTGCACGACACCCAGGCCGACGAGATCTTCGTCGCGATGCCGTCGGCCTCGGTCGAGGACATGCGTCACGCGCTGTACGCGTGCGGCCGCGCGAGGCTGCCGGTGCGCATCGTGCCGGCACTGGCCGTGCGCAAGGGCGAGCTCGGCCTCTACGACCTGGAGGACGTCGATCTGGAGGACTTCCTGGGCCGCGAGCCCGTCGTGACCGACCTGCGTGCCGTCAGGGCGTCGCTGGAGGGCAAGCGCGTGCTGGTCACGGGGGCGGCCGGCTCCATCGGATCGGAGCTGTGCCGCCAGATCGTGAACCACAACCCCGCCAAGCTGGTGATGGTCGAGATTGACGAGAGCCGCCTGTACGAGGTCTACCTCGAGGTGAAGGACGTCGCGCCGAGCGCTGCCTGGATGGCGCTGTGCGACATCCGGGACGAGGAGAAGCTGGCGCGGGTCTTCGAGTACGCCAGGCCGGACGCTGTGATCCACGCAGCCGCCTACAAGCACGTGCCGCTCATGGAGCTGGAGCCGGACGAGGCGGTGCTGACCAACGTTCTGGGCACGCGGAACGTCATCGCGCAGTGCTGTTCGCACGGGGTGTGCGACCTGACGCTGATCTCGACGGACAAGGCGGTCATGCCGACGTCGGTCATGGGCGCCACGAAGCGCGCGGCCGAGAAGATGTTCTTCGCGGCGGCCCGTCAGGGCATCCGGTGCACGGTCGTCAGGTTCGGCAACGTGCTCGGCAGCCGCGGCAGCGTCGTCCCGATCTTCGAGCAGGCGCTGCGGCGGGGCGAGCGGATCCGGATCACCGATCCGGAGGTAACACGTTACTTCATGACGATCTCGGAGGCGGTGCAGCTCGTGCTGCAGGCGCGGGTGCTGACCGAGGGCGCGGATCTGTTCGTCCTGGACATGGGCGATCCCGTGCGCGTGCTCGATCTGGCCCAGGCCCTGATCGAGATGCGCGGAGGACGCGCGGAGGTCGAGTTCAGCGGGCTGAGGCCGGCCGAGAAGATGCACGAGGTCCTGATCGCGAGCGACGAGGGCCTCGTTCCCACGTCGTGCGAGAAGGTCATGCGGGCGAGTGCCGTGCCGGTGGTCTCCCGCGAGTTCGGGCAGCTGTGCGAGGAGGTCGCCGCGAGCGTGCGCAAGGCCGACGCCGCGGCGGTCCGCGCGATGGTGGCCAGGCTCGTGCCGGAGTACTCGGGTGGAATGGGAGCCTGAGCGCCCGCCGCCGGCGGCGGAAGACGCCGGGCGCGACACCACGGACCTGACCGGCAAGTCGGCCCGCGGGTTCGCGTGGACGATGGGCGGGCTGCTGGTGACCGAGCCCCTGCGCGTCGTCATGACCGCGATCCTGGCCAGGATCCTGACCCCGGACGACTTCGGGCTGGTGGCGATGGCGGCCGTGGTGACGGGGTTGCTGGCCTTCGCGAACGATCTGGGGTTCAGCGTCGCCCTGATCCAGCGCGAGAGGCTCACGCGACGCGAGACGGACGCGGTCTTCTGGCTGAACCTGGCCGTCGGCGCTACCCTGACCGTCGCCGCGTGGGCAGGGGCGCCGGCCGTCGCGGCGCTCTACGGTGAGCCGGGCGTCACGTGGGTGTTCCGCGGCCTGTCCCTGGCGTTCGCGGCGACCTCGCTGCACCTGGTGCAGGGCGCTCTGGTCCGTCGCGAGATGGACTTCCGCACGCCCGCGTTCGCGAGCATCTGGTCGGTGGGGACCGTCGCGGCCGTGTCCGTGTCGCTGGCGTCGGCCGGATACGGAGCCATGAGCATCGTCGCGGGCAATCTCGCAGGGTTGTTGGCCAACGCGGTCTACCTGCAGTGGGCGACGCGCTACGTGCCGAGGCACGGGCCGTCGTGGAGGCACGCGCGGGACTTCGTCTCCTTCGGGGCGACGCTGACCGTGGGCGAGCTTGCCGGCTACGGCGCCGGCAACGCCGACAACCTCGTCATTGGCCGGGTGCTGGGCGCCGGTCCGATCGGGCAGTACAGCATCGCGTACAACCTCGTTACCTATCCCGTGCGTCGCGTGGCCAAGATGGCCGCGGCGGTGACGCTCCCGGCGTTCTCGGCGATCGGGGGGGACAGGGAGCGCTTCCGTGAGGCGTACCTGCGGGCGCTCGGGCTGTCGGCGGTGCTCGTGTGGCCGGGGCTGGCCTGCGCCGCGGCTCTCGGGCCGGACGTGGTCCTCGGCCTCTACGGGCGCCAGTGGGCGGCGGCCGTGATCCCGTTCCAGGTGCTGTGCGTCGCGGCGATGGCTCTCGTGTGTGCGGTCTTCGGCGAGATGGCGCTCAAGGCGCTGGGGAGGGCTCGGGCGTTCGCGCTGTGGGCCGCTGGGAGCTTCGTCGTGCTGGCGGCAGGCGTCGTGTGGTGGGTGTCCTCGGGCATCGTGGCGGTCGCCGCCGCGGTCAGCGTCGCGACGGTCGTCTCGTGCGCGATCGTTCAAGTCATTGCGGCCAGGGTTCTGGACATGTCGTCGCGCCGGGTGGCCGCAGCACTCGCGTTCCCGGCCGGCATGGCGCTGGCCGCCGCGGCGGGGGGCTTCGTTGCGGCACGGATGGGCGATGCACTCGGCTTGGAAGGCCTCGTGGTGGCGGTACCGGGCCTGGCCGCGGTGATCGCGGCTTGCTGGCTCGTGGGGCGCATGGCGCCGGGATCCGGTGCGTTGTCGTTGGCGGAGGACCTCGCGCGGTCGCTCGTGAGAAGGGGCGCCTCGTGACATACGAACACCGCGGACGGGCGGGTGCGGGCTACCGGGAAGTACTCCACCGGACCCGAGAATGGTGGCCGACACATGGAGAGCTGCCGCTCCGACGGCTTCGGCGCGAGGGCGTAGGAGCACCGATCGCGCGCTGCGAGCGCGAACTCGGGCGGCGGGCGGGCACCATCAGAGGGCGCTCGCCTTTCTAGGGGTGAAGACCCCGCCTGTCTCCGCAAGGGCAGTCGCGCTCACGGACCGCCGCTACGATGCACGGTGCGAGGGCAGTGGCGTGTAATAAAGACGAAGGCCCCGACCGACGGTCCGGGCCTTCGATCAATCGCATGGACTGCCCATCAGGGCGATGCTAGGTTGCCCATCACGTCGAACGCGTCCACGCCGACGGTCGGCGCCCCGGCCAGGGGGTTCTTTGTCCCGGTCCAAGCGATCGTGAGCGTGTGCGTGCCGGTGGGGGACAGCCCCGTCACGCTGAAGAGCTTCTGCAGGTACAGCCAGCTGGACGAGTACATGTCCACCGAGACGGGTGCGCTGCCGTCGACGGAGATGGCCGCGATCCCGCAGTTGGGGCCCTTGAGTCCGATGAGGTCGATCGCCGTCCCGGTGAACGTGACGGTCGCGGTCCCCGGCGCGGTGGTGTAGGCGAACGACATGCCCGAGGCCGACAGATTGGTCTGCGGCGTCCACGTCCCGCTGTAGCCGATCCGCGAATCGGTCTGCTCGAAGCGCACGTAGACCGGCGCGACGGCCTCGGGCGTGCTCAGGACCCCGATGACGTCGAGCGCGTCGAGGTTGATGTTCGTCGCGGTCGCCGAAGCGTTCTTGGTGCCCGTCCACTCGATCTTGAGGGTGTGCGCGCCGTCGGCGACGGAGGCCGACCACGCGGTCGCCTTGTACTGGTAGGCGGAGGAGTACAGGTCCACGTACACGGGCGCCTGCGCGTCGAGCGTCACCTTCGCGATGCCGTAGTTCGGGCCCTTGAGTGCGACCCAATCGATGCGGCTTCCAAAGAAGGCGATGTTGACGCCGGATGAGGTCGCGTTGGAGAACTTGAGTGAGCCTCCCGAGAAGCCTGTGCCTGTTGCCGTCGTCCAAGTACTCGCGTAGGCAACCAGCGGGTCGTTCTGTTCGTAGTATCGGCTGGTCAGTGAACCCACGATGTCCAAGGCATCAACGTTAATACTCGTAGCAGAGGCTGAGTCGTTCTTCGAGCCCGTCCACTCTATCCGCACTGTGTGCGCCTTGTCTGCGAGCGTGCCGCTGCTCCAAACCATCTGCTTGAATTGGAACGTCGGTGAGTACAGGTCGACAATCACCGGTGCGCCGTCGTCTACGGTGACACGCGCCTTGCCGTAACTGGGACCGGTCAGAGCGATCCAGTTGACAGCGGTACCCTTGAACGTCGCGAACACGGCACAGCTGGCCACGTTGGAGTGGCGCAGACTACTGCCAGAGAAGCCGGTGCCAGTGGCCGTCGACCAAATGCTCGCGTAGGTGAAGAGCGCGTTGTTCTGTTCGTAGCGTGTGGTGGGGGGCGGACCCGCCTGGGCGTGGGTCAGAGTGCCACCGCTAACCTCGACTGCGTCGACGCCCACGGAGAAGCCGGTCGACGCGGCATTCTTGGTGCCCGTCCATTCAATCCGTATGGTGTGTGCCCCGTTGGCGAGCCCTTCGACCCTCCATACGTCCTTCTGGTACACGTAGCCAGGCGAGTACAGGTCGACGTTCGCTGTCGTCGAGGAGTTGAGAGTCACCTTGGCAATCCCATACACGGGGCCTGTCAGCGTCAGCAACCGGATTCCCGTACCGGTGAACGAGATGTCTACACACGAGCCTGTGACGTTTGTGAACACGAAGCCGCCACCCGACATCTGCGCGTGCGAGAACGGCGTCCAAGTGCCCTGGTAGACCATCCTCGCGTCGCTCTGCTCGTAGCGCACCTGGCCGGGAACGACGGAGAACGTGACGGTCCTGGTCTGCCCGAGGTTGCCGACGCGGTCGGCTGACCAGTAGTCAAGTGTGTGCGTCCCGCGCACGGAGGTGATCGCCACCGTTCCGGTGGTCCATGCGCCCCCGTTGAGGCGGTACCGCGTGTACGCGACGCCGGAGTGCGCGTCGGCGGGTGTAAGCGTGATCGTTGCCGTGTCCGTGTAGGTGGAGGTGACGTTGCTCGAGGTGACAGGCGCCGTGAGGTCGATACGGACAGTCGCGGTACGCGTAGTGCAAGCGTTACCGGCGATGTCGGAGGCGCGATAGGCGATCGTGTTCGTGCCGGCGCCGGAGACGACCACCGGCGCCGTGTACGTCGCCGCCGCGCCGCCGTTGAGGGTGTAGCGGATCGAGGCGACCCCAGAGCGCGTGTCCTCGGCGCTGAGTGTGACCGCGACCGAGGTGCCCACCCAGCTGGCGGGGGCGTTGTCCCACACGGCGGGGGCGGTGCCGTCGATGCGCACGGTGGCGGTCTTGGTGGTCTCCGCGTTGCCGACCGCGT
>JBBIJK010000033.1:0-18220 GCA_037445995.1 Actinomycetota bacterium | reverse complement strand
TATGATGAGTCAACGAATCCGTGCTTCAACGACATTCTTACGTGAGGCAGCGGGCAGTCCCCTACCAGAGCGGGTCCTGGGCCTCAGGCGGCGCACCCGTGACCGGCGCGGCCACCCCCAGATGCTCGTACGCTCGGGGTGTCGCCTGACGCCCCCTGGGGGTCCGGGTCAGGAACCCGAGCTGCAACAGGAAGGGCTCGTAGACGTCCTCGAGGGTGTCCGGCTCCTCGCCGACAGCGGCGGCCAATGTGCCAAGACCGACCGGGCAGCCGCTGAACTTGTGGACGAGAGTCTCGAGGATGAGGACGTCCATGCCGTCCAGTCCTACATGGTCCACCTCGAAGAACGCCAACGCCTCGGCTGCTATGTCCTCCGTCACGCGGCCCTCGTGCCGCACCTGAGAGTAGTCGCGCACCCTCTTCAGCAGCCGGTTGGCCAGGCGGGGCGTCCCCCTCGAGCGTCGAGCGATCTCGGCCGCGCCGGCTGGGTCCACATCCACGGCGAGGATGGCAGCCGAGCGGGTGATGATCGCCCCGAGCTCCTCGGCGGAGTAGTAGTCGAGCCGGAACGCCATGCCGAACCTGTCGCGCAGCGGCCCGGTCAGAAGGCCGGTGCGCGTGGTGGCGCCGATGAGCGTGAATCGGGGCAGGTCGATGCGGAGCGACCGCGCGGCGGGACCCCTCCCTATCACGATGTCGAGCACGAAGTCCTCCATCGCGGGATACAGGATCTCCTCCACGACCCGGTTGAGCCGGTGTATCTCATCCACGAACAGGACGTCTCGCGGCTCGAGGTTGGTCAGGATGGCCGCGAGGTCCCCAGAACGCTCCACCGCGGGGCCGCTCGTCGTCTTGAGGCCGACGCCCAACTCGTTGGCGATTACCGAGCCAAGCGTGGTCTTGCCCAGGCCTGGCGGTCCGGACAGCAGGATGTGATCGAGGGGTTCGTCCCGCTGGCGAGCGGCCTCGATGATGACCGACAGGTTCTCCTTGACCCTGGCCTGGCCCAGGTACTCGTCGAGATGCTTCGGGCGCAGTGACCGGTCGATGTCCAGGTCATCCTCGGTGAACGAAGCGGACACCAGCCTCTCGGCGTCGTCTGGCTCCCACAGCGTGCTCACGCGGGCCCTCCGAGTCGCTTGAGGGCGTGCTTGACGAGCGCCTCGGCGGCATCCGGACCCTCGTAGCCACGCATCGCCTTCCCGATCTCGGCCGCGGAGAAGCCCATCGATGCGAGTGCGTCACGCGCCTGCGAGGCGATGTCGCCCCTGGCCGGTCGCGAGGGCGGCGCTGGCTCCCCGGCCCCGACCCGGTCCTTGAGCTCGATGAGCAGTCTCTGCGCCGTCTTCCTGCCCACGCCCGCGACGGCTGACAGGGCCGCAAGGTCGTCGGTCGCGACGGCGTCCCGGAGCTCGTCCGGGGTCAGCCCGGACAGCACCGCCATCGCAAGCTTCGGCCCGACGCCCGAAACCGCCACCAGCGCCTCGAAGGCAGTCCGCTCGTCAGCGTCGACGAAACCGTAGAGGGACAGGGCGTCCTCGCGGACCTGGAGGTGGGTGAGCACGGTGCAGCAGGCGCCCTCGGCCGACAACGCCGACAGCGAGTTCGACGACATGCTCAGCCGGTAACCCACGCCCCCCACGTCGATCACGGCGAAGCCGTCACCTCTGGCCACGATGCGACCCGTGAGGAAGGCGATCACGCCGAGGCCTCCATCGTCGTGGCGGCATCGCGGCGGTTGAGGTGGCACAGCGCGACAGCCAAGGCATCCGCGGCATGATCGGGGCGAGGGATCTCGGGGAGCTCCAGCAGTGCGCGGACCATGTACGCCACCTGGCCCTTGTCCGCTCTTCCCTGCCCCGTGACGTCGCTCTTCACCTGCACCGGCGAGTACTCGCCAAGCGTCAGCCCGGCCTCGGCCGTCGCCAGCAGGGCGACGCCTCTCGCTTGCCCGGTGGCGAAGGCGGACTTGGCGTTCGATCCGAAGAAGACCGTCTCCACGGCGCACTCGTCAGGCGCGTAGCGCTCCACCACGCGCAGGATCTCGGCGTAGATGCTCGCCAGCCGCTCGGGCACGGAACGGCCCGGGTCCGTGGAGACGCATCCGTACGCGAGGCATCGCGGTCTGCCGCCCGACATCTCGACGACCCCCCAACCGGTGTCGGCCAAACCGGGGTCGACGCCCAGAACGGTCACGGGAGACGCTGTGCGGCGGGAATCGAACATATGTTCAGGTTAGCGCGCGTGGCCCTTGGTGTCCATCCGGTCCTCCGCGAAGGGGCCGGCCTCAGCCCTCGAGCGCCTCGGCGATCTCGTCAGTCAGCTCCATCGTGTGATACACACTCTGGATGTCGTCGTTGTCCTCCAGGACGTCGACGAGCCTGAGCACCTTGCGCGCTTCCGCCAGCGGGACGACGGTCGTGCTCACAGCCTCCATCACCAGCTCAGCGCCTCGCACGACCAGGCCTGCACCCTCAAGCGCCGCCTTGACGGACATGACGTCGCCCGGCGCCGTGGTCACGAGCCATTCGGTGCCGTCGCCCTCCAGGTCCTCGCCGCCCGCCTCAGCGACGATCATGAGCATCTCGTCCTCCCCCAGACCAGCGACGGCGTCCAGCGTGATCTGGCCCTTGCGCTCGAACTGGAACGCGACCGATCCGCCCGCGCCAAGGTTGCCACCGGCCCGGGTGAACGCGGACCGGACATCCGCGGCAGTGCGGTTCCGGTTGTCGGTCAGGGCCTCCACGAAAACGGCGACGCCCGCCGGCCCGTATCCCTCGTAGACGACCTCCTCGAAGGACACGCCGTCGGCTCCGCCGAAGGCCTTCGCGATGGCGGTCTCGATCTTGTCCTTGGGCAGCGAGTAGCTTCTGGCCTTGGTGACGGCGGCGGCGAGGGAAGCGTTGTTCTCCGGATTGGGATCACCGCCCTCCTTGGCGGCGACCGTGATCATCCGCGACAACTTGCTGAACAGCGCCGACCGCTTCCTGTCCTGGGCGGCCTTCCGGTGCTTGGTCGTGGCCCATTTCGAATGTCCCGACACGAAGCCTCCTACAACCCTCTCGCCGCCCCGACGACCTCGTCGAGGAAGTACCTGTGCATCCTCGGGTCGCCGGTGAGCTCGGGGTGGAAGACCGTTGCCAGGGCGTCGTCCTGTCTGGCGGCGACGATGACGCCATCATGGCGCGAGAGCACCTCGACACCGTCGCCCACCGACTCTATCCACGGCGCCCGGATGAAGACGCCCCGGAATGGACCGCCCTCCACTCCGGCGATGTCCAGGTCGGCTTCGAACGAGTCGATCTGACGGCCGTAGGCGTTGCGCCGGACCGCCACTCGCATGATGGCGAGGGACTCCTGGTCGCCCGCCCCGTCCAGAACATCCTCGGCGATCAGGATCGCGCCGGCGCACGTCCCCCACACGGCCATCCCGGCTCCGTGCTGTTGCCGGATCGCGTCGTAGAACCCGTAGGCCCGCATCAGCTTGGAGATCGCCGTGGACTCACCGCCGGGCATGATCAGGCCCACCAACTCGGCGAGCTGTTCAGGCCGCCGGACCGCGACGGCCTCGACTCCCAGGGCCTCAAGGGCGACCATGTGCTCGCGGAAGGCGCCCTGGAGCGCGAGAACGCCGACCCTCACCTACAGGCCCCGCTCCTGCATCCGCTCGGAAGCGGGGATGTCGGGGATGTTGATCCCGACCATCGGCTCCCCTATCCCCTCCGAGACACGCGCGATCACGTCGGCGTCCTCGAAGTGGGTGGTGGCCTCGACTATGGCGCGGGCTCTGAGGGCCGGATCGCCGCTCTTGAAGATCCCGGAGCCGACGAACACGCCGTCGCAACCCAGCTGCATCATGAGCGCGGCGTCGGAGGGGGTGGCTATGCCGCCCGCGGCGAAGTTGACCACCGGCAGCGTCCCGTTCTCGCGGACCCAAGCGACCATGTCCACCGGGACCCGAAGCTCCTCGGCGATCCTCCCGATCTCGCCAGCCTCAGCGCCCCGGACGGCCTCGATGTCGCTCAGCATCTTGCGCATGTGCCGGACGGCTTCGACGACGTTGCCGGTCCCAGGCTCGCCTTTCGTGCGGATCATGGCGGCGCCCTCCCCGATCCGGCGCAGAGCCTCACCGAGGTCTCTCGCACCGCATACGAACGGGACCGCGAACCCCCACTTGTCGACGTGACACTCCTCGTCCGCGGGAGTGAGCACCTCCGACTCGTCGATGTAGTCGACGTGAAGCGACTGCAGCACCTGCGCCTCGACGAAGTGCCCTATCCGACACTTCGCCATGACGGGTATGGAGACGGATCCCACGATCTCGCGGACCTTGCCCGGGTCGGCCATCCGAGCCACGCCGCCGGTGGCGCGGATGTCGGCCGGGACCCGTTCGAGCGCCATGACCGCCACCGCGCCGGCGTCCTCGGCGATCCTCGCCTGCTCGGCGGTGACGACGTCCATGATGACGCCGCCCTTGAGCATCTCGGCAAGGCCGGTCTTGACTCGGAGGGTGCCCGTCTGCGGGGCTGATCGATCGGTCATGGTGCGCTCAGGGCTCCTTGTCCATCCTCGCGGCGGAGGGGGGTGGGTCGAGGTTGGGAACCTAGCGATTCTACCCGCACAGGACCGGGTACACAAACGCTTCCTCCGCACCCGGACGGGGCCCTTTGAGCTGCGCTACTCCATCGCGATGTTGGCGGTTGTGGGGATGACCTGGACCCATGTGTTGCCGGGCCGGAGCTTGATGGCGGTCCCGTCCTCCGCCTTGAACTGCGGAGGTGCGCCCTTCTCGGCGATCCACATGCCGTCGAACCTCAAGCCGTCCCTGAACACCGTCACCCTGCCCGTTCCTGACAGCGAGATGTCCAACGTCGGTGACCCGGTGACGTCGCGCTTCTCGACCTCGGTCGTCTTGGCCCACATCACGACGACGTTGCGGGCGGCGAGCCGCGAGCCGGTCACCGCGTCCGTTGACGGCTTCCCGTTGTCCGAGCGCAGGTACGTCCGCGATGGCGCATCCCATGCCCAGGACGCCCTGCTCGCAGGCGAGAACGGGACCGAGATGCCCACCACCTGCGTCATCGTGGGCAGGACCGACCTGTCGAACGCGAGAGCGCGGATGGGCCGCTCCGCGTCATGCCCTCGCTCCACCCCCACCTCGCGAGCCACCGCGACGTCGATGTAAAGATTGTGCGGCGCCCTGCGGTTCCTGACCCGCGTATAGCCCTTGGAGACCCCGGCGTCCTGAGACAGGTTCGGCAGGCCAGCGGCGCGGATCCGCGAGTTGACGCTCCCGCTGGCGCCCGAGAAGACGAACAGCGCGCCGTACTGCGGGACGATATGGAGATCGGACAGCCTCGCACTGCGCACCGGACCCGCGCTGGAAGGCGCCTGCGAGTGGAAAAGGGCGTTGAAGCGGGTGATGCCGCCCTCCGCCAGGGACTCGTAGACTACGTCGGCCGCCACGAGACCACTCTGGGGCCTGGCGGCCGGAGAGTTCTCGATCTTGACCGACACCACCCTGCGAAGCACCGCAGAATCGGACGGCGCGTCCAGCCCGGTCAGAGGCCATCGCGGCGGGACGGGTGGCTTGGGGACGACTCTCTCGCCCTCCGCGACAGGCCAGGGGGAAGTGACCTCGACAGCGGCCCTGCAGCCCGGCGCTAGGAAGCCGGGCACCACGATGCACACGGTCGCGACCGCGCGTAGGACGGATCTCACTCTACCTTCAGTCATGGAGGCTCCTCACTCGTCGTGCAAAGGGTACGGGCCTCGCAACAGCGGGTCAAACGCCGCGCCGCGCCCCTGCCGAGAAGCGGCGTTGCCACGCCTACTCCGTGCGGCTACAGTGGAGACGGCCCCACCCCTACCGGAGGCGAGATGGCCTGCAGGCTCCTTCACGTGGTCGAACAGCCATCCGCCGACCCCTACGCCGACGCCGACCTCAAGGACCTGGTCGGGCAGTTCCCCAGCTTCTACTGCACCGCCTGCACACCGCTCAGGCCGCTGCCGGCGGGCGATGTCGTCAAGTGTCTGGACCGGACCGAACCGTGCTGGAAGCCGGCCGGCCGAGTCTGCGGCTAGTCCCGCCCGCCCCGCGCCGTCGCCGCCCGCCCATGACGGACGGCCCGTACGACAAGCCATGCGCCCACCACGAGCAGGGGCGCGCTGAGCAGCTGACCCATGGTAGCTCCACCGAGCAGGAAACCAAGCTGCGGGTCGGGCTCGCGGAAGAACTCCGCCGCGATACGGAACACGGCGTAAAGCGTCATCATGGTACCGACCATCATGCCGTCGGGTCTCCTGCGGCGCGACATGACGAGCATCACCGCCAGGAGCGCCAGTCCCTCGAGTCCCGCCTCGTACAGCTGGCTGGGGTGCCGGGGCTCCGGTCCGGCGCCGGGGAAGACCACCCCCCAGGGCGCGCTGGTCACCCTTCCCCATAGCTCGCCGTTCACGAAGTTGGCCAGCCTCCCTAGCAGCAGTCCTATCGGGGCCCCCACGGCACCGGCGTCACAGAGCCGGAGGAATGGCACGCCCAGTCGGCGCGACTCCACCAGCGCCGCCACCAGGATCCCGGCCAGCCCTCCATGGAACGACATGCCCCCCTCCCAAGTCCTGAGGATGTATAGGGGGTCTTCCAGCCAGGCGCCGTCGCTGTAGACGAGCACGTACCCCAACCTCGCCCCTACAACCACGCCTATGACGGAGGCTAGGAGGATCTCGAGACGCGCGTCGACTCCCAGGCCCATCCCCCATGAGCGGTCGAGGCGACCCAGCAGGTACCACGCGCCCAGGAACCCGACCAGATACGCCAGGCCGTACCAGTGCACGGTGACGGGCCCGACGGAGAAGGCCACGGGAGAGACGTCCGGGAACGGCATCGCGGCCATCGTCACATAGCCTCGAGCCTGCGGATCCGCTCTTCGATGGGGGGATGAGTGTCGAACAGCCCGTCCATCCCCTTGCGCCTGTCACGCAAGGGGTTGTAGATGTAGAGCGACTCGGTGGCCCGGTTCGCCACGCGGAGCGGCGCTGGGTCCGACGCGATCTTGCGCAGAGCGCCCGCCAGACCGGGCGGGTAGCGTGTCAGGATCGCCGCGCTTGCGTCCGCGAGGTACTCCCTCTTCCTGGATATGGCCATCTTTATCGCTGCTGCGGCCAGCGGCGCCAGGATGGCCAGCGCCAGCCCCGCCACGACCAGCAGCGGGCCGGCGTCGCGGCTGTCGCGGCGACCCCAGATGAGCGACCGCAACATCCACTCCGACGCCAGGGCGATCGAACCGGCCAGCACCGCGGTCAGCGTCTGCAGGAGGGTGTCCCGGTTGGCGATGTGGGCAAGTTCGTGTGCGATGACCCCCTCAAGCTCCAAGCGGTCCAACTTGCGCACAAGGCCCGTGGTCAGCGCCACCGCACCATGCCGCGGGTCACGCCCGGTAGCGAAGGCGTTCGGGGCATCGTCGTCGATGAGGTAGCACGCCGGCACCGGCAGCCCGGCCGCGATCGCGAGCCCCTCGACGGTGTTGACGATGTAGGGCTCGGTCTCCTTGGATACCGGCCGAGCGCGGGAGATGCCGAGGACTATCCGGTCTGAGTACCAGTAGGAGCCGAAGGCGGTGACGAACGCGAACAGGAGCGCACAGGCCAGACCGCCAGGCCCGAAACCGCTGACCTCGCCAAAGACCCAACCGATAGCCAACACGAAGAGCACGAAGCCCGCGATGAGCATCGTGCTCTTCAGCTTGTTGGCTGAGACCTGATCGAACACGCGGGCGCCCTAGAACTCCACCTTGACCGGCTCCTTGGCGGCTTCTTCGATCTCGAAGTACTCGCGCTGCGAGAAGCTGAGGATTCCCGCGAGGAGGTTGGCCGGGAACGACTGGATCGCGGTGTTGAAGCTCATCACGGAGTCGTTGTAGAACTGCCGGGCGTAAGCGATCTTCGACTCGGTCCCGGACAGCTCTTCCTGCAACATCATGAAGTTCTGGTTCGCCTTGAGGTCGGGGTAGGCCTCGGACACCGCGAAGAGGCTCCGCAGCGTGCTCGTGAGCATGTTCTCGGCCTGGCCCTGCTCGGCCACCGAGTTGGCGTCCATCGCCATCTGCCTGGCTGCGACGACCTTCTCCAACGTCTCGCGCTCATGCGCGGCGTACCCCTTGACCGTCTCCACCAGGTTCGGGATCAGGTCGTAGCGCCGACGGAGCTGCACGTCGATCTGCGACCAAGCGTTGTCAACGCGGTTGCGAAGGACCACGAGGCGGTTGTAGAGGACCACAACCAGCAGCAACAGCACCGCGAAGCCGACCCCTGCGCAGCACAGGACGTATCCGAACAGGCCCAGCGTGTTCACCGCCACCGCGCAACCTCCTTCCGCAGATTCAGGCCCGTCGGGCCATGGGTTACACTCGCCACCATCCACTCTAGCAGACGCCGGAGAGACGGTTGCTGCCCTTCAGAGACGACTCCCAAAGAGGCGCGACGCCCTGGGCCACGCTGGCTCTGCTGGCGGCCGTGACGGCCGCCTTCGCGGCGCAACTCTCATCGTACCCATGGTCCGGCGGAGCGATGGTCGAGCGGTTCGCGATGATACCGGCGCGAGTCCTCGGCGACCCTTGGAGCTCTGCTCACACGCTCCTCTCCTCGTCCTTCCTGCACGCCGGATGGGGCCACCTGCTGGTGAACGCCCTGTTCCTTTGGGTGTTCGGCCCCGGGGCGGAGGATCGCGCCGGACGCGCGCGATTCCTCGCCGTCTGGGCGACCGGCTCGGCGGCCGCCGCGACAGCCCACCTCGCCGCCCACCCCGACTCCGCCGCGCCCCTCGTCGGGGCGAGCGGCGCGATCTCGGCCGTGATGGGCCTGACCTGCGTGCTCAGGCCCAAGGCGCCCATCCGCGCCGCCGTGTTCGTGACGGTCGTCCCTGTGGGCGTCGTGAGGGTGCCAGCGGCGTTCCTGCTGGGCGTGTGGGCCCTCGTCCAGCTGGCGAACGGTGTCGCCCCGGTGACCGCCGCGAGCGAGGGCGTCGCGTGGTACGCGCACCTTGGCGGTTTCGCCGCCGGCCTTGCGTGGGGCGTGCTGTTGAGGCGGCCTACGCCTGCCGGCCGTCGATCTCGGCCAGCGCGTCCTCCACGCACGAGACCGAATCGAGCTCGCGCCTGAAGTACTCGCAGTAGGACTCGATCTCCTCCTCCGACGCTCCAGGGTCCGGAGTCCGCGGCTCCGGCGCATCGTCGGCCAGCGCCAGGAACACCGCCGCGATGCCCTCCCCGTCACCATCGGCCAGAGCCTCCAGCGCCGCGGCCAGCACCGCAGGGACAGCGGCGCTGACAGCCATGCGCTCGCCGCACTCGGGGCACGCGAAGAGGACCTCGACCGCCGCCGGTCCCCGCATGACGACACCGACGACGTCCTCCATCGTCACTCGCACCTCGCCGTGTTTCGGACACAGCAGCGTCATGGACATCTCCGGCCTCCTGCCCGCTTGCCTAGACAATCGTCCTTGGCGAGCGACGACTTCGTGACGGGGCGCACCGTGACGGCGGCCACGCGACGGAGAGACTGCGAGAAGCGTGCCGGAACGCCGCCGTTCGCGGCCGGTACGTCCGCCACCGCCGCTCGTGGGCTAGACTTGTGACCCCGCACGCCTTGAACGAAAGGGAACCCCGTGGCGCGAGTCCGCCCGTTCCTAGCGCACACCTACCGCACTCCCTCGTCGGACATCTCCGACCTGTGCGCCCCTCCATACGATGTGATCTCGCCCGCGGAGCGAGCGCGCCTCGTCTCGCGGTCCCCGCACAACGTCGCGGCCATCGAGCTGCCTGAAGGCGGGGCCGACCCCGCTTTGCCGGGCAACCGATACGCGAACGGTGCGGCCCTGTGGGCCGAGTGGGTGGAGCGCAAGATAGTGGAGGTCGACGACGCACCCGCGTTCCGCGTGCTCGAGCAGCGCTACCAGATCGACGGGCGGTCGGTGCGCAGACGGGCCCTCATCGCGGCCGTGGGCCTGGAGCCATTCGAAGCCGGCGTCATCCTCCCCCATGAGCGGACGCTGCCCAAGGCGCTCTCCGACAGGCTCGAGCTCCTGCGCGCGACCCGGCTCAACTCGTCAGCCGTGTTCGGCCTGTTCTCCGACGCCGAGGGCGCCAGCGACGATCTGTTCGACTCAGCCACCTCCGGCATCCCCGCTGCACGTTCGGTCGACGATGACGGGGTCGAGAGTCTGCTGTGGAGGGTGGAGGACCCCGCCTGGACGAGACGCTTCGAGGAGCTGATGGCGCCCAAGCAGGTCTTCATCGCCGATGGACATCATCGCTACACGGTGGCTCTCGCATTCCGGGACGAGATGCGAGCGGCGGGAGCGCCTACGGATGCGAGCGCGCCGCACGAGTCGGTCATGATGGCGCTGGTGAACATGGACGATCCCGGCCTCGTGGTGCTGCCGACCCACAGGGTCGCCGACGCCCTCGGGGCTTTCGACGCTGCGGCGTTCCTGTCGAGGCTGTCTGAGACGTTCGACCTGACGGCGGTTGAGGCCGAGGGGGCGACGAACGCGCTTGCCGACCATGCGGGATCCGTGGCGTTCGTCGTGGGAGTGCGAGGCCGGTCTGAGGCGTGGCTGGCGCGGCTACGCGGCGACGTCGACCTTGATCAGGCCATGGGGCCAGATCACACCGCGGAATGGAACAGGCTCGACGTCGCGGTCCTCCAGGAGCTCGTCCTCGACCCGCTGCTCTCCATCCACCCGGACCGCCCGGACACGCTGGACAGGCTCTCGTTCGTCAAGAACGCCGGCGAGGCCCTCGCCATGACCGAAGGCCACGATGCCGTATTCCTTCTGAACCCCACGCGCATGAGCCAGATGAAGGCTGTGGCCATCGCAGGTGAGACCATGCCTCAGAAGAGCACGTACTTCTACCCCAAGCTCCCCTCAGGGCTCGTCTTCCGCTCACTCGCCTGACGCGCGGACCTACGCGCGCCGACGCCCTCGGGGTTCAGATGGGTCAGCCGCGGGCAGGCGTCGCCTATCCTGCACGCCTCACACCGCGGATCCCTCGGGCGACACGTCTGACGCCCGATAAGCCACGCGGGCAGGTCCAGCGATCCCGGGTGCCGGGGCGAGATCGCGCGACACGCCTCGGCGATGGCGTCCGGGGAGTCCTCGTCCACCAGCCCCGCCCGGAGGAAGACCCTTCTTACCTGCACGTCGTACGCGGCCTCGCCCTCGTGGGCTCCCGAGAGATCCACACCGAAGCACCGCGTGAGCATCTCGGTCGCCATCGCCGCCTTCTTGCGCCCCACGCCGTCGAAAGCCGACAGCCTCTCCGCGACCTCGGCCACGCTGGACCCCGGGCGCCAGATCAAAGACGCGTCGCCGCCGTACTCGTCGATCAGCCTTCGAGCAGCGGAGCTCACCCAGCGCGGCAGCGTCTCCTTGAACCTGTGGAGCATGGGCCGCCGAGCGAAGGCCTCGCGAACCGCCTCGGTCTCGGCGGCCAGCCGCGCAAGATCGAGATGGCCAAGCCGCCGACGCAGCTCGCCAGGACCACGCCAAGCGCGCTCCGCCGGGATGCCTTGGGTGAACAGCACGCCCAGCAGGAACGCCTCGGGGCACGACTTGATCAGCGCATCCGCCTCGTCGTCGTCGGTGAAGGCGTCACCGACCTGGGCCGCACCGGCCGCTGCGAGCTCTCGCCCGTAACGCAGGAGACCCACCGCCGCACCCGAGCGGTACCGACAACAGGCGGCTGGCCCCGCGACTGGCACAGCGGTCATCTCACATGTAGCGGGCGGCGTGCGCAGCGATCTTGCTGACGAGCACCTCGCGCTCCTCTGGGGACAGCGAATCCTCGACGGCCTCGTACGCCTTGGCACGCGAGCCAAGCTTGAGGGCCGAAGCGATCCGATGGACCCCCATCAACAGGCAGGCGACAGAACCCGCGGCAAAGACGTAGGCGACCAAGTCGAAGATGAGATCGCTATCGCAACACCCTTCGCGCTCCCACAACATGAGGAACCTCCGATCCGCCCTGCGGCGCGCCCCGGTCTGGGCGCCTGCACGTAGGATACCCCGCTCCCCCCGGAGTCACGCACGGGCTGTTTCGGCGTGAACGCGCCGGAGGACGCTCAGGAGCGTGGCCCGTTGTTCAGGAAGAAACCGCAGTGGAGGCAGGTTTCCTTGATGACATTCGATCGGTCGAGTGAGGGATCGAACAGGAGGGCCGGATCGATGCACACCTCGTGGGTAGGATGTTGGCACGCGTTGGCGAACACGCACTTCGTGGGACACCTGTCGTGCAGCGTGGTGTGGTGCGCGCAGTCTTTGCGCATGTCCTCATCGCAGCCGCGCACTTCCCAGCACTTACCCACCGCGAACCTCCGTCCTGACCGTCGAAGGAGATGCTACCACTTGAGCCTGACATCGGGACCACACGCATCCGAGCGTCATGCCCTACAATCCAACCTTCCGACCGGCGCCGCCCCGAGTGTACGGGAGACACCTGACATGCAGCAGATATCGAGCCACTACCGAACGGTGGTGGTCGGCGCCGGCCCGGCCGGCATCGCCGCCGCCCGCGAAGCCGCCGCAACAGGAACGGTCCTGTTGGTCGAAGCCTCAGCCCTTCCTCGCTCCAAGAGCTGCGGCGGGATGCTGAACCCCTCAGCGATGGCGTGCCTCCGGTCGATGGGGCTGACGCCCCCCGAGCATCTGGTCCGGGAACCGCGATATGTGCGATTCCGCTACGTGGACTGGGACAGACGGATCCACAAAGAGACCCTCCTGCGCTTCCTGAACGTCGATCGCGACGCTCTCGACTCATGGATGCTGGAGCATCTCCCGGACTCGGTCACCGTCACGGCCGGAGCCAACGTCCATACGGTCGAGCAGGGCGACGACGGCGCCACGCTCGAGTTCGACCGGGCTGACGCGGTCCACCGGGTCACCTGCGAGACGCTGATCGGCGCGGACGGCGCCCGCTCGAGCGTGCGCCGGGCCGTCGGCGCCCTCGAGAACCGCGCCTACGTAACCATCCAGGACCGCGTTCTCCTCCAGGAGCCGCTGTCCCCCCTGTTCGACTGCGTCTACATGCGAGGCATCGGTGACTGCTTCGGATACTCCTATGTCGTGCCCAAGGGTGCGCATGCCCTGGTGGGCTCGGTGTTCTACCCGAAGACGAAACACCCGCACACGAAGCATGAGTACGTCATGGAGCGGCTCCGCGAGCGGATGCCCGCCCTGGGGCCGACCGCCGACCGGGAGGCCGCCGCGGCACTGTACCTCCGGTCCGGCGCAGACGTGCTGCCCGGGATCGGCCGCGTGCTGATGGCGGGCGAAGCGGGCGGGTTCATCTCCCCCACATCGGGCGAGGGCATCTCCTACGCGGTACGTACGGGCCGCGCCGCCGGCATGGCGGCGAGCGGTCCTCCCAGCTCGGCGCTGGCGACCTACGAGGCCGCCGTGATGGACATCCGTCGCGAGATAGGCCGGAAGCTCAGGTGGCTGCCCTTGATGGAGTCGCGTACAGCGAAGTACCTAGCCGGGTATCTTCCTGAGAAGCTCATCTCCGGCGTCACGATGGGGCTATGAGGCTATGGGGAAGAAGTCCAAAGATGACACTGACCGGCGGTGCGGCGATTGCCGGAACCTGAAGAAGGGGCGCTGCCAGCGCAAAGACAAGGCCCGCAAGCCCTCGAGCAAGGCCTGCGGTAGCTTCGATCCCCGCTAGGCCCCCCGCCCCATATGGCTCCTGCTGGGAGTGGGGTCGACCTGCCCCTTGTACCGAGAACCAAGCCCCTCTGAGCCGTAGGGCCTGTCGACGGGCGTGGTCATCCGGGTGAACGATATCTGACCGATCGGCATGCCCGGCGTCAGGACGATGGGCAGGTTCGCCACGTTGGACAGCTCCAGCGTTAGCGCGCCGTCCCAGCCCGGGTCCACGTAACCCGCCGTCGAGTGGATCAGAAGCCCCAGCCTGCCAAGCGAGCTCTTGCCTTCCAGCCGCGCCACCAGGTCGTCAGGGAGGATGACGCGCTCCACGGTGGTGCCGAGCACGAACTCCCCGGGGTGCAGGACGAACGGGTCTCCCGCTGTGGCGGAGACCATCCCCATCAGACCCTCCTGCTCACGATTGGGGTCGATATAGGGGTAGCGCGAGTTGTGGAACACCAGGAACCTCTCGCCGAGGTGCAGGTCGACGCTGGAGGGCTGGATGTCCTCGGGGTCGAGCGGGTCGATGACGATCCGGCCCGAAGCCAGAAGCTCCTTTATCGTCCTATCGGACAGGACCATGCGAACCACGCCCTTCATCGAGCGCGACGTGACTCGGGCACCGGTGGGGCCAAGGCACGCCGGGCTTGCTGATCGATCGAACCTCGCTCAGGAGCACTTGCTGTAGCCACATCCTCTGCAGACGGCGCACCCAGACTCCTGCTCGAGATGGCGCCCGCAATCGGGGCACGCCCCAGTGAGGTAGTCGAGCGCATCCTCGGTCTTGCTGATACCGACCGCGACCTCACCGGTGGCGATGAACGTCACAGTATGCTCCAGAACGATACCCAGCGCGTCAGCGCACGACAGCACCTTGCCGCCCTGGCTCCAGGCCGGGCTGGGGCACCGTATCCCCCTCAGCTGCCTGACCACCGCCTCAGGGTCGACCCCGGAGCGCAGAGCCATCGAGATAATCCTTGATAGCGCCTCCGCTTGTGACGCCGCGCAGCCTCCCGCCTTGCCCATCGACGTGAACACCTCGCACAGGCCCTCCTCGTCCCAGTTCACGGTGACGTAGAGGTTGCCGCACCCGGTCTGGATCTTCGTGGTCCGGCCAGAGGTCACAGAGGGGCGTGGCCTCGGCTCGATCGGCCCGACAGCGGACAGGCCCCCCGCAGGGTCTGCTCCGCCCTGCTGCGTCCTGCCGGTCGAGAGCACCTGCCCTTCCTTGCTGCCGTCGCGGTAGATCGTGATGCCCTTGACACCAAGATCGTGCGCGAGGTCGTAGACCGCCCGGACGTCCTCGGGAGTGGCGTCACTATGGAAGTTGACGGTCTTGGAGACGGCGTTGTCGGTGTAGGTCTGGAAGGCCGCCTGCATCCTGACGTGCCATTCGGGCGAGATGTCGTGCGCGGTCCGGAAGACCGCGCGCAACTCCCCGGGCACCTCGTCGATGCCTTCCACTGAACCGTGGTCGGCGATCAGCTGCATCAGTTCACGGTTGTAGAAACCGCCTTTGATCGCAGCGTCCTCGAACAGCGGGTTGACCTCGATAAGCCTGTCGTTGTCCATGACGGTGCGGACGTATGAGACCGCGAAGAGCGGCTCCACCCCGCTGGAGCAGTTCGCGATGATGGACAACGTGCCGGTCGGCGCTATGGTAGTGACGGTGGCGTTGCGGATCTGCCTGCCCTCCGGGGTGTCGAACACCGAGCCCGGGTGGTTGGGGAAGGAGCCGCGCTCCACCGCCAGCCTCTCCGAGGCCTGCCTCGCCTCTGCCTGCACGAAGCCCATCACCTTCTCCCCCAAGGCGACCGCCTCGGCGGAGTCGTACGCGATACCCATCTGTATGAGCATGTCGGCCCAGCCCATGACCCCCAGGCCGATCTTCCGGTTGCCGCGCGCGAGCTCGTCGATCTTGGGCAGCGGGTACTCGTTGACCTCGATGACGTCGTCGAGGAAGCGCACCCCGCGGTGGACCACATCGGCGAGCCGGTCCCAAGCGACATCCGAAGAGCCGTCCTCCTTCATGGTCACGAAGCGCGACAGGTTGACCGAACCGAGGTTGCACGCCTCATAGGGAAGAAGGGGCTGCTCGCCGCAGGGGTTCGTCGACTCGATCTCGCCCAGCGCCGGGGTCGGGTTGTCTCGGTTCATCCTGTCGATGAAGATGATCCCGGGGTCGCCCGTCGCCCACGCCATCTGTACGATCAGGTCGTACACCTCGCGCGCGTCCAAGGAGCCCATGGGCTCACCGGTCCTGGGGCTGAGAAGCTCGTAGCTCTCGCCTTCCCTCACGGCCTCCATGAACCGCTCCGTCAGGGCGACCGAGATGTTGAAGTTCGCGAAATCCCCATCTTCCTTACAGCGGATGAAGTGCAGGATGTCCGGGTGGTCGACGCGCAGCACGCCCATGTTGGCGCCACGCCTCGTGCCGCCCTGCTTGACCGCCTCGGTGGCCTGGTTGAACACCCTCATGAAAGATATCGGGCCGCTCGAAACGCCCTGGGTGGAGCGAACCTGATCTCCGGCGGGGCGCAGACGCGAGAATGAGAAGCCTGTGCCGCCTCCGGACTTGTGGATGATCGCCGTGTCGCGGACCGCGTTGAATATGGACTCCATCGAATCCCCCACCGGGAGGACGAAGCAAGCGGAGAGTTGCTGAAGCTCGCGGCCTGCGTTCATCAGCGTCGGGGAGTTGGGGAGGAACTCCAGCGACGTCATGAGTTCGTAGAAGTCGCGAGCGTAGCGCGAGACGGTGTCGGCGTCGGCGCCGAACCGGGCCTCCGCGGACGCTATGTTCTCCGCCACTCGGACGAACATGTCCGAGGGCTTCTCCACGGGCTCGCCATCCTCGCTCTTGCGCAGGTACCTCTTCTGCAAGACCTTGAGCGAGTTCGGGGTCAGCGTCTCGTCGATCGTGCGGTCGTACATGGTCTGTCCTGCGGTCTTACCCATCGGGCCCTCCTCGTCGCGAGCTCTCCCCGTTACTCGCGGCACTCGGGCACCGCGACCCACACCTACTAGATATTGTGGCTCGCCGAGTGTAAGCGCGCCATATCTAGTGTGTCAACGCGTCCTGGACGCATGGCCCGCTACGCGCGACGAACGGCACCCATAGAAGGATGCTCGTGCACTCCCGGGCTGGTGAGCGGTCGTCAACAGGCCGTGAACGCGCCAAGGCCGGCCCATCGGGCCGGCCTTGTGGGCTTGGGGACGCGTCGGACTAGACGGGCTCCACCCGGACAACCTCGGGCACGTCCTCTTTGACGACTCGCTCGACGCCGTTGGTCAGCGTGATCTGCGACATCGGGCAACCCCGACACGCGCCGACCAGCCTCACCCTCACCACGCCGTCCTCTGTGATCTCGACAAGCTCCACATCTCCGCCGTCGGCCTGCAGTGCGGGGCGGATCCTGTCCAGTGCCGCGCGGACACGTTCCTCCATGCCTGGTACCTCCTAGTCGCTCCTGCGCTCGGGGCGCCCTGACGCCATCTTCGATGCGAGGATACTACCACAATCCCTACCGACTCACTCATGTTTTCACGAGCCCCGTCGACCGCTGCGCCTCTACGGGCTTCGCACACACGGGAGCCGTCGGATGTGCTCAGCGGCGTCCTACTCTCCCACGACCTGACGTCGCAGTACCATCGGCGCTGGAGGGCTTAACTGCCGAGTTCGGTATGGGATCGGGTGTACCCCCTCCGCCATAACCACTGAGCACATCCGACGGCTCCGTCGAATGCCTACACGTATTCCCTTGTCAACGGCTCGCACAGGGCGCGAACGCACCCTGGGAGCTGCATAGCGCTTGATCTTGAGTCGGAACAGAAGGTCAAGACCTCGGCCTATTAGTACTGCTCGGCTGAACACATTGCTGTGCGTACACCTGCAGCCTATCAACCTCGTAGTCTACGAGGGGCCTTACCTGGTTAACCCAGTGGGAGACCTCATCTTGAGATGGGCTTCCCGCTTAGATGCTTTCAGCGGTTATCCCGACCGAACGTAGCTAACCAGCGGTGCCGTTGGTCGACAACTGGTACACCAGAGGTTCGTCCATCCCGGTCCTCTCGTACTAGGGACAGCCTCTCTCAAGTCTCTTACGCCCACGGAGGATAGGGACCGAACTGTCTCACGACGTTCTAAACCCAGCTCGCGTACCGCTTTAATTGGCGAACAGCCAAACCCTTGGGACCTGCTACAGCCCCAGGATGCGATGAGCCGACATCGAGGTGCCAAACCCTGCCGTCGATGTGGACTCTTGGGCAGGATCAGCCTGTTATCCCCGGAGTACCTTTTATCCGTTGAGCGACGGCCATTCCACTCTGAGCCGCCGGATCACTAGAGCCGACTTTCGTCTCTGCTCGACTTGTAGGTCTCGCAGTCAAGCCCGCTTATGCTCTTGCACTCTACGATCGATTGCCAACCGATCTGAGCGGACCTTACGCGCGCCTCCGTTACCATTTGGGAGGCGACCGCCCCAGTCAAACTACCCACCTGACACGGTCCCCCACCCGG
>JBBIJK010000032.1:0-18834 GCA_037445995.1 Actinomycetota bacterium | reverse complement strand
GTCGCGCGCCGCCCTCTTCCCCAGCACCTCCGGCAGGTGCCTCGGATGCATGCCGAGGCCCGGGCGCACGCTGCGCACGTTGCGCTCCGTGAACACCTCGCCCGCCGCGACGTCCTCAGCGACGAACAGCGAGCGGGAGAACGCCCTGCTTGCTCGCTGACGCTCCGTCAGCTCATAGGTCGGCTCGCCGAGAGACGCGTGCGCGGCCCGCACGTCCGCGGCCATCGCCGCGAACTCCGCCGGCTCCATCGAGAACGGCGCATCCGGCCCGCCGAGCGAGCGGTCGAGGATCAGGTGCTTCTCGATCATCACCGCGCCGAGCGCGGTCGCCGCGACCGCCGCCGCCGAGCCCGTGGTGTGGTCCGACAGCCCGACCGGCACGCCGAAGCGCTTCGCCATGTCCGGGATCGTGCGCAGGTTCATCTCCGCTTCGGTCGCGGGATACGCGGAGGTGCACTTCAGGAGCACCACATCGTCGTTCCCCCCGCGCTGGCAGGCAGCAAGCGCTTCCTCGATGTCGGCGAGTTCGGCGATGCCCGTCGACATGACCACCGGCTTGCCCTTGGAGGCGACGTGCTCGATCAGCCCAACGTCGGTGATCTCGAACGAGGCGATTTTGTACGCCGGCACGTCCAGCCTCTCGAGGAAGTCGGCCGCGCTCGGGTCGAACGGGGTCGAGAAGCACAGCATGCCGAGTGACTTCGCGAGGTCCATGAGCGGACCGTGCCAGTCCCAAGGCGTGTACGCCTCCTGGTACAAGTCGTAGAGGCGCTGGCCGTCCCAGATCGTCCCCTGACCGATCACGAACTGCTCTGCGTCACTGTCCAGCGTCATCGTGTCGGGCGTGTATGTCTGCAGCTTCACCCCGTCCGCGCCCGCATCGGCAGCGGCACGGATGGTGTCCTCCGCCAACCTGATGTCCTGCAGATGGTTGCAGGACAGCTCGGCCACGACGAGCGGCGCGTCGCCGGCTCCCACCGCGCGGCCCCCGATCGACACGACCCTCATCGCACGATCCCGCCGACGCGGCGAAGCAGCCTGAAGGCCTCGGCGGCATCCAGACCGACACTGGCCCCCCTCCAGCGCGCGAGGCGCTCTACGGCCTCCACAGAACGAGGGTGCGGCCAGTCGCGCATCTCGGTCTCGTAGTGCCGGAGCGCATCGAGCTTCGCGGTCAGGGTGCCGCTCGCGTCGCAGTACCAGTCAGGGTCGAACGCGCCCTCCGCGGACCACTCGGTGCTGGAGGGCAGCTCGAACGCCAGCACCGTGCGCACCGCCGCACCCGGAAGCGGGCGCACGGCCGTGAGGGTCGCGCGCGCCGCGAGCGCGGCCATCGTCGCCCCGCAGTCGAGCGCCTCATCGTCCGGGTGCGCGGCGACAATCATCACGCTGCGGCTCATCACCTGCTCCTCGTGATCGTGACGCGTGCTGCGACGGGATCGCCACCCAGCCGCCGGTCGGTGAACTCGTACCTCATGCCGCCCCGCTCGATGAACGCGTGCGGGAGGCCGTCCGTGTCCATCTCAGCACCGAGTTCCGTGAGGCGTTCGGCCGTGAGGTCGTCCCGGCGTGTAGCAAGCGGGAACCTCTGTCCGGTCGCCGCCTCGGGCCGTGCCGCAAGCGGCTCGCACCACTCCCTCGACGTCGCGATCAAGTGTGCCACGGTCACCGCACCCTCTCGGCCAGAAGCCTGTCCGCCAAAGCGCGACCGGCCCAAGCACCAGCGTCCAGCCGAAACGTCGCGACGGCCTCCCGCGTGCCGCGGCGCTCGACCAAACCGTCCGGCCCACGCACGAATCCGAGCGCCATGTGGAGATCGATGCTCGAGGCGTTCGAAGCGAGCGCCCGCCCGTTGACGGCACCCGTTCCGAACTGCTCGAAAGCATACTCTAAGGCGAGCGCGCACATCAGCCGCCCGAGGCCGAGCCCGCCCCAGCCCGACGCGAGGGAGAAACCCCACTCGGGCGCACTCTCGAGGTCTCCGGTGAAGTACGCAGTGCCCGCGGGCACGCCGAGCACCCGGAAGACGAACTGGATCCGGTCGCCGTCGCGCCTGCGATCCGCGAAGAAGGCGCGGTGGTCGGCCTCGGTCACTTCGCTGTCATCGAAACTCATCTCCCGCACCTCGGGCGAGTTCCTCCAGTCGAGCAGCGCCGCGAGGTCTTCGTCGGTCCACGGTTCGAGCGACACGTCGTCGCGCGAGACGACCCCGCTCGCGAGTACCGCGGCGGCGACCGCGTGCATCCCGGGCGCCCCCGCGCCGAGCGCCAGCGCTCGCTCGGACATCGTCGACAGTGCTTGCGCGTCGGCGGCCAGCCGCGCCGCCGCCTCGCCGATGGCGCCCGCCGGCAGTACCTCCGCACGACCGAGGCACTCGGCTGCGCCCGAAGCCGCAACCGCCTCTCCCACTGCGATCTGGTTCCCGGCGAAGGCCACGAGCACCGCCGGCAGGCCAAGCGCGCACCGCTCCCAAGTGGCCGACCCGGGCGAGCCTATCCCGAGATCCGCCTCGGCCATGAGCTGCGCCGGAGAGTCCACGGTCGCGTGGAAGAGGGCCTGGGGCAACCGCGCGCAGGCCTCGCGAAGCGACTGGGTGTGGGGGTTCGACGGGCCGGCGACCACATCCAGTGCGACCTCCGGACCCAGCACCTCCGCGAGCTCGGAGAGAGCGCGCGAAGTCAAATCGAACGGGTCGGATCCCCCGAACAGGATTAGTACCCGCCGGACTGCGGTGCGCGGGCGCGCCGTCCGGCGCGCCTCCGCGAACTCGGGACGCAGAAGTGCGTGACGCGGACCGGACAAGACAGCGCAACCGGCAGGAACGAGTGTGCGATAGGCGTTTCCGAGATCCGGGCGAAGGTTCTGGTCGATCAGGAGGTCGCAATCGTGCGCGCGGTCCGCCATGTCGTCGATCGCCACGATCCGAGAGGCGCCCGCAACCCGCGCGGCCCGCTCCCACACCGCGCCGAGGCCGTAGTGGTCCACTACCACCCACGGCGGCACCCGGCCGCCAAGCGCTCGAACGGTCTCGGCGGCGTCCTCCAGCTCGCTGGCCTCCCCGGCGGGCAGCAGCGCAAGCCGGTGCCCCCTCGCCGCCACCGAGTCCGCGAGATTGCCGAACAGGTCGCGGCAGACGAACGTGGTTTCGCAGCCGGCGTCCCGAAGCGTATCCGCAAGCGTGAGGCAGCGCATGAGATGACCCACGCCGAGCTGCGTCGACGAGTCTGCTCTTAACACGACTCCCGGCGCCGGCACGCTACCTCACCTTGAACAGCGGCTCGAGCGGCTCGCACCGCAGCGACGGCCGCACGTCGCCGGCCTCTACCGCGGCGGCCATCAGCCGGAGGACCTCATCGTACGCGCCAAGGAGCTGGGCGACGTCCTCGGGAGTGTGCGCATAGCAGACGCTGTGCGTTCCGAGAGTGTACACCCCGCGTGCGAACATCTCCTGCTCCAGCAGCGTCTTGATCTCGATCGCCGGACATCCAGGAGCCTCAGCGATGTTGAGGAAGGTCCAAGCGGGGTGGCCGGAGACGGACAGGAAACTGCCGCATCCACGCCGCTCGATTCGCTCGCGGGTGCCGTTCACGATCGATGTCCCGGTCTCGGCGAGGCGGGCGCAGACCGGCTCGCGACGCATCTTGTCCATGGTCGCCTTCGCAGCGGCCAGCGACAGCGTCTCCCCTCCGAACGTGAACGAGAAGAACACCTCCTCGAACAGCCGCATGACGTCAGCCCGCCCACACACCGCCGATAGCGGGTAGCCGTTGGCCATACCCTTGCCGAAGGTGGCGAGGTCGGGCGTCACCCCGAAGAGCTCCTGCGCTCCGCCGTTGGCGTAGCGGAACCCCGTGATCGTCTCGTCGAACACGAGCAGGGCACCGTTCGCGCGGCACAGCTCGAGCACGCCCGCCAGGTACCCCTCCGGCGGTTCCACCGCGTTCATCGGCTCCATGATCACGCAGGCGACGTCGCCGGGCAGCTCTCGGAAGAGCGCGTCGAGAGCCGCGAGATCGCCGTACGGGAACATGCGCGTGAGCCCACGCACGCTCTCCGGCACGCCCGCATTGCGCGCGGTGGCGCCGATGTACCAGTCCTGCCACCCGTGGTAGCCGCACGAGAGTACGTGGTCGCGCCCGGTGAAGGCCCGCGCCACGCGCACCGCGCCGCTGGTGGCATCCGAGCCGTTCTTGCCGAACCGCACCATCTCGGCGCACGGGACGATCCCGCACACAAGCTCGGCCACCTCGACCTCGAGCGTGTGGGGGAGCGAGAGGATGACGCCGTCGCCGAGCTGCGCGCGGACGGCCGCGTCGACGTCCGGGTCGGCGTACCCCAGCGTCACGGCGCACAACGACATCGACAGGTCGACGTACGCGTTCCCGTCGACATCGATCAGGTGCCCGCCCCGGCCCCGCGCCGCGAAGTACGGCGACACCCCGAACGGCAGTTGCGTCTTCGACTTGCTGAACGTCTGCGTCCCGAGCGGGATGGTCCGCAGCGCGCGCTCGTGCCATTCCTCGCTGCACCGGTACCGGTCCGACACCGATCAGCCCTCCAAGTCTGGGAACAGCTCACGCAGGCGGCTCAGAAACTCGGCCGGCTCCACGGGGCGCTTCATGTCGTCGAGGATCACGTGCCGCGCGCCGCTCGGCACGATCGAGTAGAGCGGCGTCTCGGTGAACTCGGCCGAGGCCTGCTCGCAGCCCTTGATACCGACGTGCGCGTTCATCCGCGCCACGCGCGGGTTGTCGTCCAGCCACGTGTAGACCTCGCGCAGGTCGAGCGGCTCGCCGCGGTAGAGCGCCTCGTAGACTCGCCCAATCATCTCGTAGTCCGCGTCCTCGTCGATGGTCAGCCGATACTCAGGACGCACGAGGTCGGCGTCGATCTCCACACCGAGAAGGTCGAACTCACCGGGCGCTTCCTTGATCGGCTGCGAGACGGCCGCTCCCCGGTACCTCTCGTGCACCAGCAGCAGGGCCGGGTACGCGATCAGCTCGGCCAGCGTTCCCTGGATCATGGTCATGTTCGACGCATACACGTAGTCGTGATAGACGGCCTTGAACTCGGCCACGAAGCGCGAGGCGCTCGGGATGTCGAACACAGGCGAGTCGCAGGTGACGCGTACGACCGCGTCGGCGCCCTCGCGCTCGCACAGGCCCGTGTGCCTGGAAACGATGTCCTGCTCGGCGCCCGCGTACCAGCCGGCGCCGAGAGCTTCGGCCTCGGCGATCAGCGGTGCGTTGGCGGGATCCTCGCTCGTGGCGAGGAAGACGCCCGCCAGGCCCTCCACGCGCCGCATCCGCTCGACGTGGTGCGCGAAGACGGACCTGCCCGCCAAGGGACGCAGCACCTTCCCGGGCAGGCGCGTCGAGCCCATGCGCGCCGTGATGACGCCGATCACCTTGTCGTGTCGGGGCCCGCTCATACCGCCTCCCATGTGCCGGAAACGAACGAGCGGCGCGCGGCGAGGGCGAGCCGAACGACCGTGACAGCCGACTCGACCGGCGAGATAGTAGGCTGCCGTCGCGCCACGCAGTCCATGAAGTGCTCGACCTCCTCGACGAACATCCGGTTGTCCCGCAGCTCGTGCTCGGCAGCGCACCAGGTCCACCCTTCGCCATCATCGCGCACCACCCCGAAGCGGGCCTGCGTGAAGTCCCACAGCAGCGTCCCGTGCTCGGCCACGACCTTCAGACGGCGCGAGTAGCCATGCTGCAGGTAGTCGGAGTGGATCCGCGCCCTCGCGCCCGATGCGAACTCCACCACCATGTCGACGCAGTCTTCGACATCGACCGTCAGCTCGCCGAGCCGGTTGGCGGCGGCCAGCACCCTGACGGGCTGCCCGAGGACCCAGCATGCGAGATCCAGCTCGTGGATGTCGTCGAAGACGAGGTCGCCGCCGAGCGACCGGTTGGCCATGTAGGAGTCCCGCCAGTCGCCGGGCCGGGCAAAGGGAAGGTAGTAGCCCCACTCAAGGTCCGCCCAGAGCGTGCGCCCTAGGGAGGGATCGCGCACGAGCGTGTCTGTGACCCGGCGAACCGCCTCGTGGAAACGCATGTTGCAGGCCACCATCGTGACAAGCCCTCTCGCGCCGCACTCCGCGATCAGCTGGTCAACCCCGGCAAGGTCGGTCGAGAGAGGCTTCTCGATGAAGAGGTGACACCCGGCCCAGGCGCACTCGATGGCGGGCGCCACATGGCCGTTGCTGTGCGTGCAGATGAAGGCGACCTCGGGTCGCTCCGCCAGCGCCTCAGGCAACGTGCGGTAGGTCCTCGCCATATCCCCGACAGCCGCCAGCGCGCTGTCCGCGACGTCCACGGCGATGACGTCGTGGCCGAGCGAACGCAGGTTCACAAGGTGCCTTCGCCCGATAGAACCCGCTCCTACGACCACCGCCTTCACCCCTCGGCCCCCTCACCGGTCAGCGGATACTCGCCCGCGCGCTCGAATCCCGCCTGGCGCGCGTAGAAGCTCTTCAGGAAGCGCCTGTACAGCCACTTGTCGAAGGGCAGCCCGTAGAACCCGAGGCGGTTGCGCGCTAGCGCCAGCGCGCGGAATACCCGGTTTGCGAGGAGGTCGCGACGACGGCCGACCTGCCAATCGCCCAAGCGGACCGACGATTCGATGTTGAGGTAGAAGGCCGCGCTTTCCGAGTAGCGGCCGTCGACCTGCCAAGGCCTGCGGTACTCGGCGGACGTGTACATGTCGATGACGTCCTTACCTCGCCACTCCTCGAAGGTCCCAGGCTCCGAGAGGAGCCCCCTCTCCTGCAGGCCCGCCGTCAGCTCGCACTTCGGATAGGGCCGGAAGGTGCCCACCCCGCATGTGAACAGCGGGTAACGCCGCATCCGGTTCACGAACCGCACCGTCTGACGGATGTCGTCGGCGGTGTCGCCCGGCACGTCGAGCATGAAGCTCGAACGCGCGATGACGCCATGGTGGTCGCACTGCGCTATGGCGTTCTCGGCCTGCGCCGGGGTGATCCCCTTGCGCATGGTGTCCAGGGTGCGCTGGGAACCGCTCTCGATACCGAGCGTCAGCTGCACCAGTCCCGAACGCACGCACAGATCCAATGTCCGATCGTCCAGTTGCCTGTCGTTGAAGTAGTCGGCGCGGCACTCACCGTCCCAGGTGATGTCCAGGTCCCGCTCGATGAGGCCCTCGCAGATGCGGCGGGAGCGCTCGACGTTGGCGAAGAAGTTATCGTCGACGATCTTGACGTGCGTCAGGCGGTGCCGCTCGACGAGCGCGGCGATCTCGTCCACGACCTTCTCCGGCGACTTCGCGCGATAGCGCTGGTTGCCCGTGACCACGTTGATGCAGAACGTGCACAGCGAAGGGCAGCCGCGCGAGGACTCGTAGGGCAGCCAACGCATCGGCTGGCGCACCGAGGCCGACAGCCGGTCGGTCAGGTACGAAGAGACGAAGCGCTCGATGTGGGGGTCGAGGTCGTAGTCGGGACTCGCCAGGCCCTCGAGGTCGACCATCGTCTTCGCGAAGACTCCCTCGCCGTCCACGGGCCTGTCGCCGCGCTCGATCATCCCGGCGATCGCCGTGACATGCGCCTCGCCCTCGCCGGCTACCGCGAAGTCCACGAGAGGCGACGCCGCGGTCTGCTCGGGGAAGAGCGTCACATGCCAGCCGCCGGCGACCGTTGGCACGTCGGAAACCGCTCGCACGTGCTCGAGCACGTCGATCGCGCCCGGTACCTCGGAGGTCAGCAACGACACGCCGGCGAACAACGCGCCGTCCAGCGCCTCGGACACGGCCGTCCGCCAGTCGGGCTCGAGCGCGCAGTCGACGATGCGCACCTCGTAGCCGGCCTCCGCGAGGACGCTCCCGACCGAGATCAGTCCGAGCGGAGGATAGTTGTTGTAGTCGTACACGTTCTCCGGGCGGATCAGCACGACGGCGCCGGGCATCCCGATTACACCCCCAGCGCCGCGCGTACCGCCGCGATGACGCGCCCTAAGTCCGCATCGGTGAGCGCCGGGAACATCGGCAGCGAGATCTCGCGTGAGTAGTACGCCTCGGCGGCCGGGAAGTCCCCGGGTGCGTGCCCGTAGCGCTCGCGGTAGAGCGGGTGCAGGTGGACCGGCACGTAGTGGACCTGCGCGAGGATGCCCGCGGCGTGCAGCGCGTCGTAGACCTCGCGGCGGACCCCGACACCGACGCGCAGCGGGTACAGGTGCCACGAGCTACTCGCGCCGGGCGCTTCGGCCGGGAGGTCCACGCCGGGCAGGTCTTCCAGCGCCTCGTCGTAGGCGGCCTTGATCGCGCGGCGGCGCGCCACCCACTCGTCCAGCTTCGCGAGCTGGGAGACGCCCAGTGCGCACTGGACGTCCGTGATGCGGAAGTTGTGACCCAGCTCGGCGACCTCGTAGTACCAGCCGCCGTCGCGCGCGAGGTCGCGGAAGCGCTGGCACGCGGGGTCCGCCACGATTCCGTGGTGGCGCAGTACCCGCAGACGCTCCGCCAGCCGGTCGTCGTTGGTGAGCACCGCCCCGCCCTCGCCGGTGGTGATGTGCTTGACCGGGTGGAACGAGAAGACCGTCATGTCCGAGTGCTCGCACGCGCCCACGGGCGACCCGAGGTGTCCGGCGCCGAGCGCGTGGCACGCGTCCTCGATTACGCAGGCGCCGACGCGGCGTGCGACCTCGGCGATGCGATCGGTGTCCGCCGGGTGTCCCGCATAGTGCACGGGCACGACCGCGCGCGTGCGCTCACCGATGCGCCTCGCGAGGTCTGCTGCGTCCATGCACCCGGTGTCGGGACGCACGTCGGCGAAGCGCGCCTCGGCACCCACGTACAGCGCGCAGTTCGCCGAAGCCGCGAACGTCAGCGGCGAGGTGACCAGCTCGTCGCCGGGACCCAGTCCGGCCGCCATGCACGCGAGGTGGAGCGCCGCCGTGCCGTTGCACACGGCGACCGCGTGGCGCGCCCCGCACCGCTCGGCCAGCGCCCGCTCGAACTCCTCGACCCGGGGGCCCTGGGTCAGCCGGTCGCTGCGCAACGCGCCGACGGCGGCGGCGATGTCGTCCTCGTCGACCTGCTGGCGCCCGTAGGGGATCGGGGCGCTCCCATCGCCGCTCACAGCGCCTCCAGCATCTCCCGCATCTGCGCGACCGACAGCCACTCGGCGTTGCTGTCGGATGTGTAGCGGAAGGCGTCCTCCACGGGTCGCCCGCCCTCGCTGCGCATCGACCTGGTCCACCAGTGGAACTCCGGCTCGATGACGTAGTGCCCGTCGTACTCGATGGTGTGCCGGGCGTCGTCCTCGGAGATCAGCGTCTCATGCAGCTTCTCGCCCGGGCGAATCCCCACGACCTCATGACGGCAGCCCGGCGCCACCGCCTCGGCCAGGTCGGTGATGCGCATGCTCGGGATCTTGGGCACGTACAGCTCGCCGCCGCTCATGTCCTCAAGGCAGCCGAGCACGAAGTCCACACCCTGGTCGAGCGTGATCCAGAAGCGCGTCATGCGCTCGTCGGTGATGGGCACCACCCCGGTGGCGGCGCACTCGCGGAAGAACGGGATGACGCTTCCGCGCGAGCCCATGACGTTGCCGTAGCGCACCACTGCGAAGCGCGTCTCCCGGTAGCCGGAGTACGAGTTGCCTGCCACGAACAGCTTGTCCGAGCACAACTTCGTGGCCCCGTACAGGTTGATGGGGTTGGCCGCTTTGTCGGTGGAGAGCGCCACCACCCGCTTGACCCCGCGGTCGATCGCGGCGTCGATGATGTTCTGCGCGCCGATCACGTTGGTCTTGACCGCCTCGAACGGGTTGTACTCGGCGGCCGGCACCTGCTTGAGCGCGGCGGCGTGGATGACCACGTCGATGCCGTCGAAGGCGCGCGCCAGCCGGTCGCGGTCACGGACGTCCCCGATGAAGTACCGGAGACAGGGGTTCGCCTCCATCGCGAAGGCCTGCGACATCTCCCACTGCTTGAGCTCGTCGCGGCTGAAGACGATCAATCGCTCGGGCTTGTGACGCTCAAGAAGGCGAGCGACGCACCGCTTGCCGAACGAGCCGGTGCCGCCGGTGATCAGGATGTTCGCGCCGTCGAGGTTCATGCGGTCCTACCTCAGCTTCCCTGCGATGTCGGCTGCGAGCGGCTCCCCGCTCGGGACGAAGACCGGCAGACCGGGGGCGGCGGCGCAGAAGCGCCCGACCGCCTCGCTGAACTCGGGCTTCGAAGGATCAAGGCACGCGACGCCGCACTGCGCGCCGAGGGCGAGGGCCTCCTCGGGCTCCACGAGCGGCACGCCGAGCATAGACTCGCGCTCCACGTAGGTGCCCGGGTGCCGCGTCACGCACACGATCTCGGCGCCCGATTCGGGCGCGACGATGATCGCGATCTCGGCCAGCTCGTTGGCGCCCAGGAGCGCCACCCTGGGGGTGCCACAAGCCGCTATCCCGGCCAACCCATGCGAGACGCTCGAACGCGCCTGGCGGTAGAAGTCGATGGTGTTGACCGTCCAGCCCATCGCGAGAGACGCCTTGTGGGCGACGCCCTTCTTGGTGAGGTGGTAGCTGATCGTGCGGTTGTTCTCGCCGCGGATCTTGACCAGACCCTTCCGTACGAGGGCATGGACGAGCGAGTTTGCGATGCCCAGCGCGACGCCGACGCTGGAGGCCAGCTCGCGCTGGGACACGCGGGGGTTCTTCTCGATCTCCTCGAGGACCCGCATACTCCGGTAGTCGTCGCTGTCTATGGGCGCTGTGGGGCTCTTCTCGCTCATGCTCGGTCTCCGCGGCCGGTCCGTCCGGCCGATGGCGAACTGTTCACATCGTGAACATTCTCCTACCGGGCGCCGCGAGCGTCAAGGAGCGCGCCGCCGGGGGCGCCCAGCGCGCCCCAGGGCGGAGCCGACGCGCCTACTCCCCCGTCATCCGGAGCATGAGACGGGCGGTGTCCGCCAGCATCCGCAGGTCGTGTGCGAGCACCCTCCACCCCGTCGCCTCGCGCAGCATCTCGATGTAGGCGAGGTCGGCCGCGACCTCGTCATCCGGGCCGCGCTCCGTGCCTTTGAGCAGCTGGGCGGGGCCTGACAGCCCCGCGCGCATCACGGTGCGGTGAGTGTGACCGGACTCCAGGCCCTGGCGGTACTCGGCCACCGGCTTCGGCCTTGGGCCGAAGAGCGTCATGCCCCCCACAAGGACGCTCCACAGCTGGGGCAGCTCGTCCAATCCGGTGCGCTTGAGCGACCTCCCGACCCGCGTCAGGTTGCCTGGCTCGCTCTCCGCAAGCTTCGGGACCGCGCCCCCGAGGCGCACGCGTTCGATCGCCGAACGCCGCAGAATGCGGAACTTCCAGAGCCGGATGGGCCTTCCGGCCGAGATCCTGACCTCCGAATACAGAGGCCAGCCGCGATCTGCGGGGATCAGGACGGCGTTAGCGACCTCGGCCAGAACGATCGCCAGCGCCAGCGGCGAGGCCAGCGTGAGCGCGATGGCGGACACGACCTTGTCGAGCGCGACCTTCTGCCATGGCAGCCGGACCACGCTGTCAGCCGTTCCCGAGGATCCTCCCGAGGCTCTCGCGCAAGGCCGGTCCTATCTCGGGGTCGTCCAGGGCGACAGCCACGTTGGCCTCCAGCCATGCGAGGACGTTGCCGGTGTCGTAACCGCGGCAGTCCATCGTGACCGCGTAGATCTCCTCGCTGGCGAGCAGCGCCTTGAGCGCGTCGGTGAGCTGGATCTCGTCTCCCCGGCCGGGCCGCACCCGTGGCAGGATCTCCTGGACCTTGGGCGTCAGCAGGTATCGTCCGAAGATGGCGAGGTCGCTGGGCGCCTCGTTGGCCGGAGGCTTCTCGACAAGGTCGGTGACGCGCCAGACGCCGGGCTCGACCTCGTGGCCCGCAATGACGCCGTAGCGCGACACCATGTCGTGCGCCACCGGGGTGACCGCCAGCACGGAGGACCCGTACTTGTCGTGAACCTCCTTGAGCCGCGGCAGGCACGCCTTGTCGGGCACAAGCACGTCGCCGAGCAGGACGTAGAAGGGGTCGCCGTTGGTGAACGGCGCGCCGCAAGCCACGGCGTGCCCGAGACCCTTCGGGCGCTTCTGACGCACGTAGAACACGTCCGCGACCTCAGAGATGGCGCGTATCTCGCGAAGCTTCTCCGCGTTGCCCATCCGCTCGAGCAGGTCCTCGAGCTCTGCGGACCGGTCGAAGTGGTCCTCGATGGCGCGCTTGCCGCGACCGGTGACGATCAGGATGTCCTCCACGCCGGCGTGGACGGCCTCCTCCACCACGTACTGGATGACCGGCTTGTCGACGATGGGCAGCATCTCCTTGGGCTGCGCCTTCGTGACAGGCAGGAAGCGGGTGCCGAGGCCCGCTGCGGGGATGATCGCCTTCATGTTCCGATGTCCTCCAAAGGACGCTCAGGGCTGTACATGACGCGTAACGATACTCCACATGGCGGCGGGTTGCACCGCCTCTCCGGGCCCTGCGCCGTCAGACCTCCGCGAGCACCTCGGCGGCGGCTTCCACGAACGAATCGATCTCGTCGTCGGTGTGGGCCAGTGACACGAAGGTGGCCTCGAACTGGCTGGGCGCCAGCCAGAAGCCCCGGTCCAGCATGCCGCGGAAGAAGGCCGCGTACTTGCCGGTGTCGGAGGTGGATGCCGTGGTCCAGTCGCGGACCTCGAAGTGGGTGAAGAACATGCAAGACATCGAGCCGACGCGCGTGCAGTGGGCGTAGACGTCCGCCGCCTCGGCCGCCCTGCACAGACCCTTTGCGAGTCGCGCGCCCTTTCGCTCGAGCTCGTCGTACACGCCGGGCTGTGACAGCGCCTCGAGGGTGGCCAGACCGGCCACCATCGCGACGGGGTTGCCCGACAGCGTGCCGGCCTGGTAGACCGGTCCGACCGGCGCGAGCTTCTCCATGATCTCCCGCTTGCCGCCGAACGCGCCGACGGGGAAGCCCCCGCCGATTATCTTGCCCATCGTGGTGAGGTCCGGGGTGACGCCGTACCTCTCCTGAGCGCCCCCGAGGGCGACGCGGAAGCCGGTGATCACCTCGTCGAAGATGAGCACCGTGCCGTACGCGTCGCAAAGCGCGCGGATCTCCTGCAGGAACCCGTCGTAGGGGGGCACGACCCCCATGTTGCCGGCCACCGGCTCGAGGATGACGGCCGCGATCTCGTCGCCCTGCTTCTCGAAGGCCTCGGCGACCGCGTCAAGATCGTTGTAGGGAAGCACGATGGTGTCGGCGGCCGCGCCCTTGGTCACACCCGGCGTGGAGGGGATGCCGAGCGTCAGAAGCCCAGAGCCCGCGGCGACCAGCAGGGAGTCGCTGTGACCGTGATAGTTGCCGTCGAACTTCACGAACTTCTCGCGGCCGGTGTGTCCGCGGGCCAGCCTCAGGGCGCTCATCGTCGCCTCGGTGCCCGAGGAGACGAAGCGGACCATCTCGACCGAGGGGACGGCGTTGCAGACCGCTTCGGCCATGGCGACCTCCGCGCAGGTCGGGGCGCCGTACGACGTCCCCTCCTCCAGCTGAGCCCGGACCCTGTCCAGGACCGCCTCCGGGGCGTGGCCCAGGATCATCGGCCCCCACGATGCGACGAAGTCGACGTACTCACGCCCGTCGACGTCCCAGATGCGGGAGCCCTTCGCGCGAGCGACGAAGCGCGGCTCGATGCCGACCGAACGATAGGCGCGGACCGGCGAGTTGACCCCGCCGGGGATCAGGCCGCAGGCGGCGGCGAAGCTCTCGGAGGAGGAGGCGAAGGTCATGGCGGCACGCTCCCGTTGGTCGGTGGCAGCTAGAAGCTGATTCTAGCGCACCCCCGCCGGACCGGCCGCCCGCCTCAAGCCTTGTACGTCAGCCGCTTGGCCACCCAGGGAAGCTCGTCGACCCCGACGGCGACCGATCCCGGGACGCGGCGGCGCGCCTCGGCCACATCCTCGGGCATCCCGCCCACGAAGATGATCGGGGTGTCAGAGACGGCTCCGTGCTGCATGAGGACGCAGGCTAGGTCGCAGCCCTTGGAGGGGTCTCGGTCCAGCGAGATTATCGCGGCGAGAGGAGCGCAGTTCATCACGCCCTCGCACGCCAGCTCGGCGCTCCCCGACTCGATGTGGACGGCCCACCCCGCTCGCTCCAGCGGCTCGGCCATAGCCGCCGCCTCGTCGGGCTCCCAATGCACCAAGAACAGCTGTCCGTCCATGCGGGCCCCCTCCCGCCGTGGACCCGGGCGGCACTAACCCCCGTACCGCTCCAGGTCCGAGTCCACCATCATCTCCACCAACTCCCGGAAGCTCACCTTGGGCTCCCAGCCAAGCTCCTCGCGGGCCTTGGACGGGTCCCCGAGGAGCAGGTCGACCTCGGCCGGGCGCATGAAGCGCTCGTCCTGGACCACGTGCGCCTCCCAGTCCAGCCCCGCCCTCGAGAACGCAATCTCGACGAACTCCTTGACCGTGTGCGTCTCACCGGTGGCCACGACGTAGTCGCCGGGCTGCTCCTGCTGAAGCATCAGCCACATGGCCTCGACGTAGTCGCCCGCGAAGCCCCAATCTCGCTTGGAGTCGAGGTTCCCGAGCCGCAGCTCAGAGGCGCGCCCCGCCTTGATGCGAGCGACGCCGTCGGTGATCTTGCGGGTCACGAACTCGATCCCCCTTCGAGGGGACTCGTGGTTGAAAAGGATGCCGTTGGACGCGTGCATCCCGTAGGACTCGCGGTAGTTCACGGTGATGAAGTAGCCGTACACCTTGGCCACCCCGTATGGTGAGCGCGGGTGGAACGGGGTCGTCTCGCGCTGCGGCGTCTCGTGCACCTTCCCGAACATCTCGGAGGAGGAAGCCTGGTAGAAGCGGGCGCCAGGCCTGACGCGGCGGATCGCCTCGAGCATGCGGGTCACGCCCAGCGCGTCCACGTCGCCGGTGTACACCGGCTCCTTCCACGAGTCCGCCACGAAGGACTGAGCGGCGAGGTTGTAGACCTCGTCGGCGCCTGACTCCTCTAGGGCGTCCATCAGCGACGCCTGGTCGAGGAGGTCGCCCGGGACGATACGCACGCTGTCGATGAAGGAGTCGATGCGCTCGGTGGTCTCCGAGGAGCTGCGGCGCATGAGCCCGAAGACCTCGTAGCCCTTCGAGATCAGCAGCTCTGCGAGGTAGCTGCCGTCCTGGCCGGTAAGGCCCGTGACCAGTGCCCGCTTGGACATCCGTCCCTCTCCTCGATGCCGACCGCCCGAACAGGCATAGAGTAGCGCACGAGGGCCGCCCGTGCGCGACGCTCAGCCGCTGGCCGCCACCATCATGACCCCCGCGACGACCATGGCTATGCCGGCCCACTGCGCTCTGGCCGGGCGCTCGCCGAGCAATCCCGCCGCCGCCAGGGCGACACCGGCGTACGCCAGGCCGAGGAAGGGGAAGGCGAACGTCAGCTCGGCACGCGACAGCACCCACAGCCACGCGAGAGCGGCCACGACGTAGAGCGCGCCCCCGGCCGCGACCCGCGCGTTGACGGCGGCGCGCGCGAGCCCTCGCAGCGAGGCCCCGGCGCCAGCCTTGGCCGCGGCGCGCGACATCCCGGCCTTGAGCAGAAGCTGCGCGGCCACGAGCGTCACGACGGTCCCCGCGATGACGGGGAGCGTGCTCACCGGCGACCCCCACTCCCGAGCAGGACCACGCCAAGCGCGATGACGGCCATGCCGCCAAGCCTCATTGGTGTCACCGACTCGCCCATCATTGCCCCGGCGACCGCGACGATCAGGTAGGATGAGGCGCCCATCGGGTAGGCCACGGATAGGTCGACCCTCGAGAGGGCCAGCAGCCACAGCAGTGCGCCGACGGCGTACAGCCCAAGGCCGGCGAGGACCGCCGGGTGGCCGAGCGCCGCGACGACCGTCCTGGCCGCGCCGTCAGCGCCCGACGCCGAGGCCCCGACGCGCAGGTAGACCTGGCCTAGGGCGGAAACCGAGATGCTGGACCCGAGCAGTACCGCCTCCCCGCGGGTCACGCGGATGCCAGGCAAGCGCCTCTCCCTTCGCGCGCGAAGGTCACTCTTGTCCGTGCTCGCAGCCCGCCGACGCGGGGGGCTCGTAGACGCAGTAGGGCTCGGCGGCCAGGTAGTCGCCGGTGATCTCGAGAGCGCGCGCGCGACACCCGCCGCAGACCGCCTTGTACTCGCAGGCCCCGCACTTCCCCTTGAGCAGCGAGTAGTCGCGGAGGTCGTTGAAGACACGGCTCTCCGTCCAGATCTCCGAGAACGCCTTGTCCCTGACGTTGCCCAGCTGCATGTCGAAGTACCCGCACGGCTGGAGGTCGCCCACGTGGCTGATGAAGCAGAAGGTGATCCCGCCAAGGCACCCCCGGGTCATCGCGTCGAGGCCGTACTCCTCGCGCGTCACCTTCTTGCCCTCCTTCTTGGCCAACTGCCGGATAATCCGGTAGTAGTGCGGGGCGTCGGTGGGCTTGAAGTGCAGCGGGCTAGTCTTCTGCCGGTGGTACGCCCACTCCAGGACCCGCTCGTACTCCTCGGGCGGCAGCTCCTTGTCCAGCAGGTCGGCGCCTCGGCCGGTCGGGACCAGCATGAAGATGTGGAACGCGTCCACGCCCAGATCCTCGGCCAGGTCGTGGACCGCCTCCACCCTGGTGTGGTTGAGCGTGGTGACCGTCATGTTCACCTGGACGCCGATGCCGTGCCGCTTAGCGATGCGGATGCCCTCGACTGACTGGTCGAAGCAGCCCGGCTGGCCACGGAAGCCGTCGTGCTCCTCGGCGGTCGGGAAGTCGATCGAGACCGAGATGCGCGGGATGCGATGCTCGGCCATCTTGGCGGCGACCTCCTCGGTGATCATCGTGGCGTTGGTGCCGATGACGGGCATAGCGCCCTTCTCGTGCATGTAGTCCACGATGTCCCAGATGTCGGGCCGCATCAGGGGCTCGCCGCCGGTCACTATGAAGATCGGGTTGGAGATCGTGACGATGTCGTCGACGACCGCCTTGATCTCGTCCAGGGACAGCTCGCCGGCGTAGTGGCCGAACTCGGCGGCCGCGCGGCAGTGCGCGCAGCTCAGGTTGCACGACCGGGTGATCTCCCATGCGATGATCCTCGGCGCCTTGATGCCGGTGCGCTCCTGATACGCCTGCGCGGCCGGGCCGCCCCCGGGCTTGAAGCCCACGGAACGTGCGCCACCGTGGCGCTGACGCCCCGTCGGGACGCCCGCGGGGTGACCGCCGCCCATCGGGATCCCGACCGCCGCCTGGCCGCAACCGGCCTCAGCGTCGGCCATCTCCTGCTCGGTGATCGTCCCCTCGTCGGCCCCGAAGCCGCTTTCCAGGTCGAGGTCGGGCCGGGCGTCGGGGTTGCCTGGGTTGTCCGTCATGCGGGTCTCACCTGTTCGCGGGTCGGGCGGGCGCGGTCCGGGGCGCGGGTGTGGCCTAGCCGAGCCACCTCGCGGCGTCCTTGGCGTGGTAGGTCAGGATCAGGTCGGCGCCCGCGCGCTTCATGCCCAGCAGCGTCTCGAGCACCACTCGCTCCTCGTCGATACACCCTCGAGAAGCGGCCGCCTTGACCATGGCGTACTCGCCCGAAACGTTGTAGGCGGCGGTCGGATGACCGAACTGGTCCTTCACCCGCCTGATGACGTCCATGTAGGCGAGGGCCGGCTTGACCATCACGATGTCGGCGCCCTCGCTGATGTCCAACGCGACCTCGCGAAGCGCCTCGTCGCTGTTGGCGGGGTCCATCTGGTAGCCGCGCCGGTCCCCGTGCTGTGGCGTCGAGTCGGCAGCGTCGCGGAAGGGCCCGTAGTAGCCCGATGCGTACTTGGCCGCGTAGCTCATGATGGGCACGCCGTCGAAGCCCTCGGAGTCCAGCGCCGAGCGGATCGCGGCCACGCGGCCATCCATCATGTCAGAGGGCGCCACCATGTCGGCGCCGGCCTCGGCGTGGCTGACGGCCTCCTGGGCGAGAAGCTCGAGGGTGACGTCGTTCATGACCTCGCCGTCGTCGTCCAGGACGCCGCAGTGACCGTGGTCCGTGTACTCGCACATGCAGACGTCCGTCACGACGTACAGGTCCGGCGAGTGGGCCTTGAGCGCCCTCACCGCCCGCTGCACGACCCCGTCGGGGTCGTGGGCCTCGGAGCCTACGGCATCCTTGGCGAAGGGCAGGCCGAACAGGATGACGGCCGGCACCCCCAGCGCTCGTAGCTGGTCCGCCTCCACCGTGACCTGGTCCACGCTGAGCTGGAAGACGCCGGGCATCGAGGAGACCTCGTCGCGCAGGCCCTCGCCCGGCTTGACGAACAGCGGGTAGATCAGGTCGGCTGGCGAAAGCGAGGTCTCGCGGACCATCGATCTGATCGCTTCGCCTGAGCGCAAACGGCGCGGCCTGTACGACGGGAACTGCATCTCCGCCCCCTGATGTCCGAGGCGTGCGCCTCTACTCGACGAACGAGTCGACCGAGGCCTTGGTCTCCTCGGCAGCCTCGACGACCTCGTCCTTCACGGCCTTGGCCACGCCGGTCTTGAAGTCCACGAGCCGCTTCAGAAGGAACGCGGCCCACACGGCCGCGAAACCGACCACGGCCCAGTAGGCGATCTGCGCGAAGAAGTAGACGATCTGGCCGTTGGTGGCTACCCACGAGTAGATGGCGCTGGGTTCTGCTCCGGTCGTCATGCTTGCGAACCTCCTGTCGGGGTCGGCGGACGCCGCGTCCGCCGACTGCTGATGATACAGGGTAACGCACGTCGGGGCGCTCCGGCGGTTCGGAGCGGCCCCGACGTCAAGCGTCTGGTGGAGACGAGCGGATTCGAACCGCCGACCTCTGCCTTGCGAAGGCAGCGCTCTCCCAGCTGAGCCAC
>JBBIJK010000031.1:0-22056 GCA_037445995.1 Actinomycetota bacterium | reverse complement strand
CGTGCGTCCGAGGAGCCTAGTTTACGCGAACGCCAAGGGCGTGCTGGCGCGCCTAGCGGTCCGCGGCCTGCCTCACGCCCTCGGAAAGAACGGGTTGGACCGCGCCTCACGCCCGATCGTGGTGTCCGGACCGTGACCGGAGTGAACCCGCGTGCCGGGCGGGAGCGGCGCGAGCCGCGTGGCGATAGACCTCGCCAGAGCGCGTGCGTCACCACCCGGGAAGTCGGTGCGGCCGACACTCCCCGCGAACAGGGTATCCCCGCTGAACAGGACGTCCTCTCCCTCCGCGAGCAGACATATGCTGCCCGGCGTGTGTCCCGGGGTGTGAAGGACGCGGAGACCGACCTCCCCCGCCTCGACAAGGTCCCCGTCATCCAAGGGTCTGTCGGCCGCCGCGGCGAAGAGAGGGAACCCGAACATGGCGCCGCCCGTCGTGACGGGGTCTGTGATGGAGGCCGCGTCGGCGCCGTGGACCGCGAGCGGCGCGGCCTTGGCGGCCCGGAGAGCGTCGGCGGCCCCCAGGTGGTCGAAGTGGCCGTGCGTGAGGACGACCCACGCGACTTCGCGGTCGCCTAGGGCCTCGAGCAACCTGTTGTCGTCTCCGGCGGGGTCGATCACGATCGCAGGCCCCCCTCGCCCGTCCTCCACAACCCAGCAGTTGGTCCCCAGCGCACCCAGCGTGAGCCTCTCGACGATCATGTGCCCCCCTTGCCCGCGCCCGCCCGTGGCAGCTGGCGCCGTACGTCGAAGACGCCATCGACCGAACGCACCGCCGCGAAGACCCTGTCGAGTTGCGCCATGTTGCCCAGCTCGAACAGGAACCGCAGCTGAGCGATGCTGCTGCGGTCGGTGTGGACGCTGGCCGACATGATGTTCACGCCCGCCTCGGCCAGAACGACCGATATGTCGCGGAGCAGGCCGGTGCGGTCCAGCGCCTCGACGGCGATCTCCACCTGATACACCGAGTCGGCGGTCTGTTCCCACTCGACCCCGAGGATCCTCTCGGGGCTCTTCAGCAGCTCAGTGGCGTTCGGGCAGTCCTCGCGGTGGACCGAGACCCCGCGGCCGCGCGTCACGAACCCGACGATCGGGTCCCCGGGGACCGGGTTGCAGCAGCGCGCCAGACGGACCAGCACGTCGTCGATCCCCTTGACCTTGACCCCGGTGGGCGAACGCCGCCTCTTGCGAGGAGGGGTCATGGGGATGTCGGGCGGCAACGTGTGCTCGTCGGCCTCGGCGGGCTTGCCCCCGCCATCCTTCTCCATCCGCTTCATCAGCTTCGTGACGACCTTCTGCGCGCTCTCCTTGCCCGCACCGACCTGTGCGAGAAGGTCGTCGGCCGCGGCGAAGTTCATGTCGACGGCCACCGCGTCCAGGGCCTTTCCCAGGGCCGCGCCCGACAGGCCCAACCCCTGCTTGCGGAGCACCTTGACCACCTCGTCGCGCCCCTTCGCAAGGTCGTCCGACCTGCTGACCTTGGCGAAATGCGCGCGGATCTTGGTCTTGGCCGAGGAGGTCCTGACGATGCCGAGCCAGTCGCGCGACGGGCTGGCGCTCTTGGACGTCAGCACTTCGACCCGGTCGCCGAGCTGCAGCTCGTAGGTGAGCGGAACGATAGACCCGTTGACCTTGGCTCCGACGCAGCGGTTCCCGACCTCCGTGTGGATCGCGTACGCGAAGTCCAGCGGGGTCGACCCCTTGCGAAGCGAGATCACGTCCCCTTTGGGCGTGAAGACGAACACCTCGTCCTCGAACAGGTCTATCTTGAGCGCCTCCATGAACTCGCGCGGGTCCTTGAGCTCGGTCTGCCACTCAAGCATCTGCCTCAACCATGAGAGACGCTCGTCGAAGCTCTCATGGCGCCCGCCCTCCTTGTAGCGCCAGTGCGCGGCGATCCCGTACTCCGCGGTGCGGTGCATCTCCTCGGTGCGGATCTGGATCTCCAGAGGGCGTCCGGCGGGCCCGATGACCGTCGTATGCAGCGACTGGTACATGTTGAACTTGGGCATGGCCACGTAGTCCTTGAACCGGCCGGGCACAGGCTTCCAGATGGAGTGGACGGTACCGAGCGCCCCGTAGCAGTCCTTGACCGAGTCCACTATCACCCTCAGGGCGATCAGGTCGTATATCTCGGAGAACTCCTTGCCGCGATGCGCCATCTTCTGGTAGATGCTGTAAAGGTGCTTCGGTCTCCCGCCGATCTCGGCGCTCACGCCTATCTGCTCGAGCTCCCCGGACAACTCCTCGATCACCTGGGCCAGGTAGGCCTCCCTCGCGCCCCGGCTCTCCGCCACCATCTTCTGCACCTGGTGGAACTTGACCGGCTCGAGGTAGTAGAACGCCAGATCCTCCAGCTCCCACTTGACCTGGCTGATGCCCAGCCTGTGCGCCAACGGCGCGTAGATCTCCATCGTCTCCACGGCCTTGTCGCGCCGCTTCTCGGGAGGGAGCGGAGCCAGGGTGCGCATGTTGTGCAGCCTGTCCGCCAGCTTGATGAGGATGACCCGGATGTCCTTGGCCATCGCGATGAGCATCTTGCGCAGGTTCTGCGACTGCTGCTCGGCGAGGGTCTCGAAGCGAATCCGCCCCAATTTGGTGACGCCGTCCACCAGCGTCGCCACCTCAGGCCCGAACGCGTCACGGACGGCCTTGAGCCGCACCTTCGAATCCTCCACCACGTCATGGAGCAGGGCGGCCTGCAGCGTCGCGGTGTCGAGGTGGAGTTCGGCGAGCACCAGCGCTACCTCGAGCGGGTGCGCGATGTACTCCTCGCCGGAGAAGCGCACCTGGCCCTCGTGGGCCTTCAGAGCGAACTCGTAGGCCTCCTCCAGCCCCGACAGGTCGGCGGCCGGGTTGTACGAGCGCACCTGTGCGCCGATCTGCTCGATGGTCGCTGGCATCTGGTCCTTTGGAATCCGTCGCCGGCACGCCGGCCTGGCCTTCGCGGGGCGTCAGTTCCCCGTGGAGGGCAGTATCGGACGGTTGAAGCGCGCAAGCAACTCCGGGGCGGGCGCGGCGAGCACCCAGCTCTTGAACCGGCCGAACTCCTCGATCTCGTCACGAGCCTCCGCGTAGCGGACCGACGCGGACAGCTCGACCTTGCCGTCGACGGGCGTGAGAGCCAGCCTGCGGTACGATCCGTGCCCCTCGCCCGTGAGGAGCCCGAGTTCCCGGAACACCCCCAGTCCGGCCGACACGCCGCCCTCGTTGAGCGAGGCCGCGGGCCGCTTCGCGCGGACGCGGTCGGCCAGCTCGGCGTTGGTGACCTCGAACGCGCCCTCCACCGCGGACTGCGCGTCCCTGAGCACGAGATAGAGGGCGGCCAGGTCGTCGCGCTCGGGCGCCTGCGACTTCATTACCAGCTCGTTCAGGCGCGCGTCGCGCTCGCCGAACAGCAGGTGCACGTCGGCGGGGGCTCCGTCGCGGCCGGCGCGTCCGCACATCTGGTTGAACGCCACCTCGTTGAAGGGAAGGTGGTACAACACGACGTTGCGTATGTCCGGGATGTTCACACCCTCGCCAAAGGCGCTGGTCGCGACGACCACGTCGATGTCTCCGGACCGGAAAGCCCGCTCGACCGCAGCGCGGGCCGACCTTGTGAGCCCGCCGTTGTAGAAGGCGGTCCTCCACGCAAGGGCGGGAACGCGGGACCTCAGGGACCTCGCCAGACGGACGGACTGCTCGCGGCTGTTCACGTACACGATGGTGCGGCCCGAGGAGGCGATGGCGGCCACGCGGGCGTCCTTGGCGTCGTTACCGCCCTTCGCACCCCTCTCGTCGCGCAGCAGCAGGTTCTCCCGGACGCTCGGGTCGGTCACCACCTCGTCCACTCCGAGGGTCTCGCAGATGGCGCGGGCGACGTCGTCGCCTGCGGTGGCCGTCGTCGCGATGACCTGCGGGTGCCCCAACGCCGCCCTAGCCTCCCCCAGCCGCGCGTAAGCGGGGCGCCGGCCCGCCCGCGCGAGACCGACGTGGTGAGCCTCGTCGACCACCAGAAGACCGATCCTGCCGGCCTGAGCGAAGCGGGTCACGTGGTGGCACAGGAACTCCGGGGTCGTCAGCACCACGTCCAGCGACCCGTCCGAGAGCGCGGCGAAAGCCGAGTCCCGGGCCCCGCCGACGGTCTCGCCCGTGACCGTGCTGACCGACAACCCGAGGCCGGCGAAGCGCTCTTCCATGTGGAACGCCTGGTCGGCGACGAGAGCGCGGAGCGGGTACACGAACACCGAGGCGAGACCGGAGCGCAGCGCCGTGCGGGCCGCGTGGACCTGGAAGACGAGCGACTTTCCGCGACCCGTCGCCATGACGACCAGGACGCTCGCGCCCGCGGCCGCCGCCCTCAGCGCGTCCGCCTGGGCGTCGTGGGGCGCGGCCGCGCCGATGAAGTGCCCCAGCAGGGCCGCGTCCAGCGACGCCTCGTCGAGGCTCGCCAGCGAACGTCGACGCTCCTCCATCTCGGCGCCGGCGCTCGCCTCGCCCTCCGGGGCGCGTCGCGACACGAGCACGTTCATCCCGAGGTTCCGGCCGTCCTCGCCGCCCGTCGCACCGGAGGCTTCGACATCGTATTCGGCTCCGGCGTCCATCGCGGGCGCCAAGACCGCCGCCAGGCGGCGGTTGAGGAAGCCGGCCTGTACCCCGTCGGGCGTGAACACCGCGATGGCGTTGGCGTCGTAGGGGTTGTCCCGCTGGCGCTCGAGCCTCAGCGGCGTACCCTCGCCCACCGCAGCCAGCACCTCCTGGCGCCCCTCGAAGGTCACGCCCGCGAGCTTCGTGTGGAACGCGTCGGCGTCACCGATGCCCGCGTACTCCTCGCGGGCCACGATCTCCTCTGCGCGTGCGAACAGGTCCTCGACCAGCTCCGCGGCCGGCCCCTCGGGACGCGCGCCGTGGAGGCGAAGGTCGCGGACGATCATCTGCACGCGCTCGCGCCCGCGCCACTCGTCCAGATCGAGCTGGAACGCCAGGTCCGCCGCGCCCTCGAAAGCCTCGGCCTCGACGATGCGGGGGCACCGGAACGCGACCGCCTGCACCGACGACTTCCCGTCGAAGGCCGCGAACCGAAGATGCTCAAGCTTGCGCCCGACGCGCTTGCGCTGACCCATGAACACGCCTCTGGCGAAGAGCACGGGCCTGGGGTTCCCGGCGCCGTAGGGCTCCAGGAGCGTCAGCTCGGTGGCGAGCTCGCGGTCCAGAGCCCCCAGCTCAACCTCGGCGTCGACGAGCGTAGGGGTCTCGAACTCGTCAGGGGGCCGCAAGGCCAGGATCTCCGCCCACCTGTGGCCGAACTCGACCAGACGCCCGGACTCGATGGTGAGCCCGACCGCAGCGGCGTGCCCGCCGAACCGGACGAACATCTCATCCATCGAGGCCAGCGCCGAGTACATGTCGAGGGTCCCCACACTGCGCCCCGAGCCCTTGGCCAACCCATCCTCGACGCAGAACAGGATGGTGGGCACTCCGTAGCGCGCGGCGAGACGGGAGGCCACTATCCCCTTCACGCCCTCGTGCCATCCCTCTCCGGCGAGGACGAGCTGCCGGTCCCCGGGGCGGAACCGCGTTGCGGCCTCCAGCTCCGCCGCCTCGTGCAGGTCGGCCTCCACCTGCTGCCTGATACGGTTCTGCTCGTCGAGGGACACAGCCAGCTCCGACGCCTTTTCGGCGTCGTCCTCCAGCAGCAGTGCGAGCGAGTCTTCCGGGTCCGACATGCGCCCCGGGGCGTTGAGCCTGGGGGCGAGAGCGAACGCCACCTGATGCGAGTCGATCCTCCCGATGTCCACACCGGCCACCTCGGCGAGCGCGGCCAGGGCTGTGCGAGGCGCCCGCCGCATGGCCCGAAGGCCGTGAGCCACCAGCGCGCGATTCTCACCGACGAGCGGCACCATGTCGGCGATGGTCCCCATGGTGGCGAGGTCCGTCAGACCGCTCCAGACCTCCGGGAAGCCCTCCTCGCGGCCGACCGCGTCCACCAGCTTGAGCGCCACCCCGGCGCCCGCGAGCACCGGACCGGACGCCTCCCGGTCACTGGCGAGCAGGGGATTCGCCACGGGCACGCCGATCGGGACAAGGCCGCCCGGCTCGTGGTGGTCGGTCACGACCACTCTCACACCGCGGTCTCGCAGCAGCTCGACCTCCGCGGCTCCCGAGACGCCGCAGTCGACTGTCACCAGCAGCTCCGGCCGGAAGGTCATGGCCCGTTCGATGCCCGCGGCGGTCAGCCCGTACCCCTCCCGGAAGCGGTGCGGGACCATGGCGGCGACATCGGCTCCCATCTCGCGCAACCCTCGCGCGAGAAGAGCCGCGGCGGAGATGCCGTCGAGGTCGAAGTCCCCGAACACCACTATCCGAGCGCCGGACCGGACCGCTTGCGCGACCTCCGCGGCCGCCTCGGCCATGCCCGGGATCAGCAGCGGGTCGGCCCAGGACGCCGGGAGGTCCGGTTCGATGAACGCCCGGGCCGATGCGGGCTCGGAAAGCCCGCGGAGCGCCAGTATCCTGGCCATCACCGGCGAGAACCCCGCAGCACGAAGCGACCCGACGGCTTCCGCGTCGACGTCGGGCACCACCCACGGTGTTGTGGCTCCTGCTGGGTTCACCGGCCCATCGTAGCGGAAGGGGCCGACGCTGCCGCGCCAGCCCCCTCACACGAGAACCGCCAAGGTCTTAGGCGGCGTCGTACTTCCTCTTGAGCGCCTGGAAGCGAGGCTCGCGCTCCTTCCACATGGCGTAGATCGGCGACGCGAAGCCTATCGACGAGTACGACCCGGCCAGCAGCCCGATGAGCAGCGCGAAGGCGAAGTCGCGCAGCGTCTCGCCTCCGAACGCCGTCAGCATGGCCACAGGGATCAGGGTCGTCAGCGAGGTGTTGATCGAGCGCACGATGACCTGGTTGACCGACTCGTTGGCCATCTGCATGAAGGACTGCTTGACGATGCGCTGGGCGTTCTCGCGTATCCGGTGGAAGACCACGATGGTGTCGTAGAGCGAGTAGCCCAAGATCGTCAGCAGCGCGGCGAAGGTGTTGGGGGTCACCTCGCGCCCGGAGATGGCGTAGACGCCCAAGACGATGCAGGCGTCATGGACCAGCGTAAGCACTGCAGTGGCCGACATCTTGTACTCGAATCCGACCGTGATGACGAGCAGGATCATGGCGACGGATACCAAGAGCGCCAGCAGGGCCTTGTTGGTCACGACGCGGCCCCACCCCGGCCCGATGGTGGTCACGTTCGTGTCCTGCGCAGGCATGGCCAGCTGGGCCACTATCTCCTGGAACGCGTGGGAAGCCTTCTCGGCGTCCGGTTCGGAGAGGCGGACGATGTAGCCGCCGCCCTCGGTAGGCTGGATGTTGGCGTTGGAGGCGCCCTCGATCCCCGCCTCGGCCACGGCCGCACGGAGCTGCTCGGTGCCGACCTCGCCAGCGTCCTCGAAGGTCAGCACCGTGCCGCCGCGGAACTCGATACCAAAGTTCAGGCCCCGGACCCCCAGGCCGGCTGCGCCGGCGACCACGAGGAGCGCCGAGAAGCCCAGCATCCAGAAGCGCTTGCCCATGAAGTCGATGTGGAACCTAGACATCGGACCCACCCCCCTTCAACCCGAAGAGCCAGGGGACCTTGTAGGCGGCCGTCTCGGAGAGGATCTCCACCATGGCGCGGGTGAAGAGGATGGCGACGGTGAGCTCGCAGAAGATGCCGAGCATCAGCGTGAAGGCGAACCCCTTGACCGGGCCGATCGCGATGGCCCATATGGTCACCGCAGAGATGAAGGTCACCAGGTCCGCGGTGATGCTGGTCCCCAAGGCGTGCCTCGTGCCGGACCGCGCCGCGCTTCGCGGCGTCTTGCCCATCGCGATCTCCTCCTTGAAGCGCTCGAACATCAGGATCGAGGAGTCCGCGGCGATGCCCACCGACAGGACGATGCCCGCCACACCGGGCAGCGACAGCGCGAAGAGCCCGGCGCTCGACAGGAGAGCCAGGATGCCAAGCTCGATCAGGCCGAACAGCACCAGGGAGATCCAGGACAGGACCCCGAAGGCGCGGTAGAAGACCGCCATGAACACCGCGACGGCACCCAAGCCGGCAAGCCCGGCCAGGAGGCCGTCTCGCAGGGACTCGGCTCCGAGCGTCGGGCCGACCACGCGGGACTCCGAGGCCTCCAGCTCGACGGGGAGAGCCCCGGACTCGAGGATGGCTGCGAGGCTCTTGGCCTCCTCGGGAGTGAAGCCCCCCGATATCTCCGTGCTCCCGTCAGGGATGGCGCTGCGGATGGACGGATTGGACCACACCACCCCGTCCAGGACGATGGCGACCTGGCTCGCCAGCTCACCCACCTGGGTGAACACGTTCGAAGTGGTGTACTCGCGCCAGATGCGCGCGCCCTCGTTGTCCATCTCGACGTTGACGACGATCGCGCCGGCCTCGCCGGTGCTCACGACGGCGTTCTTGACATGCTCGCCCGTCAGAGCCGCCTCTCCCGCGTTGTCGACGACCAGCTCGTAGCTGTCGCGCTCGAGCGGAGAGGGCTGGTCGGCGGCGGTCCCCTGACGGCGCGCGTCCAGGTAGGCGTCCCACTTCGCGCGGGTGGTGGCGTCGACGCTCTCCCACACGATGAACTCTAGCCGGCCCGTCTCGCCCAGCGCGGACAGGGCGCCCTCCGCGTCGGCGATCCCGGGCAGCTGCACCAGGATCGAATCGTCCCCCTGCAGCTGGACCGACGCCTCCGACACGCCCAGGCCGTTGACCCGGTTGGTGATGATGGTCTCGGCCCGCTGCATCTGCTCGGAGGTGACCATCTTGCCGCCTTCGGGCTTCGCGGTCAGGATGACTGAGAGCCCACCTTGGATGTCCAGCCCGCGAGAGATCGACTCCGACGGCGGCCACACAAGCCAGCCGGCTACAGCTGCCAACACCGCGATGAGCGCGAGTGACAACGCGTTCACCTGCCTGGGATCCATACGGCCCCTTCCTTCCCGAAGACCCTCTTGGCTGCTACAGCAGCCGCGTACCGTTTATCACGAGTGAGAACCGCGCGTCGAGCACTCCCGCGGCCTTGCGGCACATCTGCATGCGTGAGAGGAATATCTCGAAGTACTCCATCACCTGCGACACCTCGGTGTCGATGTCGATCTCGAGCGTCAGGGTCCGGGTCTCTGGCTCCACCCGGAGGAAGGATCGCTTGGCCGCGTGATTGACCCGGTCGTGGAGATCGAACGACGAGCGGTCGATGTTGCGGACCCGCGTGTGGTGCACGTCGGATTTGTCGGCGAGGATGGCGGCCGCGCCCACCACGGTGGTCGGCACTCCGAACTCCTCCTCATGGTTGCCAAGGGCGTTCATGATCAGGGCGGTCTCCTTGGGGTCCATCCCGAGACGCCACAGAACGTCCTTCGCGATGAGCGCCGCCGAGACGCCGTGCGCCTCGCGCCCGACGCAGTTGCCGATGTCGTGCATGTAGCCGGCGATGGACGCCAGCTCCACCGTACGGGCGTCATAGCCAAGCATGCGAAGGACGTTCCCGGCGATGTGCGCCGCGAGGTTGGCATGCCGGGCGCCGTGCTCGGTATACCCTATGGCGCCCAGATACTCGTCGCCCATCTGCATGTACGCGATCACGCCCGAGTCGCCCTGGACCTCCTCCAGGGTGACCCGCCGCCAGGGAGAATCGGTCATCTCAGCCCTCGTAGAGGTTGGAGACGGCCTCCTTGGCCAGGTCGACCTCGACCCCGCTGGCCACGGCCAGCGACACCTCATGGTCGTCCATCCGGGTGATCCTCCCGATGAGGCCTCCAGCGGTGATCACGCGGTCGCCGACCTTGAGCTCGGCCAGCATCTGCATCTTCTGCTTCTGGCGCAGCTGCTGCGGCCGGATGAGGATGAAGTAGAGCGCGCCCGCCATCACGATGAACGTGGTCATCTGCACGTATTCCGGTGACACCTGGAACCTCCACTCGGGCGTGGCCGTCGTCGGCCGGGGCTCGTTCGCGAGCACCGATGATACCACTCGCCGAAGCGGGTCCGGAGCGGATCGGCTACCAGTCCTGCGCGCCGGGCCCGGACTCCCACGACGCCAGGAACCCCGCGTACGTCCCCGAGATGACAGCGTCGCGTGCTCTCGCCGCGAGTTCGATCAGGAAGTGGAGATTGTGCGCGCTCAGAAGGACGGCGCCGAGCATCTCCTTGGAGCGGACCAGATGGTGGACGTACGCGCGGGTGAATCCTCCGCAAGCGAAGCAGGAGCAGCCCGGGTCGATGGCCTCGTCGTCACTCGCAAAACGGGCGTTCCTCAGGTTCAGGCGTCCCCGCGAGGTGAGCGCCGTCCCCAACCTTGCCGAACGGGTCGGAAGGACGCAATCGAACATGTCCACCCCAAGACCGATCGCCCGCAGCATGGTGGTCGGGTTGCCGACCCCCATCAGGTAACGCGGCCGGTCCGCGGGGAGCGCCTCGGCCACGGGGCCGAGCGAGTCGAGCATGAGGTCGTGAGGCTCCCCCACCGAGTAGCCGCCTATGCCGTAGCCGGAGAAACCGATCTCGGTCAGCCGAGCGACGCTCTCGAGCCTGAGCCTCTCGAACACCCCGCCCTGGACGATGCCGAACAGGAGCTGGTCGGGGCGAGAGTGCGACGCCTCGCACCTCGCCGCCCACCGCGCCGAGCGACGCATCGCCTCGGCCACGCGCGCCTCCTCGGCCGGGTACGGAGGGCACTCGTCGAGCTGCATGATCACGTCGGCGCCGATGGCCTCCTGGACGGCCATGTTGTCCTCGGGCGTCCAGAAGTGCCCGGCTCCGTCCACGATGCTCCGAAACGCCACACCCTCGTCCGTGACGCGCAGCGTGCCCGAGAGCGAGAAGACCTGGAACCCGCCCGAGTCGGTGAGCACCGCGCGGTCCCAGCCCATGAAGGCGTGGATCCCGCCGGCGCGAGCGATCGCGTCGTGCCCGGGGCGGAGGAACAGATGGTAGGCGTTGGACAGGATGATGTCGGCGCCCAGCTCACGCAGCTGCCCTGGCGTCAGGCCCTTCACGGTCGCGCGGGTGCCCACGGGCATGAAGACTGGCGTCTCGACGAGCCCGTGAGCCGTGCGGAGCACCCCGGCGCGCGCGGCCGAAGCTTTGTCTGTGTGCTGCAGGGTGAACCCGAGGCCCTTCATGCCATCGGAGGATACAGCACTCGTGCGGTATCCTCCGATGTGAACCAGCAGGCCCGCCGCGACGTCGAAAGGGAGTGGATGTCCCCGGTCCGGCGCAATGACGCTCCGACCGTTGAGGCGGCCCGTGAAGGGGACGCCGAAGCGTTCGAGCGTCTCGTCCGCGAGAACATCGACGCGGTCTACGGGCACGCGCTGCGGTTCTTCGGCGACCCCCACGCCGCCGAGGACGTGTCGCAGGAGGTGTTCCTGAAGGTGTACAGGTCGCTGGGGAGCTTCGATGGCAGATCGTCGTTCTCCACCTGGCTGTTCCGCATCACGCGGAACGTCTGCCTGGACCAGTTCCGCGCCGGACGTCGCAGGCCGGTCCCGACCGACCCTCTGGACATCGAAGCGCCCTCCGCTGACGACTTCGCCGACGCGAGCGTGCTGCGCGAAGCGCTCGAGTCAGCCTTGGCGTCGCTGCCGCCCGAAGACCGGGACGCCTTCAACGCTGTGGGGCTGTTCGGGCTGACCTACGCCGAGGCGGCGGTCGCGCTGGAGGTGCCGGAGGGCACGGTCAAATCGCGGGTGTTCCGCGCTCGCAGAGCGCTGGTCACCCTGCTCGGGCTCGCGGGCGGAGGTGGCTCGTGATGGACTGCGAGCATTCCCTGAGCGTCCTGATGGGCGCGCCCGACGTCGACGTCGCCGACCTTCCGGACTACCGCGCCGCTCTCGAGCACTGCCGCACCTGCCCCGAGTGCGCGGCCCTCGCGGTGGGCTTGGCGCGCATAGCCAAGGTGCCCGGCCCCGCCGCCCCGGCCGGACTCGCCGACCAGGTCATCGGAGCGGTCGCCGATGCCCGGTCCGGCGACGAGGCGCAGCGCGCCGAGTCCCGGGACGCCGGCGAAGACGCCGGCGGTCTCGACACGGCGCTCGAGACGCTCGGGCCCGTGAGGGTCAGACGACCCGACTGGATCCACTGGGCCGCGCTCGCATCGGCCAGCGCGGCCGTGCTGTTGGGCGCCTTCTTCTTCGCCAGGGTCGGCCTGAACATCGCCGGCACTCCGGGCGCCCGGGTCGCCGACGACGCGATACCGCCACCCAGCGTCGCTACGCCGGAGGCCGCCACGACGATGACCTTCGGTGACGCGTACGAGCAGCCGGCGAACGTCGTACCGGCGGAGGTGCCCGGGTTCATCGTCTACGACCGCAAGGTGTGGCGGATCCTCGAGGGCTCGACGCCGGACCGGTCCACCCTTGCGACAGTGGGCACCATCGACACCGACCTGGGCTCCGGCCGCGTGGCGCGCGCCAAGGTCCTGGCGTCGTCAGCCACGCCCGAATCGATCGCCGTCGCGTCGGGCGACGGGACCGTCGTCGCCTTCTCGCTGGTCAAACGCCTCTTCCAGGGGCGGCACTACGTGCTCACCTCCGACCGGCCGATCCGCGCCTTCGGAGGCTGGCCCGAGCTCCCGTCGTGGATACCCCCTCCGATCGGCGCCGACGGGTCGCCGACGTTCCGTCAGGCGGGGACGGACCCGCTCGGGATCACCGTCTTCCCGCTGGCCGGATCGGACCCGGGTGAAGGCTTCGCCATCGCCCCGGGCACCCCGCCGACCGACCCCGCCGCCGGGAACCCGGGTTGGACCTGGTGGGCGCCGCAGGACTAGGCGCCTCAGAGCAACAGCATGGCGTCCCCGAACGACAGGAACCGGTACCTCTCGCGGACCGCGGTCTCGTAGGCGCCCATCACGAGCTCGCGCCCCGCGAAGGCGCTCACCATCATCATCAGCGTGGAGCGCGGGGTGTGGAAGTTGGTCACGAGAGCGTCGACGACGGCGAAGCGGAACCCCGGGAGGATGTACAGGTCGGTGGGCCCTTCCGCGGGCACGACCCGCCCCTCGGCGTCATCGAAGGCGCTCTCCAGCGCACGGACCACCGTGGTGCCCACGGCCACGACCCTGCCCCCGGAGGCCCTCGTGCCGTTCACGGCCTCCGCCGTGCGCGCGGAGACCTCGTAGCGCTCGGTGTGGATGCGGTGCGCCGTCGGATCGTCCTCGCTGACGGACCTGAACGTGTCCAGTCCCACGTCGAGCTCCACGCTGGCCACACCGACACCGGCGGACCGCAGTCTGTCCAGGAGACCCTGCGTGAAGTGAAGGCCCGCGGTGGGCGCGGCGGCGCTCCGTTCCTCCCGAGCGAAGACCGTCTGGTAGTCCTCGGGATCCGACAGGGGCTCGGTGATGTAGGGCGGCAGCGGCACCTCGCCCAAGACGCGGACCGCGTCCATGAACGTGCCCTCCCGGGTCGTGAACCGGATCAGGCGGCCGCCTGACTCCGGCAGGGAGTCGACCACCAGCCCTGCGAGCAGCCCATCCCCGAAGACCACGCGCGAACCCGGCCTCAACCGGCGGCCCGGCTTCACGAGGCACTCCCACGTGTCCTCGTAGCGCTCGCGCAGCAGCAGCACCTCGACCGCCCCACCGGTCTGGTCCTTGGCGCCCTTGAGCCTGGCGGGCAGCACCCGCGTCTCGTTGACGACCAGCAGGTCCCCGGGACGGAGGTACTCGGGCAGTTCACTGAAGATTCTGTGGTCCAGCTGCCCGCTGGCGCGGTCGACGACCAGCAGCCTGCAGGAGTCGCGCGGCTCGACCGGCGACTGGGCGATGAGGCCGGTGGGGAGGTCGTAATCGAAATCCTCGGTGCGCACGTCACACCCTTCCGCATCACGGTACCCGGGTGGCACGAAGTGTACCGCACCCTCCCCTTGACGCTCCTTGACACCCGCCCCCGCCACCTAGAGACTTGCCCATGCCCGCGTGCGCTACGGAGGTCCTGCCACCATGGCATCAAGACGGTGGTCCTCAGCCGATCTGCACATACACACCACGGTGTCAGACGGAGTCGCCACACCGCTGGAGGTCCTGCGATGGGCCAACCGGCGCACGGACCTGTCGGTCATAGCCATCGCCGACCACAACGCCGTCGCCGGGGCCATAGAGGCCGCTGAAGCGGCGCCTCGCGTCGGGCATGTGGAGGTCGTGGTCGCCCAAGAGGTCGAGAGCGACGACGGCCACATCATCGGGTTGTGGGCTCCTGAGCGGATCAACCCCGGCTTGTCGGCGGCCGAGACCGTCGACCTGATACACGGGCAGGGCGGGCTGGCGATCGCCGCGCACCCCTTCGCACCCCGATGGTGGCACCGCCACGGGCTGTGCCGCGGGGATCGCGCCATCTACGACGCCGTCCCGTTCGACGCCTTCGAAGTAGCGAACTCCACTCCGCTGTTCGCCGGCGGGAACCTGCGCGCGCGGGCCTACCACTTCATGCACAGACACCGCCTCGCGGCGACTGGCGGAAGCGACGCGCACATCCCTTCCGTCATCGGGTCCAGCAGGACCCTGTTCCCCGGCTCCAGTGCGGCGGATCTCAGGGCCGCGCTGGAGGCCCGTCTCACCCGCGCCAGGGGACCGAGGTTCCAGCCCCACCGCGGGTTCGTGTACGCGCGCCACGTGCCGACGATCAAGGAGCGTGACGCCGAGCGCAAGGAGCGCGAACGCTCTGACGGCATCCGCTGATCAGGGGCAGCGCGGACCCTCGGCCCTTCGCGCCTCGCGAGCCTGTCGCGCCTCGTCGACCGAGGGCAGGCACCCGCAGTAGTTCTGGCGGTACATCCCCATCTCGCGCGAGCGTCTGACGGCCTCGCCGTAGCGCTCCCGGAAGTCGGCTCCCGCCCACAAGACCCCCGCCCTCTCGCACGCGGCGGCCCCTTCATCTTCGATCGCCACCGGGTCCTGGAACGGGCTCACCGACAGCGTGGTCGCAACGGCGTCATACCCCCCGGACGCCGCCTCCCGGGCCACGATCCCGAGGCGCAGCGCGTAACAGCGCCGACAGCGGTCGCTCCTGTTGGACGCACCGGCCACTGCGGTCTCCCACTCACCCTCGACCCAGGGCACCTCGAAGGCGACGATTCCCGCCTCCCTGGCGTGGCGCGTCAGTGCATCGCGCCGCCTGATGTACTCCTCGATCGGTCTGATGTTGGGGTTCGCGAAGCAGACCGTCACCTCGTGTCCGCTCCTGAACGCGTCGAACGGCTCCAGCAGGCAGGGCCCGCAGCACGCATGCAGCAGTACCCTCACGGGCTTCCGCCCCTCCATGCCATCCACAGGGTGGCCACCCCGACAGCCAGGAAGATCAAGCCTGCGAAGCGAGCCACGCGCCTCGGAGCGAGGCGGGCTCCGAGCGCCGACCCCGCCAGGGCGGCGAGCCCGTTGACGGCGAACATCGCGAGGACCGAGCCCAGGAGGACGCCCACCCAGGCACCCGCCCCGGTCGCCCCCCGCGTCACCGCCCCCGCCGTCACGCGTACCGGATCCGCCGCGAGGGCGGCCGTCATGAGCTGCGTCTTGTCGCCGAGCTCCGCGAGCAGGAACGCCCCGAACGCGGTCGCCACCCCTGACCCCGCCACCCGGGCCGCGGGCGCGACGCCCCCCTCCCCTTCCTCGGAGGAACCTGCGAGCGTCCAGACACCGAAGGCGATGAAGGTCATCCCCGCCATCCACGGAAGGACACCCTGCGGTATCAGCGAGCCCAGCGTCGCCCCGAAAGCCACCGCGGCGGTCTGCAGCACGACTATCGCCGCCCCCACCCCGAGGACGACGGAGCGGACGCCGTGCCGCGAGGCGAGCACCAGCGTCAACAGTTGGGTCTTGTCGCCCAACTCCGCCAATGCCACCAAGATGAACGCCGCGACCGCGCTGCCCGCCATCGAATCACCTCGCCCCCGCCAAGACAGAAGGGCGGCCCGCAAAGGACCGCCCTTCCTCGCTTGACGATCAAAGCCCGGTCACGCCTTGCGAACGTTGCTCGCCTGCTTCTTGCCGTTCTGACCCTCGGTGATGTCAAAGGTCACGCTGTCACCCTCGTCAAGGGTGCGGAAGCCGTCAGCCTGGATCTCGGAGAAGTGCACGAACAGGTCCTCTCCGCCCTCCTGCGAGATGAAGCCATACCCCTTGTCCGGATTGAACCACTTGACGGTACCTTCTGGCATCCCAGTCCACCCTTCCGCCCGGCCCTCACCGGGCAACTCATCCGGCACCCGCGAACCTGACCGGCCGCGGACGCCCTCCCCGTTCCGGCCCGCTCGGGCCGCGACTCAAGATTCTGGACACACCCGGCGGCGAGCGTCAAGCACCTAGCCGTCTTCGACATCCACATGGCCGGCGCGCTCCCTCTCCCGGCGGAGCAGGGCCGCGACCGCGATCGCGAGGATGAGCGCCAGCCCGCCGAGGGACCCGACGAGCACCTGCGTCGACACGCCCGAGGATCCCGGGTCGGCCGCGAGCGCGCCAGGGACGAACGAGAACTCCAGTTCGTATGCCTCACCAAGCCCCAACGGCTTGCTTGGCAGCGTGAACAGACGCTCGCCTCTCTCGTTTTGCTGCGGAGCACCGGGCGGCATCGGGATGATGGAGACATCTCCCGCTCCCGGGGGCAGACGCACGCTGAAGTCGACACGGTCCGTCGGCACGACCTGCACCCATCTGGCCTTGGCCCTCTTGGCGGCGCCGCTCCTCTCAAGCGGCATCCAGAAACCCTCCACCTGGCCGTCCCGGCTCTCGAAAAGGGTGAACTCCACCGCCCTTCCACCGCCGCCCGCCACGATGGTGGTCTCCCTCTGGATGTCGGCCGAGGGGTCCCCGCCCAGGATCTCCCCCGCCCAGGTCAGGCGGACCCCGTCAGGCAGAGGCACGCGAACCGTCATCGGGAGCGGGATGTCGTCGGGCACCCGGACGCCCGCGATCAGCACTACCGCATCGGGGTTCGATTCGTCCGCACCCACCCATAGCTGCACGTCGTAGGAGGGCAGCACGCTCGCGGCCATGGCGACGGATGCGGCTGCGAACGTCGTCATCGACACGACGGCCATCAGGGCAAAGGGGAGCCATCTCTTCATCGGTTCGCTCTCCGGTCGTCTCGAGCTTGCGAGTGGACGACATCTTACCGCACGCACGCGTGACCCCGCGTCAGCGCTGCATCGCCTTCGCTGCGGCCCGGGCCGTGTTGTCCATCAGCATGGCCCTCGTCATGGGACCGACCCCGCCGGGGACGGGGGTGATGGCACTGGCACGCGAAGCTACCGCCTCATGATCGACGTCGCCCACAAGACCGGCGTCCGTCCGATTGATGCCCACGTCGATGACGACGGCGCCTTCGCCGACATGTTCGTCCCCCAGCATCCGGGGGCGGCCGATCGCCGCGACGAGGATGTCGGCCCGCCGGCAGACGTCCTCCAGCCCGACGGTGCGGCTGTGGCACCAGGTCACGGTCGCGTCCCGCTCCAGCAGCATCAGCCCCATAGGCTTCCCGACGATCAGCGAGCGGCCGACCACGACAGCGTTCCTGCCCCTGGGGTCGATCCCGTAGTGGTCCAGGATCCGCATCACGCCCCATGGGGTGCACGCCCGGTGCCCCGGCAGGCCCCTCATCAGTCTCCCGAGGTTCACGGGGTGGAACCCGTCGACATCCTTGTCGGGGGAGACCCTCGCCACCACCTCTTCGACGTCCAGATGCGCGGGGAGGGGCTGCTGCACGAGGATGCCGTGGACGTCGCGGTCGGCGTTCAGGGAGTCGATAAGGGAGTCGAGCTCCTCCTGCGAGGTGTCATGCGGCAGCCGGTGGTCGAAGCTCCTGATCCCAAGCCGCTGGCAGTCGCGCTCCTTCATCTCGACGTACGACTGTGAGGCAGGGTCGTCGCCCACGAGCACCACAGCGAGCCCTGCCTGCCCGGGAAGCGAGCCGAGCGTCTGCGCCGTCTGCTCCTCGACGGCCTCGGCCACCGCCCGGCCATCCAACAGCATCGCCATCAAGAGCCGTCCTTCACTATCGCGAGCAGCGCCTTGAACTCGTCGGTGCCCGCGACACCCACCGCCTCGTACATCACCGACTCTGTGGTCGTCACCGTCACCCCTGCCGCCCTGAGGCGGTCCAGCGCCGTGTCATGGTCGATGATGAACCGGGAGCAGCAGGAGTCGGCGGCCACATGCACGTCGCGCCCCGACCCGGCGAGCGCCAACGCGGTCTGGGCGACGCAGATGTGCGTCTCCATCCCCGCGACGATAACCTGCGAGCGGCCCGTCGCCTCGAGGGCGTCCATGAACGGCCGTTCGGCGGCGCAACAGAAGGCCGTCTTATCCAGGCTCTGCACCCGCGCACCGGCGGAGGCGGCCGCGAGCAGCACCGACTCCAGTTCCCCGACGGTCTCGCCCAGCCCCTTGGGGTACTGGCGGGTCACGACGATCGGCATGCCGACCAGCACAGCGACCTTCGCCAACATCACGCATCGAGCGATGACGGCGTCATGCGACCCCATGGCGGCGGCTAGCCGGTCCTGGACGTCGATCACCACCAGCGCGGCGTCTTCTCGACGGACAAGCCGATCTGTCAGGGCCATCGCTCGGACTCCTTCCGCGGGTCTCGTGAGTCTAGCGCACGAGAGCGCTCCCACGGGGGATATAGCATGCGGGGACATGCCCCGCCTAGAGTCCGCCCTCAAGGAGGTCCGATATGAGCAACGCACCCGTGCTGGACCCGATCAACGTCGTAGGCGACGCCGGCGCCACCAGCGAGTACGAGCAGAAGCACGCTCCCGACCTCGAGGTCGCGCGCGAGGGCGGTTCCGTGATGGTCCGGGTCCGCGTGGGGCGCATGACTTCCCATCCCAACCTCCCGGACCACCACATCGAGTGGATAGCCCTGTCGGTGGGCGGCTCGGTGATCGCACGTGCCGAGCTCTCAGCGGTCGTTGCGGCCCCCGACGTCACCTGGCGGGTGGAGCTCGATCCGGGGACCCCGCTGCGCGCGACCGCCTCGTGCAACCTGCACGGCCTCTGGGCGGCCGACACGCTGGCCTAGCCGCCGCACGAGCGGTCCATGGCGGTACGCTCAACGCTACGGGTAGACTGTGCTTCCTACCCGCGTCGCGGTTGAGTACCGCGGCCGGTCGTCGGCAGGAGGATCGATATGCGAGTGGTCGCGTTCTGCGGCTCGGCCCGTCGCGACGGCAACACGGCCCTGCTGCTCAGGGAGGTGCTCGGCGAGCTCGAACGGGCCGGCCACGCCACAGAGCTGGTGCAGCTGGCGGGCGAGGAGGTACGCGGGTGCAGGGCCTGCGGCCGCTGCCGCAAAGAGCCGACCGGCCAGTGCCACGGCGTCCGGGACTTCGCGAACGGATGCATCGACATGATGCGAAGCGCCGACGGGATCCTCCTGGGCTCACCGGTCTACTTCGCAGACATCACGCCTGAGCTCAAGGCCCTCATCGACAGAGCGGGCTACGTCGCGCGCGGGAACGGACACATGCTCGGGCGCAAGGTGGGCGCCGGCGTGGTGGCCGTCCGCCGGGCCGGGGCCATCCACGCACTGGACACCATCAACCACTTCTTCATGATCAGCGGGATGATCGTGCCGGGATCCACATACTGGAACCTCGGCATCGGCGGACCGGCTGGCGCCGCGGCCGAAGACGAGGAGGGGATGCAGACGATGCGGGACCTGGGAGCGAACATCGCCTGGGTCCTCGAGCGACTCGCGGACGATCGGCCCCCCGCTCAGTCCTGACGCGAGAACAGCGCTATCGCTGGAACCAGGAAGGCGAGGAAGAACGCGGCCAGGCAAGCCACGTTCGCTCCGACGGTGCGCAGACTCAGAGCGGCCAGCGCGGATTCGGAGACGGTGGCCGACAGTACCGTCTGCCTGAGCGCGTCCACCCCGTAGGTCACGGGGTTCACGTCCGCGAGCCAACGGAGCCACACGGGCACCCCGTTCAGCGGGAAGAACGCCCCCGAGACGAACAGCATCGGCATCAGCAGGAACTGCATGACCATCTGGAACCCCTCCATGGTCCGCTGCCGCGCCGCGAGCAGCAGACCAAAGGCGGTCATCACCGCGGCCAGCAGCAGCATGAGCCCCAGAAGTGAGAGCACCTGACCGACGGTCAGATCGACCCCGATGAACGGTGCGAGCAGCAGGATGATCCCTCCCTGGAACATCGCGACGGTAGAACCGCCGGCCACCTTGCCGATGGCCACCGCAGCGCGCGACACGGGCGCGACAAGAACCTCTCGCAGGAAGCCGAACTCGCGGTCCCAGACCACCGAGACCGCGGAGAAGACGGCCGTGAACAGGACCGACATCCCGATGATGCCGGGGAACATGAACCTCCGGTAGTCCACCTCGCCGCCGCCAAGCGAGGCCATCGCCCCCGCCATGCCGCCGCCGAATATGAAGAGGAACAGCAGGGGCTGGCCGAGCGAGGCGACGATTCTTGTCCGGTCGGAAAAGAAGCGAAGCACGTCTCGGTACCAGACCGTGTACGCGCCCCTCACGTCGCTGCGCAGATCCAAACCAGCCTCCCTCAGCCGTGGGCGCCCGGACCGCGACGACCGGCGCGCCTGTGCATGCGGGCACGCTCGACCGCGTCGGCCTCGCTCTCGCGGATCGTCCTGCCCGTCAGCTTGATGAACACGTCCTCCACCGTGGGGCGGCTCAGGGCGACGTCCGTGACATCGAGCGGCACCGCGGCCGACCTCAGCGTCTCAAGCACGACCGGCACGAACCGTCCGCCGTCCTCCACCTCGACCACCAGCTTGCGCCCGCCGTCAGTCAACCTGGCTTCCATCCCATGAAGCGAGCGGATGCGCCCGGCGGCGGCCTCGTTGTCACTCGTCTCAAGGGTGACGATGTCGCCACCGACCATCGCCTTGAGCTTGTCAGGGGTGTCAAGCGCGATGATGCGACCGTTGTCGATCACGGCGATGCGGTCGCAGTGCTCGGCCTCGTCCATGTAGTGAGTGGTCATGAACAGTGTCAGACCCTTCGCCGAGCGCAGCTCGAGAAGGTGCTCCCAGATCCTCCGCCTGGTCTGCGGGTCGAGGCCGATCGTGGGCTCGTCCAGGAAGAGCACGCGTGGGTGATGAAGAAGTCCCCTGACGATCTCAAGCCTCCGGCGCATGCCGCCCGAGTACTGCCGGACGTTCTCTCCGGCCTTGCTCTCGAGCCCGACCATCGACAGCAGCTCCCCCGCGCGCTCGCGGAAGGTGTCCCGGGGAACGCCGTAGAGCATCGCGTGGAACCTGAGGTTCTGCATCCCCGTAAGGCGCTCATCCAGCGTCTGGTCTTGGAATATAAGACCGATTGAACGGCGCACCTGGGCGCGCTCGCGCCGGATGTCGAAGCCGTTCACCTTCGCCGAGCCTCCATCAGGGCGAAGCAGCGTGCACAGCATGTTGATCGTGGTGGTCTTCCCGGCGCCGTTCGGCCCGAGGAAGCCGAACACCTCACCCTCGCCCACCTCGAAGGAGACCTCGTCCACTGCGGTGGAGGCGCCGAACCTGCGCACAAGCCCCTCGGCGTGGATCATGTGCGTTCCGCCCCTCTCGGTGTGGACGCTACGGCGGCTGGCCCCTGAACGGAAAAGGGACGGCCCAGTGGACCGCCCCCTTCGGTTCCGGCTAGGGCCGGCAGCTACATCTTGCGGACGTTGCTCGCCTGCTTCTTGCCGTTCTGACCCTCGGTGACCTCAAACGCGACGGCCTGGCCCTCGTCGAGGGTCTTGAAGCCCTCGCCCTGGATCTCGGAGAAGTGGACGAACACGTCGTCGCCACCCTCCATCGAGATGAAGCCGTAGCCCTTGTCCGGGTTGAACCACTTGACAGTACCCTCAGGCATTCCGAACCTTCCTTCCGCCCCTCTCTCGGGGCAAACAAAACGACGTGACGACCCTCCACGTTCGAGCGGTCGTTCACGCCGCCAACCGTGCGGGCCTTCCATCCGGCCCGCAGACAGTGTACGCCATCCTCGCCGCAAATGGAACAGTCCGAGTTGCCTCACTAGGAATGTCGCCGAAATCGATTCGTTGCCTCACGTAAGGA
>JBBIJK010000030.1:0-22703 GCA_037445995.1 Actinomycetota bacterium | reverse complement strand
CGCATCAGGAGCAGGTTCGCGGATCCGGAGAGCGCGAAGCGCATGCTGTGATCGCGGTCGACCGCTGACTTGATGGCATCGAGCACACCCGGTGCCTTCTGCACCTCATCGAGCACCACGGCCTTCTCGCCAGCCCACAGGCTTGCTGGATCGGTCTGAGCCCGCTCGAGCGCATCAAAGTCGTCCATGGTGACATACGGCAACTCCGAGAACGGCTTCTCGTTGGCCAGGAGTGTCGACTTGCCGACCTGGCGGGCGCCTGAGAGCACGACGATCGGGTACGTGTCCAAGGCCTAGCGCAGGGGATCGGCCAGCCATCGAGGCAGGTACTCCTGTTCAGCGCGTGAATGATTCTCATTCATGGCGCGAGTAATCGGCTATGCCGGATGCGAAGTCAACCGTTGGACGCCGGTCGTGTTACCACTGGTGACGACCGTCGAGCAGCTCGCGGAGACGGCGAAGACCAAGACCTGTTCGCTTGGCGTGGTTCCGATGCAGGACGTGGAGTTCGCGGCCGAACCGATCGAAGACGAGTGGACGCCCGAGCAGCCCATCACCGTGTCGATCTCCCGGGACCGTGTTCGCGACCACGGTCCCGGACGTGCCAGCCGACCTCACTCCAGCGCCCTTTGCACGGCGCCCGCGCGACCCTCGATCAGCACCCGGACCTCGATCGGGCCGCATGAGCGCTCCGGCACAACCGACACCTGCTTTCCCGACTCGGCTCTGAGGCGTGCCACGGCGTTGTTGCCCGGCGCCATCACAAGCTCATACGTGTCAGGCGCGACACCCAGCAGGTACGCCGCCGACTTGCCGGCTGACAGGATGTGACGCATCCGGCGCTCGACCTGCAGCCTCTTGGTGACATCAGAGAGCACGCGGCCCTCCCCGGCGCAGTGCGGGCACGGCTCGGTGAGGATGCCGTACAGCCCCTCAGTCACGTTCTTCCTGGTCATCTCGACCATGCCCAGCCGGGTCATCTCAGTCACCCGGGTCTTGGTCCTGTCCCGCTCCAATGCTGTCAGAAGACGGCTCATCACCTCTGCCCTGTTGGCAGCGTGATCCAGATCGATGAAGTCGATGACGATGATCCCGCCGATGTCCCGGAGGCGAAGCTGACGGACGACTTCCGTCGCCGCCTCGAGATTCGTGCGAAGCGCGGTGTCCTCGAGGTCGTGCCTGCCCGTGAAGGAGCCCGTGTTGACGTCGATGGCGGTCAAAGCTTCCGTCCGGTCGATCGCGATGTGACCGCCACTAGGCAGGGGTACGACCCGCTGGATGGCACGCTCGAGGTGCGGTTCCACGCCGAAGTGCTCGAACAGCGGCACCCCGTCCTTGTGCAACGTGACCCTGCGGACCAGGTGGGGCGAGGTCTTCCGAAGGAAGGAGACCACCTTGTCGTGCGTCTCCCTGTGATCGATCACCAGTCTTCGGAACCCCTCGCCGAAGATGTCGCGGACCAGTCGGAGCGCAAGATCCATCTCCGTGTACAGCACCTCCGGAGCGACACCCTCCCTCGACAGCCCCTGCACGCGCTTCCACAGGCGCATCAGGAAGTCGACGTCAGCGCAGAGGTCCTTCTCGGGAACTGACGCCGCGGCGGTTCGAGCGATGATGCCCACCCCGTCGGGGCGTATCCTGCCAAGCACGGAGGTGAGCCTCTCGCGCTCGTCCTCGTCGAGCTTCTTGGAAGCGCCCAGGAACTCAGAGAAGGGCATCAGCACCAGGAACCGGCCGGGCAGCGCCACATCGGTCGTGACCCGCGCCCCCTTCGTCCCCATCGGGTCCTTGGTAACCTGGACGACGATCTGCTGACCCGGCTTGAGCAGCGACTGGATCGGCCTTCGGGGCACACCCTCGATACCCTCAGGCGTGACGACCTCGTCGACATAGAGGAACGCGTTCTTCTCCAGCCCGATGTCTACGAAAGCGGCCTGCATGCCGGGGAGCACGTCCCGGACCCGCCCCAGATAGACGTTGCCCGCGACGCTGCGCTTCGGTCGCTCGACGTACGCCTCGACGACCTGATGGTCCTCGAGGATGGCGACCCGCGTCTCGCCGGTGTCGTGCGAGACCAGCATGTCCATGACGATCTCCGCCACGTCCCGCCCATGCCTCAGGGGGGCGCATCGCTAGGGGCGAAGGATCTCCGTTCGCGTCACCCTAGTGACGATGCCTGGCGCGCCGATCGACGAGAGAGCGGCCAAGACCAGCGTCTCGGGCCGGAGGGAGCCGTCGGGGCCAATCAGGACCGTGAGATGCGCCCGCACCTCGCCGTCCTCGCCGACCTCGACCCACGGCTCCTTCGGGAGAACGCGGGGCAGGTCGAAAACCTTGGTCTTGCCCTGATGCTCCAACCTGAGCTCACCCGTGCGCACCTGTGCGCCGAGGGCCTCCCTAAGCGTCCGGGCATCCACCTCCTCTGTCTCGACCAGATACCTCGCAACCGACGAACCGGCCGTGAGCGACGCTTCCCGACCATCGACGTAGGCGGCCCCCGCTGCCATCAGCTCCGGAGCAGACACCCTCGCCAGCGCCTCTGCCGCCGTGGCGGGAGGCACGTACCTGGTCAGCCAGACATCGAACGCCTCGCACAAGCCGCCGGTGCCTACCGGCAACGCTGGCCCGAAGGCCATCTTGATCCGCGGGGAGAACCCCTGCGTCACAGCATAGGGCAATCCCGCCCTACGGCAAGTCCGCTCAAGGGCGCGAGTCACCTCGAGATGGGAAAGGAAGCGGCACCTGCCCGATTTGGCGTAGGTGACGCGAAGCCGGAAACCGGCGCTAGACACGCCGCTCACCCGCCGTCCTGACGCTCGCCCCAAGGCTGGGGCACACCCCGCAGTCCGAACACGGGCCTCCGGAGCAATCGGGTGTCACCTCGGCGCGCAGCGCCCTTTCTCGCTCAGACACAAGGAACGCCTCGTCCACACCGGAAGAGAGGTGTCCCCACGGCAGAAGGGACCCCGGCTCGCGCGCCGCACAGGCGATCGCGACGGCATCGACCCCGGCCTCCGCGAACGCCGACTCCCATCGCGCGTAGTCGAACTCGTCGCTCCACGCATCGAACAGGGAGCCCGACCTCCAGGCCGCCTCGATGACCGGACCGAGCTCACGTCCGCCACGTGCCAAGACCCCCTCGAGGAAGGAGGTCTCGGGGTCGTGCCAGGACAGCTCGACCCCCTTGCGCGGCATCGACGCGCGCAACAGCGACTGGCGCTCGGCGATCGCCTCGCGGGTCGCCTGAGGTTCCCACTGGAAGGGCGTGTGCGCCTTGGGGACGAAAGTCGAGACCGACACCGCGAAGCGCAAAGCTCCCCGCTCGCCCTTGGGGGTGGCTTCCTTCGCCGCAGCCACGACCTTGTCGACCAGCTGGCCGATCGCGCGGACGTCCTCGTCCGTCTCAGTCGGCAACCCGACCATGAAGTACAGCTTCACCCTGCGCCACCCGGCTGACATCGCCCGATGGACGGTCTCGAGAAGGTCGGCCTCCGTGATGTTCTTGTTGATGACATCCCGCAGTCTCTGGGTCCCCGCCTCGGGAGCGAAGGTCAGGCCCGTCTTCTTCCCCGCGGAGGCCAGGGCGGCCATATCGACGCCATGGGCGTCGACCCTCAGGGATGGCAGGGACAGCGACGTGGCCGTGCCGTCGAGTCTCCTGGTCAGACGTCGCAGAACGTCCTCGATCGCCGAGTGGTCGGTGGTGGAAAGGGACGTCAGTGAGACCTCTTCGTAACCGGTGCAGCGCAGCGAAGCCATGACGTCGCGCACCACGCTGTCCGCGGAACGCTCCCGAACCGGCCTGTACACCATCCCCGCGTGGCAGAAGCGGCATCCCCTGGTGCAACCGCGCGCGACCTCGACCGCGACGCGATCGTGAATCACATCCATGAACGGCACGATGGGGCAGACCGGGGCGCGCACAGCGTCGAGGTCCTTGAGGATACGCTTGCGGACAGGACGGCCGGTGCCCGGCTGGTGCAGCGACGGGACGTAGACCCCGGGAACGGACGCCAGCGCGCCTAGAGCGGCCTCCCTCCCCGATCGGCGGGAAACCCTGATGACCTCGACGATGTCGGCCACCGCTTCCTCGCCGTCGCCGAGAAGGACCGCGTCGACGAACATCGACACCGGCTCCGGATTGAACGCGCACGGTCCACCAGCAACTACCACAGGGTCGCGATCACCCCGATCCGCGGCGTGCAACGGGATGCCGGCGAGGTCCAGCACCTCGAGGATGTTGGTGTAGGTGAGCTCGTAGGGCAGGGTGATCCCGACGACGTCGCATTCGCGCAGCGGCGTGGAGGACTCCAGCGTGGACAGCTGGACGCCCTGTCGCCTCATGGCCGAGATCATGTCCTTCCACGGGAGGAAGGCCCGTTCGGCCGCCACGCCCTCCAAAGCGTTGAGCCGCTCGTAGAGTATCCCGATGGCCTGGTTGGACTGCCCCACCTCGTAGGCGTCAGGGTAGACGAGCGCGAAGCGCACGTCGGCAGAGCGGTCGACCACGGAGTTCCACTCGCGGTCTATGTAGCGAACGGGCCTCTCGACGCCGTCGAGCAGGCGCTCCGTCCGCTGCCAGACGTCACTCACGGGCAGCTTCCGGGATGTCAGGTAGCCGCGGCTCCTCGAGCGCCTCAGTGACGACAGTCTCGGCCAGCTCCCGTGCCGCGCGCGGCGTGGCGTCCCGCGAGGGCAGGCGTCCATACCTCGCGACGACCGCCTCTCTGACCTCGGCGACCTTCCGGGTCACAAAGCCCAGGTCCGCGCCGCGCTCGAAGTAGGCGATGGCTGCCCGGCCCATCGCCAGCGTGCCCGCGTAACCGATCCCCGCCTTCAAGGCCCAACCGAAGCCGGGCACGAGGGTCAGGACCTGCCGGGCGACGCCGCGCATGACGAACCCGCCGCCCACGACCGCGGCCAGTTCGCTGATGCGGTCCGCCCCCAGCCTCTGACCGTACGCGGCCGCGATCTGCAGGAGCATCTTGGCCTGGTTGGCCGTCATGAGGGGCATGTCGGCGCCCGGGATGATGACAACCCCCCCGATGAGGGCGTTTTGCCACGCCGTCGCGTTGACGGCGTCACGGGCGACCTCACGGCGAACAAAGGTGAAGTTGTAGGAGAGAGCCATACGTTTACTCGCCAGCCGGTCCACGAACCAGTCCGCGAGATCTCGGCTCACGACGGCGTCCGCGTCACTGCCCACGAGCGTGTCAGAGAGCGGGTGCCCGAGAACGCCGGCGAGCCACGCGCCATCCGTGCCCACAGCCACCACCGCCACGGGAACCGCGCGCCCCGCCGGAGATGCGATCGCCCTTCGCAGGTCGGGGCCTCCCGGACCGGCGACAGCCACCACGGCGTCCACGCCGCCGTCCACCTCTATGTCGAACCCGGGCTCGACGACCTCGACGGCCACCCTGCCAAAGGACGTCTGGGGGCACAGATGCTTCCTGACCGCATCCAGCAGCTCCGCGTCAGCGCCGGGCTCCAGCAGGACCACCAGCCGCACCGGGCGTTCCCGCTCCTCGTGCAGCCTTCGCCCGTGCTTCAGCAGGTCGCGGACATCGATTGGGACCGGCATGAAGGCTCCTTCCTACACGCCGTACCGGCGTGACCACACGGACAGGAGCATACCCGTAGCCGCGAGGTTGGTGACCATGAACGACGAGCCGAAACTCATGAACGGCAAGGGTATCCCAGTGATGGGCATCATCCCGACGGTCATGCCGATGTTGACCAGTATCTGGAACGTCCACATGCTCATCACGCCCACGACGATAAGCGCGCCGTACAGGTCCTTGCTGGATGCCGCGACCTCCAGCGCGGCGACGAGCAGGCCTAAGTACAGGGCGAGCAACCCCAAGGCGCCCACGAACCCGAGCTCCTCGCCAAGGACCGAGAAGATGAAATCCGTGTGCCTCTCGGGAAGGAAGTTCAGGTTGCCTTGAGTGCCGGAGGTCAACCCGTTCCCGAACAGGCCCCCGGCGCCGATGGCGATCTTGGACTGGGCGAGATTGTATCCTGCGCCACGCGGGTCCCGATCCGGATCGACGAAGACCAGCAGGCGGTTCTCCTGATACTCGGCGAGAAGCCCAAATCCCAGCACCGTCGAGACCGCAAGTATCCCGACCAGGGCAAACACCGCGAACCACCTCGGTCGCATCCCGCCGACAAGGAACATCCCCATGGCTATCGCCACGAACACGAGCCCGGTGCCAAGGTCGGGCTGCAGGAGTATCAGCGCGAGCGGACCGGCCATGTAGGCGGCGATACGTAGGACGTCAGCGGGAGCCGAGATCTGCCCTCGATAGCGGGAGACAGCGGCGGCCATGACGATGATGAACAGCAGCTTCGCAGGCTCCGAGGGCTGAAACAGCCGTATTCCGGCCACCTCTAGCCAGGAGGTGGCGCCCTTGGCCGTGTCTCCCAGACCAGGGATCCTCGGGGAGATGACGAGGAACAGGGTCCCCCACCAGAGCGGGCCGAGCCATCCCAGAAGCCGCCTGTAGTCCACGATCCACGCGATCGCGAACGGGACCAACCCTATCGCCAGCCCCATGACGTGGCGGCGGATCATCGCGTCGCCCCTGGCCATACCGCTCGTGGCCGACCAGATCATGACCGTCCCGTAGACGACCAGGGCCAACACCGGGAGCATCAGGGGAAGGTTCACCACCTGCAGGACCCTTCGAAGCCCGGTCTCTCGCATCATCACCTCGAGACGTCGTGAGCACGTACGTGACGGACAGGCAGGCCGAACAACTGGCTGAGGATGTCACGCGCGGCCGGTGCGGCGATGGACCCACCGTGCCCGCCCTGCTCTATGACGACGGTCACCGCGTAGCGCGGCTCCTCTGCCGGGGCCACGGCTACGAACCAAGCGTAGTCGTCCTTGCCGTAAACCTCCGCGGTGCCGGTCTTCCCGAAGACCTTGCGTCCGAAGCCCGCGAACGCTGAGCGCCCAGTCCCCACCTCGGTCACATCGAAGAGCGACCGCTTCAAGATGCCGAGCTCGGCAGGCGTGGCCGTCAGCGTTCCGATCGCCTTCGCCTCGCTCTCGATGACGGGCCGGCCGTCCGCGTCCAGGACCGCCCCCAACACGTGCGGGGTCACAATCGCGCCGCCGTTGCAGATCGCCGCGTACACGACCGCCATCTGCAGCGGCGTGGTCAGCAGGTCGCCTTGACCGATGGACATGTTGACCGTGTCCCCGGGGAGCCAGACTGCATACTCGGGGTAGTCGCGGTTGAACTCCGCCTTCCATTTGGCGTCCGGAACCCTTCCGGGGACCTCGCCAGGAAGGTCGATACCGGTCCGCGAACCCAAGTTGAACTCGCGCGCCACCGCCTGGAGCCGCTCCTCGCCGCGGCGATGCAGCTCGTGCCCGATCTCGTAGAACACGATGTCACAGGATTCGACCATACCGCCGTGGAAGGAAACCGTTCCGTGGCCGCGACGCTGCCAGCACGCCTTGGACCACTCCTCGCCCATCCCGGTCCATCGGCCGACGCAGCGGTACTGCCTCCATTGCGAGGTGATCCCGTCGGTGAGGCCGGCCAGACCCGTGACCACCTTGAACGTGGAGGCCGGCGGATACGCGGCCATGATCACGCGGTTGTTGAGCGGATACTCGCCGCCCGGGGCGTTAAGGCGCCCCCAGTCCTCCTGCGAGATCCCGCCGATGAACTGACGCGGGTCGTAGGCGGGGGCGCTCGCCATGGCGAGGATCTCCCCGGTCCGTATGTCCATGGCGACGGCCGCGCCCGCCTTGGCCTTGGAAAACCCTTCCCGTCGAGCGTCCGACAGTGCGTCCTCCAAGGCGTTCTCGGCGACCCGCTGGACGTCCATGTCGACCGTCAGCCGAATGTCGCGGCCCGGGACCGGCTCGCTCTCGGAGACGACACCCCGCTGGCGCCCCCACGCGTCGACCTCCACCAGACGGCGTCCGTGGTCGCCCTGGAGCACCGACTCGAACTGCTTCTCCGCCCCGGTCTTGCCCACGAGGTCTCCTGCCCGATAGCCGGAGAAGCCCGGCTGCGACAGCTCCTCGCCGCTGATCAGGCCTGTGTATCCGAGCAGGTGGGCCGCTGTCTCGCCCCCGGGGTAGTCTCGCACGGCGATGACTCGGACCTCGACGCCGGGAAGCGCGGACTCGTTCTCGGCGATGAAAGCCACCGCCTCGCGAGACACGTCGATGGCGACCACCCTTGGCTCGAGCGGCGCCTCACGGACACTGTTCAGCCGGTCGACTATCTCCTGCCGCGGGACACCCAGCAGGGTCGTCAGGTCGTCGAGCAGGTCGTCGTCGTCCTTCGCCGCGGGCGAGACGAGGACCGCGAGTGTCGCCCGGTTCGCGGCCAGGGGCCTGCCCTCACGGTCGAGGATACGGCCGCGAGGAGCCTCAATCGCTATCTCCCTCGTGCGGTTGGACTCCGCCCGCTCGGCGTATGCGCTCCCCGACACCACCTGGACGCTCCAGAGCCGGACGGCGAGCAGCAGCAGAACGGACAGCACGATGCCGCCGAACACTGCGAAGCGGGGCTTGAGTCGCTCCCTGAATGTCGCCATGTCGAGACTCCGGCGGACCCTGCCGCTTGATCGTCGGTTACCTGACCGGTCAGCCTACGCGCCCGAACTGTGTGAGCCGCGGCTCCCGTCGCAAGAACCGGACCAGCCAAGGATAGGCGAGCAGGGCCAGGACGGCAGTATACACCGCCTCAGGAAGCGCCCTGCCCGTCAGGGAGTCCCAGAAGGTGGCGCCCTGCCCCAGCAGCGCCAGATGGAGCGCGTAGGCGGTCTCGGCGACCAGGCTGGCAAGCGCGGCGACGGTGGTGGGCAGCAGCCACCCCTCGGCGAAGACGTTCGCCGCGGCCATCCCCGTGGCGTAACCGGTCAAAGCCAGCACCATGGCCCATGCGCCGACCGGACCGGTGCCTATCAAGTCTAGCGCGAGGCCCGCGAAGAACCCTCCATACAGACCCGACCCCGCCCCGCGGACGAACGCCAGAGTCACCACCACCAGCAGCAGCAGGTTGGGCACGGAACCCCCGAGGGCCAGATGCGGAGCGAGCGCGACCTGCGCCGCGAGGGCCGCCAGGATCGCGAGCGCGGTGGGAAGCCAACGGCTCATTCGACCGCACCCTCCACTTGGGGGATCTGCGACATCAGGACAAGGACCTCTTCCAAGGTCGAGAAGCGCACGCGCGACTCGACCACCACCCGGGGGAACAGGTCGTTGGGGCGCAGATCGACCGAGGATACGCTGCCTATCACCAATCCGCGCGGGTAGACCCCGCCGAGCCCGGACGTCAGGACCACGTCCCCCACCTTCGGGACGGCCTCCCGCTCGACGAACTCCAGACCCAGGGCGCCCTGAACCGATCCGCGCACCACCCCGGTTCCTCTTGTCCGCTGGATGTAGGCGGCTGCGCCACTCCTCTGGTCGGTGAGAAGCCTGACGCGGCTCGAGCCCGGGGCGACCTCCACGACCTGGCCGACAAGACCCTCCTCGGCCAGCACCGGCATCCCGGTCCGGATGCCGTCCTCGGCCCCGACGTCCAACACCACAACGCCATCCCAGGACGAGGAGGGCATCCCGATGACGTGAGCACCCTTGGCGTCCAGGTCCCTCGCTTCGACAAACCCTACGAGCTTTCGCAGCCGCTCGTTCTCTAGAGCCGCCTCTTCGAGCTCGGCGTTCCGGCGCCGGAGCTGGGCGTTCTGGTCGCGCAACTCGGCAACCTCTTCGCGTGAGACCGTGAACCCCGACATCCAGCCGGCTGCGGCCCTGAAAGGCAGGGTCAGGACGTCACCCGCGTAGGCGATCGGGCCGGCGACGGCCATCACTGCTCGTCGCGCCACGTGCACCGGCCCTCCATCGCCCTCCCGAGCATGCACCGAGGTGATGGCGAGCGAGATCACGACGACGAGAAGGAGCATCCACGGGCTCGGCTGACGGGATCCGGGGTCGGAGGCGACCATCGGGTACCGGTCCTACCTCGAACCGGTCAGGACCTTCTTGAGGACGTCGATCTCCTCGAGGGCCATGGCCGAACCGAGCACTACGTTGATCAGAGCGTTCTCAGAAACGTGGACCGGCATGCCGGTCTCGGAGCGGATCCGCTCGTCCATCGCCTTGAGCAACGCTCCGCCACCCGTCAGAACGATCCCATACTCGATGACGTCGCTGGCCAGCTCGGGAGGCGTTCGCTCCAAGGTCCCCTTGATTGCGGCGACGATCGCCTGGGTAGGCTCCTCGACCGCCATGCGGATCTCTTCGGAGGAGATGTTGAGGGTGCGCGGCAGGCCCGTGAGCAGGTCGCGTCCCCGGATCTCAGCGTCGAGCTCCTCGCCGAGCTGAAAAGCCGACCCGATCTCGAACTTGATCTCCTCGGCGGTGCGCTCACCGATCAGGACGTTGTACTCGCGCTTGAGGTGGTTGATTATCGCCTCGTCGAACTCATCGCCACCGATGCGGATGGACTCCGCCACGACGATACCGCCCAGGGAGATGATGGCCACCTCCGTGGTCCCGCCGCCGATGTCGACGACCATGTTGCCGGTAGGCTCCTGGATCGGCAGCCCGGCTCCGATGGCGGCCGCCATCGGCTCCTCGATGAGGTAGGCGTGCCGCGCCCCCGCCTGCATCGTGGCCTCGAACACCGCCCTCTTCTCCACCTCGGTGACTCCCGAGGGCACGCAGACGACCACGCGCGGCTTGGGCTGCCACGGGAAGCGCTTGACGCGCGTCTTGTTGATGAAGTAGCGGAGCATGGCCTCGGTGACCTCGAAGTCCGCGATCACGCCATCCTTCAGGGGCCGTATGGCCACGATGGAGCCGGGTGTGCGCCCGAGCATCCGCTTGGCCTCGATGCCGACGGCCAGCACCCGCTTGGTGTCCCGCTCGACGGCCACGACCGAGGGTTCGATCAGAACGATACCTCGGCCCCGCACCGACACGAGCGTGTTGGCCGTGCCGAGGTCGACGGCCATGTCGCCGCCCCATGAGTTGAAGAACATGTCGATGAGCGACATCCGCGGCCCTTCGCCTGTAGCGCCCTTCGACCCGGGATGGCGCACGACAACAGGCCTCCCCGGGCCGGATCTGGCCAAGTGTACCACAGGTAGGGGATTCGACCTCGGCTTTCTGAATGCATCACCGCAGGTAGGGCGCGAGGCAGGGCGTCACATCAGACCCGAGTCCCTCATGCTGACGAACGTCGTCGGGTCCCCGACGACCACATGGTCCAGCACCTCGATACCGAGCACGTCGCCCGCCTTGACGAGCCGCCGTGTCAGTTGGATGTCGGCGCCCGAGGGGGTCGGGTCGCCTGACGGGTGGTTGTGGACCACCACGAGCGATGCCGCCGAGTGGCGAACCGCATCCTTGAACAGCTCTCGCGGATGGACTATCGACGCGGACAGCGATCCCACCGACACCTCGAAGAGCCTGAGCAGACGGTTCTTGGTGTTCAGCGCCAGAGCCCAGAAGTGCTCGCGGTCCAGGCCGGCCATCCGCGGACCGCACAGGCCAGCCACGTCCTCGGGGGAGCTGACCGCAGCCCGCTCGAGCACCCGGAACACCGTCGCGCGACGCGACAACTCCAGGCCGGCGAGGACCCTCGCGGCCGCGACCGGCCCGACCCCGCGGACACCCATCAGGTCGTCGGGCCTGAGCCCCGCCACGCCGCCACAGAGCGGATCGAGCACAGCGTGCGTGCGCACGCCCACCGAAGCCTCACCCAGCAGCACCGCGACGAGGTCCGCTTCGCTGAGCGAAGCTCCCGCACCGCTCAGAAGCTCGGTCCTGGCGCAGCCGCGCCTTCCGAGAACGTCCGACAAGGCCGCTCCCCTTCCTCTCCAGGATCGACGAGGCGGAGGGGAGCGCGATTGGCGAGCAGTGCCGCGCACAGGCCGGTCACCGATCCGGTGGCCACCGAGAGTGCCAACGCAAGTGGCAGCACCCTCAAGGGAGCGGTCGACCCGGCGAGGATGGACGCAGCCGCGTACTGTGCAGCCACATGCGCGGATGCGGCTCCGATGCCCAAACCGACGAGCGTAAGCCGACGCGCGGAAGCCAGGGTCACAGCGGCGGCCCAGGCCGCCAGGCAACCGGCCGCCGACATCAGCCCCGCCGGACCAAGAAGGACGCCGGTGGCCAGACCCACGACGATCGTCTTGCCCAGCGCGACGGTCAGCGAACCTCGCGCGCGGAGCGCGACGACCGCGATGAGCAGCGGCACGTTCGCGAGGCCCAGCCGGACACCGGGCACCACCAGGTCGGGCAGGAGCACGGCCTCCGCAAGGCCAAGGACGGCCGCGGCGGCGACAAGCGCGGCCACCAACGTCACGGCGCGCGCCGGCTCACCGGTTGACCGCATCGATGTCACCTCGCATGCCGCCGACGCGGACGACGACGCCGTTGGGAGCGCACGTCACCGTGCCTCGCTTCACGATCCCGGTCCGGACACACGACCTGTCCGGACATCCCGAATCCACCACGCGAGCGCCTTCGGGGCCGGTCCGGACGACCACGACGCCGATCCTGCCCTCGATCCGCCACTCGCCGCTGACGCCCGAAGCGAACCGGGTCTCGCCCCGCGGACCCGAGATCCGGACCCCTTCGTCGGCGGCAGAGGCCGACAGCGGCCAAGCCGCGGCGGCGGTGACCAGCAACAGGGTCGCCAGCGCAGCGTCCCATCGGTTCACGGCGCCGCCGCCTCCCCGGATCCCGCGAGCGCCGCGAAGCCCGGAGCGCGAGGTCCGGCCCCGTCGGTCGACCCGGCCGAACCGCGCATGCGCCCGTGCAGGTCGATGCACTCCTGCGGACATGCCGAGACGCAAGCACCGCAGCCGTCGCAGATCGAGTAGTCGATCACGGCCACCCGGTCGACCACGGTGATCGCGCCGGTGGGACATGCCTGCTCGCACTTCCGGCACGCGATGCAGCACGCCGAGCAGTGGCGCCTTCTCGCACCGGGCTTGTCATGCGCGCGACAGCGCACCACCACGGGAGCGTCCGCGACGACGAGCGCGAGCAGGCCGCTCGCGCCCCGAGGGCACTCCGTGACGCACAGGCCGCAACCGGTGCACGCGGACGGGTCGATGCGAGGCAGCCCCCGCTCGTCAATGGAGACGGCGTCGAACGGACACGCGCGTAGGCAGTCACCGTGCCCGAAGCATCCCCACGCGCACACCAAGTCCCCGCCGGCGAGGTGGTCGAGGCTGCGGCAGGACAGAAGCCCGCTGTAGTCGAAGCCGCGCTCCGCTCGGGTCCCCCCTCCGCAGTGCCGGGCCGACACGACGGCCGCCATCGGCTCAGAGGCCAGGCCCATCACCGCGGCGACCGCGTCGGTAGCGCTCTGGCCTCCCGCGACACACGCGCTCACGGAGGCCTTACCCCCGGCTATCGCCTCCGCGATCGAGAAGCATGAGGGGCTGCCGCAAGCGCCGCAGTTCGAACCGGGAAGCGAGTCCAGGACAGCCTCGACACGCTCATCCACCTCCACGTGGAAACGACGAGATGCGGCTGCGAGGAGACCCCCGCAGACCGCGCCCATCGCCCCCAGCGCGAGAGCGGCGTTGACGACCATCGAGATCTCCGACATGCCCTACCTCACAACCCGAACAACGAACCGAGGCCGACGTAGCCGAGCGAGAGGAGGCCCGCCGTCATGAACGCCAGCGGTGTGCCGCGGAACCACTCCGGGCAAGGCGCCGACTCGAGCCGCTCACGTATCGCCGAGAATGACATCAGGGCGATGCCGAAGCCGAGCGCCACGCCGATCGAGTAGACGACCGACTCGGCCAGCCCGAACCCATACTCCATGTTCATCTTGAAGAAGCCGGGCTTGACCGCCTCGGTCGCCGCCGCGAGGACGGCGCAGTTGGTGGTGATGAGGGGCAGGTAGATCCCCATCGAGCGATACAGCCCAGGGCTCTTCTTGCGCAGGTACATCTCCACGAACTGGACGAGCGCCGCGATGACCAGGATGAACGCCGGGATGTAGAGGAACTCCTCGACGCCCAAGGGCACGAGCAGCAGGTTGTACGCGAACCACGTGACGCTCGTGGCAAGCGTCATCACGAACAGGACGGCCCCGGTCATGCCCCACGCGGTCCGCATGTTTCCGGAGATGCCGAAGAACGGGCAGAGCCCGATGAACCTCGTGAGAAGGATGTTGTTGACCAGCGCCGAACCGACCAGGAGCAGTCCCATCTGCTGCACGACGCTCATAGCGGCCCCCTCTTCGCACGCGCCTGGATCCGGCGGTTCAAGGCCTGCGAGCCGGCGACCACGAACGCAAAGACGATGAACGCGCCTGGGAAGAGCACCAGCACATTGGGTGGTTCGTAGGCCGCGGGCATCGCCAGCAACGTCCTGCCGAAGAAGATGATGGTCCCGGTGCCGAACACCTCGCGAATCGCCGCGAGCGTCACGATGACACCGGCGAAACCCGTGCCCATCCCCAGGGCGTCCGCGCTGGACAGCCACACACCGTGGTGGTAGGCGAAACCCTCAGCGCGTCCCAGCACGAGGCAGTTGACCACGATGAGCGGTATCCACACCCCGAGGAAGGCGTAGACGGTCGGCAGGAAGGCTTTCATCGACAGATCGACCACCGTCACGAACGACGCGATGACCACGATGAACACCGGGATCCTGACCTCCGGCGGGATCCAGCGGCGCGTGGTGGACACAAGGACGCTGCTCATCAACAGGACGAACATGACCGCAAGGCCCATGAACAGCGAGCCCTCGACCCGCGTCGACACGGCCAGGGTCGAGCAAAGGCCGACCATCAGGACGGTCAGGGGGTTGTCGAGGGAGAGTCCCGCCCTGTACACGCTGAGCCACTCGCTCATCGAGATTGCTCCTCGCTCAAGACCGCTCGCCAGCCCCGCGCCGCCGCGAGGACGCCGTCCCGCACGCTCCTGGACGACTTGGTCGCGCCTGTGACGGCGTCGACCTCCTTGACAGCGCGCTCAGCGTCGGACGAGCCGATACCCGCGTACCCGGCCAGATGATCCCCGCTCTCCACCACCTTGTCTCCCAGTCCCGGCGTCTCCCTGTGCGAGACGACCTTCACCCCGGTGACCGACCCGGCACTGTCCAGCCCGACTATCATCCTCACCGGACCACCGTACCCGCGCGGCGCGACCGCGATGCCCCACCCGAGCATCTCGCCGTCGAGGTCGCTCATCCTGAAGACCGCCTCGACCGGGGTAGCCGGATCGGCCGAGGCGATTCGAGAAAGCACACTCTCGTCCACGGACTCGACCTCGACGGCGCCCTCCGAGCTCCCGAGCACCTCAGCCAAGGCGCGCCTGACCGCGCGCCTCTCCTGCTCGGCTATCCGGTCGGCGGTCGCGGCGTGCGTGAACGAGAGCCCCGTGGCCGCTATCGCGCAGGTGGCGACTACCGTGAGGACGAGCCTCGGGGCCGAGGAGGGTGTGCTAGGCAACCTGCCTCCTCCGTCCGAACGTGCGCGGCCGGAAGGCGCGGTCGATCAGCGGTACCAGACCGTTCATGAACAGGATCGCGAAGGTGGTGGCCTCAGGCATGGGGCCGTACAATCGCACGACCATGTTGAACACCCCGCACCCTACCCCGAACAGGAACCGGCCGCGAGGGTCCATCGGCGACGTCACGTAGTCGGTCGCCATGAAGAACGCCCCCAGCAGCACTCCGCCGGCCAGCACGTTGAACAGCGGGTCGGAACCGCACGCCGCCGATATGGCGACGACGGTGCCGAGATAGCCCAAGGGGATGCGCCAATCCACCACGCGCGTCAGGACGAGGAACAGTCCGCCAGCGACAAGCAGAGCGGCGGAGACCTCGCCCAGCGATCCTTGCGTGTTCGAGAGCAGCAACGACCGGTAGTGATCGGCAGGCTCGAAGCCGTAGGCGCCCCCGGCCGCCCTGTCAGCGGCCGCTATCGCGAGCCGCGTGGCGCCGCTGACGGTGTCCAACCCCGGGGCGGCGGCGTCGGGCATCACCGCGTACCAGCCCCCGGCGTACGGGCGCACTTCCGCCAGCACCCCCGCCCACGAGATGCCAACGACGGCCCTGCCGACGAGCGCCGGGTTGAAGATGTTCCACCCCAACCCTCCAAAGATCATCTTGCCCAGCCCGATGGCGACGACGCCAGCCACGGCGGCCATCCACAGCGGCGTCCGCGGAGGCAGCGTCATCGCGACCAGTGCACCCGTCAGGACCGCGCTCAGGTCGCCCAGGGTGGAAGGCCTGCCCGCCACCCGGGTCCATAGCCACTCAGTCAGGACGCACGAACCGATGGAAACCGCGAACAGCGCCGCGGCGGTCCAGCCCATCAGCCAGACCGACCACAGCGCCGAAGGCGCCAGCGCGACGATGACCGCCGTCATCACCCACGATGTGCGCACAGGCGAGGCGACGTGAGGCGAAGGAGCGACGTGCAGCCGGGTCAGGTCACTCACGGCGACCTCCCCGCAACGAGCAGCCGCGCCTTTGCGGCCCTTATCAGCTGGACGAGCGGCCGGCGACTCGGGCACACGTACGCGCAACAGCCGCACTCGATACAGTCCAGCGCATGCAGTGACTCGCAGGCGTCCCAATCGCGGACGTTGGCGCGGATGCCGATGGCATGAGGCTCAAGCATCATCGGGCAGGCGGTCCAGCATCTAGCGCACCTGATGCATGGCTGGTCGCCGAAGACCACCGGGGCCGTCTCCCCAGCCCTGAGGACGACGATGCCCGACAACCCCTTGACCACCGGGACGTCGAGACTGCCCAGGGCGTGCCCCATCATCGGTCCGCCCGCGATCACCCTGTCCCCGGCCTCACTGGTCGGACCGCCGGCGTGGGCGATCAGGTCGCGAACGGAGGTGCCGATCGCCGTAAGGTAGTTGCCGGGGCGCACGACCGCCCCGGCGACCGTCACGACCCGCTCGAAAAGCGGTTTGCGAAGCGCGAAAGCCTCCCACAGGGCCGCCACGGTCCCGACGTTGTGCACCAGCACTCCCACGTGGAAGGGCAGTCTGCCGTGCGGGACCTCGACCCCGGTGACGGACCGGATCAACTGCTTCTCCGCGCCCTGAGGGTATCGCGAGGGCAAGACCCTCACCTCGACGCCGGTGGCCTCCGCGCGAATCGCACGGACCGCCTCGGGTTTGTCGTCCTCGATGGCCACGACGACACGGTCCGCCCCGACGAAGTCCGCGATCATCCGTCCGCCGGCCACGACCCGGTCCGCGTGTTCCACCATCAACCTGTGGTCGCACGCGAGGTAGGGCTCACACTCGCAGCCGTTGACGATGACGGTCCCGATCCTCGTATCGGAGGGGGGGTCCAGCTTCACGCGCGTCGGGAACGCGGCGCCACCAAGCCCGACCAAGCCGGCCGAGCATGCCACCTCAAGCGGGTCGGAGTCCTCGCGCACGGGCACCCAGCTCTCCAGGTCCTGCTCGGGCGCGGCCTCGATCAGGACCGCGAGCGCGGACTTTCCGAACGGCGTCAGGACCGGCTCGATCGAGACGACCGTACCGTCCACCGGAGAGTGGACCGGCGCGCTGACCTTAGCCCGCACGTCGCCGATCATCTGGCCGCGGCGGACGCTCTCGCCGACAGCGACCAAGGGCTCGCACGGCGCACCTAGGCTCTGAGCCAGCGGAATCGCCAAGCGCGAGGGAATCGTGGCGGGTTCGATCGTCGCACCCGACGCGGATCCCCTGCGGCCATCAGGGTGTATGCCGCCCCGGAAGAGCGCCCCTCTCACCAGCTTGCCTCGACAGCCCTGTGTCCTCGGGGGTCCATGCGCACGGTATTCGGCGAACGAGCAGAGCCTCCTGCCGGAGAGCGAAGGTCGCGCGCCGCCCGCGCGGCGAACCTCATCCGAGATCGGCGAAGAAGATGCTCATCTCGCGCTGAGCGCTCTCCGGTGAGTCCGATCCGTGGACCACGTTGGCGTCCAAGGTGAGACCGAAATCTCCGCGGATGGTGCCTGGGGCCGCGTCGCGCGGATTCGTCGCACCCATGAGCTTGCGGACCACGCCCACCGCGTCAGGGCCCGACAGGACGATCTTCACCACGGGTCCCGAGGTCATGTACTCGATAAGCCCGCCGTAGAACGGCTTGCCCGCGTGCTCGGCGTAGTTGGCCTCGGCCTCCTCGCGACTGACGGCGGCCAGCTCCATGCGCTCCAGCGCCAGCCCGGTATCGGTGAGCCGCTTCAGCACCGGGGCGATGAGGCCCCGCGCGACGGCGTCGGGCTTGATCATGACAAAGGTCTTCTGCTCCAACTAAGTGCCTCTCTCCTCAACTGCCCGTCCGGTCCTAGCGGGTCATCCCCCGGTGGACCGCCAATCGTTCTCGATGCCCGTCACACGCCAGCCAACCCCTTCACGCGCCAGCGAAACCTCGTAGTGCATGGGCGCGCCCTTCGCAGAGGTCACTGTGAGCCTCACCCGCGAGGTGGCGGGCGTCCGGTCGACCGCGTCGATGGTGTACCCGGTGAACGTGGGCGAAACCTTGGCCATCTCCTGGTCCACGTCCCCGGCGGGTACGGCGATCCAGTAGCGGGTGACCGCCTGCCCCGATCCGTAGGCGTCCATCATGCCGCGGACCGCCATGGCCTGCGTCGGCCAGCCGAGGCCGAACATGTACGCCGCTATCAGCACCGCGGCCAGGAGGAGCGACGCCCCGCCAGCCGCCGCCGCGTTGACCCATGTGCCCCGCTGACCACGCTTCTCGTCACGGGCCGCCCTTCGCGCGGCGCGGTCGAGCTCGCGCATCTGCTCGTCGGTGCGGGTGAAGAACTCCTCAAGGGGCTCGACCGCGCCCATGGGACCGGTCCCGTCGATATCGGTTTCCGGGCCAGTTCCCTGCGATGAAGCGCCGTTGACGACCTGCAGAGTGATGTCGCCGGTCTGCCAGCCCTCCACCACCTCGCGCTCCCCGGCGGCTTCGAGCGCCGCGCGGCTGGCGAGCAGCACGCCGACGGACTCAGCCGACAGCTTGTGTCCGTATAGCTGTACGGCCTTCTCGAAGGCCCTCACGGCGTCGGCATGGGCGCCAGACGCCGCAAGCGCCAACCCCAGGTTCGCCTGCGCCCTGCCCTTGCCAGCGTAGGAATCCATTCCGAGCGCGGCCTTGAACGCCTCGGCCGCGTCATCGGGCCGGCCCAGGCGCATGAAGGACAGACCGAGGTTGTTGAGCGCCTTGCCCGGGTCGGGGTTCTCGGCCTGGAGAGCCGCCTTGCGGTAGGCCCGCGCCGCATCCTCGAAGCGGCCCATCTCCCAGTAGGCCCCCGCCATCCCCTGCAGCGCCTTGTAGGGTGTCTCGCAGCCGACCTCCGCCAGCGCCTTCTCGTAAGACTCGACCGCCTCGGTGTAGCGAGCCTGCGCCGAGTAAGCGGCCCCTAGGTTGGCGAGGACCGCGGCCCGCTTCTGATAGCCCTCGTCTCGCAGCGCGTGCGTGTAGACCGTGAGGGCGTCGTGCTGCCTGCGCAGCTTCATCAGCGCGTTGCCCGCCCTATGGTAGGCCGCGCCGTTGCCGTCCGAACCCCTTCCGGCAGCCGCGAGAAACAGCTTGGCCGCCGTCCTGTAGTCGGCCGCCTCGTACGCCTGCTCGGCCTCGCGGAAGCGCGCCTCGTCCATCGGGACTACTTGCCCCGCTCCACTATGCGCACGGACTCGATCACGTCACCCACAACGAGAGCGTCGATGATCTCAAGTCCCTCGATGACCGCGCCGAAGACGGTGTACTGACCGTCCAGTCCCGGCTGAGGGGCAAGGCAGATGTAGAACTGCGACCCGCCGGAGTCGGGATCGGCGGACCTCGCCATCGCCAGCGTGCCCCGCAGGTGGGGCCTGGCGTTGAACTCCGCGGGGATCTGGTACCCGGGGCCGCCGGTGCCGATGGGCGGGTCACCCGCCTGCTGCATCCCTTCAGCGACGCGCTTGACGACCTCACCAGCGACGTCCTTGGTCAGCGGGTCCCCGGCCTGGACGACGAACCCTGGCACGATGCGGTGCCACTTCACGCCGTCGTAGAAGCCCTCGTTCGCCAGCTTGACGAAGTTCTCCACGTGGCCCGGGGCCACGTCGGGGTAGAACTCGAGCTTCATGACGCCCTTGCTGGTGGTCATCACGGCGACTTGCGTGCTCTCCACGGAGGGTGCCTCCTGTCCGGGGGTCTCGGGCGGCTGCCCGCCATGAGCGGGCTGCGCGGGCTTGTCAGGCGCCGACTCCGCGCATCCGACCACCCCGGACGTCGCTAGCAACGACAGCGCCGCCACGACGAGCAGGGTGCGCTTGCGCAGGTTGTACGGCATGGTCGACTCGCTCTCCGGGCGCGTCAACGTTACCGCGCGCCACGTCACTGGGCCATGGTCGCGGCCATTCTAGCACGCGCCCCGCAGCGCGACGGAAACGGTTATCCTTGTTCGGAACGCCAGCCCGCGCCGGTGGGAACGAGCGTCCCGACGGCGCGGTGTTCCGTCCCTTGGGAGGTCGATGCAGTTGGCAGCACCCGCCACCGAGAACATCCGCAACGTGGTCCTCGTCGGGCACGGCGGCGCCGGGAAGACATCTTTGGCCGAGGCCATCCTTCACGTCGCGGGCGTCACCAAGAGGCTCGGCTCGGTCGACGCTGGCAACAGCACGCTCGACCACGACCCCGAAGAGATCAAGAGGCGCTTCACGATCAACCTCGGCCTCGCACCGGTGATACACAAGGGCGTCAAGATCAACATCATCGACACTCCGGGGTACGCCGACTTCATCGGGGATGCGATCGCGGGTATGGAGGCCGCCGAGATGGCGCTCCTCGTCATCGACGCGGTGGCCGGCCCGCAGGTCCAGACCGACCGCCTGTGGAAGGTGGCCGGTGAGATGGGCGTGGCGCGGGCCTTTTTCGTCAACCGGATGGACAAGGAGCACGCCGACTTCGACTCGGCGCTCGCGGCGCTGGAGGCCAAGTACGGGCACCGCGTCGGAGCCGTGCAGATACCCATGGGCAGGGAGGCCGATTTCCGCGGGGTAATCGACATCATCCGCATGAAGGCCTACCACCACGAGGGGGACATCGAGGAGGTAACCGACATCCCCGCTGACCTTGTGGGCGCGGCTGAAGCCGCGCGCGACAAGCTGTGCGAGCTGGTAGCGGAGGCCGACGATGACCTGATGATGAAGTACCTGGACGGCGAGAGCCTCAGCCAAGAGGAGCTGGAGACGCTCCTGGACGCCGCGATCGCCAAGGGGATATTCGTCCCGGTCTTCGTTGGGTCCGCGGTGAAGCTTCAGGGCATCGAGGACCTCCTCGATGAGATCGTGTCGTTCTTCCCCAAGCCGACCGCCCACGGCCCCATGCGCACCATCGACGGCAGCGAGACGCCGTTCGATCCCTCAGGAGAGTTCGCGGGGCATGTGTTCAAGACGCTGTCCGACCCCTACGTCGGCCGCCTGTCGTTCGTGAAGGTCGTCTCGGGCACCCTGCGCCCAGGCACCGAGTTCGTCGACTCGCGGACCGGGAAGAAGGACAAGGCCGCACACATCTTCCAGATGACAGGCAAGGAGACCGCTGACGTCGAAGCCGCGGCGGCCGGCGACATCGTGGTTCTACCGAAGCTGTCCGAGGTCGTGACAAACGACACCCTGTCCGCGAAGGGCAACCTGACCTTCGAGCCCCTGCCGATCCCCGCCCCCCTGTACCCTGTCGCGATCGTCGCCAAGACCAAGACGGACGAGGACAAGTTGGGCACCGCGCTCAAGGCCATCGTCGACGAGGACCCCGCGCTCACCCTCAGGCGTGACGAGGAGACCCGGCAGACCGTGCTGTCGGCCATCGGCGACACGGCTGTCGATGTGGTGCTGTGCCGGCTGCGTGACCGTTTCCATGTGGAGGCCGAGCTAGTGGACCTCCGTATCCCCTACCGTGAGACCATCCGCAAGACCTCCCAGGCGCAGGGCAGGCACAAGAAGCAGACTGGCGGCTCAGGCCAGTTCGCGGATTGCTGGTTGAGACTGGAGCCCAATCCCGGAGCGGGCTACGAGTTCATCGACGAGATCGTCGGCGGCAGGATCTCCAAACCCTTCATCGTCGCGGTCGACAAGGGCGTCCAGGACACCATGTCGGGCGGAGCCATCGCCGGATACCCGGTGCAGGACGTCAAGGTCGCGGTCTACGACGGCTCCATGCACTCGGTCGACAGCAACGAGATGGCCTTCAAGACCGCCGCTCGCATAGGCTTCCGTGCCGCCGCGGAGAAGGCCGACCCTGTGATCCTCGAGCCCATAGCGACGCTCGAGATCGAGGTCCCTGACGAGTTCGCCGGTGCCGTGATGGGCGACATCAGCTCCCTGCGCGGACGCGTCCTCGGGATGGACGCGCCAGCAGCCGGGGTCCAGGTGATAAGGACCCAGGCGCCCTACGCGGAGGTGGTGCACTACTCCCCCCACCTGCGCTCCATCACCAGCGGCACCGGGACCTACACCATCAGGATCGACTCCTACGAGCAGGTTCCAGGTGACGTGCAGAAGCGACTTGTCGAGAAGTACCAGAAGGACAGGGCTGAGGGTCACTGACGCACGACCTGCCCCGCCCGCACCAACACAGGAGGCCCGGCCAAACGGCCGGGCCTCCTGTGTTGCGCGATGATGGCGCCCTCTGCAGTGTGTGAGTTCACCACATCGTGGACAGATGTGTCGGAACATCGTGGACACCT
>JBBIJK010000029.1:0-23300 GCA_037445995.1 Actinomycetota bacterium | reverse complement strand
CGGTGCGACGGCGCACTTCAAGAGGGCTACCGTATCCGGCGACGACGCGCTAGAATCCATTCTCGTCCGATAACGGGCGAAAAGGGCGATTGGCTCAGGGGGAGAGCGCTTCCTTCACACGGAAGAGGTCGTTGGTTCAAATCCAACATCGCCCACCACGGATTCGGAGGCTCCGGTCTCTTGACCGGAGCCTCTTTCGGGTCCTAGATGGTCGGTTGCGGCGGCACGGGAGGACGCTATGACCTACCGCAAGATCCGGGTGCTGGTAGAGACCCCCGAGCGGACGATAGTCGGCACGATCCACAAGCCGGAGTCCCAGGACACACAGATCAGGTTGTCTGACTACATCAACGACTACTCGCGGCAGTTTCTGTGCCTCACCGAAGTTGAGATAAAGGAGCGCGGTCAGCAGCACAGGGTGGGGGACAAGAGGCCCTTCATCGCTGTCGCGATCGCCTCCATCTGCTACATGGCGCCGCTCGAGGACGACACCTCCGGGTAGCCTAGGTCATGGCCGGCAGAAGGTGTCCGTCCCTCGGTGTCGAATCCGCTTTACCGGGGAGCTTCACGCTGGTATCCTGCGCCTTGTAACTGCGAGTTACAATGTCTCAGGAATCCTGGGTAAGGGGTCTGATGCAGGGCGCTTCCGGGCAGAGCGTGCTGTTGGTTGTGGGGCTGGTCCTTGCGGGGGCAGGCTTCATCTCGCTGGTGTTGCTCATCAACGCGATTCTCTCGCCCAGGAAGCCGTCCGCTGAGAAAGTGCTGCCCTACGAGTGCGGCATGCCCCCCTCGGAATCGGTTTGGAGTCCGTACAACGTCAGATTCGCTACCATCGCCTTGCTGTTCGTGATTTTCGACGCCGAAGCGGTGCTCCTCTTTGCGATGGCCCCCGGCCTGCGCGGGAGCCTTGTCGGCGTCGTACAGGTCGCTTTGTTCGTGGCGTTCCTCGCCTTCGGCCTCGTTTACGCCTGGCGCAAGGGAGCGTTGCGGTGGCCGTCGTAGACAGCCTCGCCGAGGCGCTGGATCGTCTGCCTGGCGGCGGAGTGATCCTGTCCACCCTCGACTCGTTGATGGACTGGTCGCGCGGCGCGTCGCTCTGGGCCATGCCCATGGGCACGGCCTGCTGCGCGATGGAGCTCATCGCAGCTTCGTTTTCGAAGTTCGACTTCGACCGCCACGGCACGTTTCCGCGGCCTGATCCGCGACATACCGATGTCATGATCGTCGCGGGCACGGTCACCAAGAAGATGGCGCCTGCGATCAAGCGGCTCTACGAGCAGATGCCCGACCCCAAGTGGGTCATCGCCATGGGCAACTGCGCGGTGTCGGGAGGGATCTTCCACTACGACACCTACTCGGTCGTCCGCGGGGTGGGGGAGATCCTGCCGGTCGACGTCTACGTGGCGGGGTGCCCTCCACGGCCTGAGGCCCTGCAAGATGCCGTGCTGCGCCTCCGCGAGACGATCGCCTCAGACTCGGTGCTTCCGGAAAGGAAGCGCTCTGCCTCGACCCTGCTTCCGGTCGGACGAGGCGCATCAGTCCCTGTCGGGGACGGCGAGGGGCCCGAGTGAGCGTCGACGAGTTGCGCGACAGGCTGTGCGCCGCCTACCCGGACCTCTGCCCGCTGTTCTCAGTGGAGTTTGGTGACGGGGTCCTCGTAGTTGAGGCGGAGCGTGTCCACGCGACCGCGGAGGACCTGAAGAGGCTCGGGTTCGATCGCCTCGGCATGGTCACCGCGGTCGATCGCGGCGAAGAGCTCGAGATCGTGTACCGGGTCCACTCACGCGAGCACTCGGCTGGCATGTTCCTCAAGTGCCGCATCCCTTCGGATTTGCCGCACGTCGCCTCGGTGACCGACCTGTGGCCCGCCGCGGACTGGCTCGAGCGCGAGGTCTACGACCTGTTCGGCGTGGAGTTCGACGGCCACCCAGACCTGCGAAGGATACTGCTGCCCGACCACTTCTGCGGCCATCCGCTGCGGAAGTCGTACTCCGACCCGGACATGGTGCGCCGTCCGGACTACATCTGAGAGGGTCGAGTGAGAGGCGAGCCGACGATCCAGATGCGAGATGAGGGCACGCCTCCCGGGGGCGGGCCGTTCGTCGTGAACATCGGGCCCTCGCACCCCTCCACGCACGGCGTGTGCCGGATAGTCGCCGAACTTGACGGAGAGGTCGTCCGCCGCGCGGAGCCGGTGATCGGCTACCTTCACCGCGGCATCGAGAAGATCGCGGAGAACCGCACGTACCTGCAGGTTGTCCCGCTCACTGACCGGTTGGACTACGTCGGCTCCATGTACTCCAACTGGGCATACTGCCGGGCCCTTGAGCGCCTTGCCGACATCGAGGTGCCGGAACGCGCCGAGTACCTGCGGGTGATCGTGTGCGAGCTGCAACGCATCGCGAGCCACATGATGGCCTTGGGTGCCTCCGCCGCTGATACCGGCGCGTTCACGATGTTCGTCTACGCGTTCGATCAGCGCGAGAGGATCGTCGAGCTGTTCGAGGACCTTTGCGGATCACGCCTCACGTACACGTACGTCCGGCCCGGTGGCGTGTCCGCCGACCTGCCGCACGGGTGGGACGAGCGCGCCAGGGCGTTCTGTGGTCTTCACAGAGACGCGCTGAGCAAGATGGACCGCCTGTTCTTCGGCAACGTCATCGCGCGCGGCCGCATGAAGGGCGTCGGTGTCCTCAGCGCGGGCGACGCTGTGGCATGGGCCGCCTCAGGCCCGGTCGCGCGCGGTTCGGGCGTGGACTGGGACCTGCGCCGTGACGACGCCTACTCCGTCTATCCGCGCCTGGACTTCGAGGTCCCGCTGGGTACGTCGGGCGACTGCTACGACCGGGCCCGAGTCCGGTTGTTCGAGTGCTACGAGTCCTGTTCGATCGTCGAGCAGGCCCTCGCGCAGATGGAGCGCGGCCCCATCATGGCCCAGGGGGTTCCGCGGCTTCTCAGGCCGAGACCCGGCGACGCGTACGACCACATCGAGTCGGCGCGAGGATCGCTCGGCGTCTATCTCGTGTCGGACGGCACCGAGCGGCCCTACAGGATGAAGGTGCGCTCCCCGGCGTTCGCGAACCTCGCGCTTCTCCCGATACTCGCAAAGGGCCATACCCTGTCCGATCTGGTGGTCATCCTCGGTTCGCTGGATCCCGTGTTCGGCGAGGTGGACAGGTGACCGGGCTCCTCGCCGGTGTTGTGTGGGGCGCCGCCGCCGGCGCCGCCATCGCGCTCGCGGCCTTGATCGGCGTCTGGTGGGAGAGAAAGGTGTCGGGGCGGATCCAGCTGCGATTCGGGCCGCAGGAGACCGGCCCGTTCGGGCTTGCCCAGACGCTGGCTGACACGGTGAAACTCATCCTCAAGGAGGACATCACGCCCGCGCGCGCCGACGTCCGGCTGTTCCGCGTCGCACCCTTCGTCGTGTTCGCGCCCATGGCGATGTCTCTCGTGGTCGTCCCCTTCGCCGCCGGATGGGCGCCGATCGACATGGGCGTCGGGGCGCTGTTCTTCCTGGCCGTCCCCTCGCTGTCGGTCATCGGCATCCTGGTGGGCGGCTGGGCCTCCCGGAACGCCTACGCGACCCTCGGGGGCATGCGAGGGGCGGCCCAGATGGTCTCGTACGAGGTCCCGCGCACCCTGTCCGTGCTCGCCCCCGTCATGCTGGCCGGTTCGCTCCGCCCGCTGGACATCGTTGCGAGATGGGAGTGGTGGTGGCTGGTCCTTCTCGCACCCGCGTTCGTGGTGTATCTGATCTCGTCGGTCGCCGAGCTCAACCGCGGTCCCTTCGATCTGCCTGAGGCCGAATCGGAGCTCGTGGCGGGCTACTTCACCGACTACAGCGGTATCCGGTGGGCGGTGTTCATGATGTCGGAGTACGGCGGGATGCTCGCCGCGTCACTCTTCGGTGCCGCGGTGTTCCTGGGCGGCCTGTCGTGGGTCGGGGGACCGGTCGGAGTCGCGGTGCAACTCGCGCTGACGGCGCTCATCGCCACCGCGATCATCTGGGCGAAGTGGACCTTCCCTCGGATGCGCCCCGACCAGCTGATGACGGTCGCGTGGAAGGTGCTGACCCCGGTCGCCCTCGTCCAGCTCGCGATGGTCGGCGCGGTGCTGCCATGGCTGTAGAGCGCGAAGGGGTCATGGGGCCCGAGGCCGCTCCCGCCGCTGTCAGGCCAGGGGAGAGGCCCGACGGACCGGTGTCGGTCACGGATGCCGACGCCCGGGGGGTCGCCGGGTTCGCCGATGCGTGCCGCTCACTCGCCGTGGGGCTGGGGATCACCGGAGGGCACGCTCTGACCGAGAAGCCCCGCACCGTCCGTTATCCGAGGGACCGGGTGGATCTTTCGCCTCGCTGGAGGGGCGCCCTGCGCCTGCGAGGAATCCTCGGCCGGGACGACATCCCCGTTCTGGACGCGTGCTCCACCGAGTACAACAAGCTCGTCGACGACCTGTACGCCCGCGACAGGTTGGCGCCGTGCGTGGGCAACTGCCCAGCCAACGTCGACGCCAGGGGTCAGAACTTCCACCTGGCCGAGGGGCGCTTCGTCGAGGCGTACGAGTTGGTGCGCTCCCGCAACCTTATGCCGGGGGTGCTGGGACGGATCTGCCATCACCCCTGCGAGAGCGCGTGCAGGCGGAACCACTATGACCAGGCCCTGGCGATACGTCCGCTCCACCGGATCGCCTACGAGGAGTACCAGAGGGTGAGGGCCGGCCGGCACGAGCGGCTGCCCGTCACAAGAGACCAGCACGTGGCCGTCGTCGGCTCCGGGCCATCCGGCCTGACCGCCGCGCACGACCTCATGCGGCTCGGATACCCGGTGACCGTCTACGAGAAGGACGCCGAGCCCGGCGGGGCGCTCGGCTCAGGCGTGCCTCCCTACCGGCTCCCCCGGGATGTGCTGCGCACGGAGATCGGGGACCTGGTGGAGATGGGGCTGGACCTCCGTTGCGGTATCCGGATCGGGACCGACGTCCCCTTGGACCACCTGATAGGCGAATACGACGCCGTGCTCATCGCCGCGGGCCTGCAGGACAGCAGGGTACTCCCGATCCCCGGTTCGGACGCCGAGGGTGTCCGCGGGGCGCTGGAGTTCCTGCGCGAGGCCAACTGGAAGGGCGAGGCCGGCGTGCGGGGACGCCGGGTGATGGTGATCGGCGGGGGCAACGTCGCCGTCGACGTCGCGAGATGCGCCCTTCGCGTCGGTGCCAGCGAGGTCAGACTGGCATGCCTCGAGGCCGACGACGAGATGCCCTGTCATCCATGGGAGATCGAGGAGGGGGTCGACGAGGGGGTCATCGCGATGTGCTCCCTCGGGCCCGAGGAGGTCTTGACGCAGGACGGGCGTGTTACCGGCATCCGGATGAGGGAATGCCTGCAGGTCTTCGACGCGCAGGGCCGTTTCGCGCCGGTGTTCGGCACCGGTCAGAGTGTGATCCCCTGCGAGGTCGTGGTGTTCTCGGTCGGCCAGTCGGCCGACCTGTCCGACCTCGTCGGCGGCACCGACCTGCTCCTTGACGAGAGGGGCAACCTCCCCGTGGACGGCACCTACTTCACCACCGCGGTACCGGGGGTTTTCGCATGCGGCGAGGTCGTCACCGGTCCGGGCAGCTGCGTCGGGTCGATCGCGACAGGTCATGAAGCGGCCACCTCCATGCACAGGTACCTCGAAGGCGTCGACATCCGCGAGCATCGAGTCGCGCGACCGGTGCCGCTCTACGGGCGGTACGCCGAGGCGGATCTTGAGGGTGTTGAGACCTCGCGGCTGAGGGTGACCATGCCGCTCATGGCGCCCGAGACGCGCCGCGCGGGCTTCGATCCTGTCGAGATGGGCATGACGCGACTTGAGGCCCTGCTGGAGGCGGCCCGCTGTCTTCGCTGTCAGTCGGAGGTTTGCGTAGGGTGCACCTTCTGCGCGCGGGTCTGTCCCGACTACGCGCTGAAGGTCGAGCGGGTGGACGATCCGGGCGCGAGGTGTGTGACCAAGTACGAGCTGGACCTGACCAAGTGCTGCTTCTGCGGCCTGTGCGCGGAGCAGTGCCCGACTGACGCCCTGACGCACACCGGGCACTATGAGCTCTCCTTCTACGACAGGGGATACATGGTGTTCGATCGAGAGGAGATGCTGCGATCCGGTGACGGCACCAGGGCTACAGGAGCCGACTCCCGGTTGAACGGGCTGTGCACCGGTGGGGGTGGTGGGACCCCGTGACCCTTCCGGGCGCTGACATCGTCGTGGGGACGCTAGCGGTCGCCGCTGTGATCTCGGCGGTCCTTGTGGTGGTCGTTCGAGAGGCGATGCGAATGGCCCTGTCGCTTGGCGTGTTCCTGCTGTCTTCGGCGGGGCTCTTCCTGTACTACGGCGCTCCGTTCCTTGCGGCGGCGCAGGTCTTCGTCTACGTCGGCGGGGTTCTGGTTCTGGTCGTCCTCGCGATCATGGTGATACGCAGAAGCCCTGACGGCTCTCCGGTTCTCGCTTCAAGGCACGACCCGGTGTCGGCCGCGATGTGCGCGATGTTCGCCGCGGGAGCGTCCTGGCTTCTGCTGCGTGACGCGCCGCCCCGGGGACCGATGTCGGGTACGTCGGGCTCTGCAGACCTCGCTTCGGCGTTCCTCGGTCCCATGGTCGTGCACATGGAGTTGCTGGGTGCCCTGCTCCTTGTTGCGCTCGTGGCCGTGGTAGCGATATCGGAGGGCGAGCGACGATGAGCGTGCCGGTCGTGCTGTGCATGTCGCTGTTCGGCATAGGGCTGTACGGTCTTCTGTCGCGGCGTGACGTGATCGCCGTTCTCGCGTCGGTGGAGATCATGCTCGTCTCGGCCAACGTGCTTCTGATCGCGCTGGCCAGGACCGGTTCGGGGGCGTCCGTCGCCGACTTGGGCCGTGTCGAGGCCGTGGGCGTGACCATCGTCGTGATAGCCGCTGCTGAGGCCGCCGTGGGCATGGCGCTTCTCATCGCCGCGGTGCGCCGCTCGGGCCGCCAGACCGTCGACGAGTTCCGGCAGGTGAGGGGATGAACGAGTTGCTCTCCGCTCCGTGGTCGGCCGTCGCGGTCCCGCTCTGCGGGGCGTTGCTCCTGGCCGTCGGCGGGCCCCGGTTCGTCCGGGCCGGCAGGTGGGTCGCCGTCCTTGGGCCGCTGTGGGTCGCGCTCGTAGGAGCGGCTCACCTCACCGCTGCGTCGGGGGAGAGCGTCGCGGGCTCGGTCGCATGGCTTCGGGCGGGGGGTGCCGTCCTCACGGTGGGGTACTCGTTGGACGCGCTGGCCGCCATCATGCTCGTGGTCGTCGGCGCGGTAGCGGCGATGGTGATGGTGTTCTCCGTCGGTTACATGGGCGAGGTGTCGGGTCTGGCGAGGTACTTCGCCGTCCTGTCGGCGTTCACAGCGGCAATGTCCGGCCTCGTCATCGCGGACGGCCTGCTGACGCTGTTCGTCGCGTGGGAGTTGGTGGGCGTCTGCTCGTACCTCCTGATCGGATTCTGGTTCACCAAGCCGGCTGCGGCGGATGCGGCGATGAAAGCCTTCCTCGTCACGCGGCTCGGCGATGTCGGCATCCTAGTGGCCATGGGACTGGTGTGGTGGCGCGTCGGCGACCTGCGCTATTCAGCCGTGCTGGGCGCCGCCGACACGCTGGGGCCGGCGCTCGGAGCGGTCTGCATCGCGCTGCTGGTCGGGGCGGCCGGGAAGTCGGCGCAGTTCCCGCTCCATATCTGGCTTCCCGACGCCATGGAGGGCCCCACACCTGTCTCCGCGCTCATCCATGCGGCGACGATGGTGGCCGCGGGGGTGTTCCTGCTGGCGCGGTTCTGGCCGCTGTTCGAATCGTCTCCCGCGGCCATGACGGGCGCGCTGTGGGTCGGCGTGCTCACGGCCACCGGCGCCGCCATAGCCGCAGTGTCGCAGCGTGACATCAAGAAGGTGCTGGCCTACTCCACGATCAGCCAGCTCGGGTACATGTTCGCCGCCCTTGGCGTGGGCGCCTGGGTCGCCGCGGTCTTCCATCTGGTCACCCATGCGGCCTTCAAGGCGCTTCTGTTCCTCGGGTCGGGCAGCATCATCCACGCTACCGGGACCCAGGACCTTCACGGCATGGGCGGCCTGCGAAGGGCGATGCCCGCCACGGCGGCGACCTGGGTCGTTGGAGCCGCGGCGCTCGCGGGCGTGCCCGGCCTCTCGGGCTTCTTCAGTAAGGATGAGATCCTGCACGAGGTGCTTCTCCACGCTCCGCTCGCCGGGGCGATGCTCACCGCGGCGGCGTTCCTCACGGCGTTCTACGTCAGCCGGATGACGCTGCTCGCTTTCGCGGGAGAGCCGCGGAGTGGGGTTCGCGCTCATGAGGGACCGCCGTCGATGACGATCCCGCTCGTCTTCTTGGCCATCCCGTCCCTGCTGGCGGGGGTATCCGGACACTGGATCGCCCTGCAGCTCGGCGAGAAGGCCAAGGGTGTCGACCCGGGCACCGCTGTACTGTCCACCCTGGTCGTAGCGGCTGGTGCGGTCGCGGGCTGGGTGGTGTATCGGCGCGGCCCCGCCGGGGACGCAACGCTCCGCGGCGTGACCAAGGGCCTGTGGGGAGCGTCGGAATCGGCTTTCGGGTTCGACAGGGCCATCCGCGAGCGAGTGGCCAGGCCGGTCGCCGCGTTCGCCAGCTGGCTGTATGAACGGGTGGACCGTCGCGTCGTCGACAGGGCCGTCGAGGCGGTCGCGAGAGGAGCCAGGAGCGCCGGCGCCGCCCTCTCCGACATCGCCAACGGCGACCTTCAGGGGTACGCGGCCCTGATGGGCGCCGGTCTCGTGCTCCTGCTCGCTCTCGCGCTGAGGGCGGGGTGATCGGGATGCTTCTCTCAGCCACGATCGCGACGCCTCTCGCAGGGTCACTTCTCGTATTGGCCATCGGCCGTCTCCGGAGTGCTGACGCGGTGCGCTGGGCGGCGCTGACGGCGGCGGTTCTGTCCGCGCTGCAGGCCGTCAGGGTCGCCTTCGGGATCGGGACAGGCGGACTGAGCGAAGCGGTAGGCGTTCACGGGGCGCGGTTCTGGCATCTGGCCGCGGACGGTCTGTCGGCGCCGCTGGTGGTGTTGACGGGCCTGCTGGCCGTCGTGGCCGTGCTTGCCTCATGGAGGTTGGACAGCGCGCCGCACTTCGCTCTGCTGTTGGGCCTGACCGCCGCCGTGCAGGCGGTCTTCCTCGCGGCGGACCTGATCGCTTTCTACGTAGCGTGGGAGGCCGTCTTGATCCCCATGTACTTCCTGATCGGGGTTTGGGGGCATGAGGACCGGCGCCGTGCGGCTATGAAGTTCTTCGTCTACACCTTCTCGGGAAGCGTCCTGATGCTCGCCGGGATCCTGCTGCTCATGGCGGAGACGCGCTCCGCGACCTTTGAAGCCGCCTTCGCCGCCGGGCTCTCCCCGGCCGCGCAGTCCCTCGTCTTCTGGCTGCTGGCAGCCGGGTTCCTGGTCAAGGTCCCGGTGTTTCCGCTGCACACGTGGTTGCCCGACGCTCACGTCGAGGCGCCCACGGCCGGTTCGGTGCTGCTGGCTGGCGTGCTGCTCAAGTTGGGTCCCTATGCGCTGCTGCGCGTCGGGCTGCAGGCCGCGCCTGAGGCGTTCGAGGCGGCGCGTCCGGCCCTGGCCGTCCTGGGCGTCATCGGTGTCGTGTACGGCGCTGCCATGGCGTTCGCGCAATCGGACCTCAAGAGGCTCGTCGCATACTCCTCGATCGCCCACATGGGCTTCGTGATGCTCGCGGTGGCGGCCGGAACGCCGCTTGGCATCGCCGGCGCCCTCATCGGCATGGTGAGCCACGGCTTTGTGGCGGCGCTGCTATTCCTGCTGGTGGGGTCCTTGTACGACCGCACGGGCACGCGCGACACCGCTCGCCTCGGAGGGCTCGGCGCGCGCTGGCCCGCTTGGGCCACGGCGTTCATCTTCGCCGCGCTCGCGAGTGCCGGACTCCCGGGGCTCTCGGGGTTTCCGGGCGAGTTCGTGGCGATCGTCGAGGGCTTCGCGGCTTTCGGGTGGTTGGCGGCCGCCGCGGCCGCCGGGGCGTTTCTGGGAGCCGCGTACAACCTCCGCGCGGTGCGGCGCGTGTGCCACGGCGAGGCGGCCGAACCCGGCCTGGTGGCTGAGATCCCGGTGCTGCGCGGGCACGAGGTGGCGGCCATCGCCATCTTGGCGGCGGGCATCGTCGCGGTGGGCCTCTGGCCGGGCCTGGTGTCCGGTGCCGGGTCCGCGGCGATGGAGTCGCTCGCCTCAACGTGGGCGGTGGGCCCGTGACAGCGGCTGTCGCGCTCGGCTGGCTCGCGCTCGGGGCCTGCGGACTTGCGGGGATACTGGCCCTGGTGGCGGACATGATCGCCGGTGAGCGGGCGAGCGTCGCCCCCAGCGCGCTCCTGCTCGCGGTAGCGTCCCTGGCCTCCGGAGCGGCGGCGTTCGTGCCGTCGGCCGGCGCGCCGGACAGCGTGCCGCTGGTGGTCGGCGGCGTGGGCTCGATAGTGTTCGCGCTGGGGGCCTCCGCGGTGGTGGTGGCGGGCCAGGCGCGTGGTCCGGCCCCGGCACAGGCCGCCGCGCTCATCGCCCTGTGCGCCGGCGGATGCGTGGTCCTGGCCGGCGCGCGCGACGTCGTGGTGTTCCTTGTCGCGGCCGAAGCGGTGGCACTGTCCTCCTACGCGATGGTGGCGCACAGCGCCGACGACCGTTCGGACGAGGCCGCGCTCAAGTACTTCGTGCAGGGCTCGGTCGCCGCCGGCGCTCTGGTGCTGGCAGTGGCGGTCCTGGTCGGCGCGTCCGGCGGCTTCACGTCCTACGCCGATCTGGCTCAGTTGACATCCGGCGCCTGGAGCGGCGCCGCTTCGCTGGCGATGATGCTCATGGTCGGGGTGTCGGCCTTCAAGCTCGGAGCGGTGCCCTTCCACTCCTGGGCGCCCGACGCGTATGAGACCGCACCGCCCGCTGCGTCGTCCTTCATTGCCACCGCTCCGAAACTGGCGATGGCCGTCGCCGCGGTGCAGCTGGTGCGAGAAGGACCGTTCGCGAGCGGTTTCGGCACGGCCGGATTCGCGATGGCGTCGATGGCCGTCGCATCCATAGCCGTAGGGAATCTCGCTGGCCTTCGTCAGCGCTCGTACACACGGATGCTCGGCTACTCCGGCGTGGCGCATGCCGGATACCTCCTGGTCGCGGCTGCTGTTCCGTTGGGTGGGATCGTTCCGGTGGCTCTCCTGGGCGTGTCCTACGCTGTGGCGAGCGCGGGCGCGTTCGCCACAGCGGCAGCCGTCCGCGGATGCCGGCCGGGCTGGGACGGCAGCATCGAGGGCCTGACGGGCCTGGGCCGCGAGAAGCCCTTGCTGTCCGTGTCGATCGCGATCTTCATGTTCTCGCTGACGGGGATACCGCTCACGGTCGGGTTCTGGGGGAAGCTGATACCGCTGCTCAACGCGTTTCGTGCGGACGCAGGTTGGCTCGCGCTCATCGCTCTGGCGGGATCGGTGGTCTCCTTCGGCTACTACGGACGCGTGATCCGCGCCGTCTTCCTCGACCCGGCGGACGGCGCCCGCACACCGTCCCGTGACGATGGGCCGCACGCTCCGGACGCCCCTGCGTCCATGCTCGCGGTGGTATCGGTGCTCGCAGTCCTGGTCGTGGTCTTGGGCACTCTGCCGCTGTTCGTGGGCGTGGGCCCCCTCGCGTCCCTGCTGGCTGGCTTCTAGCAAGGTTCGCTAAGATGATTGCGAGCGGATTCACAAAATCGCTTGCGCCATGGCTCGCGACACACTATCCTGACAACAAGAGAGTTGCCTCGTGCAACCACCTTACCCCTGAGCCTCAAGGTGCCGGCCTTGAGGCTCCCCCTTTGTGTCTGCCAGCTCAGCTTCTGTCAGGGACGCTTCGGTTGCCGCCACGACATCGCGGTCAAGTCGCGTGACCGCCTGGCCGATACAGTCACAGACATGATCATCTCTGACGAACAAGCCAAGCTGGCTGCTGCGTACCTCAGGGAGCGCAAGACCCCCGTCCAGGGAGGACCCTCAGAGGCCGCGCTCGACACGCCCACCGACCTGGTGGACCGGGCGAGGGCAGCTATCGCGGCCTTGCCCGACACGCGGGCGGACCGTGTCAGCGAGGCCAAGGAGCAACTGGCTGCACTTCCTGGCGCTCAGGATGTGGCCAGCAAGATGCTGTCCAGGATCGTGTCTGACTCACTTCGCTAGCCATCCCGCCGCTCCGGCGCATTGAGCGCAGCCTCGCACACCTGCATAATCGGGTTTGACCGTGTCGACCGAGCCCGGAGGTGTGCAGTGCCCGCGAACCCTCTCCGCACCGTGATCACGGTGGTCATGGACGTCCTGGTGGTCTTCGCGGTCGGTCTGTGCGCCGGCCTCGTGGTCAAGTTCTTCGAGGCCACCGCCGTCACGGAGTGGGGAGTCGCGCTGGTCAGGGTCGCCGAGGCGGTCAGCCTCCCATTGGGCATCGAGGACATCCCGACTCCCTACGGCGGCTATTTCGACGTCGAGCTGGCGGGCACCGTGGTGGCCGTGCTGCTGATCGAATGGATGCTGAGCGTCGCACGTCGTCAGGCATGAGGCCGGCCGCGAAGTAGGGGGCTCCATTGGATTACGGTCGAGAGAGGCTGGGCGAGGTCCTCGTCAAGCTAGGCGTGTTGAGCGAGGCGCAGCTTGCGGAAGCGCTCGCGATACAGGCGCGGGATGGCGGCAAGCTTGGCGAGGTGCTGGTTCACCACCTCATAGTGTCCGAGGAGGTCCTCGCTCAGGCCCTCGCCGAGCAAAAGGAGCTGCCGTTCGTGAACCTCGCGGCCTATCAGATCGATCGCGGCGCCGTGAGCCTGATACCCGAGCGGCTCATGAGACGCCGCGACATGATACCGATCGGGTTCGATGAGGGCAGCCTCGTGCTGGCTATGGCGGATCCGCTCGACATCGAGGCGATCGACGACGCCGAGGTGCGGTCAGGTCACTCGGTCAAGGCGGTCGTCGCCACCGCATCGCAGATCCGCTTCGCAATCGACAAGTTCGCCGGCTCCGGTGACGCTTTCGTCGAGATGACCGAAGCGGCGGGAGTCGTCGAGGAGGAGTCCGACGCGTCCTTCATCGGCGAGGACGTGCCGGTCGTCCGCGTCGTCAACCAGCTCATTCGCGAGGCCGTCCGGGAGGGGGCCAGCGACATCCACATCGAGCCCGGAGAGAGGGGCGCGAGGGTCCGATACCGCGTGGACGGCGTGCTTCAAGACGTGCTCGAACTGCCTGCGAGCGCCCGCGCGGGTCTGACCAGCCGGGTGAAGATAATGGCTGAGATGGACATCGCGGAGCGGCGCCGGCCGCAGGACGGCCGGATCGCGGTCTCCTTCGACAAGCAGCCCGTCGACCTCAGGGTGGCCACACTCCCGACCCCCTATGGAGAGAGTCTGGTCATCCGGATCCTGAACGCCGAGCTTTCCTTCAGGGAGATCGGCGAGCTCGGACTGTCGGAAGCGCACCGCGAGCGACTCGAGTGGTTCCTCACCCGGCCCTACGGCGCCCTTCTGATCGCCGGTCCGACCGGGTCGGGCAAGACGACCACGCTGTACGCGGCCCTCAACCGGCTCAACACCGCGGACCGCAAGATCATCACAGTCGAGGACCCGATCGAGTACAGGATGGCCGGCGTCACCCAGATGGCCGTCCACGCGCGCATAGGCCTGACATTCGCATCCGGGTTGCGCACGATACTGCGGTGCGACCCTGACACGGTGATGATCGGAGAGATCCGCGATCCCGAGACGGCTGAGATCGCCATCCGTGCGGCGCTCACCGGCCATCTGGTGCTGTCGTCGATCCACACCAACGACGCCCCTTCGGCCCTGACCAGGCTGGTGGACATGGATGTGGCGCCCTACATCACGTCCTCGGCGCTGCTGGGCGTAATCGCCCAGCGGCTTGCTCGCCGCCTCTGCGCCAAATGCAAGGAGCCCCTCGACCTGGACACGAACACGCTGATGCGCTCCGGATACGACCTCAAGGAGGCCAAGACGGTGAAGACATTCGGTCCCGTCGGGTGTCCTGAGTGCCTTGGAAGCGGGTATCGCGGCCGGGTCGGCCTGTATGAGCTGATGGAGATCGACGACGACCTGCGTCGCATGTTCCTCCAGGAAGCCTCCGCGGACATGCTGCGGATGAAGGCCATCGAGAACGGGATGCGCACCCTGCGCCGGGACGCGCTGGACAAGGTGGCTGCCGGCGTCACAAGCCTGGAGGAGATCGAGCGGGTGGTGATCTGAGATGGGCCGCTCCCCGCGCGCCATCGTGCTAGTGCTGGACAGCGTAGGCTGCGGCGCGCTTCCCGACGCCTCGGAGTACGGCGACGAGGGCTCCAACACCCTGGGCAACACGTCGCGCGCGGTCGGAGGTCTCCGGATGCCCAACCTGGGCGCCATGGGGCTGGGCAACGTCACTCAGACGGCGGGGGTGCCTGCGGTGGCTTCTCCCACCGCGAGCTGGGGTCGCTGCGCCGAGCGGTCCGCTGGCAAGGACACCACGACCGGCCACTGGGAGATGATGGGCCTGCATCTGCCCCGCGCGTTTCCCACGTATCCCGACGGTTTTCCGCCCGAGGTGATGGACCGCTTCTCCGCCGTGACGGGGCTTGGCTGGCTGGGCAACAAGGCGGCGAGCGGGACCGAGATCATCCAGGAGTTCGGTGCCGAACACGTCCGGACCGCCGATCCGATCGTCTACACGAGCGCCGACTCCGTCTTCCAGGTGGCCGCTCACGAGGAAGTCATCGGTATCGACGACCTGTACGCGATGTGCCAGAGCGCTCGGGACATCCTGACAGGCGAGCACGGCGTGGGCCGGGTGATCGCACGGCCCTTCGTCGGACCCGATGGCGAGGGGCGCTTCGTCAGGACCCACCGCCGACGGGACTTCGCCCTGCAGCCCTTCGAGCCTACGGTACTTGACCTTCTCGCCGAGAAGGGGGTCCGTACGTTCGGGGTCGGGAAGATCGGCGAGATCTTCGCCTGGAGGGGGGTCTGCGAGTCGCCGCACGTCACCGACAACATGGACGGCTTCGACAAGCTTGTCGCACGGGTGCGCTCCGGTGAAGACGGGTTCGTCTTCGCGAACCTCGTCGACTTCGACATGTTGTGGGGGCACCGGAACGACGCCGAGGGCTACGCGAGGGGACTGGAAGCCGTTGACGCGCGGGTCCCGGAGCTTCTTGATGCCATGGAGGACGGCGACCTGCTCGTCATCACCTCCGACCACGGATGCGACCCGACCACCCCGTCGACCGACCACAGCCGTGAGCACACTCTGCTGATCGCCAAGGTCAAAGGAGTGGACAGCGGTTCCCCGCTCGGCACGAGGGAGACCTTCGCGGACATCGGCGAGACGGTGGCGGACTTCTACGGCCTTGGCGGATCCTGCGGCCGTGGTGCCTCCTTCCTGCGCGAGGTGCGGAAGGGATGAGCTCGTTCCTCTCACTCATCGAGAACAAGCGTGAGGGGCGGAAGCACTCGCCCGAGGAGCTGCGCTTCCTGGTGGAGGGCTTCGCGACGGGTTCGCTGCCGGACTACCAGGGGGCGGCGTGGCTGATGGCCGCGTACCTGCGTGGTCTCGATCCGGACGAGACCCTGTGGCTGACGGAGGCGATGGTCCGCTCCGGGCGCGTCGTGGACCTTTCGCCGATATCCGGAGTGAAGGTCGACAAGCACTCGACCGGCGGAGTCGCGGACACGACCACGCTGGCGGTGGGGCCGATGGTGGCGGCTTGCGGCGTCCCGGTGGCCAAGATGAGCGGGCGCGGGCTCGGGCACACGGGGGGGACCTTGGACAAGCTGGAGTCGATACCCGGCTTCAGCGTCGACATGTCGCCCGAGCGGTTCGAGCGCCAGGTGGCCGAGATCGGACTCGCGATCGTGGCCCAGTCGGACGATGTGGCTCCGGCCGATCGCGCCATGTACGCCCTGCGCGACGTCACTGGCACCGTCCCGAGCATGCCGCTGATCGTCGGGTCGGTAGTGAGCAAGAAGATCGCAGGGGGAGCGGATGCGATCTTGCTGGACGTGAAGTGCGGTGCGGGAGCGTTCATGAGGACTGCCGAGGAGTCTGCGGTCCTCGCTGACGAGCTCGTCAGGGTGGGCACGGCGCTCGGCCGCCGCTTCGAGGCGGTGATCACGGACATGAACGTCCCGCTCGGGTCGGCCATCGGCAACGCCCTTGAGGTCAGGGAGGCGGTCGAGGTCCTCGCCGGGAAGGGCGGGGCCAGGCTCACGGAGCTCGCGGTCGACCTGTGCGCGCGGATGCTGGTTCTGGGAGGCGTCGCTGACGGTCTGGACGCTGGACGACGCATGGCCAGGGCGTCGATCGACGACGGTTCCGCGCTGGCGAAGATGGCCGAGTGGGTCGCGGCTCAGGGCGGGGACCCCACGATCACAGACGACCCGGGCGTCCTGCCCTTGGCCAAGGTGAGGGCGGTACTCGCCGCGGACCGCGACGGATTCGTGTCGTCAGTGGCGGCTGACGCCGTCGGGCGCGTGGCGGTCGCGCTCGGCGCGGGGCGCGCACGAAAGGGCGACCCGGTCGATGCGTCCGCCGGGGTGTTGCTCATGGCGCGGATGGGAGACCCCGTGCGCCGAGGCGATCCTCTGGCGGAGGTGCACGGCTCGGATCCCCGGGCCGTGGAGGAGGCCGTTCGCGCGCTCAGTGCGGCGATGCCTGTAGGCTATGATGCCGTCACGGAGCCGCCGCTGTTCGTCAGGGGATGAGTGGCGTGGGCCGCACGCGCGCGAAAACGGGCTCCGTTCCGCCGCTCCGGACCATGACCCTGGCGGTCGGTCACGCCAATCCCGACTTCGACGCGTACGCCGCGACCGTCGCGGCGACCAAGCTCCACGAGGGGGCTCTGGGCGTGTTCCTCGGGACCCAGAACGCGAACGTCCGCGAGTTCCACAATCTGCACCAGGACCTCCTCCCCTTCGCGGACCTTCGGCTAGTGGACCGTCAGGCCGTCGCGAAGCTGGTGATGGTCGACACCCGCGATCCTGAGCGGATAGGGGAGATGGGAGCGGTGGCTGTAGACCCTGAGGTGGAGGTAGTCGTCTACGACCACCATCCGCCCTCCGAGGGTGACCTCGAGGGAGTCGAGGACCGTTCGCTCCAGGTGGGGGCGGCTACCTCGATACTCGTCCACGAGATCCGTTCGAGGGGTATCCGCCTGACGCCCCTCGAGGCCAGCCTCTTCCTGCTTGGTATCCACGAGGACACGGGGTCTCTCACCTACCCTGGCGCCACCGCCTACGACGCCGATGCGGCCGCGTTCCTGATGGCCGCGGGTGCCGACATGGAGGTGCTCAACCAGTTCCTGTCCCGGACGCTTTCGAGCGCTCAGAGGGAGCTGCTCGACCTTCTCACCGAGTCCCTGACCACGGAGGCGTTCCACGGGCAGCAGGTGGCCATCTGCGAGGCCAAGATCGAGGAGTACGTGGACTCGGCGAGCGTCCTGACCCACCACATCGTCGAGGACCTCGGATACCGTGTGGCGTTCGCCATCGTGCGGATGGGCGGACGCACCCACGTGGTGGGTCGGAGCCGGCTCTCAGAGGTGGACGTTGGGGCGGTGCTTCGCCGGCTGGGCGGGGGCGGGCACCCTCAGGCGGCTTCCGCCGCCATCCGCGGAGTGGATACCGGCGAGGTCTTGGCCAGCCTCCGCGTCGCTCTAGAGGCCGAGCTCGAACCGCCGCTGAGGGCGGGGGACATCATGTCCTCACCGGTCAGGACTCTCACTCCAGACGATACGATGGCCGACGCGGGCGAGCTGATGTCGAGGTGGGGGCATGGCGGACTCCCCGTCGTCATGGACGGCCGGATCGTGGGTCTGGTCACTCGAAAGGACGTCGACAAGGCCTCCCGTCACAGGCTGGACCACGCGCCTGTCGCCGGATTCATGGCCCGGGACATCGTGACGGTGGGTCCTGATGTGGACCTGGGGGAGTTGGAGTCCCTGCTCGTTCGCGAAGGGATCGGGCGGGTGCCCGTCGTGCGAGGAGGCCGGCTGCTTGGGATCGTGACCCGCAAGGACCTCCTGAGGGCCGAGCACGGCACGGGCTACACCGAGACCGGAGTGCCTCCCGCGATGACCGAGGCGTCCAAGGCGTTCATGGCCTCTGTGGGGTCTCTCCTTCCCGACGAGGCGAGAAGGGCGCTGACCGGCATCGGCAGCGCCGCCGCCGACCTCGGCGTGAGGGCGCACGTAGTCGGCGGCTTCGTCAGGGACATGCTCCTCGCCCGCAGGAACCTCGACATCGACGTCGTGATCGAAGGCGACGCGGTGGAGTTCGCCCTGGCGGTCGCCCCGAGGTTCGGCGCGCGCGTCCGTGTGCACCGGCGGTTCGGGACCGCGGTGCTCGTCTTCTCCAAGGAGCTGCACGTCGACGTCGCCTCCGCGCGCAGCGAGTACTACGCGAGGCCGGGGGCCCTGCCGACCGTCGAGCGCTCGTCGCTTCGGCAGGACCTCTTCCGGCGCGATTTCTCCATCAACGCCATGGCCGCGAGCATCGTGCCCGGGACCTTCGGCGGGGTGACCGACCCGTTCGGAGGGATGAGGGATCTCGAGCGAGGCTCTGTCCGGGCGCTCCACTCCATGTCCTTCGTCGAGGACCCCACCCGCGTCCTGCGATGCGCCCGGTTCGCCGTCCGCTACGGCTTCGAGATCGATCCGGCCACCGCGCAGCTGGCGCGCGAGGCGGTCGAGATGGGGATGCTAGGCGAGGTCACCGGGGCGCGCGTGCGCGAGGAGTTGCTCGACATCCTCGACGAGGATGATCCGGCGGCTGTGCTGGAGCTGCTCGCGACGCTGGGGGCGCTGGACGCTCTGGTGCCTGAGGGCGCGAGCGGCGCCGGGGCGATCGACGCGGTCAGGAGGGTTCTTGGATCGTTCGGAAGGCTGGAACCGATGTTCGGGCGGCCGCCACGGCGGCGGACGACCCTGGCGGTAGCGCTAGGCTCGCTGGCGGGACGTCGGGAGGCCGACAGGTGGGTCCGCCGCCTGCGCTTCGGCCGCGAGTACGGAGACGCGGTGCTCCGTGCGGCCGAAGACGGCGAGAGGCTGCGGCGGGCCTTGGCCGACCGGAGGGGGATGCGAGACAGCAGGCTGAACTCGATTCTGAGCGGCGTGCCAGGAGAGGCGATCGTCGCCGTGCACGCGGCAGGGACAGTCGCCGTGCGCGAGCGGATAGAGCGATACGTGTCCGTGGTTAGCCGTGTCCGGCCCGCTGTCAGCGGGGACGACCTTGTCCGGATGGGCTATGAGCCCTCTCCCGCCTTCGCTGGTATACTCTCGCAGGCCCTGGCTTCGAGGCTGGACGAGCGGGCCGTCGGACGCGAGCAGGAACTCGCGAACCTCAAGCGCATCGCCGCGCGCACGCTCGGCGACAGGAAGGATGTCTGAGCGTGTCGATCGACTCTGACGTCATCCAGAAGGTCATCGCATACGGTGTGCTGATCCCCGCTATCGTCGTCCATGAGGTGTCGCATGGCTGGGCCGCGCTGGCACTGGGTGACACGACGGCAAGGGACAGGGGACGGCTCTCGCTCAACCCGATACGCCACATCGACCTGTGGGGGACGATACTGCTCCCCGCGCTGATGGTCCTCGCCTTCGGCTTCGGATTCGGGTACGCCAAGCCCGTGCCTGTGAACCCCTACAGGTTCCGTGACTACCGGATGGGCATGTTCCTCACCGGCATCGCGGGTCCGGTCTCGAACCTCCTGTTGGCCGTGGGCGGGGGGATCCTCTTCCGGCTGGCGGACACGACAGCCGGCGTCGCGGGGGGCGGGGGCCTAGCGCTGGCGTTGCTGGGCCTCACGGCGTTCTACTTCGTGCTGATGAACCTGTCACTTCTCTTCTTCAACCTCATACCGCTGCCTCCTCTGGACGGCTCGCGCGTGTTGCCGCTGTTCCTCTCCGACCGCGCCATGGACGCCTACCACCGTGTCGAGCAGTACGGATTCGTCATACTCTTCGCGTTCCTGTGGTTCTCGCCCCGGCTGCTCGGGTTCGACCCGATCGACCTGTACTTCTCGGTCACCGTAGACCCGCTCTTGGGCGTTCTGACCGGAGCGGGCCGCTAGGGGGCTGCGGTATCATACGGCGACCGTCAGACCTCGATCTGCGAGGAGCCCTCTTGTCCAGGAAGCGCATTCTCACCGGCTACCGGCCCACCGGGAAGCTCCATCTCGGGCACTGGTTCGGGAACCTGCAGAACATGCTCGCCTTTCAGGACGAGTACGAGTGCTTCTACTTCATCGCGGACTGGCACGCCTTCACGTCGGACTGGCAGGACACCTCCGCGATACGGGCGTTCACCGAGGAGATGGTCCTGGATTGGGTGGCCGCCGGTCTGGATCCGGAGAAGTGCACCATCTACAGGCAGTCCGACGTCCCCGAGGTGGCGGAACTCGCGCTGTACTTCTCGATGGTCACCCCCGTGTCGTGGCTCGAAAGGGTCCCGTCCTACAAGGAGCAGCGGGAACAGGTCACCGACAAGGATCTTTCGAACGTCGGTTTCTTCCTCTACCCGCTCCTGCAGGCCGCGGACATCACCGTGGTCAGGGCCGACGCCGTCCCCGTAGGCGAGGATCAGCTGCCGCACCTCGAGCTGACCCGTGAGATCGTCAGGCGGTTCAACAACGCGTTCGGGGACTACCTCGTCGAGCCCGCCGCCATAATCCCCAAGGAGGGGGCGCGCGTCCCGGGCACCGACGGGCGGAAGATGTCCAAGAGCTACGCCAACGCCATCTTCATCTCCGACACACCCGAAGACATCCGCGCGAAGGTCGCCGGGATGATGACCGATCCCGCCCGCAAGCTGAGGACCGATCCGGGTGACCCCGATATCTGCCCCTTGCACCAGATCCACAAGCTGGTGGGATCCCCAGACGACATATCCGGGTGGGAGGAGTGCTGTCGCAAGGGCGAGTGCGGGTGCGTCGCGCACAAGAAGGCATTCGCCGAGGAGCTGGTCGACTACCTTGGCCCCTTCCGCTCCAGGCGTCAGGCCCTGGCCGCGAAGCCGGGGTTCGCGTGGGAGGTGCTCGCAGCGGGCGCGGCCAAGGCCGGTCCCGTCACGCGCGGCGTGGTCGACCACTGCAGGCGGCTTGCTCACATCGACACAGAGGGCGCGGGACGGTGAGCTACACGGTCACCACGGACGTGTTCGAGGGACCGTTCGACCTCCTTTTGCACCTTGTCTCGCGCCAGCGGCTGGACGTCGCTTCCATCTCCGTGTCGGAGGTCATCGACCGGTACCTCGAGTACATCGAGCAGATGCGCGAGCTGGACCTCGAGGTCGCTTCCGACTTCCTGCTGGTCGCCTCGATCCTGCTCGAGATCAAGGCCGCTCGCCTGATCCCCGAGGAGGCGGCGCTCATCGACGTCGAGTTCGAGGAGCTCTCTCCCGAGGAGGCCCGCGACCTCCTGGTGGCGCGTCTACTGGCCTACAAGAAGGTCAAGAACGCGGCTGGCGAACTGGGCGCCCGCATGGAGGCCGAGTCCCGGATGCATCCGCGGGAGGCGCCGCTTGAGGAGGCGTTCCTCGGGCTGATGCCCGACTTCCTCGAGGGCATCGCGCTCAGGACGCTCGGGGTCATCTGCGCCGACCTCGTTCACAGGCGCGACCTCTTCCTGCTGGAAGCGGAGCACGTCACGGCCAGACCCATACCGCTCGAGGAGAGGGTCGGGGTCGTCGCGCACCTCGTTCGGGAGAGAAAGCGCACGACCTTCCGGGAGCTCATCCCCGCCGGCGCCGGCGTCGACGAGTTCGTGGTCACGTTCCTGTCCGTCCTCGAACTGTACAAGCGGGGTAGCGCCGACATCGGGCAGGACGCTGATTTCGGCGACATCCAGATCGTGGCCATCGACGAGGAGGCTGCCTGAGTTGAGCGACAGAGGCTTCAGGGGGGCCCTTGAGGCGCTCCTGTTCGTGAGCGACGAGCCTGTCTCCGCCGAGAGGTTGGCGTCCTTGCTTGAGACGACCCCGGATGTCGTCGGCGAGGGGCTGGCGGCGCTTGCGGAGGAGTTCAGGGTCGAGGATCGAGGCGTGCAGCTTCGCGAGGTGGCGGGCGGCTGGAGGCTGTACACCCATCCCGCTCACCACGAACTCATCGAGCGGTACGTGCTGTCGTGGGATACCCGAAGGCTCTCTCAGGCCGCGCTGGAGACCCTCGCCGTCGTCGCCTACCATCAGCCGGTGACGCGTCAGGCGGTCAACTCGGTGCGAGGTGTCAACTCCGAAGGCGTGATCGCCTCTCTCGCAGAGAAGGGGCTCGTCAGGGAGGTGGGCCGGGACGTCCGGCAGGGCAACGCCATCCTGTACGGGACGACGAGGGCCTTCCTCGAGAAGTTCGGCCTCAAGGACGCCTCAGAGCTGCCTCCGCTGGAGGAGTTCGCCCCGGACGCCGCGACGGAGCGGGCTATCCGCGAGCGCCTCGACGCCGTCGAGGGCCCGACGCTTGGCGAGGATGAGGACGACGTCCCGCAGGTCGACTGAGCCGGGCGGTCTTGCTGTGGTGCCCATGCGACTGCAGCGCTTCCTTGCGCGCGCGGGTGTCGCTTCCCGCCGCGGCAGCGAGGACCTGATGACCGCCGGTCGGGTCACCGTCAACGGTTCTGTCGTGCGCGAACTCGGCTCCAAGGTGGACCCCGCCGTCGACCGCGTGCGTGTGGACGGCCGCGAGGTGTCGCTCGCAATGGGCCCCGCTTACCACATGCTGAACAAGCCCTCCGGCTACGTCACGACGATGTCGGACCCGCAAGGGAGGCCCACCGTCGCCGAGCTTCTCCCTCCCGACGCGCCCGCGGGACTGTTCCCCGTCGGCCGGCTGGACCGCGACGTGACCGGCCTCCTCCTGCTCACCACCGACGGAGACCTCGCGCATCGCCTTCTTCACCCGAGTCATCACGTCTGGAAGACCTACCGTGCCGAGGTGGAGGGTGAGCCGTCCTCATCCGACCTCGCCGCCCTGGAAAGCGGCGTGGTTCTCGAGGACGGCGCCGCTGCGCCGGCGAAGGTGTCCGTGGTGTGGAGCGAGGGCGCCCGGGCTGAGGTGGAGATCGCCATCCGCGAGGGGCGAAAGCGTCAGGTCAAGAGGATGCTCTCGCACGTCGGTCATCCTGTTCGCGTCCTGAGGCGCGTCGGGTTCGGTCCGCTCGAGCTAGGCGACCTTCGGCAGGGGGATTCGCGACCGCTCAGCGATGCCGAGGTCGCCGCCCTGCGCGGCGCCGCGGGCGTGGAGTGACTTTCTGA
>JBBIJK010000028.1:0-26377 GCA_037445995.1 Actinomycetota bacterium | reverse complement strand
CGCATCAGGCAGGTTATGCGGGTCCGCATAATGTGATCCGGACGTCTGCCCCCCGTCCCCACGCCTACTCCCCCGCCAGCCGCCTCGCCTCGGCGAGGTCCTCCCTGATAGCGGCGGCGAGCCCCTCGGGCGTCTCGAAGACACGCTGGTCTCGCAGTCTCTCCGCGAACTCGATCGTCACGCGCTCGCCGTAAAGGTCCCCCCGAAAGCCGATCAGGTGCGCCTCCAGCCGGTCGCGCGCCTCCGGGAACGTGGGCGGCGCCCCCACTGAGATGCCTGCGGGGTACTCTCCGGCACCGACGCGCACAACGCCAGCGTACACGCCGTCCGCGGGCACCGCCGCGTAGGCGTCCGGCGCCACGTTGACCGTCGGGGCGCCCATCGCGAGGCCCTCCCCCCTGCCCCGACCCACCAGTCCCGCTACGCGGTGGCGCCGTCCGAGGAGCCTCGCCGCGACGGCGACCTCGCCCCGGGCCACCGCCGCACGGATCCGCGTGGAGGTCACGGGCGAGCCCTCCGCCCGCACCAGCTCGTAGGCCACCACCTCGAAGCCCTTGTCGCGGCCGATCGCCTGAAGGGTGCCGACGTCGCCCGACGCCCCCGCGCCGAAGCGGAAGTCGCACCCCACGACGACAGCCGTAGGGTTCATCAGGGCAAGAACGTGCCGCTCGACGAACTCCTCGGCGCCGGTCAGCGCCATGTCCTGGTCGAATGCGATGACGCTCACGACATCGGGCCCGAGGCCCGACAGCAGCTCCACCTTGTCACCCGCCGACAGAAGTTGGGGCGCCGCGCGTTCGGGGGTGATGACCTGGTCCGGGTCGCGGTCGAACGTCACAACCACGGACCTCGCGCCTGTAGCGCTGGCGCGCGCCACGGCGTGCGCGATGATGTCCTGGTGCCCGAGGTGCACGCCGTCGAACACGCCGATGGCCAGCACCGCCTCGCCCAGGGGCGCGCGCTCCTCCCCCGGCCATAGCACGAGCGCGCTCACGTCGCGCTCCAGACCACGCACTCGGGCCTGAGCAGGTCGCCCGAGCGCCGGTAGACGCCGCCTAGAGTCCCGCCGGTCACGACCGCCACCAGCCCGCCCTCGGCCACGTCCGCGTCGGCCGCGCGAAGCGGCCGCCCCGCCGCGACGTCCGCGCCCTCACCGTGCGCCACCGGCAGCCCCAGCGCACCGACCGGGTCGGCGAACAGACCTGCGAGGTGCCCCTCGGCCGCGGCGGACTCGGCGTCGGCCAGACTGTGGGCGTCCTCGACACGCAGGTCGCCGGCGGCCGTGCGCCTCAGCGCGGACAGGTGTGCGACTGTGCCGGCGGCCAGGCCGATGTCACGCGCCAGGGAGCGGACGTAGGTGCCCTTCGATACCCGGAATCGCACGTCCCAGGTTTGCGCCTCGCAGTCGATACCGGTCAGCTCGGCCTCGAACACCTCGATCTCCCGCGGCGCGAGCTCGACGGCGCCGCCAAGCCTAGCGACACGGTGAGCGGTACGGCCCTCGACCTTGATCGCGGAGTACGCGGGCGGCGCCTGCATCCCCGGGCCCAGGAAGCGCTCGAGCACCGCGACGGCGCCCTCGCGCGTCAGTGCGGCCTCGGGAACGTCGGCCGTCGCGCAGACCTCGCCCAGCGCGTCCTCGGTGTCGGTGGCCGCGCCGAAGGCGATGCGGGCCTCGTAGGTCTTGTCATGGCCCGAGAGGTAGGGCATCAGCCTCGCATGGCGCCCGACGAGGAGCACAAGCAGCCCGGTCGCCATCGGGTCGAGAGTGCCCGCGTGGCCGATCCGCTTCTCACCGGCCGCCCGCCGGACCGCCGCCACCACGTCGTGGCTGGTCAACCCGGCGGGTTTGTCCACAGGCAGTATCCCCGCAAGAGACGTCGCCCCCCGGCGAGACCTCACCTGCGATCGCCCCCCGGGAGCAGAGGCAGCAGCGCCGCGAGCATCTCGTCCTCGGACCCGCTGAAGGTCATGCCCGCCGCGGCGCCATGCCCCCCTCCCCCGAGCGCCCTCGCCACCGAGCCGACGTCGCACCCGGTCTTGGAGCGGAGGTTCACGCGGCACTCGCCGTCGGTCACCTGGTAGAAGACCAGCACGTCCACCCCGCCGAGCATTCGCAGCATGTCCACGAGATGCTCGGCCTCGCCAGGCGACGCGCCGGTCGACTCGAAGTCCTCCTCGCGAATCCATGAGACCGACACGGCCCCGGAGTTCACGACGCGAAGCCTGGTCAACGCCAGCCCGGCGAGCCCAACCGCCCCGGCGCTCCGCTCCTCCCAGACCGCGCGCGCGATGCCGCCAGGGTCCGCGCCTGCCTGCACCATCTCGGCGGCGTCGCGCAACGCCTCCGGCGTGGTGTTGGAGTACCGGAACCCCCCGGTGTCGGTGAGCAGCGCGCAGTACAGGCAGGTCGCGACCTGCGCGCCCGGCGTCATCCCGCGCAGGCGGCCGAGCTCCGGCAGCAAGCGCCAGATCATCTGCCCGACCGCCGCCGCCTCCGGTTCGACCACGTTGAGCGTGCCGAAGCACGCGTTGTCGGGATGGTGGTCGATGACGATGAGCTCGGATGCCTCCGACGCCATCCCGGCGGCGATCCCCAGCCGGTCGGGGTTCGGGGTGTCCAGAGCGATGAAGATCTCCGGCGCGTCCATGGCCGACACGGGGGTGTACAGCTCGTACCCTGGCAGGAACGCGTAGGCCGCAGGACCGCCCGGCGCCTCGTCGGCCAGTGTCGGGACCGCGTCCACGCCGCTGGCGCGTAAGGCCAGGACCAGGCCGAGCGTCGATCCGACCGCGTCGCCGTCGGGGCGGACGTGTCCGCAGACCGCCACCGTGCCCCTGGCGGACACGACCCTCTCCGCGACCTCTCGAAGCACCGCGGAGTCCGCGCTCACAGCTCCTCGACCTCCTCGACGTGAGGCGGCACGATCTTGAGCGCCTCGTAGATGCGCATCGCCTCGTCGACGGACGGGTCGATTCGGAAGTCGAGGTGCGGCAGGAACTTCAGGCGCACCCTGGCCCCGAGGGCCCTCCGGATGCGCGGCGAAGCCGACGCCAGGCCTCGGAGGACCTCGTCGTAGCGCTCCTGCCCGCCGTGCGCCGTGACGTACACCGTGGCGGTACGCAGGTCAGGGGCAACCCTGGCGCCGGTGACCGTGACAAGCTCCAGCCGAGGGTCCGACACCTCCGTCTCGAGGATGTCTGCCAACGCCTCCTTGACGGTCTCGTTGACCTTTCGCATGCGTGGGGAGGTCCTCATGCGAGGCTCTCCTACTCGGTACGGGCGACCTCGATGGTCTTGAAGCCCTCGATGATGTCGCCCTCCTTGACATCCTGGAAGCCCTCCACGCCGACACCGCACTCGTAGCCCGACTTCACCGACTTGACATCGTCCTTGAAGCGGCGGAGCGAAGCCAGCCTGCCCTCGTGAATGACGGTGCCGTCGCGCACGACACGGATCTGGTCGTCCCGGGATATCTCTCCCTCGAGGACGTACGAGCCCGCGACAGTGCCGATCTTGGGGACCTTGAACAGCTCGCGCACCTCGACCCTGGCGGTCTCCTCCTCCCTGAACTCGGGAGCGAGCAAGCCCACCCTCGCGGCGTTGATCTCCTCTATCGCCTGGTAGATGACACGGTACAGGCGCACGTCGACCTTGGCCTGCTCCGCCAGCGCCTTGGCCTTGGGCTGCGGGCGCACGTTGAAGCCGATGATGATCGCGTCGGAGGCGTCGGCCAAGATGACGTCGGACTCCGTGACGGCCCCGACGCCCGAGTGGATCGTGACGATCCGGACCTCCGACTGGTCCATCTTGTCCAGCGCGTCCTGCAGAGCCTCGATAGATCCCTGGACGTCGGCCTTGACGACCAGCTTGAGCTCCTTGAGCTCGCCCTCCGAGATCCTGGAGAACAGGTCGTCGAGGGACACGTGGGTCTTCTTGTGCGCCAGCAGGCGCATCTTGAGAGCCCGGTCCTCGGCGATCTGGCGGGCCGCCCGCTCGTCGGCCACGACCCTGAACTCGTCTCCGGCGCTCGGGACGCTGGCGAGGCCGAGCACCTCGACCGGCTCGGCGGGGCCCGCGGTGGCGGCGTTGGCTCCCGCCGGGTCGACGAGCGCACGCACACGGCCGTGACTGACGCCTGCGACGATCGAGTCGCCCGTGCGGAGAGTCCCTCGCTGGACCAGCACGGTAGCCACCGGCCCGCGCCCCTTGTCCAGCTTGGCCTCGATGACGATACCGGAGGCGCTGGCGTTGGGGTTGGCCTGAAGCTCAAGGACGTCGGCCTGCAGAAGGATCATCTCCAGCAGCTCGTCGATGTTGATGAGCTTCTTGGCCGAGACGTTCACGAAGATGTTGGTGCCGCCCCACTCCTCGGGGACGATCTCGTGCTCGGTCAGCATCTGGCGGACCGTCTCGGGGTTCGCGCCGTCCTTGTCGATCTTGTTGACCGCGACGATGATCGGCACCCCCGCTGCCTTCGCGTGGTGGATCGCCTCCACCGTCTGGGGCATGACGCCGTCGTCGGCGGCGACGACCAGCACTGCGACGTCGGTCACCTTGGCGCCGCGGGCCCTCATGGCCGTGAAAGCCTCGTGGCCGGGCGTGTCGATGAAGGTGATCCTCTTCCCGGCGTGGTCGACGACGCTCGCGCCGATGTGCTGCGTGATGCCGCCAGCCTCTGTCGCCACGACGCCGGTCGAGCGTATGGCGTCCAGGAGCGAGGTCTTGCCGTGGTCGACGTGGCCCATGACCGTCACGACCGGCGGCCTAGGCTTCAGGTCCTCGGGCGAGTCGGCGAAGCTCTGTCCCTGCTCGGCTTCGGGGGCCACGACGCTGACCAGGACCTCCAGGTCCTCGGCGATGATCTCGATGATGTCGCGGGTCATGGCCTGGTTGACGGTGAGTGCCGAGCCGAGCATGAACAGGCGCTTGATGACCTCGTTGGGCGGCACGGTCAGCGCCTCGGCGAACTCGCCAACCGTCAGACCCTCCGTAACGGTGATCGCGCCGTCCACGACCAGGTCGTGAGGTCCGGCAGCCTCGTGATGGGCCTGGTCCTGCGCTTCGGCATCACGACCGGAAGGCTTCTTGTGCTTCTTCTTCTTGGGCGCGCCGGGCTCGGTGGACTCGCGCGCCTGCTGGATGATCGTCGCGCGCTGCGTCTTCATCGCCTCTTCGGCCTGCTTGGCCATCTGGCGATAGCGGTCCTCCTCGGCCTTCTCAAGCCGAGCGGCCTCCTCGGTCTCGGCTCGGCGGCGCTCCTCCTCAGCCGCCCTTGCCTCCTCCTCGGCCTTGCGAGCCTCCTCCTCGGCGGCCCTGCGAACCTCTTCCTCGGCCTCGCGGCGCGCACGCTCGGCTTCCTCGGCCTTGCGAGCCTCCTCCTCGGCGGCCTGACTGGCCTTCTCCTCGGCGGCCGCCCGCGCGGCCTCTTCCTTGGCGCGCTTCTCCTCGTCCGCTTTGCGCTGGGCCTCCATAACCGCCTGCCGCTCGGCGATCTCGGGGCCGAGCGCCTTGCGGATGCGGTCCACGTAAGCCTCGACGAGGGTGGATGCGTGGTTCCTGGCCGGGATCTTCAGCTCTTGGAGCCTCTCCAGCAGCTCGGCCGATGTCATGCCGAACTCCTTGGCTAGCTCATGGATCCTCATTGCTGGCATATCGTGAGGTTCACCGTCCCTGCTCAGTGCTGTGGCACTCGAGGCGACCCTCGAGGTCTCTTCTAAGACGTGTCAGATCGTCCTCGCGCATCTCCACCTGGAGAGCCGAGGTGAAGCGCTTGCGCTTGGCGGCCGCGTCGAAGCACGCGGCTGCGGGGCACAGGTACGCCCCCCTGCCGTTCGCCTTCCCGGTCACATCCACATCAACGTGGCCCGACGGGCTCCGGACGACACGCACGAACTCACGCTTGTCGCCCTGCCGCCCGCAACCGATGCAGGTGCGGACCGGTGTCTTGCGCGGCCTCACTACTCGGCGTCCTCCTTCTGGTGGATGCCGCAGTACGGGGAGCCGGGCTTGGCCCTGTTCCGGCACCGCATCCCGGTCGACGTCACAGATACGCACCTGCCGTCGATCTCCTCGGAGCCACCGTCTTCGACGGTCAGAGCCGCCATCCCTGCGTCGACCGCCTGCGCGACGCTCTTGATGTCGATCCTCCATGCGGTCAGCTTGGCGGCAAGCCTCGCGTTCTGGCCCTCCTTGCCGATGGCCAGCGAGAGCTGGTCGTCAGGCACGATAACAGTGGCCGTGCGGGAGTCCTCGTCCAGCGTCACGGTCTGCACCTTGGCTGGCGACAGCGCGTTACCGACGAACGTGGCCTGGTCCTCGGCCCAAGGGACGACGTCGATGCGCTCGCCCCGGAGCTCCGACACGATCATGCGAACTCGCGAGCCCTTCGGACCTACGCAGGCCCCGACCGGGTCCAGCGAGCGCTCGCGGCTCGCGACGGCGACCTTGCTCCGCATGCCAGGCTCGCGGGCCACGCTCTTGATCTCGACGATGCCGTCGTAGATCTCGGGCACCTCCAGCTCGAACAGGCGTCGCATCAGGCCCGGATGCGTCCTGGAGACGACGATCGAGGGCTCGGACCCCGACCCGCGCCGGACCTCGGTGATGTACGCCTTGATCCGCTGGTTGTGCTCGTAGCGTTCGCTCGACGGCTGCTCCGAAGGCGGAAGGAGCGCCTCTACGCCCTCGCGGATCTTGATCAGGGTGTAGCGCGAGTCGGACTGCTGGACCGTACCCGTGACCGACTCCCCGATCCTGTCCACATACTCGTCGTAGATCCGGTCCCGCTCGGCGTCGCGGATCACCTGCGTGATGACCTGCTTGGCGGCCAGTGCCGCGAAGCGGGACACGCCCTGGGGCGTGATGTCGCGCTCCTCGTGAACGGGCTCCTCGTCGGTCCCGCCCGTCCTCACGAGCTCGAAGACGTGTATGCGCCCGCTGTCCCTGTCGATGGAGACGCGAAGGTCGTTGTCGATGTCCTCGATGTCCTCGAGCAGCTCGGGGTTGCGCTGGTACGCCTGCGCGATCGCCTGCTCGAGGCGGTCGAGCATGTCGTACTCGTCGACGTTCTTCTCGCGAGCGAGCTGCCGCAGGGCTTCCATCAGCTCGGAGCTCATGCCCTCACTCTCACCTTCCGCCTCTACAGGTCGATCTCGACCTTGAGCCGCGCCTTGGCTATAGCCTCGTGCGGCAGTCTGTACATGCCCTTGTCGTCGGCGAGGAGAACCGTGTCGCCCTCCACCCCGTCGATGACGCCGGTGAACCTGACCCGCCCGTTGACCGGGACTCCCATCTTCACCTGCGCCTGCGAACCCACATATCGCTCGAAGTCCGCGACCTTGACCAGCGGCCGCTCTATACCAGGCGAGGAGACCTCGAGGGTGTACGCCCCGCGGATGGGGTCGTCTCCCTCGAGGGCCGACGATATCCACCTGTTGGCCTCGGCTACGGAGTCCAGGTCGATGCCGCCCTCCCTGTCCAGGTACACACGCACTGTCGGCCTGTGGGCGCCCACGACCTCGACCGCCACGAGCTCGAGCCCGTGGCTGGCCGCTTCGCTCTCGAGCAAGGCGGTTATCCGCCCCTCGAGGTCCTTCGAGCCCACCTTCGCCTCCCGAGAACAAAGAGAAGCGGGACAGGCCCACTTCTCGCAGGGACACGCTTTTCCGACCGCGTGGATTGTAGCGCAGGGGCCTTAAGGGGTCAAAGCGCCCGACGCGACGGCCCTTGTCAGGGGCGAAGAGCCGCTCTGGCCTGCTCCACCATCGCGGTGACGACCGCGACGGCCTCTGCGACCGGCACCTCGACACGCTCCTGTGTCGCGCGGGTCTTGACCTCGACGACGCCGCTGGACAGCCCCTTGGGCCCGAGGATGACCTGGAAGGGCCACCCGATGAGGTCCGCGTCGGCGAACTTCACGCCGGCCCTCTCGTCCCGGTCGTCGATAAGGGTCTCGACACCGGCCTGGGCAAGCCCCGCCCACACACCCTCGGCGGCTTCGGCGGCCTCGCCGTGCGCGACCAGCGGGATGACCGCCACCTCGAGCGGCGCGACCGATACCGGCCACACGATGCCCCTGTCGTCGTTGTGCTGCTCGATTACCGCGGCGAGCGACCTTGTCACTCCCACGCCGTAGCACCCCATCAGGAAGTGTCGCTCGACGCCGTCCTCGTCGGCGAAGGTCGCGCCCATCGACTCAGAGTACTTGGTGCCCAGCTGGAACACCTGGCTGACCTCGATGCCGCGGGCGCCCTTCAGCTCCCCTGCGCACTCAGGGCAGCCATCGCCTGCGCGGGCCACGACGAGATCCGCCCACTGACCGACCTCGAAATCCCTGCCGGGGTCGGCTCCGAAGAAGTGGAAGCCCTCCTCGTTGGCCCCGACCGTCCAGCCCGTCTCTCCGCGAAGCGACGCGTCCGCGACGACGAGCGTGCCGGCGGGGACGCCCACCGGCCCGAGCGAGCCCTTCGGGAGCTTGAGCTGCGCGAACTCCGCATCCTCCAGGAGACGGACCCCCGGGACCGCCCAACCCGCCTTCACAGGGTTGAGCTCGCGGTCACCCGGGACGCAGAAGAAGACGATCCGCCCGTGGTCGGGCGAGCTTGCGCTGTCGACAACGCCGACCATCGTCTTGACGGTGTCGTGCTCCGAGACCCCGAACGCCTCGGCCAGCTCGGCGATGGTGCGAAGGCCGGGCGTCGGCCGCTTGTCCATCGCGGCAGTCTCCCTGGCAGCGGGCGCGCGAGGCACCCGTGTCACGGCGGCGTCCTGATTGGCGGCGAAGTCACAGGATTCGCAGTAGACCAGTGCCGCCTCGCCGGACTCGGCGAGCGCCATGAACTCCGTGGTCACCTTGCCGCCGATCTGACCGGATTCGGCCTGGACCGGGCGGTACGTCAGGCCCAGGCGCTCACAGATGCGGCCGTACGCCCGCGCCTGCGCCTCGTAGTGATCCTCGAGTGACGCCTGGTCGGCGTGGAACGAGTATGCGTCCTTCATGATGAACTCGCGCCCTCGCAGAAGGCCGAACCTGGGCCGCATCTCGTCGCGGAACTTGGTGTTGACCTGGTAGACCGAGAGCGGCAGGTCGCGGTAGGAGCGCACCTCGTCGCGCACGAGCGCGGTGACGATCTCCTCATGCGTCGGGCCCAGGCAGAAGTCCCGGCCGGCGCGGTCCTGAAGGCGCGCGAGCTCAGGACCGTAGTCATCCCAACGGCCCGACTCGTGCCACAGCTCAGCCGGCTGGACGACGGGGAGCAGCAGCTCCTGGGAGCCGATCGCGTCCATCTCCTCGCGGACGATCTGCTCGACCTTGCGCACGGACCTGTAGCCCAGTGGAAGGAACGAGTAGATCCCCGAGGCGGCCTTCCGCAGCATGCCCGCGCGAAGCAGCAGGCGGTGCGACACGATCTCGGCCTCGGAGGGGTCCTCCCTGAGAGTGGGCGCGTACAGCCCCGTGTAGCGAAATGCGGCGGTCATGCCCCTACCCGATGCCCGCGTCCTCGGGGTGGAAGGATTCCGCCAGCGTATCCGACCCAGAAGCGAGGCTCATCACGAGGCGCGCGACCAGGTCGTGCAGGATGATCGTGTGCCGATTGCCCTGCGCGGTGAAGGCGTCCCTCAGGGCCGGCTTCACGGCCGGGTCGCCGGAGACCTCGACGATGATGTCTACCCGGGAGCCCATCGCGGCAAGCTCGGTAGCGTCCTGGGTGAAAAGAAGGCCGTTCTCGCGCGCGATCCTCGCACCCGCGCTGTCGGGGTCTGCGTCAGCCACGCCTACGACCTCGACGAACGGACGGCGAAGGAACTCCTCAAGCAGCGGCGCACCGGTCCTCCCGCCGCCGACGATGCCGACACGCACCCTGTCCGACATGCCGCACTCCTCTCGTCGACCCCGCGCCTCGCCAGGGAGGCCGGGGGCCTGCCCGCCAGAGACGAAGCATAGCGCATGGGCGGCGCAGCTAGTCGCCGAGGGTCGCGATCTCCTCCATCAGCGCGTCGACGATCTGGCTCTCGGGGACCTTGCGGACCGGCTGCCCCTTGGCGAAGACCACTCCGACGCCCTTGCCCGCGGCGACGCCGATGTCGGCATCGCGGGCCTCGCCCGGGCCGTTGACCACGCACCCCATCACGGCGACCTTCAGCGGCGAGCGCAGTCCTCGCAGCCGCCGTTCCACCTCCTGGGCGATGGGTATGAGGTCGACCTCGCAGCGCCCGCACGTCGGGCAGCTGATCAGCTCCGGACCGCGCCGGCGGATGTCGAGGGACGCCAGTATCTCCCAGGCCACCAGCACCTCGTCCACCGGGTCGGCGGTCAGCGAGACCCTCAGGGTGTCACCGATCCCCTCGGCCAGCAGGACCCCGAGGCCCACCGAGGACTTGACCGTGCCCGCAAGCGAGGTCCCCGCCTCGGTGACGCCGATGTGCAGCGGGTAGGGCACCTGCTTGGCGAGCATCCTGTACGCGGCCACGGTCGAGGTGACCGACGAGGCCTTCGCGGAAACGACGATCTCGGAGAACCCGCGTCCCTCGAAGTGCTCGGCGAATCTGACGACCGAGGCGACCAGCTTGTCGGGGAGCGGCATGTCCAGGTCCCGGACGTCCTTCGCCAGGGAGCCCGCGTTGACGCCGATGCGTATCGGGATGCCGGCGGCCCCGGCCGCGTCGATGACCGCGTCCACCCTGTCGGTGGAGCCGATGTTCCCCGGGTTGATGCGCAACTTGGCCGCGCCGCGCGAGGCGGCCTCGATGGCGAGGCGGTGGTCGAAGTGGACGTCGGCCACCACCGGCAGCGGGGAGCCCTCGCAGACCGAGGCGAACGCGTCCATGGCGTCAGCTCCGGGTATCGCCACCCGGACTACCTCGCACCCGGCCTGCGCGAGGGACTCTATCTGGCGCAGAGTGGCGGCCACGTCGCGAGTGTCGGTGTTCGTCATCGACTGCACCACCACGGGCGCGCGGCCGCCGACTGGCACCCCCCCGACAACGACCGGCCTTGAATCGCGGCGACGCTCCAAGGTACCTCCGTCAGCCGTTGACGATGCGTGCGACGTCAGCGTACATCAGGTACCCGATGAGCGAGAACAGCAGCAGGGCGCCGACGGTGGAGAACCCGAGGGACACCTCACGCTTCAAAGGACGGCCGATCAACCGCTCCACCAGCTCCATGACCACCTTGCCCCCGTCCAGAGGCGGTATCGGGAGCATGTTCATCACTCCGAGTGACAGCGAGAGCAGGGCCACCAGCGCGGCATAGTCTGGCGGGCCGGCCTCCACGGCGCGCGCGATCTCGGTGGACGCGCCGATGATGCTGCGTGCGCCCTCGACCGCCACGGGGAAGGTATCGGGCCGGAAGAACGAGACCACCGCCGCAAAGACCAGGCCGACGATCATGAACGACCTGCTCACGGCCTGACCGACGGGGAGCGGACCGTACACGAACGAGGGAGCGATACCCACGATGGGCCTGGCCTCGGCATCCTGCGAGCGCGAGACCACGGCCTTGGCGATGCGCTCCTCGCCGTCACGGATGTAGGTGATGGAAGCGACATCCCCGGGCGCCAGCCTAGCCGTGGCGGCGGCCAGCTCCGCGAAATCGCCGAGTGCCACTCCGTCGAGGGCCAGGACCGTGTCCCCTGCGCGGAGACCGGCCTGGGCCGCCCCAGCGGAGGTCTCGGCGATCGTCAGTGACGGGGACGCGTTCCCGGCCAGCGCGAGCACCACCACGAGCACCAGCACCGCCGCGACGATGTTGGTCAGCACTCCGGCGGATAGCATCGTCACGCGCTGCCATGTCTTCAATCCACGGTACGTCCCCGCGCGCGCCCTCGCGAGCCTTGTTTCGTCGTCCTCGCCCGCCACCGGCTCGAGCGCCGGGACGAACAGATCCTCATCCGATCCGGCTCGCTCCACAGCGCCCCAGTCATGCAGTGTGTGCAGCAGCGAGACCGCGCGGTCCAGGTCCACCGCCAGCGCGGTGGCGAGGTACCGCGGCCCCACGGGTTCGTCCGCTGACGCCACCACGCGAAGCGCCGCGGCGAGCAGCTCGTCCTCGGGGCCCGGCTCCATCCCGGCGATCCTGACGTACCCGCCGAGCGGCACGGCCGTGACGCCGAACCTAGTGCCCGTGGATCCGACGAAGCTGACCGCAGGCCCGGGCAGGCCGACCATGAACTCGTGCACCCGAACACCGAACGCGCGCGCGGCGAGGAAGTGTCCGCCCTCGTGGAGCACAACAAGGATAGAGAAGGTCAGGACGCCCCAGATCAGCGCATCAAGCCAGTGGATGCCGAGCGACATTCGCGTCTACCCTTCCGTGTTTAAACCGTCGACATGAACATGCCCGCCGATCAGGCGAGCAAAGCGCGGACCAGCGGGCTAGTCAGGCAATCCGCGCAGGGCCGTAGCGCGCGCCCAGGCGTCTACCTCCTCGACGTGGGTGATGGACTCGATCCCGACCGGCGAGTGCGCCTCCATCACCGACGACACCACCGCGTCGATGTCCGTGAGGCGACATCCATGAGCGAGGAACCGCTCCACGGCCACCTCGTTGGCGGCGTTCATGACCGCCGGCATCGTGCCGCCCGCGCGCCCGGCGTCGTATGCCAACGAGAGGCAGCGGAACGTCTCCAGATCGGGAGGACCGAACTCCAGCGAGCCAGCCTTAGCGAAGTCCACCGGCTCCACGGCCGACGTCCAGCGCTCCGGGTAGGACAGCGCGTACTGGATCGGGATTCGCATATCGGTCGCGCCCAGGTGGGCCTTGACCGAGCCGTCATCGAACTCGGCCATCGAGTGGATGCAGCTCTGCGGGTGGACGACGACCTCGATGCGGTCGTACGGGACCCCGAACAGGTGGTGGGCCTCGATCACCTCGAGGCCCTTGTTCATCAGGGTCGCCGAGTCGATCGATATCTTCGGTCCCATCGACCAGCGGGGATGCTTCAGCGCCTCGGCCACCGTCGCGGCCGCCAGCTCTGCGCGGGACATCCCGCGGAACGGACCTCCCGAAGCGGTCAGCCACAGGCGGGAGACCGTGCCCCAATCCTCCCCCAGGAGGCATTGGAACAGTGCCGAGTGCTCGCTGTCCACGGGTATCAGGGCCCCCGGGCCGGCGAGCCGCATCACCAGCTCTCCGCCCGCGACGAGTGACTCCTTGTTGGCCAGCCCCAGACGCTTGCCGGCCTCCAGCGCCCTGATCGTGGCTCTCAGCCCGGCCGACCCCACGAGCGCGTTGAGGACGACGTCCACGCCGTCCAGCCCCGCGAGCGAGGCGACCCCCTCGGACCCCTCCCTAACTTCGATCTCGCCACCCAGCCGGGAGCGCGCCTCAGCCGCTGCGGCCGGGTCCGCGAGAGCGCACAGGCGCACCGAGTGGGCGGCCGCCTGCTCAGCCAAGGCAGAGCCGTGACGGTTCGCGGCAAGCGCGACCACCTCGATCCTGTCGGCGTGCGCGGAGGCGACGTCGAGCGCCTGGCGGCCGATCGATCCGGTGGAGCCCAGGACGGCGACTCGGAGACGGCTCACCGGGCGCCTCCGAGTACCGCGACGTGGTACACGACCAGCGAGACGAGGATGAGGCTGTCATGCCGGTCCAGGAAGCCGCCGTGGCCGGGGAGCATCCTGCCCGAGTCCTTGAACCCAGCCTCCCGCTTGAGGCGAGACTCGACCAGGTCGCCCACGACCGCCGCCGCTGAGACGGCGAGGCCGATAGCCGCGTGCCACACCAGTCCCAGCGGAGCGCCGCCCAGATACCGCTCGGCGAGCCAGTACGCCGCGAGCCAAGCAACGACCGTGAACACGGTACCGGCGGCGAACCCCTCCCATGACTTCTTGGGCGAGATCGTCGGCGCCATCCTGTGGCGGCCCAGAGTGGAACCGATCAGGTACGCGAACGAGTCGTTGGCCCACACGCTGGCCAGCGTGGTGACCACCAGCAGGGTACCTGACTCCAGCCCCCGCAGAAGGACGAGGTGCGTCAGCGAGAAGCCGACGTAGACGGCTCCGAAGACCGTGACGGCCGTGTCGGACGTCGTCACAGACCGGAAGACGAGGTGCCACATGAGCGAGGCGACCAGAAGTACGGTCACGACGCCCGACAGCGCCACAGGGCCCCAGACGGCGGCGGCGAGCGGCATCGCCACCACTGCGGCGATGCCGAAGACCTCGTTGGGCAGCCTGTGCTCCCTGCGCGTCATCTCGTACAGCTCGTAAGCCGCCAAGGCGCCGATGACCGCGATCAGGGCAGCGAGACCCATGACGCCGCCCCACAGCGTGACGCCCAGCATCACGGCGCCGTACAGCGTCGCGACCGTCACCCTCACCCCGAGGTCACGGAACTTCGATGAGCCTGCCACGGCCATGTCAGCTCGCCCCGTACCTGCGGTGACGGCCCTGATACTCGACCACCGCGCGCAACAGGTCGACACGCTTGAAGTCCGGCCACAGGACCGGTGTGACCCATATCTCCGAGTAGGCGATCTGCCACAGCAGGAAATTCGAGACGCGCATCTCCCCGCTGGTGCGGATGACCAGGTCCGGATCGGGCAGGCCCGCGGTGTACAGGCCAGCTTCGATATCGGCCTCGCCGATCTCCGCCGGCCCCAGTGAGCCCTCCGAGACGCGACGGGCGATGTCGCGGACTGAGTCGACCATCTCGGCCCGCGAGCCGTAGTTGAGGGCGACGCACAGGGTCATCTCGCGGTTGTCCGCGGTACGGCGCTCCGCACGGTCGAACGCGGCGCGGGTCGGCTCAGGCAACCCCTCGCGCTTCCCGAGCACGAGGATGCGGACCCCAGCGCGGTCCAGCTCGTCGACCTCGCGCTCCAGCACCTCGACGAACAGTTCCATCAGTGCGGAGACCTCTTCGGCGGGCCGGCGCCAGTTCTCCGAGGAGAACGAGTAGATCGTCAGGACCTCGATGCCCAGCTCGGCCGCCGCGGGCACCAGCTCTCGAACCGCCTTGGCGCCGGCGGCATGTCCCGCGACACGCGGAAGACCCCTCTTGGCCGCCCAGCGGCCGTTGCCGTCCATGATGACGGCGACGTGCCTTGGGGGGGAGGTCGGGTCGAAGCTTCCCAGCAGGTCGGACGCTCGCTTCCCCCTGAAGAACGCGGCCCTTGAGCGCGCATCGGCCAAGTGGTCAGACCTCCATGATCTCTGCTTCTTTGCGCTTGAGCGCTTCGTCTATGTCGACGACGTGACGGTCGGTCAGCTTCTGGACTTCGGCCTCCGCTCGATGGAGGTCGTCCTGACTGATCTCGCCCTCCTTCTCGGAGCGCTTGAGCTTGTCGTTGGCGTCCCGGCGGATGTTCCTGCAGGCGACCCGGGCCTCCTCCGCGTACTGCTTGCACAGCTTGACCAGCTCGCGGCGGCGCTCCTCGTTCAGCGGCGGGAACGGCACCCGGATGACCTGACCGTCGTTGGACGGATTCAGGCCGAGGTCGGAGGCTAGTATCGCCTTCTCGATGGCGCCGATCACCGACTTGTCCCACGGTTCCACCACGACCGACTGCGGTTCCGGGACCTTGATCGACGCGACCTGGTTGATGGGCATGGACTGCCCGTAGGCGTCCACCGTCACCTTCTCGAAGATCGCGGCGGAAGCCCGTCCGGTCCGGACCGTCCCGAACTCGTGCGCCAGCGCCGCCAGCGTCTTGTCCATGTGAGCGGCAGCGTCCTTGATGATCGCGTCAGTCATCGTCGCCTCCTCGGACCACGGTCCCGATCGGCTCACCGCGAAGCGCGCGAGCGATGTTCCCCGGGACATCCATGTTGAACACGATGATCGGCAGGCGGTTGTCCATCGCCAGCGTTATCGCCGTCGCGTCCATGACCTTCAGGCCTCTCTGGAGCACCTCGATGTAGGTGAGCTCCTCGAACCTCGTGGCGTCGGGGTGCGTCATCGGGTCGGCGTCATAGACGCCGTCCACCTTGGTCGCCTTCATGATGGCCTCGGCGCCGATCTCGAGAGCCCGAAGCGCCGCCGTCGTGTCGGTGGTGAAGTAAGGATTCCCCGTGCCGGCCGCGAAGATGACGACCCTCCCCTTCTCGAGGTGACGGATCGCGCGGCGACGGATGTAGGGCTCTGCGACCGCCTGCATGTCGATGGCGGACATGACCCGCGTGAAGACCCCTTCGCGCTCCAGCGCCTCCTGCAGCGCCAGGGAGTTCATCACCGTCGCGAGCATCCCGATGTAGTCGGCCTGCGCCCTGTCCATCCCCTCGGACGCGGCGGCCAGCCCACGGAAGATGTTCCCGCCACCGACCACGACGGCCACTTCAACGCCCGCATGGCTGAGCTCACGGATCTGAGGTGCGAGGTCCGCCAGCACGGCTGGCTCGATCCCGTACCGCGCGTCACCCATCAGGGCCTCGCCGGACAGCTTGAGCAGGACGCGCTTGTACCGAAGGTCCGTCACGGTACCCCTCTCGTCGGTGTCACGACACACAGCGAGCCGGTCCTGACGGAGCCGGCTCGCTGCTCAGGTCCCTTGCGGGAAGTCTAGCACTTACGACACGGGCTCCTTGGCGGTCTCGCCCAACAGGAACCGCGCGAACCGCACCACGAAGACCGGCGCCCCGGCGTCCTTGGCCACGCGCTCGGCGAGCTGGGCGACGGAGACGTCGGGGTCCTTGACGAACGCCTGCTCCATCAGGCAGGACTCCTTGTAGTACTTCTCAAGCCTGCCCTGGGCGATCTTGTCCTGGATGGCCTCGGGCTTACCCGACTCGGCCGCCTGAGCCTTGTAGATGGCCATCTCGTGATCGACCACATCAGCGGGGACCTCGTCGCGCGAGACCGACACCGGCGAAGCCGCGGCGATCTGCATGGCCACGTCCTTCGCGAACGACCGAAGCGCATCAGAAGCGGCCGCTTCGGCCGAGCCGGCCGAGCACTCCACGAGGACGCCGATGTTGCCCACGCCATGAACGTACGCGGCGACGACGCCATGCTCCGAGCCGACCTCGAAGCGTGCGAAACGGGCGATGCCCATGTTCTCACCGATCCTGGTCACCTTCTCGCCCACGTACTGCTCGACAGTCAGCGAGGGATCGCCGGCGAACGGCTGGGCCAGCATGGATGCGACGTCAGCGGGTTCCGATGCCAGGACGTGACCGACGAGCTCGGTCACGAACGCTCTGAAGTCCTCGTTACGGGCGACGAAGTCCGTCTCGCAGTTGACCTCGATGATCGCGCCGGAGCGCGCGTCTCCGGCCACCGTCGAGCCGATGACGCCCTCGTTGGTCGCGCGACCGGCCTTCTTGGCAAGGTCGGCGAGGCCCTTGGTGCGCAGGATGTCGACGGCCTTGTCCATGTCGCCGCCGGCCTCCGTGAGCGCCTTCTTGCAGTCCATCATGCCCGCGCCGGTGCACTCGCGGAGCTCCTTTATGCGTGCGGGTGTGATCTCCATCGTGACCTCCAGTGGTCGCCAAGACTCGTCAGGACTCTGTCGGCGCCTCGGCTGCGTCCGCGTCCGGCTCCGTGGCGGGGGCGGGCTGCTCGTCGACCTGAACCTCAGGGACCGCAGCGGTCTCCTCGACGGGCGCGTCGGCTGCGGGTGCCTCGGTCGCCACAGCGGCAACCTCGGTCACCACAGCGGGGACCGGACGCTCCTCGACCTCGATAACGGGCGGGTGGCCCGAGGCGGCCCGGCCATCAGCGGCGGCGTCCGCAAGCACGCGGCACATCAGCGAGATGGCCCGGATGGCGTCGTCGTTGCCCGGTATGACGTAGTCGACATCGTCGGGGTCGGCGTTGGTGTCCACCACGCCGATGATGGGGATGTTGAGCCTGCGAGCCTCGGCCACGGCGATCGCCTCACGCTTTGTGTCCACGACGAAGATGGCGGAGGGCACCTCGACCATGTCGCGGATCCCGGTCAGGCTGCGCGCGAGCTTCTCGTGCTCGGCACGGAGCTTGAGCGCCTCCTTCTTCGGGAGCTGGGCCATGCGGCCGCTCTCCTCCATCGACTCCAGCTCCTGCATCCTTTGGACGCGGGAACGGATGGTGACGTAGTTGGTGAGCATGCCGCCCAGCCACCTGTGGTTCACGTAGGGCTGACCGGAGCGCGCGGCCTCCGAGGCGATGGCCTCCTGCGCCTGCTTCTTGGTGCCGACGAACAGGATGCTGCCGCCACGGGCGGTCGTGTCCCGGACGAAGCGGTACGCCTGGTCGAGCTCGCGGAGTGTGCGCTGAAGATCGAGGATGTAGATGCCGTTGCGCTCCGTGAAGATGTAGGGGCGCATCTTGGGGTTCCAGCGCCTCGTCTGGTGCCCGAAGTGGACACCTGCCTCAAGGAGCGCCTTCATGCTGACCGCTGTGGCCATGTGACTACCTCCGGTTGTCCCTCCGCCCGCTTCTCTCCCCGTTGATGGCTGACCGCCTTGATGCGGCACCGGTGCCCGAGGTCTGCGAACGTGTGTGATGGAAAGCCCGCGTAGTCTACCAGCCGTCCGCCGGAGCGTCAAAACTCTTCCGGCGAGACGTCAGGCCGACAGCGGCGGCCTTCGGAGGAACGTGCCCCGGCGCAGGTGCGTCAGTACTCGCGCCTGCACTGCGGGCACTCGAGATGCGCGTCGAACCAGCCGTGACGCCTGACCTGCGGCACAAGCTCCAAGACCAGCTCGACCTCGCACGCGGGGCACCAGAACCTGCGAGTCAGCCGCGCCGCGGCGACCAGCGCGTCAGCGTCGCCCTCGCGGTCCCGCAGGTGGACCCGGAACGAATCCGCGCGCGGTGCCTCCGCGTTGACGTGCTCCAACTCACCGGCCGGCTCGGCCACGACGCCCCCGGAGAGGACGGCGGTGATCTTGACTGACACGTCCGCCGGGCGCGCCTCGTTCTTGACCAGGTAGTCCACCGCGCCCATCTCGATACCCTTCTGGACGTCTGACTCCTGCCCGAGGTTCGACAGCACGATCACCGGGATGTCCTTCATGCGAGGATCGCGCTTGACGATGTCGAGCATCTCAAGTCCGCTCATGCGCGGCATGACAAGGTCCAGGAGTATCAGGTCGACCGTGTGGGACTTGAGCAGCGCGAGTGCTTCAAGCCCGTCTCCGGCCGGCAGCACGGAGTAGCCGTCCTGAGCGAGCTTGTCCGCGTACATCCTGCGCAACAGCTCGGTGTCCTCGACGACCAGGATGATCTCTCCCGCCATCCTCGCAACCCCTCCCGGATTCTGTCGTGGCTCTCGGCTCAGACCGAGGGTATCAGCCCTTGCGCTGCGTGCAGCCTCGCCCTCAGCCTCAGGACGGACTTCGTGTGAAGCTGGCTTACGCGAGACTCGGTGACACCCAGCACCTCACCGATCTCCTTGAGGGTCAGCCCCTCGTAGTAGTAGAGCACGATGACTGTCTTCTCACGCTCGGGCAGCTTCTCTATGGCGTTGGCGAGGATCCCCTTGACCTCCTCGCTTTCGAAGGCTGCGACCGGGTCCTCGGCCGACTCGTCTGCGATGGACCCCACCGCATCCTGCCGCTCCTCCCCGGGAGCCGATGTCCACAGCTCCTCGAAGGAGACGACCGACGTGTATGAGAGCTTCGAGAGGATAGCGTGCAACTCCCGTACCGTGATGCCCATCTCTACGGCTACCTCGTCGTCCTCGGGAACCCTCCTCAGCCGGTTCTCGAGCGTGATGTAAGCCGCCTCGATCTCCCTCGCACGCGCGCGCACCGAACGCGGGACCCAATCCATCGCCCTGAGCTCGTCGATGATCGCGCCCTTGATCCGCGCGATCGCGTAGGTCTCGAACTTGATGCCTCTGTCCGGGTCGAACTTCTCGATGGCGTCGATCAGACCGAAGATTCCGTAGCTGATCAGGTCGGCCGTCTCGACAGTCTGCGGCAGGTTGGCCGAGACGCGACCGGCGACGTACTTCACCAGAGGCGAGTAGGCCAGGATCAGCTGCTCACGGGCGCGCGCGTCACCCGAGCCCTTGTAGCTCTGCCAGTGGGTCTCGACACTCGAACCGTACTCTTGCCGCATCCGCTCGCCCCTTGTCGCCTGCGCGCTCAACCACGCGGGTGCGTGTTGTGATGCACCTCACGAAGCCGCTTGACGCTCACGTGAGTATAGGTCTGGGTAGTGGACAGGGCAACGTGGCCCAGCAGCTCCTGGACCGTGCGGAGGTCCGCACCGGCGTCGAGGAGGTGTGTGGCGAAGGTGTGCCGCAGCGCATGTGGCGAGACCCCCTCGGTGTGGCCCGCCGCGAGCAGACGCCTTCGCAGCATCCTGCGCACGTCCGTCGCGGACAGCGGTCCTCCCGTGCGGCTCAGGAACAGCGCTTCGGCGCCCCTGCCGCGATCGAGCGCGGGACGGGTGCCCGTCACGTACTCGCGCAGCCTGCCGACCGCCAGCGGGTGCAGGGGAAGGATGCGTTCCTTGGACCCCTTGCCCATCACCCTGAGCTGGGCCTCGGCCAGGTCGAGGTCCCCAATACCGCACGCGACCAGCTCGCCGACGCGTATCCCGGTGGCGTACAGGACCTCCAGAACCGCCCGGTCGCGTCGCGTCAGCGGCCGCCCGTCGTCGGGTATCTCGAGCAACCCGCGCAGGACCTCGTCGTTCACGACCCTTGGAAGACGTCGCGGCAGCCTCGGCGCGGACAGGACCGACGCCGGGTCGGCTGCGGTGTGGCCGTTGCGCACGAGAAAAGCGAAGAACGCGCGGACGGCGGCAAGCCGCCTGCCGACGGTCCTGCGGGAGTAGCGTGCCCGGTCCAGGTACGCGAGAAACCCGCGCAACTCCCTGTGGCTGAGCGTGACAGGGTCCACGCCTGACCGCTCCGCCCAACCCAGGTAGCACCGGAGGTCGCTCCCGTAGGCTCGTACCGTATGCGGGGAGGCGCCGACGACCACCCGGAGGTCCTCCAGGAAGACGTCGACCAGAGAGGCTGCGTCCTTCACGGGACAACGACCTTAGGGACCGGTACCGGCGAGAATCGCGGTGAGCGGGCCAGGTATCCCGCCAGCGATGCGCGGGCACGCCGGGCGTGGGCGGCATAGCGCTCCCTCTTGGGCATCCGGCCCTCCAGCGCGGGCAGAAGGCCCATGTTCACGTGCATCGGCTGGTAGTTATCGGTGACTACGTCGGTCGCGTATCCCACGAGCGAACCGAGAAACGTGTCTCGAGGCAGGACCAGAGCGGGAAGGCCGTTGATCGACGCGTGCAGGTTCACCCCTGCGAGCAGCCCTGTAGCGGCCGCCTCGAGATACCCCTCGGTGCCGATGAGCTGGCCGGCGAGTGCGATATCACGCCTGCCTCGGACCAGGAGATCCGGAGCCAGGACCCTAGGGGCGTCGATGAACGTGTTGCGGTGCATCACCCCATGCCGCAGGAACGTGGCCCCCTCAAACCCGGGGATCATGCGGAACACGCGCTCCTGCTCTCCGAAGCGCAGGTTGGTCTGGAACCCGACGATATTGTAGGCGCGCCCGGCAGCCGTCTCGCGGCGGAGCTGGACGACGGCCCACGGACGATTCCCCGTAGACGGGTCGACCAGCCCCACCGGCTTCATCGGGCCGAAGCGCGGGGCGTCGCGGCCCCGCCTCGCGATCTCCTCGATGGGCTGACATGCCGCGAAGAGGTCCCGCGTCTCGAACGCGTGCGGGATCACCCGCTGGGCGGAGAGAAGCTCGTCGATGAAGCGCTCGTATCCGTCGCGGTCAAACGGGCAGTTCAGGTAGTCCGAGCCCGAACCCTTACCGTACCTCGACGCGGAGAAGACCACCCGCTCGTCCAGCGTGTCGGCATCGACGATCGGGGCTGCGGCGTCGTAGAACGCCAGCCGCTTGTCGCCGACGAGTCCGCTCAGCTCGGGCTCGAACCCCTCGCTGGTCAGCGGGCCCGTGCAGACGACCGTCGGTGTCCCCGGCACAGTCGCTACGACCTCCCGCCTCTCCACTGTCACCAGAGGGTGAGAAGTCAGAGTCCTTGTCACCGCCTCGGAGAAGCGCGCCCTGTCCACGGCGAGTGCCGCGCCCGCCGGCACGCGCGAGGCGCGGGCTGCAGCCAACACGAGACTGCCAAGCTCGCCGAGCTCGTGCTTCAGGCCACCGGCCGCCGTACCCGGGTCCTCGCTTTTCATCGAGTTCGAGCAGACCAGCTCAGCGAGGCCCTCCGTCGAATGCGCGGGTCCTGTGACGACGGGTCGCATCTCCGACAGAGTGACCCGGGTTCCTCGAGAGGCGAGCTGCCATGCCGCCTCGCAACCGGCCAGACCGCCTCCGATCACCATCGCGTGGCGCGCTTCGCTCAACTCTGACCCCGTGTCGACATTGGCACATTGTATCCTGCGGCCTCCTCACGGACCGTACCTGCCGTCAGGGTACCGCCTCACCTCCCCTTTCGCCTCCAGCTCCCCTACCCGTCTGAGAACGAAGACCAGGTCCATGTCTAGGTCTCGGGCCAGGTCGTCCGGTCTCGACGGCTCTGCGAGCAGGGCGCCCAGCACCCTGTCGCGGACTGCGGAGCTTGCCTCGCCGTCCGCCTCCGCGGCTTCGGACGGGCGAAGTCCGGCGCCACGAAGAGCGTCAGCCAGGTCCGCGACGTCAGTCACGGGGGTCGCGCCATCCGAGATCAATCGGTTAGGGCCTCGCGAGCCTGGAGACGTGATGCACCCGGGCACGGCCAGCACAGGCCGACCAGCGTCCGCTGCGTAGTTCGCTGTCGTGAAGGTGCCGCTGGGTAGCCCCGCCTCGACCACCAGCAGAGCGTACGACAGTCCCGCGATGATCCGGTTCCGCAGAACGAAGGCGTGACGGATGGGGCGAGTGCCCCATGGGAGCTCGGACACGACGGCGCATCTACTGCGCAGTTGCCGCAGCACGCCGGCGGAGGAAGCCGGGTAGTCCACGTCGGCTCCGCATCCGAGCACCGCTACCGTGGGGCCCGACGCTTCCAGGGCCGCGATGTGCGCCTGCAGGTCGCATCCGTGGGCGCCTCCTGAGACCACTGGAACGCCAGCCGAGGCCGCCCAGCCAGCGAACCGCGTCGCGCAGCGCAGCCCGTAAGGGGTCGCCCGCCTGGCACCGACCACCCCAAGGCCCGGGCGCAGCATCGACGGGTCACCTATCACGTACAGCCGCTCCGGCGGCCACGGGGTGCTCAGCAGCTGTCGCGGGTAGAGCGGATCGTCCCTCCCAAGCTCGCACCGCTCCACTCACCCCGCCTCCAGCCGGTAAGAGGCGGCCTCGGAGAGGTGATCGACACCGACCGTCGGGCTGCCGTCGAGGTCCGCCAGCGTCCGCGAGACGCGCAGCATACGCGTGACGGCCCTGCCGGAGAGCACTCTGGCGTGCGCGACCGACTCGAGCCAACGGCGGGCGATGGCGTCCATGTCGCAAGCGGCGAGCAGCGCGGAGCCGGACAGCCCCGCCGGGTGCGTCGGCCTGGACATCGCTCGCTCCCTCGCTGACAGCACCCGGGCCATCACATGGCAGGAACGCTCCTCCGTCGTCGCGACGACCAGACCTGCGGCCTCCGGCCGGGCGACCGTCACGCACATGTCAATGCGATCCATCAGGGGCCCGCCGACCCTTCCACGGTAGCGAGCAACCGCCCCAAGGCTGCATGTGCAGGATCGAACCGGATCCCCCAGATACCCGCAGGGGCAAGGGTTCATCGCTCCCACCAAGGAGAACCTCGCCGGGTACCTGACGTGGCCGTCCGCCCTGACCAACGTCAGATGGCCGTCCTCCATCGGCTGACGCAACGCCTGCAAGGCCGAAGGCGCGAACTCGGCAAGCTCATCGAGGAAGAGGACGCCGTTGTGGGCCAGCGACACCTCCCCGGGCCTGGGCGGCGAGCCGCCCCCGACCAGGCCGGCGACGCTGCACGTGTGGTGCGGCGCACGGAACGGCCTGGACCCGGCGAGAGCCGACGTCTCGTCCAGGCCGGCGACCGAGTGGACGACGGCCGTCTCGAGACGCTCGTCGGCCGAGAGCGGGGGCAGGATCCCGCACAGCCTACGCGCAAGCATGGTCTTGCCGCATCCCGGAGGGCCCATGAGCAACAGGTTGTGGCCCCCCGCCGCGGCTACCTCCAGCGCCCGCTTGGCCTGGGCGTGCCCCGCCACCTCGCACAGGTCTGGCCCTGTCTCCTTCTCGGCCTCACACCCAGGGGCAGAATGCGAGGCGGCCTGGCCGCCTCGCACGTCCCTCAGCGTGCGCAGACCCGCGTAGCGAAGCCCTTCCACATGCCCCGCGGCCTGAGCCCCCTCCGCCGCAGCCAACAACGACAAGCCGCGTTCCTTCGCGTCGACCGCGTAGCTGAGCAGACCCCTGACCTGCCGAAGGGTCCCGTCAAGGCCCAGCTCGCCCACGACGCTGTGGTCCTCCCAGGCCCCCCGATCGACCTGCCCAGTGGCCTTCAGGAGGGCCAGCGCAAGCGGCAGATCGAAGCCGGTGCCGTGCTTCCGGAGGGGCGCGGGCGCGAGATTGACGGTGACCCGCGCGTTGGGGAACTCGAACCCCGACGACCGTATCGCGGAGCGCACCCTGTCCCTCGCCTCGTGCACCGCCGTGTCACCGAGGCCGACCACCGTGAACCCGGGCAGGCCGGAGGAGACGTCGGCTTGCACCTCGACGGGGACCGCGCGTACACCCACAACCGTCGCGGTCAGCACCGTCGCCTGCATCAGACCGACGCGAAGGCGGCCTTGTGATGCCGGAGGAGAGCGCGATCCTCGGACAGCACCAGGATCGTCACCGCGTCGAACCGAACTTCCGGAACCCTGTCCAGCGAGGCGACGTAGCGCGTGGCGAGCCTCGCCACCTGACGGCGCTTGGTGCAGGAGATCGCATCCTCGGGCAGGCCCTTGGCGATGCTGCGCCTCGTCTTGACCTCGCAGAACACCAGAGTGGGGCCGTCCCACGCGATTATGTCAACCTCGCCCGCGCGGTCGCGCCAGTTCCGCTCGACGATCTGCATACCGACCCTCTCGAGGAAGGCGGCGGCGGCGTCCTCTCCTCTAGCCCCGATGCCATCACGGTCCACTGTCTCTCCTCTCGTCGAGGAGACCGTAGGCCCGCCAAACGACCGTTGGCTTACCTAGGACGGACCACGCTGCTAGATGAGGCTGGCGGTGCCTCCCCCGGGGATGAACGACCTCCTGTGCGCGGGCGACGGTCCGTGCTCGGAGAGCAGGGCCATGTGCTCGGGGGTGCCGTACCCCTTGTTGACGTCGAACCCCCAGCGCGGATGGACCTCAGAAAGCCGCACCATCAGGCTGTCACGCTCCACCTTGGCGATGACCGAGGCCGCCGCGACACAGGCCACCGACGCGTCGGCCTTGGGCATGGCGTGCTCCGCCTCGTGCACGCCCGCCGGGATACCGTCGACGACGACCGCGCCCGGCTCGAGTCCCAGCCCGGCGAGCGCACGCCGCATCGCGAGACGGGTCGCGCGAGCGATCCCTATGGAATCGATGACGTCAGCGGTGACGTGCTCCACGCAACTCGCCCGCGCCGCCGACCGAAGAACCTCAGCGACAGCGACACGCGCCGTCGGCTTCATCCGCTTGGAGTCATCCAGACCGACCGGGAGCGCCACGGTGTGGTCCAGGATGACGGCCGCCGCGGTCACCGGCCCCGCGAGGGCGCCACGGCCCACCTCGTCGACTCCTGCGACAGCGACCAGGCCGCCGGCGGAGAGCTCGAGCTCGAAGGCCAGAAGGCCCTCCAGCCGCCCGGCCTCCGCGACCAGGGACGCATGCCTGCGGACGGCCGCCGCGACAGCCTGGCGAACCGTTGCCCGCCCGTCGTCTTCGAGCTGCTCGATCAGGGCGAGGAGGCGCTCGCCCGAAGCGTCACGAAGAGCCGCCCTGATCTCGTTGGCGGACCTGACTTCGCTGGCCACGGGAGAAAGGTGGCCTAGTAGGCCTTCTCCTTGAGGCGCGCGGCCTTGCCGATCTTGTCGCGCAGGAAGTAGAGCTTGCTGCGCCTGACCTTGCCGCGGCCTACGATCTCGATCTTGTCGATCTTGGGCGAGTGCACCGGGAAGGTGCGCTCTACACCGACGGCGAACGAGATCTTCCGCACCGTGAACGTCTCGCGGTTGCCAGAGCCGTGGCGCCGGATGACGACTCCCTGGAAGACCTGGGTACGCTCGCGCGTGCCCTCGATGATCTTGTAGTGGACCTTGACGTTGTCGCCCACCTGGAACGCCGGGTGGTCGTCACGGATCTGCTGCTGCTCTATCGCTCGGATCTTGTCCATCTTGTTCGACCTCGTCATCCGGTGGTCACTCGTGGTGGCGCCAGCTCGGGGCTGTGGCGCGAGTGCGTAGTATACCGACGGTTCCCCGCTGAAGCAACGGGCCGAGTTGCCTCACTAGGAATGTCGCCGAAATCGATTCGTTGCCTCACGTAAGGA
>JBBIJK010000027.1:0-28407 GCA_037445995.1 Actinomycetota bacterium | reverse complement strand
CGTTCTGCATGCACCCGGCGTCGCCGATGTCGGTGCCGCGTGGTAGATTGGGTTCTCGGAGGTAGTGCTCATGCAGCTTCGTCTCACCGCAGTCTTCGGACACGGCCGGATCTCGTGTCGTACGGTATCGACGTTGTCCTGAGCCGGTGACTCGGGCATCGAACGATGATATCAACCCGACTCGCTTCGCTCGTGGCTCATCTCACACACGTTCGACAGACCCAGCGGGAGTACAGGCGGATGCATCGGCGGCTCGTCATAGCCCTCCTTCTACTGCTGTTGGTGGCCGGTTGCTCAAGTCCGGTTGCGTCGACGACCGGGGACGACGGTACCGGGCCAGTTATCGGCGGAACCGATCATGTCGTCATCGAGCACCGCGCGACTGCGGAGGCGTTGTCGCTGGCATCGGCGGCCGAGTCCCAAGTGGGCAAGACGCTGCACTATGACCCCGCCTATGTGAAGCTCGACTATCCGGGGGGCGACGTACCTCTGGAGCGCGGTGTGTGCACGGACGTCGTAGTTCGTGCGATGAGGGAGGTCGGTATCGACCTCCAAGCCGCAGTGCACGAGGACATGTCGGCGGATTTCGGGGAGTATCCGCGCAACTGGGGACTGACTCGCCCCGATCCCAACATCGATCATCGACGAGTGCCGAATCTCCGGACCTACTTCCAGCGGACCGGTAAGGCCCTCTCCGTCAGTGATCGCCCTGAAGACTACTGGCCAGGTGATATCGTCACGTGGGATGTCGCGGGAAGGCCACACATCGGCATCGTCTCTACGATTCCGGCACCGGACGGCCGACGGTACTGCATCACGCACAACATCGGTTCAGGCACGCGCGTTGAGGATCGCCTCCGCGAGTTCGAGATCACCGGGCACTACCGACCCCTGTAGCGTGCTGTCGAGCGGGCGCATCGACACCGACAGGCCGGCCGGTCTTGTGGGGGCGCCTGAGGACCGCGTGGGATGTGCGTCCGTCGGCTAGAATGGGCCGCGTTCGGGAATCGGCATCCAAGCGTCCAGCGGAGGGATCCATGCGCACCGTCGGTGTCGGGCTCATCGGGTTGGGGACGGTCGGCAAGGGGGTGGTCGAGATACTGGACCGCCATCGCGAGCACTTCCGCACTCGAGCCGGCGTGGACGTCGAGCTGCGGCGTTTCTGCGACCGCGACCCCGGGCGCTTCTCGGAACTCGGCCTTCCCGCGGAGCGCTGCACCACCGACTGGTCACAGGTCGTGGGCGACGGGCGCGTCGATGTGGTGGTTGAGCTCGTGGGCGGGACCGGCGTGGCCCGCGAGATCGTCCTTGCGGCCCTGGGCGCCGGCAAGAGCGTCGTCACAGCGAACAAGGCGCTGCTCGCTACCCACGGCGAGGAACTCATGCGGGCCGCCGAGGCATCCAAGGTCGACATCATGTTCGAGGCGTCGGTGGGCGGCGGAATACCGATCATCGGGCCGTTGAAGCACTCGCTGGCCTCCAACGAGATTCAGTCCGTGTACGGGATCGTGAACGGGACGACCAACTACATGCTGTCCCGGATGGCGGAGGGTGGACTGGACTATGACCAGTCGCTGGCTGAGGCGCAGGCCCGGGGTTACGCCGAGGCCGACCCCACGGCCGATGTCGACGGGCTGGACGCCGCCGCCAAGATAGCCATCCTCGCCTCGATAGCATTCAACTCCCGGGTGGTCATGTCTCAGGTGTCCGCGGAGGGGATCCGGTCGCTGGCTCCGGAGGACGTTGATTACGCTGCCGAGATCGGCTACGCGATCAAACTGCTGGCCATCGCCCGCCGCACTGCGGGTGGGGTGGATGTCCGGGTGCAGCCCACGATGATCGGGGCGTCGCACCCGCTCGCAAAGGTCAGCGGGGTGTACAACGCCATCTACGTTGTCGGGGACTCGGTGGGGGAGACGATGTTCTTCGGCGAGGGCGCGGGATCTCTCCCCGCGGCTTCAGCCGTAGTCGGCGACCTGCTGGAGGTGGCGAGGCATGTCGTTCACGGCACCCTGGGTCAGGTGGGCTGCTCGTGCACCGAGAACATCCCGGTCTGCGACATTTCGTGCACGGAGACCGCATACTACGTACGGATGGTGGTCGCCGACGAGCCCGGCGTCCTGGCGGCTACGGCCAAGGTGTTCGCCGACCACGGCGTCTCGATAGCCTCCGTCCTGCAGCGAACACCGAGCGGCACCGGCGACGTTGAGCTGGTGTACGTGACGCACTCGACGGCGGAGTCCGCCGCGCGCGCGTCCCTCGCCGAGATCTCCGCGCTGGCGGTCGTCCGCGAAGTGGCTTCGGTGATCCGCGTCGAGGAGCTGTGACCCCGTGCGGGGGGCACGCGTACGCGTCCCCGCGAGCGCGGCCAACCTGGGGCCGGGCTACGATTCGTTCGGCCTTGCGCTGGCCGTCTACGACGTCTTCGAAGCCCGGCCCTCATCTGAATGGTCGGTGACCGTTCTGGGGGAGGGCGAGGGTGTGCTGCCCGCGGACGCCTCGAACCCCGTGATCGCGGCGATGATGGCGGTCCTTGACCGCGTCGGCGTGGATGCCCGCTACTCTGTGACCTGCCACAACGGAATCCCTCTCGGGTCGGGGCTGGGCTCCTCGGCGGCGGCCTGCGTCGGGGGGCTTCTCCTGGCGGACTCCGCGGTCGGTTCGCACCTGTCGCGCGCGGCGCTTCTCGAGATGGCAGGCGACATGGAGGGGCATCCGGACAACGCCGCGGCGGCCCTGCACGGGGGACTCACCGTGTGCTGGAAAGGGCCCTCCGGCGTGGCCTGTGCCCGGATAGAGCCTGCCGGCGGCCTGGCCGCGGTGGTGGTGCCGGGCTCCGGCCCCGTGCCGACGTCCGACTCGCGAGAGCTTCTTCCGCAGACCGTGCCGCATTCAGACGCGGCCGCCAACTCCGCGAGGGCCGGGTTGCTGGTTGCGGGCGTGGCGCTGGGCAGACCCGAGATGCTCGCCGCGGGGCTCGAGGACCTCATCCATGAGCGGTACCGGGAGACCGTGGTCCCAGACCTCCAGGACGTGCGCGAGGCGCTCGTCCTCGCGGGCGCTGACGGTGCGGTCCTCTCGGGAGCGGGACCTGCGGTGATCGGGCTGGTGCACGCGGCGGACGACGCGGCCGCGCTCGTCCGGGCGGCTGAGATCGCGGCCAGGGCCGGCCACGCGCTCGGGGGGCGCCCGTCGCCCGTCGCGGTGGCGGTCGACCGGGTGGGAGCGGGGGTCTGCTGAACGTCATGGGAGCGACCCTGGGGCTGCTGGGCGTACCCGTCGCGCTGTGCGCGCAGCGTTGGCCCGCCGCGGGGTCCGTCCTGGGCGTCGCATTGGCGTTGGCGCTCGCATGGCATCTCGTCAGGCGGCCTCGCGAAGGCGCCTTCGCTCTGGTCGCACTGGCCCCGCTCACGGACATGGCCGAGGTCCTTCCGGGCAGCGGTGTCCGGTTGTCCTACGTCGCGGCCGCGGCGGCCGCGACGGGGATCGCGCTGCTCGCGCTTCGCGACGCAAAGTCGCTCCCGCGCCCCCGTTGGGAGGTCTTGGCGCTGGCGGCGCCGCTCGCGGCCGCGCTCGCGTCGATCCCCATGTCGATCGATCCGGGGCGCAGCGCCCTGTACGCCGGGAGGCTGGCGCTCCTGCTGGCGGTGGTCGCGCTGGTCGGCTACGCGGTGCGCGACGCTGATGACCTCCGGCGCGCGCTGGGAACCATGATCGCCACAGGGGTGGCGTTGAGCTCGGTGGCACTGGCCCAGGTGGCGCTGCCAGCCGCCGGCATCGGCCGAGTCTACGTCCCGGTCGGCGGGGACCTGGTCGGACGGCTGAGGCCGGCGGCTTTCCTCATGGACCCGAACTTCCTCGGCGGGCTGCTGGCGGTGTGCGCGCTGACCGCCGCCGTGATCTGCCTGTGGTCAGGTCGCCGCGGCGGCCTCGTATGGGGCGCCGCCTCGGTCGCGTGCGCCTTCGGCATGGCGCTGACCCTTTCCCGATCGGCATGGCTGGGTTTCGGTGTCGCAGCCGTGCTGTTGGTGGCCGGAGCCCCCCGCACCCGCAGGGTGGCGGCCGCGGCGGTGCTTGCGGCGTTCCTCGCGGCTGCCGCGCTCTCCGTCCCGGGGACGGCCGCGAGGTTCGCCGGTGGGATCGACGGGTCAGCCCGCACCCGCCTGGAGCTCCTCTCGGGCGGGCTGGCCATCGCGGTCGAGCGTCCGCTGACGGGCACCGGGCTAGCGACCCTCGGGACGGTGTACGGCGAGAGGGGCGGCGCGCAGCGGACGGGGCGCATCCTGGACCCCCATCAGGTGCCGCTGACCGTCCTGGCCGAGACGGGACTGCCGGGGGTCCTCGCGATGGGCACCGTCGTGGCGGCCCTTGTCGCGGCCGCGCGCCGTCGTCGCGCCGCGGGCTGGAGGCCCGAGGATGCGGCATTGGCGGTGGGGCTGGTCGCGCTGGGGACGCAGTCGCTGTTTCAGAACTACGTCTACTTCGAGCCCGTTTGGCTCATCCTGGCGATGGCTCTGGCGCCCGGAGGGTGGCTAGGCGCTCGCGATCGGGGGCGATGTTGACCTCGCCGACACTGGTCGCCGAAGATTAGGGTCGAGGGTCTGACACTCGCGCACACGAGGGGGACGGATGGGGACTGAAGACAGCGCCACTGGCAGCCGGCCTGACGCCGAGCCTCTCGCAGCGCCGACCAACGAGCCCTATCGGCACCAGGTCCCCGCTCGGCGTGGTGGCAGGGGCTGGATGATAGCCGTTGGAGTGGTGCTCGCGCTTGTGGCGGGCGGGGTGTTCGGCTGTCTTGCGCTGTTCGCCGCATTCGGAGGCGGCGACGCCGGGTGGGAGACGGGCGACGCCGTGGCCGTGATCCGGCTCGACGGCACCATCGCCAGCTCTGGCAGCACGCTGGACGGCGTGGTCACCCCCGAGTACGTTCATGGCCAGCTGGATGCCGCCGCCGCCGACCCGTCCGTCCGCGCGGTGCTTCTGCGCATGGACTCCCCGGGCGGCACAGTCGCGGCGTCCGAGGAGATCGCCCTGGCGGTGGAGGCGTTCTCGGAGCGCATGCCGGTCGTCGTCAGCATCGGTGACGTCGGGGCGTCGGGCGCGTACATGGTCGCCTCGCAGTGCGACGAGATCTGGGCGCTCTCGACCTCGTCGGTGGGCAGCATCGGCGTGATCATGCAGATTCCCAACGTCGAGCGCCTGCTCGACAAGGTCGGCGTGGATCTGCACGTGATCACCAAAGGCGAACTCAAGGACGCCGGCAGCCCGTTCCGCAGCGCGGACGCCTCAGACCTCGCCTACTTCCGCGAGGAGATCGATTTCGCCTATGAGCGGTTCGTCGAGATCGTGGCCGAGGGTCGCGACATGGACGCAGACGAGGTGCGCAAGCTGGCCACGGGCCGGACATGGATGGGTGCCCGCGCTATGGACCTCGGACTCGTCGACGGGATCGGCGGATACAAGGAGGCGCTGGCCGCCGCCGCGAAGGCCGGCGGGATAGAGGGCGAGCCGCGAGTGGTCACCCACGACGAGTACAGGTTCGAGGAGCTGCTGACCGGCTTCATCGGGCTGGCGTCGCGTCTCACCGGTGGGGTCACCGGGGCGCTCCAGGATGTCCCCGTGCCCCGGTAGGGGTCGTTCGCTTCCGCCGCCCCCCGCCTGTTGCGCTCGTAGTGCCCGGCTGTGCTATGCTCTCCCCGGATCCCCCCGTCTGCGTCCCATGTCCCCGCGTGCGTCTGGGCACTCCGCATGCGTCGGTGCGAACGCGATCCGGCGGGACCCCCACCTCTCACACCGTCTCGTTCGCCGCCTCCACGGAGCGCGAGCGGTCTTGGAACCGTGATCAGCAGCCAGTAAGGAGACCATCGTGAAGTTCTATCTGGACACCGCCGACGTCGCCGAGATCGAGGAGGCAGCGTCCTGGGGAGTCATCGACGGAGTGACCACGAACCCGTCGCTGTATGCGAGGGTGGGCGGGAAGCTCGCCGACTTCCCCGCGCACGTCAAGCGCATCTGCGAGATCGTCGACGGCCCCGTCTCAGCCGAGTCGGTGAGCCTGACCCGCGATGAGATCGTGGCGGAGGGTCGCGCGCTGGCCGCGATCGACGAGCGGGTGGTGGTGAAGATACCGACGATCCCCGAGGGTCTCGCCGCCACCAAGGTACTGGCCGCCGACGGCATCGACGTCAACATGACGCTGTGCTTCACGGTGCCCCAGGCCATCATGGCCGCGAGGGCCGGCGCCCGCTACATCTCGCCGTTCGTGGGTCGGTTCGACGATATCTCCGAGGACGGCCTCGCGCACCTCGCGGACACGATCGCCGCGGTCAACACCTACGACTTCGGTCGTGAGGTTGAGATCATCGCGGCGTCCATCCGCAGCGCGCACCACGTCACGCAATCGGCGCTGCTGGGCGCGGACATAGCCACTATGCCCTTCAAGATCCTCGAGCAGTGCGTCAAGCACCCGCTGACCGATCGCGGTCTGGACGCCTTCCTCGCCGACTGGGAGAAGGTGAAGGGCTCATGACCACACGCCCCCGCAAGCGCGGCCGTCGTGGCGGAGGCAGGTTCCCCGAGGCCACCGCGCCGTCGGTGACCAGGGCGGAGCTCGAGCCCAAGACCGTGACCGAGCTCAAGGCCATGGCCGTCGAGCTGGGCATAGACGCCAAGGCCCTGCGGAAGAAGGACGAACTTGTCGACGCCGTCCTTGAGGCGAAGGTCAAGGCTGAGGGCTTCGTCGAGGTCCTCGGCATCCTCGACGTCCTGCCGGAGGGGTACGGCTTCCTGAGGACCAGCGGCTACCTGCCGGGCGACACCGACGTCTACTGCTCCATGTCCACTGTTCGCCGCCACCAGCTCCGCCGCGGAGACCTCGTGCGTGGGCAGGTCCGGCCGCCCAAGGAGACCGAGAAGTACTCGGCGCTGATGCGGGTCGACACCATCAACGGCCTTCAGCCCGACGCCGTCCAGGGCCGCAGGGACTTCCGTGACCTCACGCCGGTCTACCCTGATGAGCGGCTCCGCATGGAGCACGGCCAGGACTTCATGACCGCGCGCGTCATCGACCTTGTCGCACCGATCGGCAAGGGGCAGCGCGGCCTCATCGTCTCGCCGCCTAAGGCGGGCAAGACCACCGTGCTCAAGGACATCGCCGCGTCCATAACGGCGAACAACCCTGAGGTCTACCTGATGTGTCTTCTCGTGGACGAGCGCCCTGAGGAGGTCACCGACATGGAGCGCTCGATTCACGGGGAGGTCGTCTCGTCGACCTTCGACATGCCCTCCGACAACCACATCGCCGTGGCCGAGCTGGTCATGGAGCGCGCCAAGCGCCTCGTCGAGTCCGGGATGGACGTGGTCATCCTCCTCGATTCGATCACCAGGCTGGCTCGCGCCTACAACCTGGCGACGCCGGCGTCGGGCCGCATCCTGTCCGGCGGCGTCGATTCGACCGCGCTGTATCCTCCGAAGCGCTTCTTCGGTGCGGCTCGCAACATCGAGCACGGGGGCTCGCTCACCATCCTCGCCACCGCTCTTGTGGACACTGGAAGCAAGATGGACGAGGTCATCTTCGAGGAGTTCAAGGGAACCGGGAACATGGAGCTGCGGCTTGACCGTGGCATGGCCGACCGCCGCATCTTCCCGGCGATCGACGTGATCACGTCCGGCACGCGCAAGGAAGAGCTCATCCTGGACCCACAGGAGGCGCCGTTCGTCTGGGGTGTGCGCCGCATCCTCCATGGGGTGGACAACGCCGAGCGCGCCATGGACATGCTGATCAAAGGCCTGAAGCAGACGGTCTCCAACCAGGAGTTCCTCGTGCGGATGGCAAAGAAGGTGCAGGAGAAGAGCGGGGCCAACGGCATCGAGGTCTGATCGGCCCGCCCGGGCACTCTCGTCCGCCCCGGCCCGCTCGTTGTCTGCCGCCGCGACGCGTGCTAATATCGCCCGGCTGTCCGCGCGCCCGCTTGGAAACCGGGCGCAACATCGGAGGTGTCAGAAGTGAAGCAGGCTATCCACCCGGACTACGTCGAGGCCACTTTCAAGTGCTCTTGTGGCGCGGTGTTCGTCACGAGGTCCACCAAGCCGGACGTGCATCTCGAGCTGTGCTCGCAGTGCCATCCGTTCTACACCGGCAAGCAGAAGTTCGTCGACACCGGCGGACGCGTCCAGCGCTTCGAGGACAAGTTCGGCGGCGCGGCCGCGTCCGTGATGGAGCGACGTTCGGCCGAGAAGGAGGCGCGCAGGAAGTCGGCCGAGGAGGCCGCGATCGCCGCCAAGGCCGAGCGCGATGCGAAGGCGGCCGCCAAAGCTGAGAAGGCCGCCAAGTACGAGACGGCTTCGGCCGTCGAGAGTGGCGATGCCGCGGCTGACGTCATCGAGGCCGCCGCCGAAGAGGCCCCGGCTGATGAGGCTCCGGCCGAGACAAGTGGGGCCACCGCCGAGGAGACCGCCGAGTAGGGCCGGTCCCTTCGCGGCGTTGCTAGAATACGGAGGCGGTCCGATGCGGCCGCCTCCGCGCGTTCGAGGAGCCTGATTGGACGTCCGCCTGCTCTACCACACGCCCGACGTCGAGCGAGCCGTCGCCGCCGCCGCCAGGCTGTGCTATGCGCCCGTCGGCGCGGCCCAGCTGATGGAGACGATGGACGACGACTCGGTCCGCCGGGTGCTCCGGACCGTCATCACCTCCGGCCACCACTCCGCCCTGGAGCACGCCGCGTACACATTCGCCATCGACGGCGTCTCCAGAGCCATGACGCACCAGCTGGTGCGTCACCGGCTCGCCTCCTACAACCAGCAGTCTCAACGCTATGTCTCCTACGCCGATGAGCCGTCCTTTGTCATCCCGCCCGACGTGGCGCACGACCCTGCCCAAAGAGAGCGGTTCGAAGCCGCCTGCTCGGCGGCCTTCGGCGCCTACCGCGCGCTGATGGACGCGGGCGTCGCGGCCGAGGACGCCCGGTACCTGCTTCCCAACGCCACGGAGACCAAGATCGTCGTGACGATGAACATCCGCGAGCTCCTGCACTTCTTTGAGCTTCGCTGCTGCCGGCGCGCGCAGTGGGAGATCCGCCAAGTCGCCCACAGGATGTTGGAGCTCGCCGAGATCACGGCTCCCTACATCTTCTGGGACGCCGGCGCGTCCTGCCGCCGTGGTCCATGCCCGGAGGGCGCGATGACCTGCGGTGAGCCCTACCCGAAGGCGCCCGGACGTGACTGACCCCGCCCGCGAGGTGAGACACACCCACATCGGCGGTCAGGCCGTAATCGAGGGCGTGATGATGCGCGGGCGCCTCAACTGGGCGCTGGCCGTGCGCGTCCCCGACGGGTCCATCCACGTCGAGGAGCACGACCTGCGCACCGCTTCGGCGAGACACGCGTGGCTGCGCAAGCCGATCATCAGGGGCGTCTGGGGGCTTTGGGAGACCCTCTCGCTCGCGATGCGGGCGCTTTCGATCTCGGCGGAGTTGGCGGGGGAGACCGAGGAGGAGAAGCTCACCCCCCGCGAGGTCGCCTGGACGATGGCGGCGGGTGTGGGTCTGGCGATCGGGTTGTTCATCGTGCTGCCAGCGGTGGTCACCGGCTGGCTTGTCGGTAGCGCCGCCGATCGGCCGTTCGAGTGGAACCTGGTGGACGGCCTGCTTCGGCTGGTCGCCTTCTTCGCCTACATCGTCGCCGTGAGCCGGATGCGGGAGATCGAGCGGGTCTTCGCGTATCACGGCGCCGAGCACAAGACCATCCACGCCTACGAGCGCGGGTTGCCGCTCGACGCCGAGGTCATCCAGCGGCACGAGACGATGCACGTGCGATGCGGCACCTCGTTCCTGTTGATGGTGATGGTGCTGGCGATCGCGGTCTACTCCCTCGTGCCGATCAAGGGGCTTCTCGCAGCCGCGGGCCTGGACGCGGACTGGGCGGTGCTCGGCGTGGCCATCGCGATCCGCCTCCTGCTCCTGCCGCTGATAGCGGGGCTGGCGTACGAGGTCATCAAGTGGGCCGGAGCGCGCTCTGACGCCCCGGCGGTCCGCGTGCTGCTGTGGCCCGGCCTGATGCTGCAGAAGCTGACCACAAGGGAGCCCGATGACGGCATGGTCGAGGTCGCGGTGGAAGCGCTCAAGCTCGTCGTCGCCCGCGAAGAGGCCGACGCCGCGGTCGGGCAGCGGACCGCGCCGGATGATCGCGCGGAGACCGTCCTGGCCGACGCGCCCTGACCCTTCCGCCGTGCTAGACTTGCACCTCGCCTCCCGCTTCGAACGGATCCCTTGCTGACCCATGCGAGAGAAGCTCCAACAGATACTCTCCGCCTTCGATGAGCTGACGTCGCGACTCGGGGAACCCGAGGTGCTGGCGGACCGCGAGGAGTACACGCGTCTGGCCAAGGAGCACCGTGACCAGACGCCGCTGGCGGGCAAGGTGAGGGAGTATCTGAGCGTGATGGACGGCATCGCCGATGCCGAAGAGATCATCCGCACCGAGCCCGACCCGGAGATGAAGGCGCTGGCCCGCGAGGAGCTCGATGCGCTGAAGGGCCGCGCCCCCGCGCTCGAGGACGAGCTCAAGGCGATGATGCTCCCCAGGGACCCCAACGACGACAAGAACGTCATCATCGAGGTCCGCGCCGGCGCGGGTGGTGACGAGGCGGGGCTGTTCGCAGCCGAGCTGTATCGGATGTACGTCCGGTTCGCCGAGGCGCAGCGGTGGAAGGTCGAGGAGATCGACATCTCCGACAACGACGTGGGCGGCATCAAGGAGGCGGTCTTCGCGTTGAGGGGCCCTAGCGTGTACTCGCGCATGAAGTTCGAGTCGGGGGTCCACAGGGTGCAGCGCATACCGGTGACCGAGTCGGGCGGGCGGATCCACACCTCGACCGCGACCGTGGCTGTGCTGCCGGAGGCGGATGACGTGGAGGTGGAGGTCCGCGCGGAGGACCTTCGCGTGGACGTGTACCGGTCCAGCGGACCGGGGGGTCAGTCCGTGAACACCACCGACTCCGCCGTGCGCATCACCCACCTGCCGACCGGGCTTGTGGTCCAGTCGCAAAACCAGAAGTCGCAGCTTCAGAACCGCGAGGAGGCCATGCGCGTGCTGCGGGCGCGGCTCTACGAGATGGAGCTTGAACGCCAGCAGGCGGAGCTGGGGGCCGAGCGGAGGAGTCAGATCGGCACGGGCGACCGCTCCGAGAAGATCCGCACGTACAACTTCCCCCAGGACCGGATCACCGATCATCGGATCGGGCTCACGGTCCACAACCTGCCCGGGGTCATGGCCGGCGAGATAGGCCAGCTCCTCGACGGTCTGGCCGCGGCCGACCGCGCCAGAAGGCTACAGGAGGCGGTGTAGTGACCGCCCGCCGCACCTCGACCGGAGGTCGCCTTTCCGGGGGTGCGGGATGAGCGAACGTGCCTGGACGGTCGGAGAGGCGCTCGCGTGGATCTCGGAGCACCTCCGCGAGAAGGGTGACGCCTCGCCCAGGGTCTCGTCGGAGTGGCTCCTGAGCGCCGCCACAGGCATGTCTCGCATAGAGGTGTACACCTGCCATGACCGGCCGCTGTCGGACGAGGAGAGGGCGGCGCTCCGTCAGGGCGTCGTCAGGCGCGTGGCTGGAGAGCCCCTTCAGCACATAACCGGCGAGATGCCCTTCCGCCACATCGTCCTCGACGTCCGGCCAGGCGTGTTCATCCCGCGGCCGGAGACGGAGGTGCTCGTGACGGTGGCGCTGGACCACCTTGATTCGCTGGACAGGCCGGGACCGGTCGTGGTGGACGCATGCACCGGTTCGGGCGCGGTGGCGTGCTCGATAGCTTGGGAGCGCGCTGGGGCCACGGTCTGGGCGGTGGACCTGTCCGACGCGGCGGTCGAGCTCGCCGCAGCCAACTCCGGACGACTGGCCTTGGCTGACCGGGTGACCGTCCTGCATGGCGACCTGCTCGATCCGCTCCCCGAGGAGCTCAGAGGGCGTGTCGATGCGGTGGTCTCCAACCCGCCCTACGTCCCCACCGACGACATCTCGAGGCTGCCCGCCGATGTCCGTGACCACGACCCCCGGCTTGCGCTTGACGGGGGTCCGGACGGCCTCACGGTGGCCGTGCGCCTGATGGAGGAGGCACGCTCCTGGCTGGCCCCGGGAGGGCTTCTCGCGATGGAGTTGGATGAAAGCCGCGTGTGCGATGCTGACCTTCGCATGCGTGAGTGGTATGAAGGAGTAAGGATCCACACGGACCTCGCCGGGCGCGACCGAGTGCTGTCGGGAACGCTTGCGGCGACGCCGGCGCCGGCGCCGGCGGAATACAGGGAGGCGGACCGGTCATGAGCAAGGTCATCCACATCGATCAGGAGAACCCTTCAGCGGAAGCGCTGAACCTCGCCGCCACGGTACTGCGTGACGGCGGGATAGTGGTGTTCCCGACCGAGACCGTCTACGGGATCGGTGCGGCCGCCAACGGCTGCGTAGGTCCGCACGAGATCATCGACATCAAGCAGCGGCCATCCGACAAGGCCATCCCCTGGCTGGTGGAGGAGGAGGCCGCGTTGGACCGCTACGGGGTCGACGTGCCCGAGTACGCGCACCGCCTCGCGCGAGCATTCTGGCCAGGCGCCCTGTCTATCGTGGTCAAGGCGGCCGATATCGTCCCGCCCGAGTTCCGTGACTCTCGCGGCACCGTGGCTCTCCGCTGTCCGCAGCATGACCTCTCGATGGAGCTCATCAGAGCGTCGGGCGGTGCCCTCATCGCGACGTCCGCCAACACCTCCGGGATGCCGGCCCCGGGGAGCTTCGAGGAGCTAGAGGAGCGCATCATCGCCGCTGCCGACCTGACCCTGGACGGCGGCAAGACCCTCCACGGCGTGGCCTCCACGGTCGTCGATTGCTCGGGCGACGTCCCCGTCATCCTCCGCGAGGGCGCCATCTCGACCGACGCCATACTCGAGGCCGTCGGGGGGACGATGGCCTGATGAGGGTGCTCATCGGCGCCGATCACGGCGGATTCGACCTCAAGGAGCAGCTCAAGGCCCATCTCGCTGGCGCCGGTCACGATGTCGTGGACATGGGGGCGTACGGTCCTGACCCTGTCGACTACCCCGACGTCGCCCTGAAGGTCGCCAAAGGGGTGGCGGCGGGTGAGGCCGAGCGGGGCATCCTCGTCTGCGGCACCGGCGTCGGGATGTCGATAGCGGCGAACAAGGTCCCAGGGATCCGGGCGGCCAACGTCACCGACCCGCGCATCGCCGCGCTGACTCGCGAGCACAACGACGCCAACGTGCTGACCCTGGCGGGCCGCTTCACGTCATCAGCCGACGCCAAGGCGATAGCCGACGCTTTCATCGACACCGGGTTCTCGCACGACGACCGGCACTCGCGCAGGATCGGTCGGATCCACGAGATCGAGGGCGCCCGCTAGGGACGCCTCGACAGGTGCCGCCCACCGGCGGACCGACGAGGGAAGGGAACGTTCGCATGGCTCTGAGGCACATCTTGGCGCAGGACCCCGAGGTCGCGGCAGCGATCGACGCCGAGCTGGAGCGCCAGCGCGGCACCATCGAGCTCATCGCCTCGGAGAACTTCGTCTCCATGGCCGTGCTCGAAGCCGCCGGGACGGTCCTGACCAACAAGTACGCGGAGGGTCTGCCCGGCAAGCGCTACTACGGAGGGTGCGAGAAGGTCGACATCGTCGAGGACCTCGCGCGCGAGCGCGCCAAGCAGCTGTTCGGCGCCGATCACGCCAACGTGCAGCCGCACGCCGGGGCGCAGGCCAACATGGCGGCGTACTTCGCGTTCCTCCAGCCGGGCGACCGCGTCTTGGGCATGTCGCTGGCCCACGGCGGCCACCTTACCCACGGCTCGCCGGTGAACTTCTCAGGCAAGTTCTACGACATGGTCGCCTACGGTCTCGGACAGGACGAGCGGATCGACTACGACGAGGTCGAGCGCATCGCGAAGGAGTCACGGCCCAAGATGATCATCGCGGGTGCGAGCGCTTACCCCCGCGTGATCGACTTCGAGCGTTTCGGGCGGATCGCCCGTGAGGTCGAGGCGCTGCTGCTCGTGGACATGGCTCACATTGCGGGCCTGGTCGCTGGCGGGGCGCACCCCTCGCCGGTCCCGCACGCGGACGTCGTCACGTCGACGGCGCACAAGACGCTCCGCGGCCCGCGCTCCGGGTTCATCCTGTGCCGCCAGGAGCACGCCGCCGCCATCGACAAGTCGGTCTTCCCCGGGTCCCAGGGCGGGCCTCTGGAGCACGTCATCGCCGCGAAGGCCGTCGCGTTCCGCGAGGCGATGCAGCCCGACTTCAAGTCCTACATCGCGCAGGTGGTCCTCAACGCGAGGGTGATGGGAGAGGCGATGGTCTCAGGCGGGCTCAGGCTCGTCTCGGGCGGGACCGACAACCACCTGATGCTCGTGGACCTGCGCCCCGCTCAGATCACCGGCAAGGACGCCGAAGCCCTGCTGGAGCGCGTGGGGATAACGGTCAACAAGAACGCGATCCCCAACGACCCGGAAAGCCCGTTCGTCACCAGCGGGATTCGGGTGGGCAGCGCGGCGATGACCACACGCGGCTTCGGTGAGGCCGAGGCCCGCGAAGTGGGCGGCCTCATCGCGCGGGCCATCTTCGATCGTGACGACGAGGCGAAGCTCGCGGCGGTGGCCGCCAGGGTACGCGAAATGCTGGCCGAGCATCCGCTCTATCCCGAGATCTAGTCCGCGGCCACGACGGGGAGGAGGGAGCATGCCAGCAGACACGCCGAGTGACGTGGTCGTCATCGACCACCCGCTCGTCCAGCACAAGCTGTCGATACTGCGCGACCGCGACACAGGCGGCAAGGAGTTTAGGGAGCTGGTCCGGGAGCTGTCGATACTGATGGCCTACGAGGCTACCCGTGACCTTCCGCTCGCTGAGTCGGTCGTGACCACCCCCATCACGGAGACGACCACCAAGGTGCTCGCGGGCAAGAAGCTCGCGGTGGTGGCGATCCTGCGCGCGGGCCTGGGCATGGTGGAAGGGATGCTCGAGCTGGTGCCAGCCGCCAAGCTGGGCCATATCGGGATGTACCGAGACCCGGCGACCCTGAAGCCCGTCGCGTACTACCTCAAGCTGCCCGACGACATCGGGGAGCGCGAGGTGCTGCTGGTGGACCCGATGCTGGCCACCGGCGGTTCGGCGGTCGCCGCCGTAGAGTCCCTCAGGCAGCATGGCGCCGGCCACGTGCGGCTCATCAGCCTGATCGCCGCTCCCGAGGGGATCGACGCGGTGCTCAGCGCGTGCGACAACGTGCGGATCTTCGTGGCCACCGTCGACAGCCACCTCAACGACCACGCCTACATCGTGCCCGGCCTCGGCGACGCCGGCGACCGCCTTTTCGGGACCTGAGGGCGGCCTGATGCCAAGACCGTCGTGGGACGCCTACTTCATGGCGATAGCCGAGCAGGTCGCGGGTCGCTCGACCTGTCAGCGCAGGGCTTGCGGGGCGGTCCTGGTCAAGGACAAGCGCATCCTCGCCACGGGCTACAACGGCGCCCCGGCCGGGCTCCGCCACTGCGAGGAGGTGGGCTGTCTGCGAGAGATGCGCGGGATCGAGTCGGGGCAGAGGCACGAACTGTGCCGCGCCATCCACGCTGAGCAGAACGCGGTGGTGCAGTCCGCCAAGTACGGTACGCAGATCGACGGCGCTGTGGTCTACACAACCCATCAGCCCTGCGTCCTGTGCGCCAAGATACTCATCAACGCTGGAGTGGTCGAAGTCGTGTTCCGTGACGCCTACCCCGACGAGTTGGCGGAGGAACTCATCGGCGAGGCCGGGGTCGGGTTACGCCGGCTTGAGGTCAGCAGGGTCGGCCCGTGAGCTGGTGGCACTACCTCGTCCTCGGTGCCGCAGCCGCCGGGGTCACGTACGCGCTGACGCCATGGGCCAGGGCGCTGGGCCTGCGCTTGGGCGCGGTCGCGACGCCCGGAGGTCGACATGTGCATGAGGGGAAGGTCTCTCGCCTGGGCGGCGTGGCGATATTCGGGGGACTCCTGACCGTCCTCGTTCTCGCGATCGTCGGCGAGCGGCTGGTCGGCTGGCAGCTGGGGGTCGCCGGAAGACCGCTGCAGGTGGTCGGGGTCCTCGCGGGCATCACGATCATCTTCGCCGTCGGCGTGCTGGACGACCTCAAGACGTTCAGTCCGCGTGCGAAGCTGATCGGGCAGGTGGTGGCGGCCGTGGTGGTCGTGGCCGCGGGCGTCCGGATCGAGTTCATCGGCGACCCGTTCGGACGAGGGCTAGTCAGCCTGGGTCTGCTGTCGGTCCCCCTGACGATCGTGTGGCTCGTCGGCTTCGCGAACGTGATCAACCTAATCGACGGCCTCGACGGCCTGGCGGCGGGAGTCACGGCCATCTCGGCCGCTTGGTTCGCGTTGTTGGCCGCCCAAGCCAACCAAGCGGTCGCGGCGGCGCTCGCGGTGGCCCTGCTGGGGTCGTGCCTCGGGTTCTTGCGCTACAACTTCCATCCCGCCAGCATCTTCATGGGCGACTCGGGGTCCATGTCGCTGGGGTTCGCGCTGGGCGCCGTGGCGTTGCTCGGGGTCATGAAGTCGGTCGCCGCCATCACCCTCGTGGTCCCGCTGCTGATCATCGGGGTCCCCGTGTTCGACACGGCCTCGGCGATCGTCCGGCGCGTCAGGCACAACCGGCCGATCCAGGAGGCGGACAGCGGCCATATCCACCACCGGCTGCTGGGCAGGGGACTGGGACAGCGGCAGACGGTCCTTGTGATCTACGCGTGGTCGTTCGCGGCCGCCGTCGGAGGGTACGCGATGCGGTACGCGCCCTCGGCGATGAAGTGGGCGACACTCGTGCTTCTCGCCGTCCCATCGGCCCTCATGGCGCACTGGCTCGGGCTGTTCGAGGCCGCCCACCATCACGATGAGGATGCCTGAGCAGGCTGTTTCACCGGAACCCGTCTTCGCCTTGTGGCCCCATGTGGGTTCGTGTACGATTGGCACGCTTCTGCGGCCCCCGGTCCCGTCAGCGCACACACACTGCTCCGGCGCGACACGCGCACAGGCGCGTGTAGGTGTCTCCACGACGGCTGGGCGGGCGGTCCGGGCAATGGTGGTACGTTCGAATCTCAGGGGGTACGGGCTCTGTTCGAGTGGATCATCGATAGTCTCACGACGCTGTTCTCGCAGCCCGTTCCCGCCATCGCCGCCGGAGTGTTCCTGGGGGGCGCCCTGCTGGTCTTCTCCCGGTCGAGTTTCCGTGCCGTGACGCCGGAAGCTCCCGTGCAGGGCCTGGTCCTGTCCTCGATCGGACTCGTCGGCCGGTTCCTCGCTGTCGCCATCGCCTTGGTCACGTTCCGCCAAGTCGCGCCGGATGGTCTGGCGTACTTCGGAATCGCGATGGCGGGTACGTTTCTGATCCTCTACACCGTCGAACTGGTCCGCTTCGCGGACCTGAGAAGGCACGTCCGCCCGACCCCGGGTCCCGGGACAGGAGGTAGGTAGCCAACGTGAGCACAGCCAACCCTCTCGAGCTTCTGCCAGGCAAGATCGAGGAGCTCGTCCACGAGCTCGCGGTCTTGCCCTACGACGACATGCACTATTCCGGCGCGGTGACCGACCCGACGGTGCTCACCAACTACGTCGTGTGGGGCCTGGCGTCACTGGTTGCGGTCATGCTCGCCTTCATCTTGGTGGCTAATCGCGAGCGCAAGCAGATGCGCTTGGCGACCGAGACCGGCGATGCCACCGCGCTGGCGCCCGCCGGCCGGTTTGTGGGCATGATCGAGGCGGGCGTCGAGTTCATACGCGGCATGGCCACCGACGTCATCGGGGCCAAGGACGGGCCGAGGTTCGTACCTCTGCTAGGCACCTTCTTCTTCATGATCCTGACGTCGAACTTCTTCGGGCTCTTCCCGGCCGGCAAGGCGTGGGGCGGTGCCTTTGGCGGCGCGGTCGCCCTGGCACTCATCAGCTGGCTGGTGTTCGTGTGGGTCGGGTTCGCGAAGAACGGCGCATTCGGCTATCTCAAGAGTCTGATCCCCGCGGGCGTCCGCGAGATGAACGTGTTCGCACGGGTAGGTCTTGGCAGCTTCCTGTTCCTGCTGGAGTTCATCTCGACCTTCCTGATACGTCCTCTGACGCTGTCCGTGCGACTCTTCGCGAATCTCTACGCCGGGCACGTGATCCTCGGTGTCTTCACCGCCTTCATCGCTCTGTTCTGGCCGGTCTTCGAGCCGGGGCTCAAGGCGACCGTCGGAGGCGTGGGAGCGGGTCTGGTCGCACTCGTGTTCCTTGTGATCATGTACGCCTTCGAGGTCTTCGTGGCCATCATCCAGGCTTACGTGTTCACGATCCTGACGGCCGTCTACATCCAGAGCTCGGTGCACGCCTCCGAGCACTAGGACTTGGTTCCCATCCGGCCCGCGGGCCGGCGGAGTAGTGGAAGCCGAAGGGCGCCGGAGCGCCTTTCGAAGTGAAGGAGGAAGATCGAATGGAAGCTCTGGTTCCAGGTCTGACCGCTATCGGCAAGAGTCTCGCGTACGGCCTCGCGGCCATCGGCTCTAGCATCGGTATCGGCGTCATCGGCGGCAAGACGGTCGAGGCAATGGCCCGCCAGCCCGAGATGGCCGGCAAGCTCCAGACCACGATGTTCATCGCGATCGCGTTCACCGAGGCGCTCGCGCTGCTCGGTTTCGTCCTCACGTTCCTGCTCTAGGCGCGGAACCCTACGTGGACGGAGGTACCGAGGTGTTCACAGGAGTCGCATACGCGGCCACGAAGGCCGCGGCCGAAGGCGGGGAGGCCGCTGGCGGCTACCCCGCGACGCTGGGCTCGGTCTACCCGAACCCGGCCATGGTGTGGCCCACCATGCTGGCCTTCGCCATCTTGTTTGTCGTGTTGTGGAAGTTCGCCTTCCCTGCCATCATCGCCATGCTCGACAAGCGGGCCGCGACCATCCGGGAGTCCCTAGAGAGGGCTGAGGAGACCAAGGTCGAGGCCGAGCGTCTGCTGGAGGAGTACAAGCAGCAGATGGCTGAGGCGCGCGGCGAGGCAGGCAAGGTCATCGAGCAGGGCCGCAAGGTCGCCGAGACCATGAAGGACGAGATCGTCGCGAAGGCTCGCGCCGAAGCGGACGAGGTCGTCGCGAAGGCCCGCGAGGCCGTCCAGGCCGAGCGTCGTGCGGCCGTCTCAGAGTTGCAGGCCTCCGTCGCGGAGCTGTCCACCGCGGTCGCTGGCAAGCTTATCGGCGAGACGCTGGACGCGGCCGCGCACGCCAAGCTCATCGAGCGGTTCGTCGCAGAGGTGGGCAGCCTGGATGAGAAGTAGCGAGACCGTAGAGGGCTACGCTCGCGCCCTGTACGGGCTCGCCTCCGTCTCGGACGCCGTTGACGCGGTGGACGAGGGGATGGCCGCGATCGTCGAGGCGGTGCGGAGCCATTCAGGCCTGCGCGAGACCCTCATGGACGTGGTCGTTCCGGGGACCAAGAAGCGCGAGATCCTTCGCGAGGTCTTCGCGGAGTCCGTGGCCCCCGAGGCCGTGGCGGTCACCGCCTCCATGGTGGAGCGCGGGCACGCGGGTCTCGTGGACGACGTGGCCAAGGCGTTCCGCGCACTCGCGGAGAGCGAGCGCGGTATCGTGGTGGCCGAGGTCACCACGGCCGTGCCCCTCGATGACGCGTTGCGCTCGAGCGTCGCAGACAAGCTCGCCGCATCCCTTGGCCGCCCGGTCTCCCTGCGCGAGCGGGTGGACGGGTCGCTTCTGGGCGGTATCCGCATCAATGTCGCGGGTCGTGTGCTCGACGGCAGCCTGTCGTCCAGGCTGGCCGCCATGCGCGCGACCCTCTCGAGCACCCCAAAGGGAGGTGAGGTCTAGTGGCTGAGATCACAGCCAGCACCATCAGCGAGATCCTCAAGTCCCAGCTGGAGACGTTCCGCGCCGAGGTCGATGTTCGCGAGGTGGGCAAGGTCGCCCAGATCGGCGACGGTATCGCCCGCTGCGACGGACTGAAGGGCGCCATGGCCGGCGAGCTCCTCGAGTTCGTGGGCGAGGGCGGTCACACGGTCATGGGGATGGCTCTGAACCTCGATGAGAACGAGGTCGGCGCAGTGCTGATGGGCGAGACTTCGCTCATCAAGGAGCACGATCTCGTCAGGACCACGGGGCGTGTCGTCGAGGTCCCATCGGGCAAGGGCTTCCTTGGCCGCATCGTGAACCCGCTGGGCATGCCGATCGACGGCAAGGGTCCGATCGCCGCGGAGGGCACGCGGCCGGTCGAGTTCCGGGCCCCCGGTGTCGTGGAGCGCAAGCCCGTGCACCAGCCGCTGCAGACGGGCATCATGGCCATCGACACGATGATCCCGATCGGTCGCGGTCAGCGCGAGCTGATCATCGGCGACCGCCAGACCGGCAAGACCGCCGTGGCGATCGACGCGATCATCAACCAGCGCGGCAAGGACGTCGTGTGCGTCTATGTCGCGATCGGCCAGAAGGCCTCCACTGTGGCGAGCGTCGTCGAGACGCTCGAGGCGTACGGAGCGATGGGCTACACCATCGTCGTGGCGGCTAACGCGTCTGACCCGGCGCCGCTGCAGTACATCGCTCCGCTAGCGGGCTGTGCCATGGGCGAGTTCTTCATGTACAACGGCGAGGACGGCATGCCGGCCAGCGCCGACAACCCGGGTCGTCACGTGCTGTGCATCTACGACGACCTGTCCAAGCAGGCGGTCTCCTACAGGCAGATGTCCCTGACCCTCCGCCGTCCTCCTGGCCGCGAGGCGTACCCCGGCGACGTCTTCTACCTGCACAGCCGCCTTCTCGAGCGCGCCGTGAAGATGAACGACGAGCTCGGGGCGGGTTCGCTGACCGCACTGCCGGTCATTGAGACCCAGGCGGGCGACGTCTCGGCGTACATCCCGACAAATGTCATCTCCATCACCGACGGTCAGATATTCCTGCAGACCGACCTGTTCTTCCAGGGAGTCCGCCCGGCTATCAACGCCGGCATCTCGGTCTCCCGGGTCGGCGGGGCCGCGCAGATAAAGGCCATGAAGCAGGTCGCCGGCTCGCTCCGCCTCGACCTTGCCCAGTATCGCGAGCTCGCTGCCTTCGCGCAGTTCGGCTCCGACCTTGACAAGGCGACGCAGGCCACGCTGAACCGCGGCGCGCGCCTGGTGGAGTTGCTCAAGCAGGGCCGCTACGTCCCGATGCCCGTCGAGCGCCAGGTGATGGCCGTCTTCGCTGGCACGAGGGGCTACCTCGACGAGCTGGCGGTCGAGGACGTCCAGCGCTTCCGCGACGGTTTCCTCGAGTTCGTGGACAACGCTTACCCCGACCTTGGCAAGACGATCGCCGACGAGAAGGCTATCTCCGAGGAGACGGAAGGCAAGCTTCGCGCGGCTCTGGACGAATACAAGGCTCAGTTCTCGGTGGAGGGATAGAGGCAAGATGCCCAGCCTCCGCGACATCAAGAAGCGCATCACGAGCGTGCAGAACACGCGGCAGATAACGCGCACGATGGAGATGGTCGCGACCGCCAAGATCAAGAAGGCGCAGGAGCGGATCGAGTCCGCTCGCCCCTACGCCCTGTCGATGATGGAGGTCCTCGGGAACGTCGCGCGCTTCGCCAAGGACGCGACGCACCCGCTGCTGATGGAGCACGACCAGCGCAAGCGGGCGGTCATCATCGCCATCACCTCCGACAGAGGTCTCTGCGGGGCGTTCAACAGCAACATCCTGCGCATGACCGAGACGTTCGTCCGGGAGCAGGCGGCCGAGGGCGTCGACGTCGATATCATCTCCGTGGGCAAGAAGGCCGGCGCCTACTTCCGCTACCGCGGAATCGAGCCGCTGGCCGCCTACCGTGACATCTCGGACAAGCCGACGTTCATGGACGCCAAGAGCATCGCGTCACATGTGATCGCCGCCTACTCGGCTGAGGAGATCGACCAGGTGGTCATCTCGTTCAACCGGTTCAAGAACGTCGCGGAGCAAAGGCCAGAGACCCATCAGCTGCTACCCATCGAGCGCAAGGTCATGGACGCCGCCGCCGACGACGTCGAGGCAGCCAAGATCAGTGCGGAGTACACGTTCGAGCCCGACGCTGAGAGCGTCCTTGGGCTTCTGCTGCCGACCTACGTCGAGACGCTGATCTACAGGGCCCTGATGGAGTCCGCCGCCTCTGAGCATGGCGCGCGGCGAACGGCGATGAAGTCGGCCACCGACAACGCCAGCGAGATGATCGTCACGCTGACGCGCAGCTACAACCGGGCGCGCCAGGCCGCCATCACAACAGAGATCGCAGAGATCGTCGGCGGCGCGGCCGCCCTCGAGGACGCGTGAGCCAGGAAGAGGGAGTGCACATGAACGTCGGACGCGTAGCGCGGGTCGTGGGACCGGTCATAGACGTGGAGTTCGCGCCGGAAGCCATGCCCGCCATCTACAACGCCCTCAAGCTCGAGGGCGAGACGCCTGCGGGCAAGATTGCGCTGGTCGCCGAGGTGCAGCAGCACCTTGAGGGCAACCGGGTGCGCGCGGTGGCGATGAGCTCCACCGACGGCGTGCAGCGCGGGATGAACATCGTCGACACGGGCGGCCCGATGATGATGCCCGTCGGCCCCTCGACGCTGGGCCGCATCTGGAACGTGACAGGGGAGCTCATCGACGGCTCGGAGATGCCCGAGGTGGAGGACTACTACCCCATCCACCGCGAGGCCCCCGAGTACGAGGAGCTCGAGCCCAAGACGGAGATCTTCGAGACGGGCATCAAGGTCGTCGACCTTCTGGAGCCCTACATCCGCGGCGGCAAGACCGGTCTTTTCGGTGGCGCGGGCGTTGGTAAGACCGTCATCATCATGGAGCTCATCAACAACCTCGCACAGCAGCACGGCGGCACGTCGGTGTTCACCGGCGTCGGCGAGCGCACCCGCGAGGGCACCGACCTGTGGCTCGAGATGAAGGAGTCCGGGGTCATCGAGAAGACCTGCCTGGTCTACGGGCAGATGAACGAGCCCCCAGGCGCCAGGCTGCGCGTCGGTCTCGCGGGACTCACCTCGGCGGAGTACTTCCGCGACCAGGGCCAGGACGTCCTTCTGTTCATCGACAACATCTTCCGCTTCACCCAGGCCGGGTCTGAGGTGTCCGCGCTGCTGGGCCGCATGCCCTCGGCTGTCGGGTACCAGCCGACGCTGGCCACCGAGATGGGCGAGCTGCAGGAGCGCATCACCTCGACCAAGACGGGTTCGATCACGTCGGTGCAGGCCATCTACGTCCCGGCCGACGACCTCACCGACCCGGCGCCGGCCACGGCCTTCTCGCACCTCGACGCCACGACGGTCCTCTCGCGCAGTATCGCCGAGAAGGGCATCTACCCAGCCGTCGACCCGCTGGCGTCGACTTCTCGCGCCCTGGACCCCGCTGTCGTCGGCGAGGAGCACTACCGTGTGGCCCGCGCCGTTCAGCAGGTGCTGCAGCGTTACAAGGACCTGCAGGACATCATCGCCATCCTCGGCATGGACGAGCTGTCCGAGGAGGACAAGCTCACGGTCTCCCGCGCGCGCAAGATCGAGCAGTTCCTTTCGCAGCCGTTCTTCGTGGCGGAGGTGTTCACCGGCATGGCGGGCAAGTACGTCAAGCTCGAGGACACCATCCGGGGCTTCGCCGAGATCGTCGAGGGCAAGCACGACGACGTGCCCGAGCAGGCCTTCCGCATGGTGGGCACCATCGAAGAGGTGCTCGAGAAGGCCGCCCAGCTCGCGGCTACGGCATAAGGGAGAGAAGCAGTGGCACGCACTCTGATGTGCGAGATCATCACGCCCGAGCGCATCGTCTACTCCAACGAGGTCGAGTTCGTCGTCGCGCCTGCGGTCGACGGCGAGGTGGGCATCCTGCCCCTTCACGCCCCGCTGGTCAGCGCGCTCAAGCCCGGCGAGATTCGCGTCCGCTACGACGGCGACCGTGTCGAGTGGTTCGCCGTCGCCGGCGGCTACATCCAGATGCACGAGGACAAGGTCATCATCCTCGCTGACGCCGCAGCCGCGGCCTCGCAGATAGATGTAGACCGGGTCCGCACCGCCATGGAGCACGTCAGGCAGCGCATGGCGGAGCTTCCTCACGACGACGAGGCCCTGCAGTGCGAGGCGGAGCGTGAGCTCAAGTGGTGCGAGGCCCAGATCGCGGTGGGGGGCAAGGCGAGGTAGCGCTCCCCGGCAGACGGTCGTCCGGCGGGCCCTCCGGGGCCCGTCGTCCGTCAGGGGGGACGCCCGCGTCGGGTATCCTATGCTTATGCGCTCAATAGTCGTCCGCGGTGGCGCGCCCCTCGCAGGTCATGTCCGGGTGGAGGGAGCGAAGAACTCCGCCCTGAAGCTCATGGCCGCGGCGCTGCTGGCGCCGGGCGTGTCGCGCCTGGACAACGTGCCGGACATCGCCGACGTCGCGGTCATGTCGGATGTGCTGTCGGGCCTTGGAGCCCGTGTCGAGCGTGACGGCCGCCGGCTGAGCGTCGACACGGCCGGGCTCTCAGGCGTCGAGGCCCCCTACGAGCTGGTGTCACAGATGCGGGCGTCAGTCGTGGTCCTCGGTCCGCTGGTCGCGCGCTTCGGTGAGGCCAGGGTGGCAATGCCCGGCGGCTGCAACATCGGTTCGCGGAACATCGACATGCACATCGCCGGGCTCGAACGGCTGGGCGTCCGCATCGATGTCGAACACGGGGTCGTCGTCGCGAGGGCCGACGCGCTGACCGGCGCGCACGTGACCCTCGAGTTCCCGAGCGTGGGGGCTACCGAGAACCTGTTGATGGCGGCCGTTCTGGCCCGCGGCACGACAGTCATCGCCAACGCGGCGCGTGAGCCCGAGATCCAGGACCTTGTCGCCTTCCTCAGGGCCATGGGGGCCCGGGTCGAAGGCGAAGGGACCCCGACGATCACCGTCGAGGGCGTCGATTCGCTTCGGCCGACGACCCACGCGGTGGTCGGGGACCGGATCGAAGCGGGGACTTTCCTGGTCGCCGGGGCGCTTGCCGGTGGGGCCGTCACGGTGGAGGGCTTCGACCCGCTCCACCTCGACATAGTCCTGGACAAGCTGGCGCTCGCCGGCGTGGGGGTAGAGATCGGCGAGAAGGGTGTCACCGTGCGCTCGGAGCGGCGTCCCGCCGCCGTGGACGTCCAGACGCTGCCATATCCCGGGTTTCCCACGGACATGCAGCCGCAGATGATGACGTTGATGGCGCTGGCCGAAGGCAACTGCGTGATCACCGAGAACGTGTTCGAGAACCGCTTCATGTTCGCGGGCGAGCTCGTGCGGATGGGGGCCGACATCCACGTCGAGGGGCACCATGCCCTCGTCAGGGGCGTCAGCGCCCTGTCGGGGGCCCCGGTGCGGTGTCCGGACCTTCGCGCTGGCGCGGCCCTTGTGCTCGCCGGGCTCGTCGCCGATGGTGAGACCCGGGTGGAGGACGTGAGGCATCTGGAGCGCGGCTATGAGCGGTTCACCGACAAGCTCGCAGGTCTCGGGGCGGACATCGAGAGCGTCGAGGGCCCCGCGCGAGGCGGCCACGGCCGCTGGGAGGAGTGACTATGCTGGACAGAGAGGCGATCAAGGCAATCATCCCTCATCGGGAGCCGTTCCTGCTCGTGGACAGGGCTGAGGACGTCAGCGCTGAGGGCGCGACCGGCTACCTGGACGTCACCGAGGAGATGTTCTGGGTCCCGGGACACTTTCCCGAGTATGCGGTGATGCCCGGTGTCCTCATCGTGGAGGCGATGGCGCAGGTGGGCGCCATATCGCTGCTCTCGCAGGAGGCCAACCGGGGCAAGCTTGCCTTCTTCGGCGGGATCGACAAGGTGCGATTCAAGCGGCAGGTGGTTCCCGGGGACACCATCCGGATGACCGTGAGGATCACCAAGTCACGCGGGCCCGTCGGGTTCGGCGAGGCCACCGCGCACGTCGGGGAAGAGCTCGCCTGCTCTGGCGAGTTGATGTTCGCGGTAAAATGATGAATCTTCGCGCTGGAGGGGTATCCGCCGTCAGCGGGCCTATGACAGCGCGCCGTCGCCTGGAAGGGGAGCGGCTCGATGGGTCTTAGGGAGCGCCTTGAGGACGGTTCGGCCGTTCTTGGCGTCGTGGGATTGGGTTACGTCGGGTTGCCGCTCGCCGTCGAGATGGGGAAGTCGGGTCATCGCGTGGTCGGGTTCGACATCGACCCTGACCGGTGTTCCAGCGTTCGCGCCGGGTCCAGCCACATCCCGGACGTGCCCTCCGAAGACGTCGCCGCCCTCACGGTGGCCGGTCTGCTGGACGCCACGCCGGACTTCTCGCGCGTCTCGGAGTGCGACGCGCTCGCCATCTGCGTCCCGACCCCGCTCGACCACATGAAGGAGCCTGACACCTCGTTCATGGAGGCTGCCACCACCGCGATAGCCCCGCATCTCAGAGAGGGCACGCTCGTCACTCTCGAGTCGACCACCTACCCGGGCACCACCGAGGAGGTGCTCAAGCCGATTCTTGAGGCCGCGGGCCACCGCGTGGGCGAGACGCTGTACCTCGCGTTCTCGCCCGAGCGTGTCGATCCGGGCAACACCCGGTTCCAGACCCGCAACACCCCCAAGGTGGTCGGCGGCGTCACGCCCGGGTGCACCGCGCTCGCGGTGGCGATGTACGAGCGCTTCATCGACACGGTCGTGCCCGTCTCGAGCACCAAGGCCGCGGAGATGACCAAGCTACTCGAGAACATCTTCCGCTGCGTCAACATAGCGCTTGTCAACGAGCTGCTCACGCTCTCTGAGCGGATGGACATCGACATCTGGGAGGTTGTGGACGCGGCCAAGACCAAGCCGTTCGGGTTCATGCCGTTCTATCCGGGGCCGGGCTTGGGCGGCCACTGCATACCGATAGACCCGTTCTACCTCTCGTGGAAGGCGCGCGAGTTCGACTTCCACACCGAGTTCATCGAGCTGGCGGGCAAGATCAACGAGAACATGCCCTACTACGTGGTCCAGAGGCTGATGAAGGCACTGAATCGCCGTGGCGTCGCGATGCGGGGCGCGCGGGTGCTCATGCTCGGCGCGGCGTACAAGGCCGACATCGACGACATGCGAGAGTCGCCGGCGATCAAGATCGCCAAGCTGCTCCAGGCCGAAGGGGTAGACCTCGTCTATCACGATCCGCACGTGCCCTTCTTCGACCACGACGGCGTAAGTGTGCCCTTCGTCGACCTCACCGTCGATGAGGTGTCCTCGGCCGACTGTGTCCTCATCGTCACCGCCCACAGCGCCGTCGATCACCGGACGGTCACGGAGGGCGCGAAGCTGGTGTTCGACACGCGCAACACCCCGGGGATCGACCACGGCAGCGAGAGGGTGGTACGACTCTAGTGGCCGGACCGGTGCGGATCGGGGCGGTCGGGTTCGGCTACTGGGGGCCGAACCTCGTGCGCAACCTCGACAGGCTCGGCGACGTCGACCTCGTCTGCGTGTGCGACGCGGACGAGGACAACCTTGCGAAGGTGCGCGCCGCTTATCCTCACGTAGCCGCAGTGCCGAGCCTGGACGCCATGCTCGCCATGGACATCGAGGCGGTCGTCGTCGCCACCTCCGCCCCGTCGCACCACGCGATCGCTCGAGCCGCCCTGGAGGCCGACAAGCACACCTTCGTGGAGAAGCCCCTGACGCTGACATCGGCCGACGCCGAAGACCTGGTCGCCCTAGCCGACGAGCGGGGCCTGACCCTCATGGTCGGTCACCTGATGGTGTATCACTCGGCGGTGCGCAAGTGCCGCGAGCTTATCGAGGCGGGGGAGCTCGGTGAGGTGCTGTACCTGTACGCCCAGCGCCTGAACCTCGGCAAGGTGCGCACCGAGGAGAACGCGTTCTGGTCGCTCGCTCCCCATGACGTGTCCGTGGCACTCTACCTACTGGGAGAGACCCCGGTCTCGGTGTCCGCGAACGGGGCCGACTACCTGACCAACGGGGTGGCCGACACCGTGTTCGCGACGCTGAGGTTCGCGAGCGGCAGGATGGCCAATATCCACGTCTCATGGCTGGACCCGCACAAGATCCGCAAGTTCACCGTGGTCGGTCGCGACAAGATGCTCGTCTTCGACGACATGGAGGCGACCGAGAAGATCTGGATATACGACAAGGGGGTCGGCGCGCCGAGGTCCGCGATGGCCTATGGCGAGGACCTGTCCCTCCGTTTCGGCGACATCACCGTCCCGTACGTCCAGATGTCCGAGCCTCTCGCAGCCGAGGTGCAGCACTTCGTCGACTGCTGCCGTACGGGGGCCACCCCCCAGACGGACGGCCGCTCGGGCCTCGCGGTGGTCCGGGTCTTGGAGGCCGTCGACGAGTCGATGGCCGCAGGCGGCTCGCCCGTCGAGATCGGCCTGTAGGCCCCTCGGGCGTCACCCCCATCCCGCTCGCGACCGCT
>JBBIJK010000026.1:0-29419 GCA_037445995.1 Actinomycetota bacterium | reverse complement strand
CGGTTCCGCCACCCGCCACCGTCACCTTGCGGAGCCGTTGGGCCGTCCGTATAATCCGAACGGTCCGCGACCCCCAAGGAGGCGGACGCGACGTTCCTCAGTAGCTCAATCGGCAGAGCATCCGGCTGTTAACCGGAGGGTTGTAGGTTCGAGTCCTACCTGAGGAGCCAAGATCCTCTCACGGCCGCCCTCGCTGGCGGCCGTTGCTGTTGGCCGGTTTGTGGTTTCCGTGCCACTACACAGTCCCCTGGGGATACACATAGCGTTGTGTGGAGCCCCAAGGAGGCACGATGCGCGTGCTGATCGCAGAGGACGAGCATGACGGTCGCTACCTGCTGACCGTCGCGCTCGGCGCCTCTGGTTTCGAGGTCGAAGCCGTCCCTGACGGCGCCCAGGCGCTTGAGGCGGGCAGGCGGCATCCTCCAGACGTCTTGGTCACGGACGTTCTCATGCCCCACATGGACGGCTACCAGCTGTGTCGCGCGTGGAAGAACGACCCTGCGCTCGCACAGGTGCCCGTCGTGTTCTACAGCGCGGCATACACCGAGCCCGCCGACCAGGACCTCGCTTCCACCCTCGGCGCCGACCGGTTCCTCCTCAAGCCGATGGACCCCCTGCAACTCGCCCAGGAGCTCCGGGACGTCATAGGCGAGTATCAGTCCGGCCGACGCCGCAGCGCCGTCGAGGGGCCAGGTCAGGACTACGCGGTGCTCCAGCTCTACAACGAGCGCCTCGTCAACCAGCTTGAACAGAAGGTGGCCGAGCTCCAGGCGGCCAACGAGCGCCTTGAGGCCACGACCGGCGAGCTCAGGACATCCGTTCGCAGGCTGTCCGCGCTCACCGACGGGATAGTGTCGGCGCTCGCCAAGATCGTTGAATCACGTGACCCCTACACCGCCGGACATCAGGCCAGGGTGGCCAAACTCGCTCACGCCCTCGCCGTCCGCCTCGAGATGGATGCGGAGATCTGCGACTCGGTCCGCCTCGCCGCGCTCCTCCACGACCTTGGCAAGCTCCACATCCCGGCTGAGATCCTCTCCAAGCCCGGTCGCCTGACTGACGTGGAGTTCGCCATCATCAAGACCCACGCCCGCGCCGGCCGCGACGTGCTGTCCTCGATCGAGTTCCCACGTCCGGTCGCCGAGTTCGTCGGCGCACATCACGAGCGGATGGATGGCAGCGGCTACCCCGACGGGCTGGCCGGAGACGAGATTCTCCTCGAGGCGAGGGTCCTGGCGGTCGCCGACGTCGTCGAGGCGATGACCACCCACCGGCCATACCGCCCCGCGCTGGGGATCGATGCGGCCCTTGCCGAGGTCGAGACCGGGGCGGGACGGATCTACGACGACTCTGTCGTCAGGGCGTGCGTGAGCCTCTTCCGGGACAACGGGTTCTCGTTCGAGTGAGACCCGGGAGGGCCTACTCCAGGTAGTCCTTGAGCTTGCCCGACCTGGTCGGATGACGGAGCTTGCACAACGTCTTGCTCTCGATCTGCCTGATGCGTTCGCGAGTGACTCCGAACTCCCGGCCGACCTCCTCGAGGGTCCTCGGATGTCCGTCCGTCAGGCCGAAGCGAAGCTCGATCACCTTGCGCTCGCGCTCGGACAGCGAGTCGAGGACCTTCGAGAGCTGATCCTGCAGCATCGTGAAGGAAGCGGCCTCCGGCGGCACCACGGCGTCCCCGTCCTCGATGAAGTCCCCGAGCTGGGAGTCCTCCTCCTCGCCTATCGGCGTCTCCAGCGACACGGGCTCCTGGCTGATCTTGAGGATCTCCCGCACCCGCTCGGGCGTCATCTCCATCTTCTCGGCGATCTCCTCGGGCGCCGGTTCGCGCCCGAGGTCCTGAAGCAGCTGGCGCTGGATGCGTATCAGCTTGTTGATCGTCTCCACCATATGGACGGGGATGCGGATGGTCCTGGCCTGGTCGGCGATGGCGCGAGTGATGGCCTGCCGGATCCACCATGTGGCGTAGGTGGAGAACTTGTAGCCCTTGGTGTAGTCGAACTTCTCCACAGCGCGAATCAAACCGAGGTTGCCCTCCTGTATCAGGTCCAGGAAGAGCATCCCGCGACCGACGTACCGCTTGGCGATGGAGACCACCAGCCGGAGGTTGGCCTCGACAAGCTGCTTCTTGGCGTTCATGCCGATGGCTTCGATGCGCTCCAGGCGACGCTGCTCAGCCCTATCGAGCTTGAGGCCCCTTCTCGCCGCGTCCTCAAGCTTGGCGGTGCCCTCAAGACCCGCCTCGATCTTCATCGCGAGGTCGACCTCTTGTCGCGCCGTGAGCAACGGCACCTTCCCGATCTCCTTGAGGTACATTCGGACCGGGTCGCTGGTGAGGGGATGGGTCACCGTGCTCTCACTGCGCCTGCGAGTGCGCTTCTTGGCCTTGGCGGCCGCCGCCTTGGCGGCGGAGGCCTCCTCCACCGCGTCGTCGGCCGGGAACTCCTCGGATGGCTCGTCGGAGCCCTCCTCGTCCGGCATGAGGACCGCGTCGTCGCCTCCGACGTCCTCGACCTCCTCGAGGATGTCGATGCCCGAGTCGACGAAGTGCGCGTATATCGCCTCCACCTGCTCGGTGGACAGGTCGATGTCGCCGATGGCCCCTTGGATCTCGTCTTCTGTGAGGTTCCCCTTCGACCTGCCCATCTTGGTCAGTGTCTTGACCTCGGCCAGCTCCAGCTCGGGAGCCAGCTTGGCCTTCGCCTCAGGGGTTGTGCTTTTCGTCTGCTTGGTCGTCACGCGCTTATCACGTCTCCTGGTCCTGTTCGGTCCCGACGCCGCAGCGCCGCAGCTCGTGCAGCTCACGCTGCACGCCTGCGGCCTCCGAGAACAGTCGATCGTACTCCGCCCGCTCGCGCTCGGTGTCCATCGATCTCATCCGAGCGCGCAACTCTATCACGCGGCGCTCCAGCGCGCCCACCTTCAGTGTCGTCATCACTTCGCGAAAGGTTGAGTCTATCCTGCCCGTGGCCGGACTGTCGCTAACCAGCAAACCCGCTACCATGTCAGCCGCCACGGGGTCGGCGCGGCGCACGTGGTCGACGAGCTTGGCTCCTACCAGCACCCCGGACGCGACGATGGCCCTCAGGGCCGAAGCGAGCACACGCGACGTGACCACATCGTCATGGACGATCGAGCCGACGCGCGAGCGAAGGGACGGCTCGCAGGCGAGCAATCGAACCAGCTCACGCTCGTGAAAGCTCTCGGGCAGCACCACCTTGACGTCGTCGTCCTGACCCGCTTCGCTCGCCTGGGCAGCGAGCCCGATCGACGGTCTCGCGCCGGCGACTGCCACCTTCACCGTCGAGGGCTCCACGAGCAGCCTGTCGGAGACCACCTTGGTGTAGTCGTGCTCCAGCATCGAGCCTCGCACGCCCGCCAGCGCTCCCGCAGCGGCCGCCAGCGCGGCGCTCCGCCCCTCGGGGGTCCCGAGGTCATGCTCAGCGAGCCTGCGCTCGATCACGAAGCCCAGAAGCGGCACGGCGCTTTCGAGCACCCGGCGCACGCCGTCGCCACCGTGCTCGCGAACCCAGTCCGCCGGGTCCTTCCCCTCGGGAACAAGCGCGACGGCCATCTCGACATGGCCGCCACCGGCAGCGGAGTACTCGTGCCAGTCCACGAGATCCGCCGCACGCACCGCCGCCCGGACCCCCGCCTCGTCCCCGTCGAACAGGTAGACCACCCTTTGGGTGAAGCGGCCCAGCAACTTCGTGTGCTCGCGTGTCAGAGCGGTCCCGAGCGTGGCGACAGTGTTTCGAAGCCCGGCTTCGTGAAGGGCTATGACGTCCGTGTAGCCCTCGACGACAAGGGCCTCCCGGGACGCGACTATCTCGTTTCTGGCCACGTCAATCGCATAGAGGTTGCGCGACTTGTGGAACAGCGGGGTCTCGCCCGTGTTGAGGTACTTGGGCTGGCCGTCCCCAACCACCCTGCCGCCAAACCCGACGCACTTGCCGGTCACGTCACGGATCGGGAAGATGACCCGCTCGCGGAAGCGGTCCTTGAGCCGCAGTCTTCCCGACCGGTCCTCAGGCAGCGCGAGGTTCGCCTTGAGCATCTCCTCGTCCGAGAAACCCGCCTCGCGAAGGTGCGAGACGAGCGCTGACGACCCTGGGGCCCAGCCCAGCCCGAACCGCTTGGCGACCTCGATGTCGAAGCCACGCGCCGCGAGGTAGCTTCGGGCGCTCGTCGCCCCGGGCTGCTTGGACGTCACGAGCACGCGATGGTAGAACGCGGCCGCCGACTCGCAGGCCGCCCGTAACCTGTCGCGCTCCCCGGAGGGCATGCCAGACCCGCCCTCCTCGCGGATCTCGACACGGGCACGCTCAGCGAGCTGTCGCACCGCATCGGGGAAGTCCATCCGCTCCGCGCGCATCAGGAAGCCGAAGGCGTCACCACCAGACCCGCACCCGAAGCAGTGCCACAGCTGGGTGGCCGGATCCACCTTGAAGGAGGGGGTCTTCTCCTGATGGAAGGGACAGTTCCCCCACAGGAGGCGGCCCTTCTTGCGCAGGACGACCGTCTCGGCGACGAGGGCCGCCAGGTCCGTGGCGTCACGGACCTTCTGGACGTCCTCATCGGGGATGCGTCCCACGCTCCCCTCCTCTCCGCGCTCCCGCAAAGCGGCGCTCCCGCGGGCCTGACGACCCGCGGGAGCACCATTCTAGCCCTTAAGCATGACGCCTCGCGGCGCCCGCGCGCCTACCCTCCGTGAACCTTGAGGAAGAGCGGCACGAAGACCAGTGACACGACGGTCATGAGCTTGATCAGTATGTTCATCGACGGGCCGGAGGTGTCCTTGAACGGATCGCCCACGGTGTCACCGACGACAGCGGCCTTGTGCGCCTCAGAGCCCTTGCCTCCGTGAGCGCCGCCCTCGATGTACTTCTTGGCGTTGTCCCAAGCGCCGCCCGCGTTGGCCATGAAGACCGCGAGCAGGAAGCCCGTCACGAGAGCCCCGGCCAGCAGCCCGGCGAGCATCGACAGGTCGACGACTCCGGTCACGAGCGGGACCGCCACGGCGATGGCGCCCGGCACGATCATCTCCCTGAGCGCGCCCTTGGTCGAGATGTCCACGCACGCTGCGTAGTCGGGACGGCCGGTGCCCTCCATGATCCCGGGGATCTCGCGGAACTGGCGACGCACCTCTCCGATCATCGCGAAGGCCGCGCGGCCCACCGCGCCCATCGTCAGCGCGCCGAACAGGAACGGCAGCATGCCGCCGAGGAACAGGCCCGCGATGACGTACGGGTTCTCGAGCGACATGTCCACGGTAAGACCGCCAAGGCTCAGGCTCTGCCTGAAGGCTACGAACAGGGCAAGCGCGGTCAGGCCAGCCGAGCCGATGGCGAAGCCCTTGGCGATCGCCGCGGTGGTGTTGCCGACGGAGTCCAGCGAATCCGTGATCTTGCGGATGTCGGCGCCCATCTCGGCCATCTCGGCGATGCCGCCGGCGTTGTCGGCGACGGGGCCGTAGGCGTCCACGCCCACTGTGATGGCGGTTATGGAGAGCATGCCCAGAGCGGCCAGGGCGATGCCGTAGATGCCCGACAGGTCGTTGTCGGGCACTGCGGCGTTACCCATGACGTACGCTGCGATGATGCCGCCCGCCACGACGAGGATCGGTAGCGCGGTGGAGAGCATGCCGGTACCGATGCCCTGGATGATGTTGGTGGCGGTCCCGGTCTCGGACGCCTCGGCGATCTTCTTGACCGGGTTGAAGTGATCGGAGCAGTAGTACTCGGTGATCTTGCCGATGGCGATCCCGGCAACGAGGCCCGCGACGACGGCGCCGAAGTACCAAAGGCGGGCAGAGGTGTCGCCCGCCCCGAGGGTCTCCCCGCGCGTCGACCAGTGGTAGAACAGCCAGAACATCGCGACGACCTCGAGGCCCGCCGCGACGTAGGTCCCCATGTTGAGCGCGCTGTGGAGGTTGGTGCCCTCCTTGGCGCGGACCGCGAACAGCCCGACGATCGAGACGACGATCCCGAACGCGGCGATGATGAGCGGAGCGGTCACGCCGTACATGAAGTCGATGGACTTGGGAGCGCCGGGCACGTACCAGAGCGTCACCGCAAGCACCATCGGCGCAAGGATCGAGCCCACGTAGCTCTCGAACAGGTCGGCCCCCATACCGGCGACGTCGCCGACGTTGTCACCGACGTTGTCGGCTATGACCGCGGGGTTGCGCGGATCGTCCTCGGGGATTCCGGCCTCGACCTTGCCAACGAGGTCGGCGCCCACATCAGCGGCCTTGGTGTAGATACCGCCACCCACGCGCGCGAACAGCGCGATCGAGCTCGCGCCCATTGCGAAGCCGTTGACCACCTCGGTGCTGGCGAGCGGGTTCTCACCCGACACGATCAGCACGATCGCCCACAGGGACAGACCGCCAAGACCGAACGATGCCACCGTGAGACCCATCGTCAGGCCAGATCGGAACGCGACGTTGAGCGCCTTGTGCACCCCAATCGTGGCCGCTTGAGCGGTACGGCAGTTGGCGCGGGTCGCGATGTGCATCCCGAAGAACCCGGCCCCCGCGGAGAGCGCCGCACCCGTGAGGAAGGCCACAGAGGTCATAGGCGTGACGGCGAAGAACAGCACCGCGGCGACCACGAGCGCGAACACCACGAGCACGCGGTACTCGCGCAGCAGGAACGCCAGAGCGCCCTCCTGCGTGGCCTTGGATATCTCCTGCATCCTCTCGTTGCCAGGGTCCTGCTTGAGAACCCACATGCCCAGGTACGCGGCCACGGCTGCGCCCAAGACGGCGGCCGCCGGCGCGGCCCACGCGATCCATTCAGTCATCAAGTCCTCCTGTCGTGACACCCCTTGACGCCTGCGTGATGATATCCGAGCACTCATGTAGCGGCAATATGGCCGCGCCCGTCTCGGTTCGACGTCAGCCCCGCCGGGTCAGACCATCCAGCTTCGCGGCAGGAAAAGCTGCTCGTACGTGCGGATGGCGAACCGGTCGGTCATCCCTGCAACGTAGTCCGTGACGGCCTGCGGAACGTCCCCGGACGCCAGCGCGAGGCACCCGTCGGGCAACTCGTCAGGGTGCTCGAGGTAGTACATGAACATCCTGCGCACGACCTCGGCGGCCTTCGGCTCCTCGGACTTGGCGTCCGGCGACAGGTAGACGTTGTGGAACAGGAAGTCGCGGAGCGTCATCATCGCCTTCCAGACCGGAGGCGACATCCGGATCTCGTCTGACTGGGCACTGGTGGCGATCATGTCCTGGACCATGGTCCGGATCCGCTCGACATGAGTGTCCCCGAGGATCTCCAACAGCCTTGGCGGAAGGTCCTCGTCACGCAGGACACCCGCCCTGACCGCGTCGTCGATGTCGTGATTCACGTAGGCGACACGGTCGGCGATCCTGACGATCTGCCCCTCGAGGGTCTCGGGCATGTGACCCCCCGTGTGCCCGCGGATACCGTCCCTGACCTCCCAGGTGAGGTTGAGCCCCTTCCCCTCGTACTCCAGGACCTCGACGATGCGGATCGACTGCTCGTTGTGCCGATACCGCTCAGGAACGCCGGGGAAACGATCGCGGACCTCCTGGTAGCAGGCGGTCAGAGCGTCCTCGCCGGTGTGCCCGAAGGGCGTGTGCCCGAGGTCGTGACCGAGAGCGATCGCCTCGGTCAGGTCCTCGTTGAGGCGCAAGGACACGGCGACGGACCGGGCGATCTGCGCGACCTCCAGGGTGTGCGTGAGCCTTGTGCGGTAGTGGTCCCCCTCGGGCGCGAGGAAGACCTGGGTCTTGTGCGAGAGGCGCCGGAAGGCCTTGGAGTGGACGATCCTGTCCCGGTCTCGCTGGTACTCGGTGCGAAACGGATCGAGGGGCCTGGCCTGCGCGCGACCGCGTGTCTCGGCGGACAACGCCGCGCGCGGCGAGAGCCTCGTCCGCTCCTCGGCCTCGACCTGCTCCCGTCCGAGCAGCGCTCCGCCGCCGTCACCCATGACGCAACCTCTCCCGCGATGGAGGCGGGCTGCGACGGGGTCTCACCCGCCGCAGCCCGTTCCCCTCCCCTTCACATCTACCGGTTGTCGCTCGCGGCCGCCCCGCCCGCCAGCTCTGCCTGCGCGGCCGCCAATCGCGCCAGCGGCACTCGATAGGGCGAGCACGACACGTAGTCAAGACCGATGGCATGGAACGTCTTGACGCTATCGGGGTCGCCTCCATGCTCGCCGCACACGCCGAGCTTGAGCGCGGGGTTCACCTCGCGACCCTTCTGGCAGGCGATCTCGACGAGCTTGGCCACCCCGGCATCGACGGTCTCGAACGGGTTTCGGGTGAGGACCTTGCGCTCGAGGTACCGCGGGAGGAACTTGCTCTCGATGTCGTCGCGCGAGAAGCCGAACGTGGTCTGGGTCAGGTCGTTGGTGCCAAAGGAGAAGAACTCCGCGACCTTCGCGATCTCGTCAGCGGTCACGGCCGCGCGGGGCAGTTCGATCATCGTGCCTATCATGATGTCCAGCTCGCATCCTTGGGCGGCGGACACCTCCGCGATGATCGCCTCGCTCTCAGCGCGCAGCATCTCGAGCTCGGTGACTACGCTGACCAGCGGGATCATGATCTCGGGCTTGGGGTCGCGTCCCTGCTTGCGCAGATGGCAGGTGGCCTCGGTGATGGCGCGGACCTGCATCGCGTATATCTCGGGGAACACGATACCGAGCCGGCATCCACGAAGCCCCAGCATCGGGTTCATCTCGCTCATGGAGTCGATGAGCGAGAGCATTCGGCGCTTCTCCGCGATCTCGGCCGCGGCGGCGCCCTCGCACTCGGCCCGGACGATCTCCACCTCAAGAGCGCGAGGATCGTCAAGGAACTCGTGGAGCGGCGGATCGAGCAGACGGATCGTCACCGGCAGACCGTCCATCGCTCCGAGGATCCCTATGTAGTCATCTCGCTGGACCTCGAGGAGCTTGGCGAGCGGGGCCGCGCGGCCCGCCTCGTCCTCGGCGATGATCATGTCCTGGACGATCCGCTTCCGCTCGCCTAGGAACATATGCTCTGTCCTGCAAAGACCGATCCCCGCAGCGCCGAACTCGCGCCCAAGAGCCGCGTCTTCCGGGGTGTCGGCGTTGGCGCGAACGCCGAGCCTGCGAAACCCGTCCGCCCAGCCGAGGACCGTGTCGAAGTCGCCGCTTACCTCCGGCGCCACCAGTTCGACCGCGCCGAGCACCACCGAACCGGTGGTGCCGTCTATCGAGATCATGTCGCCCTCCCGGATCTCTATCCCTGATCCGGCGATGCGGGCGACCTTCGCCGCGGCGTCGATCTTGAGCGCCTCGGCGCCGCAGACGCACGGCTTGCCCATGCCGCGAGCGACGACCGCGGCGTGAGACGTCTTCCCGCCATGCGAGGTCAGGATCCCCTGCGCGGCGACCATCCCGTGCAAGTCGTCAGGGGTGGTCTCCCACCTCACGAGTATCACCTTGCGCCCGTCCGCCGCGGCATCCTCGGCGTCGTCCGCGGTGAACACGACCTGGCCGACCGCCGCGCCGGGCGAAGCGTTGAGGCCTTTGGCGACGACGTCGTACCGGGCGTCGGGGTCGAACTGCGGATGGAGCAGCTGGTCGAGCTGGTCGGGGTCGACCCTCAGCACGGCCTCCTCGCAGGAGATGAGGCCCTCGCTGACCATGTCGACCGCGATCTTCAAGGCGGCCCGAGCCGTGCGCTTGCCAACCCGGGTCTGGAGCATCCACAGGACGCCCTGCTCGATGGTGAACTCGATGTCGCACATGTCGCGATAGTGGTTCTCGAGAGTGCGAAAGACCTCGTCGAGCTCCTCGCCAGCCTCTTCAAGGCCCGGGAGCGTCTTGAGGTCCGCGATGGGGTCGGTGTTTCGGATGCCGGCGACGACGTCCTCACCCTGCGCGTTCGTCAGGAAGTCGCCATAGAAGACGTTCTCGCCGGTGGCTGGGTCGCGCGTGAAGGCCACACCCGTCGCCGAGGTCTCGCCCTTGTTGCCAAAAACCATCGCCTGGACGTTGACAGCAGTGCCGAGCGCGTCGTCGATCCGGTACAGCTTGCGGTAGTCGATGGCGCGCTTGTTCATCCAGGACTTGAAGACCGCTTCGATGGCGAGGTTGAGCTGCGCGCTCACGTCCTGAGGGAACCCGACCTTGCCGTCAGGCCCCGCGAGGCCAGGAAACTCCTCGGCGGGCACATGGTCGGCGACGATCGACTTGAATTCGCTGACGAGCTCCCGCATGTCCTCCGCGCCAAGATCGGCGTCGGAGGCGACGCCGCGCGCCTGCTTGAGCGCCGTGATGGCGTTCTCGAACAGATCGCCCTCGACATCCAGGACGACCTTGCTGAACATCTGCACGAACCTGCGGTACGAGTCCCAAGCGAAACGCTCGTTACCTGTGACCGCGATAAGGCCCTTGACGGACTCGTCGTTCATTCCGAGGTTGAGGATCGTGTCCATCATCCCGGGCATCGAGAACGGTGCGCCCGAGCGGACGGAGACCAGCAGCGGGTCGGAAGGGTCGCCCAGCCGCTTGCCCATCTTGCCCTCGAGGTCGGCCACGTAACTCGCGACCTCCTCGGTCAGGCCGTCCGGGAACCGCCTGCCAGACTCGTAGTACTCGACGCACGCCTGGCAGGTGACCGTGAAGCCGGGGGGGACGGGAAGTCCGATGTTGGCCATCTCGGCGAGGTTGGCCCCCTTGCCGCCGAGCACGTGCTTCATCTCGCGATTGCCCTCGGTCCGATTGTGTCCCGAAGCGTCCTTACCGAACGCGTAGACGCGCTTCACATCCGCCACGATCGAGGTCCCTTCCAGTAGCGTCGACCGGCCTCCCCTTGCGGGTACCGGCAATCGTACCCGAACCGCACGCCGTGTGTGGCATCGGGACGTTCAGTCCCCCTCCCGAGGCACGACCCTGCGCCTGGGCCGCCGCGCGGGCGGTCCGACTTCCCCCTTGCCAGCGGGCTCCACAGCGCTGGGGGCGTCAGCCCCTACGGCGTTCTCATAGTGCATGAGGATCTCCTGCGCGGTCTCCTCGATCGCCCGTCCGCCGGAGTTGACCACCAGACACCCTATGCGGCGCATCACGGATTTCGAGTCCTCCAACTCCGCCTCGACGGACTCGCGGTCGGCGTAGCGGCCCGCGTAGGGCCCCATCTCGTGCACCCTGGCACGACGGATCTCGGTGAGAAGCTCCCCGTCGATGAGCAGGCCGAACACGCGCCGGCGATCCACCTCGTAGAGTTGGGGCGGGACCTCCACGCCGGGCACGAGCGGGACGTTGGCGACCCTGTATCCCTTGAAAGCGAGGTACATCGACAGGGGTGTCTTGGAGGTGCGGGAGACGCCCACAAGGACGATCTCCGCATCGCCGAGAAGCTCGATGTTGCGGCCGTCGTCGTGCTGCACCGCGAAATCCAGGGCCTCGACGCGCTCGAAGTAGCCTCTGTCCGTCTGCCTGATCACGCCCGCCCGCCACCTGGGCCGCTCATGGGCGATCTCGGCGAGCGCGCGCACGACCGGGCCCATGATGTCGACGGCCGCGACTCGCGTCTCACGGGCCACCCGCTCCATCGACTCCCGCAGCCGCGGCACCGCGAGGGTGTACAGGAAGAGGCACTGCTCGCTCACCGCGCCCTTGACGACACCCTCCAGCTGCCCGCGAGAGGACACGCGTGGGAGGCGGACCACGTGGAATCGCTCCTCCTCGAACTGCGAGAGCGCCGCGCGCGCGACCTGTTCCGCGGTCTCGCCGAGCGAGTCCGACAGTATGTAGACGATCGGGCGTCCGTCGCGCTGCACGGTCCTGGAGGCCTCAGCGGGCCAGGCGCGAGACGTCGGCGAAGGCGTCGAACGCCCGCACCAGGCGGTTGAGCAGTCTGAGCCTGTTGAGGCGAAGGGCCTCGTCAGCATCCATCACCAGAACGCCGTCGAAGAACGCGTCCACCGGAGCGCGGAGCGCGGCGAGTTCCCCGACGACGCCGGAGTACTCCCCGGCCGCCATCAACGGCGCTATGCGCTCCTCCGCGGCGTCCAGGGCGCGGGCCAAGCACGACTCGGCCTCGCCCATGAGCGAAGTGTCAGCTTCGGTCCCGAGAGCGGGCTGGCTCAGGTTGCGCGCGCGCTTGAAAGCCGTCGCCAGATCGGCGAACGTCTCGGGGTCCGAGTCGCGGGCCGCCTGCAGCGTGCGGCATCTGGCGAGCGCGTCGGCGGGGTCGTCGGCGGCGGCGGACAGAACGGCGTCCACGGTGTCGTAGGCGCCGCCGCGGTCCCGGAGGACCACCTGAAGGCGACCCACGATGAACTCCTTGACTTCGGCGCCCACCCGCTCGGGATCGAGGTCGGGCAGCGCCCCGCCGTAGCCAGCCAGCGCCGCGTCGATGGCCTCGTCCAGCGACAGGGCCAGCCCGCCGTCCATCAGGATCCCGAGGATCCCCAGAGCGCCCCTTCGCAGGGCGTACGGGTCGGCCGAACCCGTGGGAGGCATACCGACGGCGAACATGCCGACCATCGTGTCCAGCTTGTCGGCCACGGAAACGACCTGACCCGCCCGGCTCGCGGGCAGCGTGTCGCCCGCGAAACGCGGCAGGTAGTGCTCGACGATGGCGTCGGCCACCGATGTCTCCTCGCCTGAGGCCAGCGCGTAGTAGCGGCCCATCAACCCCTGCAGGGCCGGGAACTCGACCACGACGTGCGAGATCAGGTCCGCCTTGGCCAGGTGAGCCGCACGAAGAGCCGCTGCCGACTCCGCGGGGTCCAGCCCCGCCAGGTCCGCCATTCGCGAGGCGAGAGCCTCCATGCGCGCGACCTTGTCCCCGAGCGTGCCCAACCGTTCCTGGAAGACTATCGCCCCAAGCCTGGCGACCCTCTCCTCCAGAGGGGTCTTGAGGTCCTCGCGATAGAAGAAGGAGGCGTCGGCCAGCCGCGCGCGGATGACGCGCTCGTGGCCAGCAGTGATGACCGCGTCGAGCTTCGGGTCACCGTTGTGCACCACGATGAACGCGTTGGTGAGCCAACCGTCGGGACCCTGGACCGGGAAGTACCGCTGGTGCGACTCCATCGCCGTCTCGAGGATCTCCCTCGGCACCTGAAGGAACCCCTCGTCGAACCGGCCGACCACCACGCTTGGCCACTCGACGAGGTTCACGACCTCGGCGAACGTCTTCTCGCGCATGACCGCTGTCCCGCCGGCGGCGGCGGCCGCGGAGATCACGGCCTCGCGTATGCGGCGCGCGCGGTCCTCCTGGTCGTACATGAAGAGCGCCTCCCGGGCGATGGCGCGATACTGGCCGGCTGACGCGACGCTGAACGCGCCGGACGTCATGAACCTGTGACCCTGCGTGACACGTCCGGCCTCAAGACCCGCGAAGCGGACCGGGACGACGTCGTCACCGAACAGGGCCGTGAGCCAGCGGACCGGCCGCGAGAAGCGCGACTCCCCCGAACCCCACCTCATCGACTTTGGCCACTCGATGCCGCCGGCCAGGTCCGAAAGGATGCGAGGCAGGACCTCCGATGCCGGACCGCCCTCGCGCTCCACTACAGCCCACACGTAGGCGCCCTCGGGCGACTCCACCGTCTCGAGCGCGGCAACCTCCACCCCGCGGCTGCGGGCGAAGCCCTCCGCGGCCTTGGTGGGGGCGCCGGAGGCGTCGAAGGCGGCGCTGACCGAGGGGCCCTTGACCCTCTCGGACACGTCCTCGCGCATCTCCGCCAGCCCGTGAACGAACAGGACCAGCCGCCTCGGTGAGCCGTAGGTGTCGAGCTCCTCGTACCCCAGCCTCGCGGTCCGAAGCGCCTCGATCGCGGAGCCCTTGAGCTGCTCGACGGCGGCGTACAGGGCTCCCGACGGTATCTCCTCGCACCCTATCTCGAACAGAAGGCTGCGGCTCACGCGGCATCACCGCCTTGCGTCGTCGCATCTTCGGCCTCTTCGGCGTCCCTCGCGCGGACGTCGGCTACGTACGCCTCGCAGCAAGCTTTGGCGAGCGCCCTGACGCGGCCGATGAAGCTGACACGCTCGGCGACCGCGATGGCGCCCCGCGCATCAAGGAGGTTGAACGCATGGGAGCACTTGAGGACGAAGTCGTACGCGGGGAGCACCAGACCAGCCGCGAGAGTCCGACGGCACTCAGCCTCGTATGAGTCGAACAGCCTGTAGAGCATCTCCGTGTCGGCCACCTCGAAGTTGTAGGCCGAGTAGAGCTGTTCGTTCCGGAGAAAGACGTCGCCGTATGTCTGCGTGGAGCCGTCGGCATCGCGCACCCACACGATGTCGAAGACCGAGTCGACACCTTGGATGTACATCGCCAGCCGCTCGATACCGTAGGTGATCTCGGCCGGCACGGGGCGGCAGTCAAAGCCCCCGACCTGCTGGAAGTAGGTGAACTGGGTGACCTCCATGCCGTCGAGCCAGACCTCCCAACCCAGGCCCCAAGCGCCCAGGGTCGGTGACTCCCAATCGTCCTCGACGAGGCGGACGTCGTGCTCGGCGGGCTCGATGCCTATGGCCCGAAGTGAGTCGAAGTACTGGTCGAGGACGTCATCGGGGCTGGGCATGAGGATGACCTGGTACTGGTAGTAGTGCTGAAGCCTGTTGGGATTCTCGCCGTAGCGCCCGTCGGTGGGACGGCGGCTGGGCTGGACGTAGGCGGTCTTCCAGGGTCTCGGGTCCAGCGTGCGAAGAGTGGTGGCGGGGTGGAACGTCCCCGCACCGACCTCCATGTCGTAGGGTTGCAGGAGCACGCAGCCGCGATCGGCCCAGTAGCGTGACAGGGCCAGTATGATGTCCTGGAAGGTCATCGGCGTGTCAGTCATCGCACCCCTCTGTACCGCGAGACCAGGCAGGTCGGTTGGCGTGCCCGTAATCGTACACCACCGGGCTCGCCGCACGGCGCGTCCATACGGCTATGCTGGGTGCGGAGGTGACGACGTCAGTGAAGCCCATCGGGCCCGACACGCCGGCCGGCGCGGCCGCCACGCGGCTTCTTCGCGAGCGGACCGCTTCCTTCTTCGAGCTCCGGCATCAAGTCACCTCCGGCGACGGCGCCGATGCCGTGCACGACATGAGGGTCGCGTCGCGTCGCCTTCGGGCCGCGCTCGACGTGTTCGCCGACGCCTACCCCAAACGGTCCCTGCGGCAGTGGATGCGCGCGGCCCGCAGGACCACGCGCGCGCTGGGCCGCGTCCGCGACGCGGACGTCTTGGCGGCTGAGTTCTCGACGCTGGCGGCGTCCGCCCGTGATCCGGGCGAGAAACTCGCCCTCGCGTACCTTGTCGGTCACATCCGGGGCGAGCGCTCATGCGAGCTCGCGGCGATGCGCCGGGCACTAGCCAAGACGGACATCGCCGGCGGGCAGGAGGCGTTCGAGCGCTTCGCCCGCTCCCCGCGTTCGAGCGGCGTCGCGAGGTTGGCGCTGTCCACGCTGGCCCGCAGGGCCCTGGCCGTGCGAATGGACGACGTCGAGCGGTGCGTGGCCCCCGCCCTGAGCGAGCATGCCGCCGACGAGCAGCACCAGCTTCGCATCGCCGTGAAGCGGCTGCGTTACGCGGTCGAGACGCTCAGGCCCGGTCTGGCCGGCGAACCCGGGCAGCTCCTGGCGACCCTGAAGGGGCTTCAGGAGCGCCTCGGTGCGTTGCACGACCGCGACGTCTTCTCCGCGAGGGTCGCCGCCGTCGCCCAGACGCCCCACGCCGCGGAAGCCGGGGTGCCCGCCAGCGGCCTCGCCGCCGTCGGGAGGCGTATCGCGGCTGAGCGCTCCGGCATCTACTCCGACGTTCAGGACCTCCTGCGCGACTCTGACGCCGAAACCCTCCGCCTCGCTGTCACATCGCTGACGCCGGACGCGGAGGCGTGATGCGCATCGCCGCCATCGATGTCGGGACCAACTCCGTTCGGCTCCTCGTGGCCGAGACCACCGGCGACGGGATGACCGTGCTCGACGAGGAGAAGGCGGCCGTGCGGCTCGGGCAGGGCCTCTCGGTCACGGGCAGCCTGAGCGCCGAAGCGCAGGACCGGACGATCGAGGCCGTGGCGCGCATGCTCGGGATCGCCGAGGGACGCCGCGCCGACACCATCAGACTCGTCGCCACCCATGCGGTGCGAGCGGCGGACAACGGCTCGGCGTTCGCCGAACGGGTCCGCCGCGAGCTCGGTGTGCCGCTGGAGGTCGTCTCCGCCGAGCAGGAGGCCCGGCTCGCCTTCCTCGCGGCGGCCGCGCACGTCGAGCTGTCGGGGAGGACCGCCATCGTCGACGTCGGCGGGGGCTCCGTGGAGGTCGTCAGAGCCACTGACGGCCAGATCGAGAGCGTGCACTCACTGCCGCTCGGCGCCGTGGCGCTGACCGAGCGTCTCCCGCCAGGCGAGGACCCGCCAACCCGTCGCGCGCGCAGGAAGCTGCGCGACCACATCCGCGCCACGCTTCGCAAGGAGTTTGGAGGCCGCCCGGACCCCGTGGGCGTGATAGTGGGGTCGGGCGGCACGGTCACCTCGCTCGGAGCGATCGTGGCCGCGCAACTCGGCGAGGACTACGCGTCCACGCAGGGGCGGCAGGTGTCCGGGTCGGACGTCGAGCACACCTACGCTCGCCTGCGGGAGCTGGGGGTGGACGCCATCAGGCGCGTCCCGGGTCTTCCGCCTTACCGCGCCGACATCATCGTCGCGGGCGCCCTGCTCCTCCGGGAGGTCATGAGGCTGTTCGGCGCTAACCGCATGATCGTCAGCGAGAAGGGTCTGCGAGAGGGGCTGATACTCGACACCCTCTCGCGAACGGGAGCGCCGACTCCCGTGGCCGACGAGCGCGAGGGGTTGTGGGCCTTCGCGAGCCGGTGCCGCGCGGACGTCCGGCACGCCGGTCACGTGGCGGAGCTCGCGCTGTCCCTGTTCGACCAGCTCGCCGACGAAGGGCTGGACCCGTCGCATCGGAGGCTGCTGGAGGCCGCCGCGATCCTGCACGACGTGGGGTACTTCATCGCCTACCGCCGTCACCACCGGCACAGCTGTCACCTGGTCACGCACGCCGAACTGCCGGGGTTCTCCCCGCGGGAGGTGGCCGTCATCGCCGCGGTGGCGCGATACCATCGCGGCGCCCTCCCGAAGCTCAGGCACGAGGAGTACGCGAGGCTTTCGGCCGCCGACCGCCGCGCGGTCGAGCTGCTAGGCGGGCTTCTGCGGCTGGCGGACGGGCTCGACCGCGGCCGCGCCCAGCGCGTCTCCTCCGTCACTCTGGGGCGCAGGGGGGACGCCCTGCTCGTGACCGCGCGATCATCTTCGGAGCCGCACGCCGAGCTGTACGGGGCCGCGCAGAAGAGCGACCTGCTGGCACGCTCGCTCGGGCTGGCCATCCGGGTCGCCTGGGAACCCCCCGGCCCTTCCGTCGCCTAACCCAGGAACTCCAGGGAGCGCATCCTCGCAGGCAGATGCCATCCCACGAACGACCTCGTCAGCCCGGTGACCTCCGAGAGGGCCTCCCGCGACACCGTGAGCTCGGAGAGCTCCGCCATCCGCGCGCCCATCAGCTTGCGGACCAGCTCGCGACCCTCCTGACTGACGCGGGCCGGCGAGCCGGACGAGCCGCAGGCGCCGCACAGGACGCCGCCGGCCTCGGGCGAGAACAGGCCCTCGCGGGCGGGCGACCCGCAGACGGAGCACTCGCCCACCTGCACCCGGTACCCGTGGATCGCCATCGCCTTGAGCAGGAACGCCACAGCCACCAGGCTCGCGGCGGCGGCCGGCGCTTCCTCCATCGCGCACAGCGTGGCCAGCGCCAGCGGGAAGGTGCGCTCCTCGGTCTGACCCTCCAGCGAGACCTTCTCGACGAAGTCCAGCACCACGGAGGCGGCCATCAGCTTGTCATAGTCCTCGCGCACGCCCGCGTGCGCGTCGAGGGACGCGGCCTCTGTCACCACGTCGAGGTTGCGCCCCTTGTGCAACAGCAGGTCGCACACGCAGCCGGGCTCGAAGCGAGCGCACAGTCGCGAACCGGGCTTCCTCGCACCCTTGGCGACAGCCCGAAGCTGCCGTCCGTCCGAGGCGAGCAGAGTGACGATCAGGTCCGTTTCCCCCAGCTTCGTCTTCCGCAGGACCAGGGCGGTGGCACGATAGGAGGGCACCTACCGCCTACCCCCTGTGCAGCGCGGCCGCAGCCAGGATCTCGACGCCCGACGAGGTGCCCAGCCGGGTGGCGCCCGCCTCTATCAGCGCGGTCGCGCCAGCGAGGTCCCTGATGCCACCTGACGCCTTGACGCCGATCCTGCCGGCCGCCCCGCGGCACATCGCCTCCACGTCGGCCACGGACACGACGCGCGGTCCGAAGCCGGTGCAGCTCTTGACGAAATCGGCCCCCGCTTCGGCCACCAGGGATGAGGCACGCTCCACCTGGGCTTCCGACAGGTGCCCGACCTCGATGATGACCTTCACGAGCCCGTCGCCGCCCGAGGTGTCGCGCACCGCCGCCACCACGGCGGCGATGTCGTCGGCGACGAAGCCCTCCTCGCCCTCGAGGAAGGCCGCGACGTTCATCACCATGTCGACCTCGGCGCACCCGAGCTCGACGAGGTGCTCCGCCTCCTCGGCCTTCGACTCGGTGTTGGCGTACCCGAGCGGGAACCCGCAGACCGAGCAGACCTTCGTGCCCGTGCCCGCGAGCTTCTGAGCCGCGACGGGGACGAGGAAGGGCGCGACGCACAGCGTCGCGAAGCCGGATGCGGCGTTGGACTCTATCCATTCGGCGCCTTCAGCGAAGCCGACCGTCGGCTTGAGGAGCGTCTGGTCGATGGCGCGAGCGAGCGCGTGGCCGTCCACGTCCCTCACAACCCCTCTCCGTAACCGAAACGCCTGACCTGCGTCGGGTCCCGGCGCCAGTCCTTGCGATCCTTCACACGCAGGTCCAGGTGCACCTGCTCGCCCAGGAGCCGCTCAAGATCCACGCGGGCCTCGGTGCCGATCCGCTTGACCCCGTGGCCGCCCTTGCCCACGATTATCCCCTTCTGTGACTCACGCTCGACGTAGACGACCGCCCGGACCGTCACCAGCCGCCTGGCCTTCGAGAAATCGACCTCCTCCACCTCGACCCCCACCGCGTGCGGCACCTCTTCACGGGTGTTGCGAAGCACCTTCTCGCGGATGAACTCCGCGAGCATCACCTCCAGCGGCTGATCGGTGGTCATGTCCCGCGGGAAGTAGCGCGGACCCTCCGGGAGCAGGCGCACCACCGCTTCGACGAAGCCGTCGACGTTGAAGCCTTCGGCCGCGGAGGTCACCACCTCGTCGTCGAACCCAGCGAGGGAGCGGGCCGCGTCCATCTGCCTGGTCAGCCTGTCAGGGTCGACGAGGTCCACCTTCGTGAGCACGAGCAGCTTGGCCGAGCGGGTCGCCGCGACACGGCGCGCGACCCACTCGTCGCCCCTGCCTACGGGCTGGGAGGCGTCGATGACCAGACACGCGACGTCCACGTCCCCGAGCGCGCGCATGCTCGCGCGATTGAGCTGCTCGCCCAAGGCGTCGACGGGCTTGTGCAGCCCCGGCGTGTCGACAAGGGCGATCTGGGCGTCATCACGGTCGATGACCGCCCGCAACCGGTGACGGGTCGTCTGCGGCGTGTCGGAAGTGATGGCCACCTTGGATCCTACAGCGGCGTTGACCAGCGTGGACTTGCCCACGTTCGGCCTGCCGACCAGGGCGGCGAACCCGCTGCGAACGCCGGGTCCGGCGGCGGGCGTCACTTCTGGTCGTCCTGATCGAGATAGCCTCGCACGAAGGCCTCGGGTAGGAGCTCGTCGAGCCGCATGACCATCACCGCGTCGGTCCTGCCGCCCATCACGACACGCATCTGCGGGTCGAACTCGGCGAGGAACTGGCGGCACGCTCCGCAGGGGGTGGTCGGTGCCTCCGAATCCCCCACCACCGCCACCGCCGCGATTTCCTTGCGGCCCGACATCACGCACGCCGCGACCGCCGCCCGCTCCGCGCACAGCGTCACGCCGTAGGAGGCGTTCTCGATGTTGGTGCCTTGGAATATCTCGCCATCATCCGCGATGACGGCAGCGCCGACCCGGAATCCCGAGTACGGGCTGTAGGACCTGTCCTGCGCCTCGCGAGCGAACGCGAGGAGAGCGAGGTCGGGCTGGGTTATCTCGTTCATCGGTCCTCCTGGTCAGGCGGGCCCGCCAACGGGCCGACTCTCAGACGGATGATACGCGTTCCTTCGGTCGCCTCCACCTCGAAGCGGACGCCCTCCGCCTCTACCCGGTCACCAGCCTGGGGGATCCTGCCTGCCAGCTCTGCGACGAGTCCGCCCACCGTGTCCGCCTCCGTGTGCACGGCGGTCCCGAACATCTCGTTCAGGTCGTCCACCGGGAGTCTCGCATCCACCAGGTAGGTCCCTTGGCCGGTCTCCTCGATGAGGGTCTCCACCTCGTCATACTCGTCGAATATCTCGCCGACTATCTCCTCAATCAGGTCCTCGATGGTCACGAGCCCGGCAGTCCCGCCGTACTCGTCGACGACGAGCGCGATGTGGGCGGTGCGCCTCATCTCCACGAGCAGCTCCTGGACCGACTTGGACTCGGGGACGAACAGAGCGGGGCGGGCGATCGCGGCCGGGACGACGTCCTCGCCCTCGGCAATCCTGACCAGGAGGTCTTTCGCGTACAGGACCCCGCGGATGTCGTCGAGGGTCTCATGGTAGACCGGCAGTCTCGAGAACCCTGCCTCGCCGATGAGCGCGACGGCCTCCTGCCAGGTGGCGGCGCAGGGCAGAGACACCATGTCCGTGCGCGGCACCATGACCTCCCTCACGACCTTGGTCGTGAACTCCGCCACCGCCTCGATGATCGCCTCCTCCGACTCGGCGCGCGCGGCCGTGTCCTCGTCGTCGGCCGCCCGGAACACGTCGGTGTCCACCCACGCGGGCAGTGAGGCGCGCGGTCCTCCTATCAACCCCACGAGGCCTGACCACGGCACGGCCAGCACGCGCGCGACCGGCCCGAGGAGCCCCACGAGAACCGCGGCGATCCCGGCAGAGGCCAGCCCGACGCGCTCGGGGTTCTGCACGGCGATCGTCCGGGGCAGCAGCACCCCGAACGAGAAGGACGCGCCAAAGCCCGCGACGGCGCCGAGCGCCATCCAGGCCGCTGGCGCGTCGATTCCCTCTGCGGACGCTGCGGCCACGGACCAGCCCGCGAGAGCACCCAGCGACGACGCCGCGCACGCCGCTAGAGCCGCCGCCCCCCGAAGCCGCGTCGGGTCCTCATGGAGGCGTGTCAGACGTCTCGCTCCTCGCAGACCGCTCTCGGCGAGCCTGTGGGACCGCTGTCGCGTGAGCAGCTCGAGCGCCTGATCGGCCGCGGACATCACGGCGCTGGCGCAAGCCGACAGAAGCGCCACGGACAGTGCCGCGATCACAGCGGGGCACCCCCGCGCGGCGATCTCACGGGACGAACACCTGGAACACCAGCGTAGCCCCGAGGAAGCCCACGAGGGCGCCGGAAGCCACCTGTCCGATGGTGTGGGCGCCGCCCTCCACGCGGGACTGCGCGACCAGAGCAGCTATGAGCATCGCGAGGACGGCGGCCTGCGAGTTCCCCGTGCCGTAGCCGACCGAAGCGGCGGCCGCGACGGCCAGCGCGGTGTGACCGGAGGGCCAGCCTCCTCGCAACCATGTGCCCGTCCGCGTGAGCGCCTTCCCCACGATGACGGCGAGCCCGGTTACCGCAAGGGCGATGACGGTGACGTGAGCCGGTATCCCAGCGGCGTAGCGATACAGGCTGGCGGTCGGACCGGTGACGCGGTCGAAGAAGACGACGTACCCGACCGCCACCGCGTTGACGGAAGCGACGAGGACCGCCGCTGCCGCCACGTCCTTGGCGGTCTTGGCCGTCGGGTCGAAGCGGTCCACCGACAGGTCCACCACCGCCTCCAGAGCGGTGTTCGCAAGCTCGGCGACCAGGACGAGCGTTATCGCGAAGAGCAGCGCGACCAGCTCCAGCGCAGAGACCCTGAGCGCCATCGCGCCCGCGAGAACGGCCGCCGCGGCCAGCGCGTGAAGCCGCATGTTCCTCTGCGTGCGAAGCGCGTAGATGAAACCCTCTATTGCGTAGTTGAAGCTCCAAAGCAGGGACCGGCTCCGCATCTAGTCCCGCCCGGACTCTGCCCAGCGCTCGAGCAAGGCCTGCTCACGTTCGCGCATGACATCGGCGTCGGCGTCGGCGTCGTGTGCGTATCCGAGAAGGTGCAGGATCCCGTGCACGAGCAGCAGGTCCAGCTCGGCCTCCACCGTCGTGCCCAGCTCGAGGGCCTGGGCCACGGCCACCTCGGGCGCGACAATGACGTCCCCCAGCGTCAACGGGGCGTCCCCCGGGACCGGGCACGGGTCGTCGCAGGGGAAGGCCAGGACGTCGGTGGGCCCCTGATGGCCGCGGAAGCGTTCGTTCAAGCCCGCCATCTCCGCGGCGTCGACGACGGCCACCGACAGTTCGGCCATCTCAGGCACGTCCTCGGCCTCCAGCACGAACTCACCGAGGCGGGCGAACGCCTCAAGGTCGAGCGGCTCGGGGTCACGGTTGCTCGTCACGCTTACCCGCATGGGTCATCCTCCTCCTCCGCGATTCATCAGGGTAGTCGACACGCGCGTGATGCATGCGGGACATGATGTTCGAGTAGACGCCGACGACCCTCTCGATGTCCGACAGCGTCATCGACGAGTCCCTGAGCTGCCCGTCCGAGACCTTCTCATCGACCACCCTGCGAACCGCGGCCTCGATCCTCGGGCCTGAAGGCCTCTCCATGGAACGGACCGTGGCCTCCACGCAGTCAGCGAGCATGACCAGAGCGGCCTCGCGGCTGGTCGGTCTGTCGCCGCTGTACCGGAAATCCGCCTCGAACACCGGATCGGTCCCCGAGGCCGCCTTGTCGTAGAAGTAGGAGACCAGCGAGTCGCCGTGATGCTCCCGGATGATAGAGACGAGTTCGGGGGGGAGGCCGTGCTCCGAAGCGAGCTCCAGACCCTCCCGGACGTGGGCCGTGATGATCAAAGCCGACAGCGACGGGCTCGTCTCGTCGTGAGGGTTGTCCCCTCCGGCGAGGTTCTCCACGAAGAAGGACGGGCGACGGAGCTTGCCGACGTCGTGGTAGTAGGCGCCGACCCTGGCAAGCAGCGGATCGGCTCCGATGGCCTCAGCGGCGGTCTCCGCGAGGTTCCCGGCCAGAAGCGAGTGGGCGTACGTGCCCGGCGCCCGCTGCATCAGCTCACGCATCAGCGGGCTGGACGGGCTGGAGAGCTCCAGCAGCCGGACGGAGGTCGTCAGTCCGAAGGCCTGCTCCAGGAAGGGCAGCGACCCGTAGGCCAGGACCGCCGACAGGGCGCCGCCCGCGACCCCTTCGACCCCCGCCAGAAGCGCCTCGCGCATGAGGGCGCCGTCCGCTGCGGCGGCCAGGGCGGAGCTCGCTCCCAGGGTCGCCATCACGTGCAGACCGGCTCCGACGAGCTGACGTCTCTGAGTCACGTTCGAAAAGACGATGATGGCCGCGACGCTGGCGGCGAAGACAGCCACCGCCTGGAAGCCGTCAGCGAAACCGAGCAGCTGACCTGCGACCGACGTGACGACGGTCACGAGCAGTCCAACTCGCGCCCCCGTCAGCTGCGTGGCGAGCATGGCTGCCAACGGCACCGGCATCACGTACGCCGGAAGGTCCGGGAAGGTCATGGAGATCGCAACCGTCAGGTACATCATCCCAAGCAGCAGGAGCGCCGCCACGGAAAGCCTGCGGATGTCTGCCCACACCGGCGGCTCGTACCGCCGCACGTAAGCCCCGGACACCACTATCAGGAGCGCCATCAGCGCCGCGGCGGCGATGGTCCGAACGATGCCTTCGCCATGGAGGGCGACGGCCGTTGGGACGGCCGCGAGCACCGCGGTGCCAGCTCCGAGCAGGAGTCTTGGCGCGATCGGCGGGCGCGACGGCGCCGCCGGGGGCGCAGTATCGATCGGGTCAGGACCGGTCGGCATTCCCCGCGCCTCCGGCGAGCTGAGCGCTGCGCGCCTGCTCGAATTCGTGATACGCCGTGACGATGCGCTGGACGAGCCTGTGCCTCACCACATCCTTGCTGTGCAGCTCCACGAACGCGACGTCCTGGACCCCGGGCAGCACGTCCCTGACCTGCTTGAGTCCCGACATCCCCCCCGGCAGGTCGATCTGGGTGACGTCGCCGGTGACGACCACCTTGCTGCCGAACCCCAGGCGCGTGAGGAACATCTTCATCTGCTCGGGCGACGTGTTTTGCGCTTCGTCAAGGATGATGAACGAGTCGTTGAGCGTCCGTCCGCGCATGAAGGCGAGTGGCGCGACCTCGATCACCCCGCGCTCGGTCAGCGAGGTGGATTTCTCGATATCCATCATGTCGAACAGCGCGTCGTACAGGGGACGCAGGTACGGATCGACCTTCTCGTAGAGGTTGCCCGGGAGATAGCCGAGCTTCTCGCCAGCCTCAACAGCGGGTCGCGTCAGGATGATCCTGCCCACTTCCTTGCGCTTGAGCGCCTCGACCGCCATGGCCATCGCAAGATAGGTCTTGCCGGTTCCCGCAGGACCGATGCCGAAGGTCACCGTGCTCTCGCGGATGGCGTCGACATACCGCTTCTGTCCGGCGGTCTTGGGCCGGATCGACTTGCCGCGGTGGGTCAGTATCACGTCGGAGAACACCGAGGCGGGAGAGCACTCGCCCGTCCTGAGCATGTCGATCGCGCGATCGATGCTCTCGGCGGAGAGCGGCTGTCCGCCTCCCAGGAGCTCGAGCAGTTCGGCGAAGAGCGCCGATGCCGCCTGACTTTCCGAGGCGTCGCCCGAGATGGTGATCTCATTGCCGCGAACAGAGATGTCGGCCGAGAACTGTTCCTCGATCAGGCGCAGGAGATGGTCGCCGTGGCCGAGAAGATCGGTCATGTGGACGTCGGCCGGGACCACCAGTCGGATCTGAGTGGGTCTTAGCAACGCGTCGTCGCGCTCCCTACACTCTCGCGGGCCCGCGGCGGGACGCTCCCCCGACATAGCCCGAGTGACCGTGATTCTACCACGCGTGGTCTTCGCCGCAGGCGGGAGGCCGGCTCACCGCAGCTCGAACGAGCCATCGACGGCGAGGCGGACGATGTCGCCCACGCCCGCCCCGTCGCGCTGGAACCGGGCACGCGCGTACTCGCGAGAGGTCCCTTCGCAGTATCCAGCACTCGCCCGCTCCACGAGCACCTCGATGGAGCGGCCCGACAACCCCTGCAGCCACGCGGACCTCGATCGGTGACCCTGCTTCGACATGGCCTCAGCCCGCTCGCGCACCACCGGGTCCGGCACACGCCCGGACGACGCGGCCGCGCGCGTGCCGGGACGCGCCGAGAACCGGAAGACGTGGGCCCTTGCGAACGCGCACTCGACGAGCATCTCAAGCGTGCGCGCCGCGTCCTGGTCGCTCTCGCCCGGGAACCCCGCCATCACGTCGGTGGTGAGGGCCAGCCCCGGAAGCGCGGCTTTCGCACGGCTGACGGCGTCCAGGTACTCAGCGGCCGTGTAGCCGCGACCCATCGCCCCAAGGACCGCGTCCGAGCCGGACTGCAGCGGCACGTGAAGATGCTCGCAGACGTCGCACTCCGCGAGGGTGTGGAGCAGCCGGTCCGTCAGGTGGAGGGGCTCGATGCTGGACAGACGGATCCGCACCCGTGATACCGCCGCGACCGCCCTCACGAGCCCCGCGAGGTCCACGCCTTCGTCGTGGTACGAACCCAGGTTGACACCCGTGAGCACCAGCTCGGAAACCCCCGATGCGGCGAGCGTCCTGGCCTCCTCCACCACCCGCGAGCAGGGCACCGAACGCGATCCGCCCCGCGCGAGTGGAACGACGCAGTAGGCGCAGCCCGTGTCGCACCCGTCCTGCACCTTGATGGCGGCTCGCGCACGGAACCCCTCGCCCGACCTGACGCCGGGCATCGGCGACGGCCCTCCTGTCAGCCTCGCCACAAGGCCCGGGAGGGCCGACTTGTCCGGCTCCACGCTCACGCGGCCGCCCAGCGCCCGCAGCGAGGCGGGATCGAGCGACGCGCCACAGCCCGTGACCACGACCGGCCCGTCGCAATCCCTCAACGCCCTGCGTACCGCCTTGCGCGCCTTGTGGTCGGCCTCGGCCGTGACCGCGCAGGTGTCCACCACGACCGCGCGTGATCGGACAGGGTCATCGGAGACCACCCAACCGCCCGCGGCGAGGCTCGCGGCGATGGTCTCGGTCTCCGAGCGGTTCAGCTTGCAGCCCAAGGCGACCACCGTCACCTGGGCGGGCGCCTCATCCATCGCTGGCGCCGAGACCGCCGAGCTCGTACAGAGCCAGGGAGAGCGCGACCACGCCAGCGGTGTCGGTGCGAAGGATCGTCGGCCCCAGGGTGAAGACCGCCGCGCCCCACGACTCCAGCAGCGAGACCTCAGCCGCGTCGAGCCCACCCTCGGGACCCACGACCACCGCCACGGGATCTGAGGCCTTCCGCTCAAGCGCGGCGACCGCAGCCGCAAGGCCCCTGCCCGAGGCCTCCTCCCATGGGACCAGGAGGTCGCACCCGTCGGGCAGCACCTCCCTGACCGAGCTGAGCCCTATGGGATCGTGCACGGTCGGCACGTATGAGCGCTGGGACTGCTTGGCCGCCTCCAGCGCCACCCGGCGAAGCCTCTCGCCGCGCGCCGCGGACCGGGCCGGATCCAACTTGACCACGGTGCGAGCCGACACGACCGGGACTACCCCGGCGGCTCCGACCTCCACGGCCATCCGGACGGCTAGGTCGGTGCGATCCCGCTTCGCCAGGGCGTGGACCAGCCACACCCGCGGACCAGTCTCCCTGGGAAGCTCGGCGACCGCATCACCGCTCATGGTCCCCGCATCTTCAAGCACGACGACGAGCGCGCGTCCGCCGGGCTCGACCGCCACTACGCGGTCACGCGCCCCGAGACGCAGAACGTCGTGCGCGTGGCGCCTGTCGCCGTCCGACAGAGGAAGCGCCCCTCCCGCGTAGGGTCCGGTCAGGAAGAAACGGGGCAGCGACATCAGCCTGACAGCCAGTCCCTCAGGCGTTCGAGCACCGTCACGCGCTTGGGCTCCTCAAGCTGCCCCGCCAACTCGGCGAGCAGCTCCTTCTGCCTCTTAGTGAGCTTCTCGGGCACCCGGACGGCCAGGTGGACCACGAGGTCACCCTTCCCCCCGGCTCCGACGTGGGGCATCCCGCGACCCTTGAGACGAACGGCGTCCCCGTGCTGACTGCCGGCCGGGACAGACACGGTCTCCTCGCCCCAGATGCCCTCCACCGTGACGACGGCGCCGAGCGCCGCCCTGGCGATGTCGACGGCGATCCGGCAGTGGAGGTCGTCTCCCTCGCGATGGAGGTAGTCGTGTCCCGATACGCGCACACCGACGATGAGGTCGCCGGCGGGCGCGCCTCGCAGTCCTGCCTCGCCCATGCCCGAGACGCGAAGGGACATCCCGTCGCGGACGCCGGCGGGTATCGTGATGCGGACCGTCTCCTCGCGCCGTGCGCGACCCCTCCCCGAGCAGACCGGACACGGCCTGTCCACGATCGAACCGGTTCGCTGGCACCTCTCGCACGGAGCTGCCGTCTCCATGACGCCGAGGAACGACCTTCTGTGCACCCTCCTGGTCCCGCTGCCCGCGCAGTCCGGGCAGGTCACCACCGAGCCACCGTCCTCAGCGCCCGTAGCGTCGCAGGTGTCGCACGAGGCGTCCCGCGTGATCCGCAGGTCCTCCTCCACGCCGACCGAAGCCTCGGCCAAGGTGATCGTGACCTGCGCGCTCATGTCACGGCCGTTGGAGCGTGCGCGCGCCTGCGCGCCGAACCCGCCACCGAAGAAGGAACTGAGCAGGTCCTCCATCCCCGCCCCGAACACGTCCCCGAGATCGCCGAAACCTGCGGCTCGCGGGTCGGTCGTGCCGTAGCGGTCGTAGGTCGCGCGGCGCTGCGGGTCGGAGAGCACGTCGTACGCTTCGTTGACCTGCTTGAACGAGTCCTCCGCTTCCTCGTGACCCGCTACGTCGGGGTGCGTCTCGCGCGCCCGGCGGCGGTAGGCCTTCTTGATCTCCTCGACGCTGGCGTCTCTGCTGACGCCCAGAATCGCGTAGTAGTCCTTCGTCGCGCCGGTCATCCTCATCGCTCCCCGAGGCGGTCGGTAAGGTTGCGTGACACGCACCTGACCGCCGAGATCGCTCGCGGGTAGTCCATCCTCGTCGGACCGATGACGCCGACTATCCCCTCGCCTGAGGTGTCGCCGTAGCTGGCCGCGACGACGCTCACGTCACCGAGCTCGTCACGCGGGTTCTCGTGCCCGATCCGCACCACGACGTCACGCTCGCGCATGACGTCCGACAGGGTCTCCAGCATCGCCACGCCGTCCTCCAGCAGGGTCATCAGCGGACGCAGCGTCGACGACTCGGCGAACTCCGGTTGCGCCAGCAGCGCGGCCGCACCGGCCTGGCTGACCCTCTCCCGGTCCGCCTCGCCCACCAGCTCGGCGACGACGGTGAGCACCTTGGCGGCCAGGACGCCGAGCCTGCCAGCTCGGGACGGGACCCGGCCCTCGCCGACATCATCCAGATGGCTTCCCTCCAGCGTCTCGTTCAACATGCGCGCCACCGCCACCAGGTCTTGCGGGGCGGTCTCCTCGTCGAACTCGAGCATCCTGTCGAGGACCGTGCCCGCGTCCGTGATCACCACGACCAGCGCCCGCCGGGACGCCAGCGAGACGATGTCGATCTTGCGAATCCTGGCATGCGACGCGGCCGGGGAGAGCACCACCGCGACATACGAGGTCAGGCGAGACAGAATGGCGGCCGTGTCGCGCATGAGCTCGTCGATCTCCGAGGCGTGCTCCATCAGCCGCTGCCCGACTGAACTGACCTCCGCGGTGGTAAGCCCCGTGCGACCACCCGCCACGTCGTCTACGAACGCCCGGTACCCGGCGTCGGTGGGAACGCGGCCGGCGGAAGTGTGCGGCTGGAACAGGAAGCCCGTCTCCTCGAGGATCGCGAGTTCGTTGCGAACCGTGGCCGCGCTGCAGGGCAGGTCGTAGCGCTCGACGATGGCCCTGCTGCCAACGGGCTGGGCACTCCGTATGTACTCCTCCACCAGTGCTGCGAGGATGGTCCTGCGGCGATCCATCAGCGTCGTCCCTTCTTTGGCACTCGAGTATAGCGAGTGCCAGCGCACCTCGCCAAAGACTGCGCGCCGCGAGCGAAGGCCCCGGTCTCCCGGGGCCCTTTGCCTCGCGGTCTTGCTGTCGGCACCCGAACCGCTACTGCAACGCCGCGGTCACCGCCGCGCGGACCTCTGGCTTGATGGCTATGCTGCCGCCAAAGTAGGTGATCTTGCCGATGTCGGCCTTGTTGGCGGCGATGGCG
>JBBIJK010000025.1:0-31177 GCA_037445995.1 Actinomycetota bacterium | reverse complement strand
GCGATGCCGAGGTCGCCGCCCTGCGCGGCGCCGCGGGCGTGGAGTGACTTTCTGATGCAACCCCCCGCACGGGGCCGGGTTGCCGACGGCCGCCTGCCCTGCGACACTGTTTCCTCACCGAGGGCGCGACGGGAGGGGCGATGGATGCACACGCGTTCGTACGGCGTGAGCTCGACTCACTGACGCCGTACGCCCCGGGCCTGCGCGTCAGCGAGGTGCGCGCGCGCTCCGGTCGCGAGAAGGTCGTCAAGCTCTCGAGCAACGAACACCCGTCAGGACCAGTGCCCTCGGCGTTGAGCGCCATGCGCGCGGTCCTGCCCATGCTGAACCGGTATCCGGACGGTTCGGCAAGACAGCTAAGGACCCGGCTTGCCGACGAGCTCGGTGTCGCGTTGGAGCAGGTGGCCCTCGGAAACGGCAGCAACGAGATTATCGTGAATATCGCTCAAGCCGTGCTCAGGCCCGGTGACCAGGTCGTGTTCGCTTGGCCCAGTTTCGTCGTCTACCCGATGGTCTGCCAGCTGTTCGGGGCGGAGGCTGTCAGGGTACCGCTCGCCGAAGACGCGCACGACCTGGACGCGATGCTCGCAGCGGTGACCGACCGCACGAGAATGCTCTTCCTGTGCAACCCCAACAACCCCACGGGCACGATCTACGACCGCCAAGCCCTCGCATCCTTCCTCGAAGCGGTGCCGTCCCACGTCCTGGTGGTCGCGGACGAGGCGTACTTCGAGTTCGCCACGGACCCTTCCTACCCCGACTCTCTGGAGCACTTCGACGGACGCCGGCCGATCGTGGTGCTGCGGACCTTCTCGAAGATGTACTCGCTCGCGGGCCTTCGGGTCGGATACGGGATCATGCCCTCCGCGCTCCGCGAGGCGCTGGACAGGGTTCGTGAGCCGTTCAACGTCAACGTGGTAGCGCAGGTCGGCGCCTACCACTCGCTGGATGACAGCGAGGAGGTCGAGCGCAGGCGCGCCCAGAACGCCGCGCAGAGGGTCCGGGTGGCTGAGGCGCTCGACCGGCTCGGGGTCCGCCACGCGCCGTCGCAGGCCAATTTCGTGTACTTCCACACATCGAGACCGACCGAGGTGTTCGAGGCGCTGCTGGCTGAGGGCGTGATCGTGCGCGACTTCGGGTCCGTTCCCGCCCTGCGGATGACGATGCCCTCCCTGGAGGACACGCACGACGTCGTACTGGCGCTGGAGGCCGCTCACGCGGCTTTGAACGGCTTCTGAGGCGTCCAGGTGAGCCGCTACTCGTCACTGGTCGTGATCGGGATCGGACTGATCGGCGGCTCGCTCGCAGCGGCGGCCAAGGCCGCCGGACTGGCGGGCGTGGTCCGCGGCGTCGACACCGACTCGGACGCGATCACCCACGCCCGTGAGTGCGGGATCGTGGACGAGGGCGCTTCTCCGGAGCGCGCCGCCGAGCTGGGATGGTTCACCTCCGACGACGACGCGCTGATCGTCCTGGCCACACCGCCAGCCGACGCGGTGGCTTGGATCGCGCGGCTGGGCGGCATGGGCGTGCGAGGCACGATCACCGACGTGGGCTCGACCAAGGCGGCGGTCGTCGAGGCCGCATCCAAGCACCTCTCGAATCGGGCGCCGTTCGTGGGCGGGCATCCGATGGCCGGGTCGGAGCGCAGCGGTGTCAAGGCGGCCAACCCCGAACTGTTCCGAGGCGCGTACTACGTGCTGACGCCGACCGAAAGCACCGCCAGCGAGCCCTTCCGTCGCCTCCACTCCTTCATCACCTCGCTGGGGGCGCGCGTCATCGCGGTGCCCGTCGAGGCGCATGACGAGATGGTGGCCACCGTGAGTCACGTCCCACACATGGCGGCGGCCGCGTTGACCACCCTGGCCGCGAGGCGGGCCGGCGCGGGTGAGGAGCTCATGCGCCTGGCGGCGGGCGGTTTCAAGGACACCACGCGCATCGCGGCCGGCTCGCCCGAGTTGTGGACATCGATCTCCCTTGACAACGCTGCCGCGCTGTCCCGAGGCGTAGATGAGCTCCGGGAGATACTCGGGGAGTTCTCGGACATGCTTCGGCGCCGGGACGCGGACGGCATTCGCGCATGGCTCGACAGCGCGGCCCGGGTGCGCGCCGCGCTGCCCGCTCAGTGGGTGCCGGCCACGACGGACCTGTTCGAGCTCTTCGTCCCGATCATCGACCGCCCGGGCGCGGTCTCGGAGGTCACGACAGCGGTAGGGCGCGCGGGCTGCAACATCGAGGACATCGAGATCGAGCACCGCTCGGAGGATTCGGCGACGCTCCGCCTGGTGCTGACCGACGAAGGCGACCGGGGGTCGCTATGCGCGGACCTTGAGCGCCGCGGCTACTCGTGCGAGCTGCTTCCTCTGGGCGGTGACCCTGAATGAGCCGAGTCGTCCACCCCGCGCAGGCACCGCTGCTGGGCTGTGTGAGGGTGCCGGGGGACAAGTCGCTGTCGCACCGATGCGTCCTGTTCGGTGCGATGGCCAAGGGGACTTCACAGCTGAGCGGGGTCCTTGACTCCGAGGACGTCCGCAGCACCATCGCAGCCGTGCGTGCCCTCGGTGCCGCGGTCGAGACCACCGAGTGCGACGGGGGTCTCGATGTCGTCATAGAGGGCTGGGGAGCGACCGGGCCGACCGCGCCGGCCGTCCCGGTCAACTGCGGCAACAGCGGGACCACCGCACGGCTGCTCGCCGGCATCGTCGCTGGCTGGCCGATCGAGGTCGAGCTTGATGGCGACGAATCGCTCTCCCGGCGACCCATGCGCCGGATCGCCGAGCCGCTCGCGATGATGGGTGCCGTCCTGGCCACCGCCGAGGGCGGTACGCTGCCCATGACGGTGCGAGGAAGCGATTCGTTGCGCCCCGTCGAGTACGCCTCGCCGATAGCGAGCGCACAGGTCAAGACGGCCGTCCTTCTGGCCGGCCTTCGGGCGTCCGGCCGGACGAGCGTCATCGAGCCCGCCCTCTCGCGAGACCACACCGAGCGTCTGTTGCCGGCGTTCGGCGTCCCGGTCGAGCGAGCCGGAGGGGGCCTGGTCACATCGGTGCGGGGCCCCGTGGTCCCGCGCGCCTGCGACGCGGCGGTTCCCGGAGACCCGTCATCGGCGGCGTTCCTCCTTGTCGCGGCGTCTCTTGTTCCCGGCAGTGACGTCACCGTCGAGGGGCTGTCGCTGAACCCGACCCGCGTCGGGTTCCTGAGGGTCCTCGAGCGGATGGGGGCCGATATCGGGATCGCCCCTCAGGGGGAGACCGGTGGCGAGCCGCTCGGCTCCGCCACGGCCCGCGCCTCCTCTCTGCGCGCCGTGACGGTGGGCGCGGCCGAGATCCCGTCCCTCATCGACGAGGTGCCCATACTCGCGGTGGCGGCCGCGGGGGCCGAAGGAACGACACGCTTCGAGGGCGTGGGAGAGCTGCGCGTCAAGGAGTCCGACCGGCTCGCCGCGGTCGTCGAGGGGCTTGGCGCGATGGGCGTCGGCGCGCGGTCCGGCGAGGACTGGCTCGAGGTGGACGGGTGCGAGCAGCTGCGCGGCGCGTCTGTCGACTCCATGGGCGACCATCGCTTGGCCATGGCGCTCGCCGTGGCGGGCCTGGTGGCGTCGGGGCCGACCACGATTGAGCGCTTCGAGAGCGTGGCCGTGAGTTACCCTTCCTTTATGAGCCATATCGAGTCGCTGATGGCGGGAAGGCTTGGGTGAGCATCCCGGAATGGAGATCGATCTCGCAGTAGTCGCCGACTACGCTGCGGTGACCCAGGAAGGCAAGCTGGTGATAGCCGGCGTGTTCGACCGGGTGCTCGCGACCCGGCTTCCCTGGTCGCATCCGTCGATGTCGCTGGTCTTCCGCCTGAGGGTGCACCCGGGCGAGGGCAGGGCCCATGAGGTCCGCGTCACCTGCGTGGACCCTGACGGCGTCGAGGTGCTGCCTCCGCTCCTGCAGCGGATGGAGGCCCCTGAGGGCGGCCCCACCGAAGAGGCGTCCGCGAACTTCGTGCTGGGTATCGGCGGTGTGAACCTCGGCAAGCCCGGCAGGCACCACTTCGAGATCTTCGTGGACGGCCGTCACGAGAGGACGGTCCCGTTCGACGTCGTGGTTCAGCGCAAGCAGGAGGCGTCGTGATCGTCGCCATAGACGGGCCGGCCGGTTCGGGGAAGTCGACGGTCGCCAAATCGCTGGCTCGCCGCCTTGGTTTTCGCTATCTGGACACGGGCGCGATGTACCGTTCGATCGCCCTTTGCGCGCTGGACGCGGGCGCGGACCTCGAGGACGCCGTGACGCTGGGTCGGCTCGCACGCGCAGCCGCCATCGAGTTCGTACATGAACCGGGCGAGCCCGCCCCGGTGGCGGTGCTCCTCGACGGCCGGGACGTCACCTCCCGGATTCGCACCCCCGAGACGGACCGCGCGGTGAGCCCTGTCTCAGCCGCCGTGCCGGTCCGGGAGGCGATGGTCATGCTGCAGAGGCGTATCGGCTCTGAGGCCGACACGGTCGTGGAGGGGCGAGACATCGGTACGGTCGTGTTCCCCGACGCCGATGTCAAGGTCTACTTGACCGCGAGACCGGAGGTGCGCGCGAGCCGTCGAGCGGCCGATCACCTGTCCGCGGGTCACGCGATGCCGACCGCGGAGGTCCTGGCGGACATCAACCGCCGTGACGCCTGCGATTCCGGACGCTCGGCGTCCCCCCTCGCCTTGGCCGAGGGCGCGGTCGCGCTGGACACCTCCGAGTTGAGCGTGGCCGAGGTTGTGGATCGGATAGCCGCGCTGGTGGAGGCGTCCTCGTGCCGGTGAGAGGCGCTGGTCTTCCAGCCGGCGACCTGCTCGGCCGCGTCGTGCGCCTGACGGCGGGACGCCTCGTTCTTGCGATGTTCCGCACCCGCATCCACGGCCTGGGGAACGTGCCGGCAGGGGGTGCGGTGCTCGCCGGGAACCACGAGTCCTATCTGGATCCCGTCCTGCTCTGGTCGGGCTCACCGCGGCCGGTCGCCTTCATGGCCAAGAAGGAACTGTTCTGCGGGCCGCTGGGATGGGCGCTGGTCCGGCTTTGGGCGTTCCCGGTGGACCGCCAGGGTGCGGACCGTTCCGCGCTCGCCAAAGCCTCCGACACCGTGGCCGCGGGCGGCTTGGTCGGTATCTTCCCCGAGGGGACCCGGAGGCGGGGGGACGAGACTCTGGAGGCTCACGGGGGAGCGGCGTTCGTCGCCCTTCGCGCGGGCGTGCCCATCGTGCCGGTCGCATTCGTCGGCACGGAGCGCGCATGGCCCAAAGGGCGGCGGTTCCCAAGGTTCGTCCGGGTCGACATCGCGTTCGGGGAACCGGTCGACCCGGGGGCGTTCGGCGGTTCTCGCAAGGAGCGAGTGGATATGGTCACCGCTGAGGTCATGAGACGGATCGCGGTGGGCATAGACGAGGTCAGGAGGTCCTTGGGTGCGGGTTGAGGTCGCCAAGCACGCGGGTGTCTGTTACGGGGTCGAACGAGCCCTCAAGATGGTCGAGGAGGCCGTGGCGCAGGGCCGTCCCGTCGATACGCTGGGCCCGCTGATCCACAACCCTCAGGCCGTCGGGGCGCTCCGCGACAGGGGAGTGGAAGTCACCGCCTGCGTGGACGAGGCCAGGGACGGTACGCTCGTGATCCGCACGCACGGAGTCAACCCCGAAGTGATCGAGGAGGCCCGCGCGAGGGGTCTGGAGGTCGTCGACGCTACCTGTCCATTCGTGGTCAAGGCGCAGGCCGCCGCGAGGGCGCTCACCCGCGAGGGGTACACCCTGGTGATCGTCGGCGAGCCGGACCATCCCGAGGTAGAGGGCATCTTCGCTCACGCGGCGCGTGAGGCCCTGATCGTGGAGAGCCCGGCCGACCTGCCGCAGAGGCTTGCTTCCGCCAAGGTAGGCGTCGTGGTGCAGACGACGCAGCCCCCGGCGCTGCTGCACGAGGTGGTCGACGCCCTGCTGGCCCGCGCTGCTGAGCTGAGGGTGTTCAACACCATCTGCAGCGCGACAGAGAGGCGTCAGGAGGCCGCCCGGGAGCTCGCGGGCCACGTCGACGTGGTCCTGGTGGTAGGGGGCCGGAACTCCGGCAACACCACGCGCCTCGCGGAGATATCCCGGAAGGTCAATCCGCGCACCTACCACGTCGAGACCGCCGATGAGCTCGAGGCCGCGTGGTTCGAGGGCGTGAACGTCGTGGGGGTCACGGCGGGCGCTTCGACCCCGGACGAGCAGATGGCGGACGTGGTCCGCGCGGTGGAGGCGCTGGGGTGACCCGGGGGCCGCTCGCTGGACTGGTGCGCGAGATCGCCCCGGAGAGCCCGGCGGCCGTCGCCGGGTTGAGGCCTGGGGATGTGCTGGTGACCGCCGAGGGGCATCCGCTCCGGGACGAGATCGACTGGCGATGGTACGCCGACGGCCCGAGCGCCGTGGTAGGCCTAGCGGACGGTTCATCCCTCGTCCTTGAGCGCGAGCCCGGTCAGCCCTGGGGAGTGTCCTTCGAGAGCCCGGTGTTCGACTACATCCGCACGTGCGAGAACCGCTGCGGCTTCTGCTTCATGGCGCAGCTTCCGCCGGGTATGAGGCCCGCGCTCACCCTGCGAGACGACGACTTCCGGCTTTCGTTCATGTCCGGGAACTTCATCACGCTGACCAACATTGGCGACGAGGATGTCGCACGGATCGCCGAGCAGAGGCTGTCCCCTCTGTACGTGTCGCTGCACGCCGTCGATCCAGCTATCCGGGAGCGTTTGCTCTGCGTGAGGAGTGACAGGGCCCTCTCGCGCTTCGATGAGCTCGTCGCGAACGGCATCGAGTTGCACACGCAGCTGGTCCTGGTCCCGGGTGTCAACGATGGCGAGCAGCTGGACCGCACGCTCGCCTGGCTCGCGGAACGTGACTGCGTGGCCTCGATAGGTATCGTGCCGGTCGGGTACACCGCCCACCAGGACAGGGTCGTGCGCTCATTCGAGGCAGCCGACGAGGCCCTGGCGGTCGTGTCGCAGGTGCAGCGGTGGAGGGACGCCTTCCTTGCCAGGGACGGGTCTCGCACGGTGCACCTCGCGGATGAGCTGTACCTCGCCGCCGGGGTTGAGGTGCCTCCGGCCAGCCACTACGAGGGATTCCCGCAGATCGAGAACGGTATCGGGATGGTCCGGCGCTTCCTGGACCAGGCCGCGGCGGCTCCGCCGGTCGGAGATCGTCGTCTCACCTTGCTCACAGGGGAGCTCTTCGCGCCCGTCCTCGCCCGATGGGCGCCGGGCGCCAGGGTCCTGGGGGTCGCCAACGGGTTCTTCGGCGGCAACGTCTCAGTGGCGGGCCTTCTGACGTCCAGGGACGTCGTCGACGCGATCCGCGAGGACGGCGCGAGAGGTGAGTACGTGTTGCCCGACGTGATGTTCAACGAGGAGGGATTGACCCTCGATGACGTCCCGTCGGCCGACCTCGGGGCGATGAGCGGTGCCCACGTGAGCGTGGTATCCTCGGACGCCAAAGGCGCGCGAGAGGCTGTCGCGCGGACGTTCCACCGCTGAGAGGTCTTCTGATGCCGCTGCCCATCGTGGCGATCGTGGGCAGGCCGAACGTCGGCAAGTCCACCCTGGTGAATCGCATAGCCGAGACGCGGGAAGCCATCGTGCACGAGGCGCCCGGCGTCACAAGGGACCGCTCCTACCATCGTTCGGATTGGTGCGGGCGGGAGTTCATGCTGGTCGACACTGGTGGGATCGAGATGGCGACCGACGACGCGTTCGGCGCGAGCATCCGCGCCCAGGCCCTCGCCGCAGCCAGCGAGGCTGACGCCGTCATCTTCGTCGTGGACGGAAGGACCGGCTCGCAGGCGGACGACGAGGAGGTCGCGCGGCTTCTCAAGCGATCCGGCGCAACCGTCTTCCTGGCTGTCAACAAGATGGACGACCCTTCCCGGGAGCAGGCGGTCCACGACTTCTGGAGCTTGGGGCTGGGCGAACCGCATCCCGTGTCCGCCCTGCACGGCCACGGCACCGGCGACCTGCTGGACCTTGTCGTGGCTTCGCTCAAGGAGGGCGACGCCGAGCCTGAGGAGGGAGTCATCTCGGTCGCGATCGTCGGCCGGCCCAACGCGGGGAAGTCTTCGCTTCTGAACAGGCTGTGCGGAGCGGACAGGTCGATCGTGTCCGAGGTGGCCGGGACGACTCGTGACAGCGTGGACACCCTGATGGAGCTGGGGGAGCGTCGCTACCGTCTCGTGGACACCGCGGGGCTGCGGAGGCACTCCAAGATCGACGAGTCGGTCGAGTACTACTCGCTCGTACGGGCGCTGCGGGCGGTCGACAGAGCGGACGTGGCGCTTCTGGTGGTGGACGTTTCGGTAGGCATCACCGACCAGGACCAGCGTGTGGCGCGCATCGCTGAGGAGCGCGGCTGCGCTTTGGTGATCATCTTGAACAAGTGGGACACGCTCGAGGACTCCGAACAGCGCGAGTCCGTCGAGTCCGATATCCCCAGGAAGCTCGGGTTCGTAGGCTACGCGCCGCTTCAACGCGTGAGCGCGCTGACAGGCCGCGGTGTGGCCAAGGTGCTCGGGATGGTCGACGCGGCCTACGACTCCTACTCGCAGCAGATACCCACCAGCGCTCTGAACCGGCTCCTGACCGAGTTGAGGGATTTCGGGCACACGGTGACGAGCGGACGCAAGACGCTCCGGGTCAATTACGTCACCCAGACAGGCGTCCAGCCGCCGAAGCTGACGTTCTTCGCGAACCACCCCACACTCGTCGACGATTCCTACAGGCGCTATCTCGAGAATCGCCTCAGGGAGACGTTCGATCTCACGGGGACCCCCGTCGTCATGCGCTTCCGCCAGAAGGGGGAAAGGTGAGTCCCTGGGTCGCCGTTCCGGCCTCTCTCGTCTTGGCCTATCTGTCAGGAGGCATCCCCTTCGGCGTGATGGTGGCCAGGCGGTACGGCGTCGACATCACCACGCAGGGTTCGGGCAACACCGGCGCCACCAACGTCTTTCGCACCCTCGGATGGAGAGCCGGACTTGCCACGGCGCTCCTGGACATCGCGAAAGGCGCCGCGCCGGCGCTGGTGGCGCTGCTGCTGACCCATGGGTGGGACCTCGTCTTCCGCGACCTCCTGGTCGTCGCCACGTCCGTCGCGGCCATGGCCGGTCACATGTACTCGCCCTACTACCGGTTGCGCGGCGGCAAGGGAATCGCGACGGCCGCGGGCGGCGTCGTGGTTCTCATGCCCCTGGCGTTCCTGCTGCTACTCCCGACGTTTGCTCTGCTCGTCGCCGTGACGAGGGTCGTGTCGTTGGCGTCGCTGACGGTCGCGTTGGCGTTTCCCGTCACCATCTGGGCGCTCTACCCCGACCGCCCGGTCCTGCTCGCGTTCGCCGGTGCCGCCTGTCCGCTGGTCTTCTGGCGCCACAGGGCGAACATCGGGCGGCTGTTCCGCGGACAGGAGCCTCGTATACAGTGGGAGCCGCGAATCCAGACGCCCGAACGGGAGGACGGCAGATGACCCGGGTTGCTGTCGTCGGGGCGGGGTCTTGGGGCACTGCGGTCGCCTGGCTTCTCGGAGAGAAGTCGGGGATCGAGGTCTCCCTGTGGGCCCGTGAGGCCGAGATCGCGGAGGCCGTCAACGCGGAACGCCGCAATCCGGTCTATCTCAAGGACGTGCTGCTGCCCCGGTCCGTCCGCGCGACCGCTGACGTGGGGGAGGCCGTCGCCGGCGCGGAGGCCGTCGTCTTGGTGACCCCCAGTGTCGGCGTGCGCGACACCTGCCTCGGCTTCGCCGGGTTCCTGGATCGAAGCACCCCGGTGGTCATCCTGTCCAAGGGCGTCGAGGCTGGGACGGGGATGCTCATGACAGAGGTCCTCGAGGACGTCCTCGGTGACCGTGAGCGGCTTGCCGCGCTGTCCGGTCCCAACCATGCCGAGGAGGTCAGCCGGGGGGTGCCCTCCGCGACCGTCGTGGCGGCGTACGCCCCGGCTGTCGCCGAGTGGTTCCAGACCCTGTTCATGACGCCCGCGTTCCGTGTCTACACCAACGACGACGTCGTGGGGGTCGAGCTCGCCGGCGCCAGCAAGAACGTCATCGCCCTTGCCGCCGGGATGTGCGACGGGCTCGGATACGGCGACAACTCCAAGGCCGCGCTGATGACGCGGGGGCTCGCTGAGATGTCGCGGCTCGGGCGGGCGATGGGCGCGAACCCGATGACGTACATGGGCCTCGCGGGGATGGGCGATCTCGTTGTGACCTGCACCTCCTCGCACTCTAGGAACAGGGCGTTGGGCGAGTGGGTGGCCACGGGCGGGACCGTCGAGGACTACAGGGAGGCCACCAAGATGGTGGCCGAGGGCGCGACGAGCTGTGTCACGGTCGGAGACCTTGCGAGGCGGGTGGGCGCAGAGATGCCCATCACAGACGCGGTACGCTCGGTGCTCTACGAGGGCGTACCCGCCTCGCGCGCGGGAGACCTTCTCATGGGCCGGGCCGCGAAAGACGAGTTGCACGGGATGGGCTTGGCCGACGACTAGGAGTCAGGCAGTGTCGGATCGCATCTGGATGTCGCCCTCGATACTCTCGGCCGATTTCGGCTCGCTCGCGGCCTCGATCACGGCGGTCGAGGCCGCGGGTGCCGACATGCTGCACGTCGACGTGATGGACGGGCATTTCGTCCCCAACCTCACGATCGGTCCCCCGGTGGTCAAGGCCCTGAAGCGAGTGACGGGCTTGCCGCTCGACGTCCACCTGATGATCGACAACGCGGATGCGACGCTCGATTGGTACTTGGATGCCGGGGCCGACTGGGTGACGGTCCACGTGGAGGCGGTCACGGACGTGCCCGGCGTCCTGACCCGCATCCGGGAGGCCGGCGCCAAGCCCGGGCTCACCCTCAACCCGGCCACACCGGTCGAAGCGATGGCCCCATACCTGACCATGGTTGATCTACTCCTTGTCATGAGCGTGAATCCAGGCTTCGGTGGGCAGTCGTTCATGCCCGGCTCCATCATGAAGGTCGACAGGCTCGCATTCATGTGCGCGGAGGCCGGGGTCTCGCCCCTGATCCAGGTGGACGGCGGTATCAACGAGATGACAGCCGTCGAGGTCGCGAAGGCCGGCGCGCGTGCGCTCGTGGCGGGCAACGCGGTGTTTTGCGAGCCCGATCCTGGCGCCGCGATGGAGCGTATCAGGGCGGCCGCCGCCGCGGCGATCTGAGCGTTCGGGCGCGCCGTAGCCGCCACACCGGCGCGGTCCGCCCCTTCGTCTGGGCTAGTCGCTGCTCGCGGAAGTGGTAGAATCCGAGGCGCTTTCTTCAGGGCGGGGTGAAAATCCCCACCGGCGGTCACAGCCCGCGAACCCCGACAAGGGGCCGATCCGGTGAGATTCCGGAGCCGACGGTCACAGTCCGGATGGGAGAAGGAAGGTCGGCCGCGCGCATGCGCCTTTTCAGTGATGTTGCGGAAGGCGTCCTCGATCCGTATCTCCGGCGCGCCGTGGAACTGGCGGAGCGCGGTCGCGGAACCACTTCGCCCAATCCGGTCGTGGGGTGCGTGATCGTCCGCGACGGCGTCATCGTGGGTGAGGGCTGGCATCGCGCCGTCGGTGGTCCGCATGCGGAGGTGCACGCCCTGCGTGCGGCCAAAGACGCCTCGCGTGGCGCGGACGCATACGTGACCCTGGAGCCATGCAACCACCACGGGAGGACCCCGCCGTGCGTCGACGCGCTCGTCCAGGCTGGCGTCTCCACGGTCGTCATCGGGATGGCCGATCCGAACCCGCGTGTCGCCGGGGGTGGGTCCGCCGCGCTGAAGGCCCACGGCGTGGAGGTTCGCTACGCACCCGACCCCGATCCGTTTGTCGAACAGAATCGCGAGTGGGTCCACGCCTGTCGCGAGGGGCGGCCGTTCGTGCGGGTGAAGATCGCCCTGACGCTGGACGGACATCCCGCGATTGAACATGGCAAGCGCAGCAGGCTGACCGGGCCGGCTGCGGCGGTCTTGACGGCGCGGCTGAGGGCCTCCTCCGACGCGGTTGCCGTCGGGGTGTCGACCCTCGCCGTGGACGACCCGCGGATGACGGTGCGAGACCCCGAGGGCGAGCCCACCGCGCGGCAACCTCTGCGTGTCGTGCTCGGCCGCTCCAGTGTTCCCGACCCCGGGGCGGCGATCTTCGCGGGGCCCGGGCGTTCGGTCGCGCTGCTGGGCGACTGCGCTCCGCAAGACGCGGTCGCGGCCCTCGCTGCCGGTGGGGTTGCCACGCTTGCGTTCGAGGTGTCGCAGGGACTTCGCGGCGCGATCGCCGTCCTTGGTCGCGAGGGTGTCGTCTCGCTGCTCGTGGAGCCCGGCCCGCGGTTGTTCGATGCGCTGATGAGGGAGGGCCTGGTGGACGAGCTGGTGCTGTACCATGCAGGCGGTATGGCCGGACCGGGTGCTCCATGGCTGTGCGATGCGTGGCCGGCGGGCGGCGCGGGGTTCGGCGCCGCATTCACGGCTGTAGAGTCCGGAGTCGTCGGCGGGGATGCGGTCACGGTCTGGCGGCCTACTGCCACAGGGACGCCGTCGTAGGGCGCGCGATGGAGGGAGCACGGATGTTCACCGGTATCGTCGAATCTGAGGGGATAGTCACCCGCGCCGAGCGCCGGTCCGGAGGCGTGCAGTTGGAGGTGTACGCCCCCGACTTCGGACGCGACATGTCCCTCGGTGACTCCATAGCCTTAGACGGAGCCTGCCTCACGATCGCGAAGTTCATTCGCGGCGCCTTCCTGGCAGACGTCAGCGAGGAGACGCTCGCCCGGACGACGCTGGGCCGCCTGACGCAGGGTTCCAAAGTCAATCTTGAGAGGGCGGCGCGACTCTCCGACCGGCTCGGGGGGCACATCGTCACCGGGCACGTCGACGCGGTCGGTCAGCTGGCCATGCGGCAGCCGGCCGGGAACTCGACCGTGTATACGTTCGCCGCCCCCCCTCAGATCATGGCGCTGCTGCTGGAGAAGGCCTCCATCGCCGTCGATGGCATCTCCTTGACGGTGGCGGCCATGAAGGAGGACGGATTCACAGTGGCGGTCGTGCCTCACACCGAGACGAGCACGACGCTGGGGGGCAAGCCCGTCGGCGCTCAGGTCAACCTCGAGACCGATCTGCTCGCCAAGTACGTCCGGCGCTTCGTCGGGGCGTATACCGGCAGAGGCCCCGAGGCTCCAGCGAAGCGGGGTCTTGGCGACATGCTCCGTGAGTTCTCCGAAGGACGATGACCGGGTCGCTGTTCATATCGGCGGCTCAGGCCGTCGAGCGCATCGCCCGCGGTGAGATGATCGTAGTGGTGGACGACGAGGACCGCGAGAACGAGGGGGACCTCGTCATGGCGGCCGACAAGGTCACACCAGAGGCTGTCAACTTCATGATCACTCACGGTCGAGGCCTGCTGTGCCTGCCGATGGAGGGTGAGCGCCTCGACGCACTTCGCATACCCCCGATGACAAGCGAGAACACCTCCGCGCAGCAGACCGCTTTTCATGTGTCGATCGGCGCCAAGGGCAGGATCAGCACCGGCATCTCGGCCGCGGACAGGGCCGAGACGATCCGGGTGGCCATCGACCCGGGCGCCGGTCCGGACGACATCTCCATGCCCGGTCACGTCTTCCCGCTCAGGGCCAGACCGGGTGGAGTCCTGGAGCGTGCCGGCCACACGGAGGCCGCAGTCGATCTTGCGCGAATGGCTGGCATGACGCCGGCGGGAGTCATCTGCGAGATCATGAACGAGGACGGGTCGATGGCCCGTCTCCCCGAGCTTGAGGCGTTCGCCGCCCGCCATGGCCTTGCGCTCGTGAGCGTGGCCGACATCATCAGGCACAGGCGGCGCACGGAGGTGCTGGTCGAGCGGATCGCCAGCGTGCGCCTGCCTACCGCGTTCGGCGAGTTCGTGGCTGTCGGGTATCGGAGCCGACTCGACGGCTCGACCCACGTGGCGCTTGTCGCTGGCGAGGTCGATGGCGCTGACGAGGTGCTCGTCAGGGTGCACTCCGAGTGCCTCACCGGGGACGTCTTCCACTCCCTGCGGTGTGACTGCGGCTTCCAGCTCGAGGAGGCTATGCGACGCGTGCAGGAGGCGGGGGCGGGTATCGTCCTGTACGTCGAGGGCCACGAGGGCAGGGGTATCGGTCTGGCTGACAAGTTGCGCGCCTACGAGCTGCAGGAGCGCGGTCACGACACGGTCGAGGCCAACGAGGCGTTGGGATTCCCCGCCGATCTGCGCGACTACGGTATCGGTGCGCAGATCCTGGTCGACCTTGGGGTAAGGGCGATGCGCCTGCTGACCAACAACCCGAGGAAGATCGCCGGTCTTGAGGGGTACGGTCTGACCATCATCGAGCAGGTCCCCATAGAGGTGGGCGCCTGCAAGGACAACTACGAGTACCTGAGGGCCAAGCGCGACAAGCTCGCGCATCGGCTCCGATTGACGTCTGACGGCACCGGCGAGGAGGAGTGACGATGAGTGTGTTCGAGGGTGACCTGATCGGGACCGGGCTTCGCGTGGGGGTGGTGGTGAGCCGCTTCAACGAGTTGCTCAGCAACCGCCTTCTCGACGGGGCCAAGGATGGCCTGACGCGCCACGGCGTGGCCGAGTCCGATGTCGACGTGGCTTGGGTGCCCGGTTCGTTCGAGGTGCCGTTCATCGCGCGAAGGATGGCTGCTTCGGGCGCCTACGACGCGGTGCTGGCGCTCGGCGTGATCATCCGTGGCGGGACCCCCCATTTCGAGTACGTGGCGGCCGAGACGGCCAAGGGAGTCGCTGCCGCCGCGATGGAGACCGGGGTCCCGGTGATCTTCGGTGTCATCACCGCTGACTCGATCGAGCAGGCCGTCGAGCGAGCGGGAACGAAGTCCGGGAACAAGGGTTGGGACGCGGCGCTAGCGGCCATCGAGACGGCCAAGCTGCTCAGGTCGATGCCCTGAGCGGGCGCTCAGAGCAGCAGAAGGCCCCGCGTACTACCTGCCAGCGGTCGCGGGGCCTCCCACTTGGATCCAGAGGGTTCTCGCCACCCTGTGGCTGTCAACCGTGGATTCCTTACACCCGGATCGCTCAGGTTCCCTCGGTGCCTGAGCGGGAGGTGACTGTACCAGAGGCTAGACGGCCGTACAAGCGACGGTCTGTTCGATTCGACAGGCGGCGCAGAGCCGTAGCCCAGTGCGCCCGATGCGCCGACTGGCGGCATCAGTGGCAGCGATGGACGCCGGTCGGATAGCATTACCGTCAGCTGGAGGAGCGTACCCGGAAGGAGGCGGCATGTCGGACAAGATCGAACAGGACGACGGATCGACGTCCGCGCAAGGCCCTGATCGGGTGCCGGTCCTGGAGGTGTTCGGTATCAAGCTTCAGGTCTCGAACCCGAGACTGGCAGAGCTCCTCACAATGGACGCTCGCGAGGCGCTGACCACCGATGTGTCGTCCCTGGCACGCGAGCGTCTGGAGGCAGGCGAGGTGATCGCCCAGGCGGCTCCGGACGCCGTGGTCGCAGTCCCGACCCCGCACGCGCAGTTCGAAGACCTCGCACGCCAGGAGTTCCGCAACGATGTGGGGGAGCTGGGGCGACGGATGGGCTTCGAGACCTTCCCCGACGGCGCCTGGCGGGCGCCTGGCGGTGTCACGCTGCTCGTGCGTGCGGTGGAGCGCGAGGTCACGCTGGCTGCCGCGTCCCACTTCGTGAGCGAGGTCGCCCAGCATCGCGAGATCACCGGCGGGGCCGACGCGACGGCGCTTTTCGTCGTGGCGGAACAGGGGATGGCGGACGTGTTCAAGGTCGCCATCCGCCAGCGTAGGCTGTACCACGTGATGCGGACCATCACCAGGGACAACCTCCGAGCTATCGTCGCTTTCCTGGATGGGGGCGTCCTCGAGCAGGCCCACGCACTGGTCCTCCTCACCCCGATGCAGGATATCGACGCAGGCGAGGTGGTCTCGGTCATTCGGGCCGCCGCTGGCTCTGCGGAGTCTCGCAAGAGCGATTGACATCCGGACCTCACGGTCGTATCTTCTAGAAACCCTATCGGAGTGATAGGTTTTCTGTGGAGGTACGAGTGCGTCTCACGACCAAGAGCGAGTATGCGCTGCTGGCGCTCATCGACCTTGCGAGGCATGACTCGGGCGGCGCCGTGAGCGTCAGGGAGATCGCCGAGCGGCAGGCGATCCCCGCGAGGTTCCTCGAGCAGGTTTTCGCAGCCCTCCGCCGAGCGGGCTTGGTGCGCGCCGTGCGCGGCGCGCGGGGAGGGTTCACCCTGGACGGTCGCGCGGGTTCCGTGAGCGTTCTGGACATCGTCGAGGCGGTCGAGGGGCCGCTGCAGCCCAGCGTGTGCGACGGGGTCAGGAACGGCGTTTGCGAGCGAAGCGCAATCTGTGCCGCCGGCGGTGTGTGGGACAGGGCCACCAAGGCGCTCCGTGATGTATTCGCATCCGAGACCCTGGCCGACCTTGCCCGCGAGCAGGCGGAGCTCGATGCGAGTCTCGCCGAAGGGAAGGCCTGACCGATGCCAGACCGCGTGTACCTCGACTACGCCGCCACCACCCCGGTCGACCCGAGGGTGCTAGAGGCGATGCTTCCCTACATGACAGAGCGCTTCGGCAATCCCAACAGCCTGTACGCCGCAGGCAGGGAGGCGCATGCGGCCCTCGAGCAGGCCCGGGTCCTCTTCGCACAGGGCATCGGAGCCGACCTGCCCAACGAGGTGATCTTCACCAGCGGCGGGACCGAGTCCGACAACGCCGCCCTTGTAGGCATCACGTCCGCCGTCGGCGGCAACCCAAGGCATGTGGTGGTTTCCGCCTTCGAGCATCACGCCGTGCTGGAGCCGGCCCATCTCCTGGGGAAGAGCGGCTTCGAGGTCACCGTGCTCAAGCCCCGGGAGGACGGCATCGTCCACCCGGACGACCTTCGGGGCGTCCTGAGGGACGACACCGCCCTGGTCTCCATCATGCATGCGAACAACGAGATCGGGACCGTGCAGCCGATCGCCGATCTGGCGTCGGTGGCTCACGAGCGTGGCGCTCTGTTCCACACCGACGCGGCCCAGTCGCTTGGCAAGATCCCCTTCGATGTCGAGGGGTCTGGAGTGGACGCGGCCAGCTTCTCGGCTCACAAGGTGTACGGGCCTAAGGGTGTCGGGGCGCTGTACCTTCGCAGAGGGACCCCATTCCGTCCCCTGCTCGGGGGCGGGGGCCAGGAGTTCCGCAAGCGCAGCGGCACGCAGAACGTCGCCGGGGCCGTAGGCTTCGCTGAGGCGCTGAGGCTCATGCTCGCCGAGAGGGACGCCGAGGCTCTCAGGCTTGCCTCACTGCGTGACCGTGTGATCGAGGGTGCGTTCGCGCGTATCCCCAACGTGCAGCTCAACGGTGACCCCACACGAAGACTGCCTAACATCGCCAACCTCATCATCAAGGGCGTTGAAGGCGAGGCGATGCTTCTGCGCCTCGATGCGGAAGGGTACGCGGTCTCCACGGGTTCCGCCTGCTCCTCAGGCTCCCTTGAGCCAAGCCATGTGCTCCTTGCCATCGGCTGCCCCCCTGAGCTTGCCCACGGGTCACTGAGGGTCAGTGTCGGGCGGTTCACCAGCGAGCTGCAGATCGACGGCTTCATCGACGCGCTCGTCCCGATCGTGGACAAACTCAGGTCGATGTCGCCGGTGTACGAACGGATGTACGGCGCGGACTGAGCTCCGCAGACTTTCAGGAGGGCGACTTGTACACCGAGATCGTCATGGACCACTTCAACCATCCCCGCAACGTCGGCGTGATAGAGGACGCCGACGGGGTAGGGGAGGTCGGCAACCCTGTATGCGGCGACATGATGAAGATCACCATCGAAGTCGAACAGGACACCCTCAAGGACGTGAAGTTCCAGACTCTCGGATGCGGCGCGGCGATCGCGACCTCCTCCATCGTGACCGAGATGGCCAAAGGGATGTCGCTGGAGAAGGCGGTAGCGATCACCAAGCGCGACGTTGCGCAGGCGCTGGGGGGGCTCCCGCCGGCCAAGATGCACTGCTCCATACTCGCCACTGACGGACTGAAGGCCGCCGTCGACGACTACCTGGTCCGGAACGGCCGCGAGCCCATCTCCGGCGGACTGGCCCACGACGACCCGCACTTCGACCCTCACGCCCATGATGACCACGAGAGCGCCGGGTAGCCGGTGAGGCGGATAGGGCGGCCGCAGGCGAGTGGAGGACGCTCGTGATCGACCTTCACGTCCACACCAGCCGCTGCCGGCACGCCACTGGCACTCTTGCCGAGTATGTCACCGCGGCTTCCGCGGCCGGTGTCCGCGTCATGGCGTTCACAGACCATCTGCCGCTTCCCGACGATTTGAACGCCGGTTACACCATGGACCCCGGCGAGCTTGATGACTATGTCGCTGATGTCGGATCCGTCCGTGAGCTCGGGCTTTCCTGTGGTGTCGAGGTCCTGCTCGGCGTAGAGGCGGACTGGCTTCCGGGCCGCCCTGAATGGGGCGCAGGGCTGCTTCGAGGTCTGGCGCTCGATGTCGTCATGGGGGCGGTGCACTTCCTGGACGATTGGGCTTTTGACGACCCGGATCTTGTGTCCGGATACGAACAGTGGAGCGCGCGGGATCTCTGGGAGCGCTACTTCCGCGAGCTGGCGACGGCTGCTCACTCCGGCGCCTATGACGTGATGGCTCATGTGGACCTCGTCAAGAAGTTCGGCTTTGCGCCCCCGGCGGACCATCAGGATCTCTATCTGTGGGTCGCCGGCGAGCTAGCCGCCGCGGGGGTGGCCGTGGAGGTCAGCACGGCCGGCCTGCGCAAGCCGTGCGCCGAGATATATCCCTCGGAGGCCCTGCTCGGAGCTTTGCGTCGAGCGGGCGTCCCCATCACCATGGGGTCGGACGCCCACGCGCCTGCGGAGGTGGGTCACATGTGGGGATTCGCGGTCGAAACGATCAAACGCGCAGGGTACGAAAGTCTCCTTGTGTTCAGGGGACGTGTTGGCGAGGAGGTGCCGCTCCCGTGAGCGTGACGGTCGCCGACCTTGTCGCGGCGTTGGACAGGCGCTTCCCTCTCGCGTGGGCGGAGCCGTGGGACAACGTCGGCCTGATCGCGGGCGATCCTTGCGCCGTCGTGGAGGGTGTGCTGGTCACACTCGACCAGACCCGGGAAGCGGTTGCCCGGGCCAGGACCGCAGGCGCCAACGTGGTCGTCTCGCACCATCCCGCGTACATCGAGGCACCGGCGCGAGTGCTCGCTGGAGGCGGCCCAGCGGGGGTGGTTCACGACGCGCTGGCGGCGCGCGTGGCGCTGGTCGCGATGCACACGAATCTCGACCGTGATCCCGAGGCGGCGGAAGCGCTGCCGCGGAGCTTTGGGTGGGAGGTCGTGTCGCCGCTCGAGTCCGTTCAGCTGGAGATGGCGTCCGTGACCGTGTTCGCGCCCCGGGAGGCAGCGGCGCCCATCCGTGCGGCGATGGAGGCCGCGGGCGCCGGACGCGTCGGCCTGTACGCCGGATGCTCGTTCACCGCGGATGGGATGGGCGCGTGGCGGCCGCTGGAAGGCTCGGCGCCTGTCGCGCAGGGGGGTGGTGCTGACGAGTCGCGGATCGAGATCGTCTGCGGGCGGCGCGCCGCCGCGGCGGTCGTGGAGGCGGCCAGGAGTGCCCACCCCTACGAGGAGCCGCTGATCGTCGTCGCTGATGTGAAGGTACGGTCGGAGGCGGCGCGTATGGGCCGTCTGTGCGAGATGCCCGAGGGGACGACGCTCGATCTGGCCGCGCGTCGGGTGGCGGAGAGCCTGGGCGTGGCGCCACGTGTGTGGGGGGAGCCCGGGACACCCGTGACCAGGATCGCTGTGGCCACCGGGTCGGCCGCGGCGATGCTGCCGCACGCGCTGGCTGCGGGGGCACAGGCGCTGGTCTGCGGCGAGCTCCGCTACCACGACGCAGCGGAGGCGGTCTCTCGCGGCCTGTGCGTCATCGACACCGGCCACGACGCGAGCGAGTGGCCTATGGTGCCTGTGTTGGGCGAAGCGGTGCGCTCCGTCCCCGAATTGGACCCGCGCTGCGTTATGGTGGAACAGCCCGCGACATCCTGGTACACGGTCCCACTGGAGAGCTGATGCAACCGACTAAGGCGCTCGCAGAGCTGCAGGCCATCGATCTGGAGATCTCTCGCGCCGAGCGCGACTTGGAACAACTGCCCGAGAAGACGTCGATCCTCCAGTCCCGTCACAAGCAGCAGGAGGTCGCAGACCTGCTCGCCAAGGCTCAGGCTCTCGTGGCGGAGGTGGAGCGCGGCGTCGGCCGCCTGGAGGACGAGACCGCGTCGATCGCGTCCAAGATGGCCCAGGAACAGGAGAAGCTCGGGTCTGGCGCGATCACCGAGCACAAGGAGCTGCAGCACCTTGCGCGGGAGATCGACGCGTTGAGGCGCCGCAAGGACAAGCTTGAGATGGAGACGATCGCGCTCATGGAGCGGGCCGACAAGGCCCGTTCGCAGGCCAAGTCCATCGAGGCCGCCATCACCAAACTCCAGGCGCATGAGCAGGGGCTGCTGGGCGCGTTCAAGTCCGCCGGTGGCGAGGCTCTCGCGAGGATCGACGACCTGAAGCGCAGACGGGTGACGCTCTGCTCCATGGTTGGCGAGGAGGTTCTCGATCGCTACGAGGCGGCCAGGCGGTCCAAGCACGGCATCGGCGCCGGAGTCCTCATGGGTCAGACTTGCGGGGCGTGCGGGATGGAGCTCCCCGCCGACCGGCTGTCGGTGCTTCTCGAAGGCCCCGATATCGGCATCTGCCCTCAGTGCAGACGGCTGCTCATCGTGCGCCTTCCCGGGGAGGGCGGGTGAGTCGAACGCACTTCCTGTGGGTCGACGGGGGGTCGAGGGGTAACCCGGGTCCCGCCGCCGCCGGGTTTCTCCTCGCTGGGCCTGATGGTGGTGTGGTGACGTCGGGAGGTCGCTGCATCGGTCACGCGACGAACAACGTCGCCGAGTATGAGGCGCTCGTCTGGGGCCTTGAGACCGCCGTCGCCCTCGGGATCTCGGATCTGGCGATCATGGCCGACAGCGAGCTTGTGGTGAAGCAGATGCGCGGGGAGTACCGCGTCAAGGACGCGAAGATGAAACCACTGCGCGCGAGGGCCGCCGCGCTCACAGAGGCGCTAGGGTCGTGGCGGATTGAGCATGTCAGGCGCGAGCGCAACCGCGAAGCCGACGCCTTGGTCAACTTGGCGCTCGACACCGGAGAGGCGTGCGGTGAGGCGCCCTGGCCGGTGAACGACGCGGGCACGCTCTTCTAGGGAGGGGCGGACGATGGGCGTGTGGTCGCTCACTGTCAAAGGACATTTCGATGCCGCACACCTGCTGCGCGGGTACGATGGCGAGTGCTCGGCCATCCACGGCCACACATGGGACGTCGAGGTGACGGTCGAGGGTGAGGATCTCGACGGCGTCGGCATCGTGTATGACTTCAAGCAGCTCAAGGCGGACCTCGCCGCGGCGCTGGAGCCCTTCGATCACGTCTGCCTGAACGAAGTGACGCCATTCGACCTGCTCAACCCCACCGCCGAGAACCTGGCCAGAGTACTCTACGAGGACCTCGGGGCGCGGGTGGGGGACGAGGTCCGTCTGGTGGAAGTGGCGGTGTGGGAGTCGCCGATCGCGAGAATCGCGTATCGGCCCTGATCTTCCTGCAGGCACTGGCGCCTGAACACAGATGTCCCGAGAAACCTTGCCGGCTTGGTCTCTACTCCTCAGCTTCCCGTTTCACACCCTCGCGGTCTCTTCGGCATCGTTCCGGCTCGCGCCATCTCTTCGCCTCGAGTCCCCTCAGGCAGCTACTGGTACGCTGGCTTTCGAGTCTCGCTCGGCCCGACTTCTCGGGACAAGATGCAACATATGCGCTCGCGCTTCTGCCGTCAACAGCATCTGCGACCGATTCTGGGTGTTTTCGCCGAACGGGACCGCTTCAGGTATGAACGGTAGTACGAGGTTGCGAACGGTAGCTGTCAGGCTGTCCGGGCGCATAGACGAATGTCCGTCCTTAGACGATACTAGCGCCGAGGGTGCGTAACGTCTTTCACGGGGCAGGGAGATTCGCATGCGAAACGCCACCACGGAGGAGTATCTCGAGGCGGTCTTCAAGCTCTCTGGCGGAGAGCCCGTCAGGCCCGGCCAGCTTGCTGAGGCGCTGGGTGTGTCCGCGCCGACGGTCACCTCGCAGCTCAAGCGGCTCCAGCGCAAGGGACTGATCTCACGGCCGTCGGGCAAGGTCGCCCTCACTGAGGACGGGCGTGCGGAGGCGCTTCGCGTCATCCGGGGACACCGTCTGTCCGAACGGTTCCTGGCCGACGTGCTCGGGATTCCGCTCGAGGAGGTGCATGAGGAGGCGTGCCGCCTCGAGCACGCTCTCTCGCCCCGCGTTCAGAAGGCGCTGGAGGACTTCCTGGAATCGCCCTCTGTCTGCCCTCACGGGCACCCCATACCCACCGCCGAAGGGGAGTTGGCGGAGGTGGGAGGACACCCTCTGGCCACCAGTGAGCGGGGCGAGGTCGCCGAGGTCGTCCAGGTAGGAGAGGACGACGAGACCCTTCTGTCGTACCTCGCATCCCTGGGGCTTCTTCCCGGCGCGATCATCCGGGTGCGCGACGTCGCCCCGTTCCACGGACCGCTGCTCGTGGAAGTCGGCGGTTCGCAGTACGCGCTGGGTCGCGAGGTTGCCGCGTGCGTGATCGTACGCAGGATCGCTGAGAGCGGCTGACCGCGTGAGGAGTCCTCGCGAGGGCTCGTCCGAGTCTGATCCGCCCCAGTCGGTTCCTGCGGTGGCGCTGGTCGGCAACCCCAACGTCGGGAAGTCTACCCTGTTCAACCAAGTCACCGGCTCCGATGTGAGCACCGCTCACTACCCTGGCACGACGCGTGAAGCCACCAGCGGTGCCACCAAGGTGGGCAGCCGCACGGCTCGCATCGTCGACCTGCCAGGCTCGTATTCGTTGTTCGGAGTCGACGAGAGCGCATCAGCGGCTCGAGCGGCCCTCTTCGAGGAGCGCCCTTCGGCAGTCATCGCCGTCGTCGACGAGACCAACCTGTCGCGCAACCTCTATCTGGTCCTCCAGCTGCTGGATCTCGGCGTTCCGACGGTCGTGGCCCTGAACCTGCACGACGAGGCCGCTCGCACGGGCATCTCGACCGATGTGGCAGCGCTCGTGGAGGCTCTTCGGGTGCCTGTGGTGCCTATGGTGGCGCAGCACGGGATCGGGGTGGCTGAGGCCGTGGAGTTGGCGCTGGGTGTCGCGGAGAGCGCGGAGGCGCCGGCGCCCCCCGGTTACTCGCAATCGTTTGAGGCGCTCCTCGAGCCCGTCATCGAGTCGTGCCGGGCGGTAGAGGACCGCCCGTTCGGCCTCACCCCTCGCGGGCTCGCGCTTCTGCTGCTCGAGGGCGACCTGGAGATCGAGGCCGCTTTGGGGCGCAGCCCGGCCGGGGCTGCCGCGGCTGGCGTCGCCCGGCGCGTGAGAGACGGCCTGTCGGGGCTGGAGGGCGGCGCGATCGCCATCGCGGCGCGGGAGCGGTACGCCGAGGCCGGGGTGATCGCGGAGAGGGTGCAGGGCCGCCGGGAGCCCCGGCGCCCCCACGAGGACGCCTGGTCGCTCGCGACGTCGCGCGTAGGCGGTGTCGCCATCCTCGTCACGGTACTCGCAACCGTCTTCGGTCTGCTCTTCGTGGTGGGTGAGCGGCTGGCGGCGGGGTTCTCTGTCATCTGGTCGGTCGTGGTGGGTGCGCCCGCGGCGTCCGCGATCGGACGGTACCTCGGTGATGGCGTCGCCGCGCACGCCGCGACATGGGCGGTGGCCGGCGTCGAGGCGTCGCTGGCGATCGGGATCCCCTACATCCTGACCTTCTACGTCTTGTTGGCGGTCCTTGAGGACAGCGGCTACCTCAACGCCGTCGCTTTCCTGATGGACCGCACCATGCATCGGTTCGGCCTTCATGGACTCGCCATCGTGCCGCTGGTCGCCGCTGCCGGCTGCAACGTGCCCGCTGTCCTCGCCGCGACGTCCCTGCCTACCAAGCGGGAGCGCACGATCGCCTCCGCGCTGGTGGTCCTGGTCCCGTGCAGCGCTCGGACGGCCGTTGTGCTGGGTTCCGTGGGCGCCTACGTCGGAGCGCTTCCCGCCGTCACTGTGCTCGCGGTGAACCTCATGCTGATCGTCGGCGCCGGACTCCTGCTCCACAGGATGATGCCGGGCGGCTCGACCGGCCTGGTGATGGAGGTGTTCTCGTTCAGGCGCCCGAGGCTCAAGGGCGTCCTTCGCAAGGCGTGGGTGCAGTTCCGGGAGTTCCTGTTCATCGCACTCCCGGTCGTTGTGGCGGGCAGCGTGGTCCTTGGCGTGCTGTACGAGGGCGGACTGCTCTGGAGGCTCACCGGCGTACTCGACCCCGTCATCACAGGCTGGCTGATGCTTCCCTCGGTCACTGGCCTGACGTTGGTGCTGGGCCTCCTTCGCAAGGAGCTGGCCCTCCAGCTGCTCATGACGCTTGCCGTCATCGTGTACGGTGCCGCCGTGACCGAGGTCACGACCTTCATGAGCTCGACCCAGGTGTTCGTCTATGCGCTCGTGAACACCGTCGCGATCCCCTGTGTCTCGACCCTGGCGGTGCTCGGCCGCCGGCTGGGTTGGTGGCAAGCCGCGGCGATCGCCGCGGCAACGGTACTTCTCGCGTTAGGATTGGGTGGTGCCTTCGCCAGGGTGCTGCCGGCGATAGGATGGACATGAGGGAGCAGCCGGTGAGATCGAGTTCTGGCATATCGCGTGAGTTCGCCAGCAGGAGCCTGATAGCGATCATCGTGATCGCGGTCGGCCTCGGGGTCGTGGCCGACGCGGTGATGGAGCGTGTCATCACAGCCCAGTGGACCCGCGCGCAGGTCGCGCTGTGGAGCGTGCCGGTCACCGGGATCCTGGACGCCGATGACTTGCAGGCTCCGCTCGACGCGGAGAAGCGCGCGGCCATGGACCGCGTTTTCGCGCAGAGGTTCAGATCCGCCGGAGCGGTGAACCTCAAGGTGTTCGCGCTGGACGGTATGCTGGTCTACTCCGCGGACGGCGTGGGGGTGGGCACCCTCTCCGACGAGGACGAGATATCCAAGGTCGCGGCTGGCGCCGTCGTCGCCGAAGTGGTGCGTGAGGGGAACGAGCCCGAGAGCGCCAGCCAGCACGAGGAGTTCGGCGACCTGGTCGAGGTGTATCTGCCGCTGCGGGACGCCGATGGTGAGACGATCATGGGCGTCCTGGAGGTCTACGAGTCCTTCGCGCCGATCGCTCGGGACGTCCGGCGCGCCACCCTGGGGCTGTGGCTCGCGCTGGGCATCGGTCTGTCGCTGCTCTATGCGGTCCAGATCGGGGTGGTCAGGCGGGCCGAGCGCAGGCTCTCCGAGACGCTCGGCGAGTCGGAATCCCTGAGCGAGAGGCTCGGGTCCTCGCTACGGGAGCTCGAGGAGCATTCCATGGGCACCCTGCAGGCGTTGATCGCCGCGGTCGACGCCAAGGACAGCTACACAGCCAAGCATTCGATGTGTGTCGCGGACCACGCTCTCGCTGTCGGGAAGGCTCTGCGCCTGTCCGAGCAGGAGCTCGTGGAACTTGAGCGCGCGTGCCTCGTGCACGACATAGGGAAGATCGGCGTGCCCGAGCGGATACTGCTCAAGCCCGCGCGCCTGACTGAGGATGAGCACAGGTTGATCCGCGAGCACAGTGAGACGGGGGCCAGCATCGTGGCATCGGTGCCGTTCCTGCGCGGTATCGCAGACGTGGTTCGTCACCATCACGAGTTCTGGGGAGGCGGGGGATATCCCGAGGGGATGTCAGGGACGTCGATACCGAGGCTCGCGAGGGTCATCGCCCTGGTCGACGCGTTCGAAGCGATGACGACCGACCGGCCCTACCGTCCGGCCTTGAGTATCGAGGACGCTCGCGCCGAGATACTGCGCTTCCGTGGCATCCAGTTCGACCCCGAGATCGTGGACGTCTTCGTGCGCCTGCTGGACGAGGGAGGGATATCTCCCGCGCAGCATGCCCGCGCGGAGGCCGGGCGTTCCCAAGAGGTGATCTGAGCGGCTACGGCGTGTCAGTACGGCGTTGTATATCGAACACATGTTCGATATAGTGATGGACGCCGGTTCGCGTCACGCCGCCGAAAACCTCGCATGGAGTTCCCTTGGGCCTCAACGCCGACATCAAGCGGTACGACCCTCGCTCACACGGGCAGCCGCTGGACCTCTTCTCGGTCCGCCCAGGCAGGCTGCCGGTCGTCCTGGAACTGCTCCGCAGCCCCTGGGTGGTCCGTGGGTCCGACATCGCCTCGGACACCGAAGGTGCGGGCCCCAGGCTCGTCGACGAGGAGGTCTGCGTCGTGTGGGCGCGGGAGCGTGGTTGCCCCGTCTCCTTCCGATGGCGGCATCGCCTCTATCCCGTAGACGCGGTCGCGCAGACCTGGGCCGTCGAGAAGCGGTGGTGGCTCCCCTCCGGAAGGGTGAGCCGGCGCTGCTTCCGCGTTCTGGCGCGTGGCGGCGTCTACGACCTGGCGTACGACCGTCTGTCGGGCAAGTGGCTGCTGCTCGACCTGGCCGACTGAGGCGGCCGGCGTGGGCGGGTCCTTCGTGCATCTGCACGTTCACTCAAGGTTCTCCTTCATGGATGGCGCCGCGGACCTGGACGACCTGATCGAGCGGGCGGTCCGCCTCGGGATGCCATCGCTCGCGCTCACCGATCACCAGGGCCTCTATGGGGCGATCCGCTTTCACCGCAAAGCGACCGTCGCCGGGATACGTCCGATCCTCGGCGCGGAGGTGGTCGTCGAGACCGCGGGCATCGAAGGGGACGAGGGCTCGTTGCCGCCCGAGACCCGCCTGGAGACACCGGCTCCTGCCGGCCTCGGGAGAGCCGCGGGAGCGGGCTTCCATCTCACGCTGTTGGTCAAGGAGATCGAGGGGTACCGAAATCTTTGCCGGCTGCTCTCCCGAGCCCATCTGCGAGGAGGAGGCCCCAGGGCGTTCGCGGGCCCATCGTCGCTGGTGACCCTTGCGGATCTCGCAAGATGCTCGACCGGCCTTATCGGACTCTCCGGGTGCGCGAACGGCGAAGGGGGCAGGGCTGTGCTCGCGGGGCGTCACGGACGCGCACGAACGGCCATCGAACGCCTCTCGCGCTGTTTCGGCGAAGGCGACTTCTACGTCGAGTTGACGAACCTGCTGACGCCGGACTCTCCCCGTTACGTTCGCGGTCTCGTCGAAGCCGCAGATTCGCTGGGTCTGCCGGTGGTGGCCACCAACGACGTCCACTACACGCGCCGCGATGGTTTCCGGCTGCACGACGTGTTGTCTGCCGCCGGCTCGGGAGTGCCGCTGCCCGGCCCTCATCGGCGCACGAACGCGGAGATGTACCTCAAGTCCGCTTCCGAGATGCGCGAGCTGTTCGCGGGAGTGTCGCGCGCGTGCGATGCGACCCTCGAGATCGCGGCGCGGTGCGATCTCGACCTGGGGCTCGGCTCCTTCCACTTCCCGGGGGTCGAGCTGCCCCGGGGGGAGACCGCGTATTCGCAGTTGGCGAAGCTCGCGTGGAGCGGACTTGAGAGGCGGTATCGTCCCGTCACGCCCGAGGCGGTATCGCGCCTCCAGCATGAGCTGTCGGTGATCGACCAGATGGGTTTCGCCGAATACTTCCTGGTGGTCCACGACATCGTGTCGTTCGCCAAGGGCAAGGGCATACGATGCTCGGGGAGGGGGAGCGCCGGGGATTCGATCGTCACATACCTGCTGGGGGTGACGGACGCCGACCCCATCGCCTACGACCTGCTCTTCGAGCGGTTTTTGAACCCCGAGCGCCGGCAGATGCCCGACATCGACGTGGATTTCGACTCGCGGCGGCGCGACGAGGTCATCGATCACATCTACCGCAGGTTCGGACGCGACCACGTGGCGATGGTCGCCACCGTCAACACCATGACCGCCCGCTCCGCCGTTCGCACCGCCGCCCGCGCGCTGGGACACCCGCGGGAGGACGTCGACCGGTTCTCGCGCCATCTCCCATGGGTGCCGGCCGGGAGCATCCGGGAGGTGCTCGCGACATACCCAGAGTGCGTCAACCATCCGCTACGCGACGAGCGGCACCACGGACTGCTCCTGGACATCGCCGAAGAGCTGGACGGCTGCCCGATGCACCTTGGCACGCATCTGGGCGGGTTCGTCATCACGCGAGAGCCGATCGACACGTGGACCCCGCTGCAGTGGGCGGCCAAGGGCGTGGTCGTCTCGCAGTACGACAAGGACGACGTGGAGACCTTGGGGCTTGTGAAGATGGACATCTTGGGGCTGCGGATGCACACGGCGATCAGCGACGCCGTGGCGATGGCGAGGGCGCGTGTGGGCGAAGCGGGTGTGCCCGACCCCTTCGACCTGCCACACGACGACCGCGAGATCTACAGGATGGTCGCCGATGCCGACACGGTGGGGACCTTCCAGCTGGAGTCTTCGGGCCAGCGCAACCTCAACCAGCGTCTGCGAGCGTCCTGCTTCGACGACATCATCGCCGCCATATCGCTGTTCCGGCCAGGTCCCCTTGAGGCCGAGATGATAGTCCCCTTCATCCGCCGGCGACACGGGATCGAACCGGTGCGGGTGCCGCACCCCGCGATGGGACCCGTCCTCGCTGACACCTACGGGGTGATCGTCTATCAGGAGCAGGTGCTGCAGGTAGCCAAGGCCGTGGCCGGCTTCACGCTGGCCGAGGCGGACAGCCTGCGCCGGGCGATGACGAAGGGGCGTAGCCGCCAGGAGATGGAGGGTATACGGGGGCACTTCATAGAGAGGGCGGCCTCCCTAGGCGTTGATGGCGAGACGTCGGCGGAGGTCTTCCGGCAGCTCGAGGGGTTCGCCGCGTACGGGTTTTGCAAGGCTCACGCGGCCTGCTTCGCGGTTGTCACGTATGCAAGCGCATGGCTCCGCGCGTACTTTCCAGCCGAGTTCGCAGCGGCGATTCTGAACAACGAGCCCATGGGGTTCTACTCGCCGCGGGTCGTGCTCGACGACGCCCGTCGCCGCGGGATAGAGGCCCTGCCACCACACGTCAACGGATCCGCCACCGATCACACGGTGGAGCGTGGCGGCGGGGCTATCCGCATCGGTCTCAGTGGCCTGCTCCACATGAACTCCCGTCTCCTGACGGCCATCGAGAACGAGAGGGCGTCACGCCCCTTTGACGACCTTTCCGACTTCCTGCGACGCACCCGAGCCGAGGTCGACGCCGCCGGGTCCCTGATACGTGTCGGCGCCCTCGACGGTCTCGGGACGACCGATGCGGGGCGCCCGCCGACCCGGGACGAGATGCTCGCCCTGCTGCCGGAGGTCAAGGCGGTTCTTTCCCGGGAGGGTGTGGCGGGGGACAGGGCGCTCGTGCTCGCGCCTTCGCGAGCGGTCGCGCCTGAGGACGTCGGGCACATCTCGGGGTGGTCCGCGGCCAGAAGGCTCTCAGCCGAGCTGTCCACGGTCGGCCTGGCGATCACCTGCCATCCGCTGGAGCTCGCAGCCGAGGACCTCGCGCGCCGCGGCGTCGTCTGGGCTCGCGACCTGGGCGCGCAGCCGGATCGCGCACGTGTCCGCGTCTGCGGCCTGAGGGAGAGGGCACAGACGCCTCGCACGCGTTCAGGCAGGAGGACCTGCTTCCTGACGCTGGAGGACCCGACGGGGCTGCTCGACGTGGTGGTGTTCGAGGACGCGCTGGCCCGCGCCGGCGAGACCATCGTCAAGCACCGTTGCTACCTGGTCGAGGGGGTCTTGCAGAACAACACCGAGCGCGGGCTCGCCATAATCGCCGACCGGGTCGAGCCCTACGTCGTTCGCGCCGCTTCAGGGGAGCCGGTGAGGCTGCGGCGGGGGGTCGGTCTTGGGCCGATGGGACCCTCGCGACCCGGGGTCTCGGCCTCAGAGGATGAGTCCTGGGCCGAGGCAGGATAGCGCGCCGTCGCGCCTCCGGGCAGGCTTCAGCCGTCCGCCTCCGGGAAGCCGACGTCAAGTGCGTGCTCCCCGAAGCGCTCGCGGATCCGGTCGATGCTCTTGGCCAGCATGTCGTCGGCCTCGGGAACGGCGTTCGACAGGAGGTCGAGCTGCTCGGTGACCGGCTCCAGATTGGACACGCCGACCCCGATCAGCCTCAGGCCGACCCCGGGTGTCCATGCGGAACGAAGCGCTTCGGCAGCGAGCGCGCGAAGCTCTCCCTCGCGATGCACGGGGGCCCTCGCGGTCCTCGAGACGGTGCGAGTGGAGAGGTCGGCGTAGCGGATCTTCACCGTGAGGGTGCGGCCGGACACACCCTTGCGGGCAAGCCGCCTAGCGAGCGACGAGCACACCCCAGCCAGAGCCTTGGCCACTGCAGCCTCGGTCCGGATGTCCTCAGGGAAGGTCCTCTCACGCGACACGGAGCGGGGGGCTGACCCGGCCCGGACCGGCGACGGGTCCTCGCCGCGAGCCCGCCGGACCAGTCCCGGGCCCCAAGACCCCAGTAATGCGGATGCGGCGGCGTCGTCCAGTGCGGCCACCTGACCCAGGAAGCGGATGCCATGCCGCGCAAGGGCCGATGCGGCGACCGGGCCGATGCCGGGAAGCGACCGCACGGGAAGGGGCGCCAGGAACGCAGCCTCGCTGCCGGGGGCGACGACCGTGAGGCCATGCGGCTTGTCCCGGTCCGAGGCGACCTTGGCCACGACCTTGGATGTGGCCACTCCGACAGAGCAGGAGAGACCCAGCGAATCGACCCGGTCGATGATCGCGCGAGCAATCGAGACGGGATCCTCGGCGCGCAGGCTGCCCGGCGTGACGTCGAGGTAGGCCTCGTCGATGGACGCCTGTTCGACGTAGGGGGTGAAGGACTCCAGGATCGCCCGGACGGTCGCCGACACCTCCGCGTAGCGACGGTGGTCTCCGCGGGCCCAGATAGCGTGGGCCGGAAGAAGCGACTTGGCGGTGGCCGCCGACATGGCCGAGCGCACACCGTACTCGCGCGCCTCATAGGAGGCCGCGGAGATGACGCCGCGGCCCTCGGGTGTGCCTCCCACGACCAACGGCAACCCTCGCCACTCGGGGTGGTCGAGCTGCTCGACCGCCGCGAAGAACGCGTCCATGTCCACGTGCAGCACGGCGCGCCCGCTCCACA
>JBBIJK010000024.1:0-31652 GCA_037445995.1 Actinomycetota bacterium | reverse complement strand
TCGTCGAGCGGGCGGGATCTGAAGGCGGCGACCTCGTCGTCGAGGGTACGAGCCATGCGTGATACCTGCGACTTGGAGATACCTTCGATGCCGAGCGTCTTGACGAGCCCGTCGACCTGTCTGGTCGACACGTCCCTCACGTAGCACTCGGCAATCACCGCCACGAGCGCACGCCCGGCACGACGCCTGTTCTCCAGCAGCCAGTCCGGGTAGTAGCTGCCCTCGCGCAGCTTGGGCACGGCCAGCGGTATCGTGCCGACACGGGTGTCGAGTTCGCGCTCCCGGTAGCCGTTGCGCCGATTCACGCGCTCGCCAGAGCGCTGCCCGTAGCCCGCACCGCACAGCGCATCGGCCTCGGCGCCCATCAGCTCTTCAGCAAACACCTTGAGCATCTCGCGCATCACGTCGAAATTGGCATCTTCAAGCGTCTTGCGCAGCCAGCTCAGGCGGTCCATGTTGTCCTTGGTCACTGTCTCCTCCTCGGTCTCGGGCTTCGAACACCCTCGAGGATGGAGCAGTGGCCGCCCTATGTCAGGCGGCCGGGCCTTCGTACACCACTACCGGGGACGTTAGCGTCTTTGCCGTCCGATCACGCTCCTCGATAATCTCGATCGCGGCCTTGCCCGTCATCTCCACGACCCTCAGCTCGAGTGCGAGCGTGCGATGCCAACTGCGGTCGATCTCCGCGTCTGCGGCGTCGAGGCAGTCGGGTGAGTACTTCTCGGCGAGCAGCATGAGCGCGTGGCGCTTGCGATCGTCATCGGTCAGCACGCTGATGCGTCCGAACGCGATGGCGCTGCGGAAGCGGGTCGTGAACGTCGACTGCACGACGTCGTCATCGGCTATCACGCAGAATGACGCCTTGTCGGAGTGCGTGATAGCGTCGAGCTTGTGTCCGGCCGTCGACGAGTGGAAGAAGAGGCTTCCGTCCTCGTAGGCGAAGCTCATCGGTACCGCGTACGGGCAGCCATCCCCATCCGTGACGGCCAGCACGCCGGCGGTCGCGGCTTCGAAGATCGCGACCGTTTCTTCGATCGACAGCAGCTGTCTCTCACGGCGCATCGGCTTGTGCATCTCGTGGCTCCTATCGGCATGCCGCTTGAGCATTCATGGTAGCCAAAGCCCCGCGCCGCGAGACGTTGACTTCACTCAAGTCGACGAACCGTGGTTGTTCTGTTGACCACTTGCCATCTCTGCCTGTATCGAACGGTCTATCTTCACAGGGGGAGGTGCGAAGATGAAACCGACTCGTACGACTGCGGCGATCGCGTCGATGCTCGTGATGTTGGCGGCGTCCGGATGCGGCCCGCTGTCTCCCTTGCGTGACACGGCGGCGTCGGTACGCTCCGACCCTGCAGCGGACTGGCCCACGGGCGGTTCCAGGATGGCGACGGTCACGGTCCTGGTTCCTGAGGGGCCCCTTCTTGGCGACGCCGACGTCACAGCGCAGGTGTTCGCCGACCCGGCTGTCGCCCGCGACCTAGAAGACCTGCTAGGGTCCACGCTCTTCGCCGCGGACATGACCGAGCCCGGGCAGTACTTGTCGGCGGTGGTGCGCATCGTCGGCACCGCCCGCACGGCAGAGGGCTTGGATGTCTGGGCTGCGCTGTACGAGCAATGGTGGACGCATGACGCGACCGGACTGCAAGCGGCCTCAGCGTCAAGCGGACCAGCGCGCCTTCGGCTTCATCGCGAGGGCGAGGGCTATGAGCTCTCCGGCATCGACCGGCCTGGCGACGGCTCGGCGTACCAACCGGGACTCGAGACCATAGCCCCCGAATGGGTCCGCGAGCCTGTAGAGCGTGTGCGAATCGATCTCGCAACCACCTTCGAGCAGATCACGACCGCTGCGGGCAGGGAGTGGGCTCGAAGCCGATCGGCCTCCGCAACTCCGTGACGACGGGGCCTCGGCCTAATGCCCGAGAAGGCCGGTGCCCGACCTCCGCGAGGAGTACGCGTCGAAGTCCGGCGCGGCGCGTTGCCGGGGTGCAGCCACTTGAATCCAGCACCCGTCAGGCCGCTTCTCGCATCCGCCCAGCTCGACCCTCCTGCCCTCGCCGTACCCACTGAGCGTCTTGAGGGGTAGCATGGCGTCGAACGGCAACATGGCGCCTCACCGCTGAAGCGCAGCCGCATCGGGTGGGGTGACGAGGGGGCAAGCCTTGAGCATCGAGACGAGGAATCCGATCCGCCGCCGACGTCTTGGCCTGGCGATGGGCGCGATTCTGGCCTTCGCGCTCGGGGGGTGGACGGGCCTCATCGCAGCCCTGTTCGTGGTCGCCGTCTTGCGTGCTCTCCAGATTCACCAAGGCAGACGCTCGTGAGTTCCTGCCAGGACCCTAGGCCGGGCTGATTGATTCGAGGACCGTCGTGTACGACCTGGATGCCTATCTGACCCCGTCGCTGCTCGTCGGGTCAGTATGGTTCGCGGTACGCCTGCTCACGGGCGCGTCGGTCCTGCGTGCCCTTCCGCAGGCAGCGCTCGCGGGCTACGCGGCAGCGGTGCTCTACGCGGTCATCTTCTCGTACTCGTTTCACGGCTTCCATCGTGACCTGCGGGACTCTGTGAACCTCATTCCATTCGGAACGATATACAAGCTCGCTCGCCCAGAACACATGATCCAGGCGACCCGGCAACTGGCCGGGAACGTCGTGATGTTCGTTCCGTTCGGAATCCTGCTGCCGATGGCGTCTAGCCGGCTTCGCGCGTTGCGCAAACTCGTGATCGCGGCGATCGCGACGTCTGCCGGGATCGAGCTGCTGCAGTTTGGCCTTGGGCTAGCTGGCCTGGTCACCCGTTCGGTGGACATCGACGACGTGATCCTCAACACCCTCGGGGCGGCGATGGGCTTCTTGGCCTGGTACGGCGTTTATGCGGCATGGCGGCGGCGTCGGACTACCCGAATCGGCCGGTGACGTAGTTCTCGGTCCGCGTGTCCTTGGGGTTGGTGAAGACCGCGCTCGTGTCGCCGACTTCCACGAGCCCGGCGGGGCGGTCCATGCTCTCCCGCAGCATGAAGGCCGTGCGGTCCGAGACGCGTGCCGCCTGCTGCATGTTGTGCGTGACGATCACGATCGTCACGCACTGCTTGAGCTCGGCGATGGTGTCCTCGATCTGCTGCGTCGAGATGGGATCGAGCGCCGAGGCAGGCTCATCCATGAGGAGCACATCGGGATTGGTGGCCAAGGCGCGCGCGATGCAGACCCGCTGCTGCTGCCCGCCGGACAGCTCGAACGCGTGCTTCTTCAGGCGGGCGCCGACCTCGTCCCAGAGCGCCGCGCGCCGGAGCGACTCCTCAACCAAATCGTCGAGGTCCCCCCGACGAACGCCCTTGGTGCGCGGGCCGTAGGCGACGTTGTCGTAGATGGACATGGGGAAGGGGTTCGGGCGCTGAAAGACCTGCCCGACACGCATGCGCAGCTCGACCGGGTCCACCGAGCGGCCGTAGATGTCCACACCATCGAGCACCACGCGCCCGCCGACGTGCACGTCACCCAGCTCCTCGTTCATTCGGTTCAGGCAGCGCAGAAGCGTCGACTTGCCGCAGCCTGAGGGGCCGATCAGTGCGGTGACCGAGCGCGGGTGGATATCCATCGTGACGCCCGCCAGCGCGGTCTCCCGGCCGTAGGTGACCGAAACGTCCTCCAGGCGGAAGGCGCCGCCGCACTCGACCGACGCGCTGTCGACCGCCGCTGATATCGTCCCGTTCACCATGCGACCTTCCTTCGCTGCGCGGAGCGCCACGCGGCGGCCGCGATGTTAACGGTCGTGATGCTGAAGACGAGCAGGAAAGCGGTGCCCCACACAACGGAAGGAGCGGGCTTCACCGCCTGCGTCGCCATGATGTAGAGGTGGTACGGCAGTGCCATCACTGGGTCCAGCGCCGACTGCGGCACCGGACCCGCGAAGATGACTGCGGTGAAGATGATCGGAGCGGTCTCACCCGCGGCTCGCGCCAGCCCAAGGATGGAGCCGGTGACGATGCCTGGCGCCGCCGCCGGCAGCACCACGCGTGTCACGGTGCGCAACCGCGTCTCGCCGAGCGCGAGAGACGCGTGCCGCAGATCCTGAGGGATCCTTTGCAGCGCCTCCTTGGTCGCCGTGATGACGACCGGCAGCGTGAGGCACGCGAGCGTCAGCGCGCCCGCCGCCAGTGAGACCCCGAGCTTCATCGCGATGACGAACAGCGCCAGCCCGAACAGTCCGTAGACGATCGACGGCACGCCCGCCATGCTGCCGATGGCGATGCGCACGATCCGCGTTGGGGCGCCCTTGGGCGCGAACTCCGCCAGGTAGACCCCGGCTCCGACGCCGATCGGGCAGGCGAGAAGCGCCGTCCCGACGACCAGCGCGAACGTTCCCATGATGGCCGGCCAGACGCCGCCCTCGGTCATGCCCTTGCGGGGCATGTCGGTGATGAACTCGAACGACATGGAGCCGACGCCACGCACGAACACGTAGCCGACTATCCCCAGCACAGCGGCTATGGTCACCGCCGCGCAGGCTCCGGTCACCAGCCGCGCGACCGCCTCGGCCAGCCTCGCCCTCTTGACGCGATTCATCGCAGCCACCGCTTCCGCTGTCGTTCGAGAAGGACATCGGCCGCGAGGTTGACCGCGAAGGTCAGCGCGAAGAGCACGAGCCCCATCGCGAAGAGCACCGAGAAGTGCATCCCGCCACGCACGACCTCGCCCATCTCACCTGCCATCGTTCCCGTGAGCGTCCTTACCGACTCGAGAGGCGACGTCGCGATTATGCCGGAGTTACCCGCCAGCATGAGCACGACCATCGTCTCGCCTATCGCGCGACCCAACCCGAGCATTACCGCGGCGAAGATGCCCGATGACGCCGAGGGCACGACCACCTTGTACGTCGTCTGCCAACGGGTGTTGCCGAGCGCCAGAGAGCCCTGGCGCAGCTCGCGCGGCACCGCGAACAGGGCGTCCTCGGAGATGGAGATGATGGTCGGCAGGCACATGACGCCCACCATGACGCCCGCCGACAGCGCGGTCAGCCCGGTGTCCACCTGGAACCACTCACGCACGCGCGGCACCACGAGCGCCATGCCGATGAGTCCGAGGACGACTGAGGGAACGGCGGCCAGAAACTCAACGATCGTCTTGGCAAGCTCCTTCGTGCGCCGCCCCGCGAACTCCGAGATGTAGACCGCCGCGCCGACGCCCACTGGCACGCAGATGAGCAGCGCCGTCCCGGTGACCCAGAGCGAGCCGACCTCCGCGGGAACGAAGCCCCACTGCGCGGGATCGCTCGTGGGGAACCACGACGTCCCGGTCAACATCGCCGCGAGTCCGACGCCGCTGATAGCCCGCACCGCGTTATGGAACAGGAAGACTGCGATTCCGGCGACCACGAGGATCGACAGCCAGCCGCATGCGGTTATCAGCCCCCTGACGACAGGCTCGACCGCGCGGCGGAAACCCGCCGCGCGGTCGGACCGCGTCGATACAGGGAGAGAGCTGAGTGGCAAGGCGCTACTTCACATTCACGAAACCATGGTCGATGACCACCTGCTGCCCTTCGGCCGACAAGATCCAGTCGAGGTAGGCCTTGGCGACCCCGCCGGGCGCGCCCTTGCTGATCATGTACAGGCCACGGCTCAAGGGATATGTGCCATTCAACACGTTATCGGTGGTCGCGTCCACACCGTCGACCTTCACAGGCCTGACTACGGTGCCGACGCTCTCGGCGTAGCCGATGCCCACGTAGCCGACCGCAGCTGCGTTCTTGGACACCTCGTCGATGATCGCCTGGTTGGAGCCGAGGTTGCGCATCGACTTGGCGTACTCCTTATCCTTGCCGACCACCACATCCTTGAAGTACTCGTACGTGCCGGAAGACGTGTCGCGGCCGAGCAGCACGATGGCCGCGTCCGGTCCGCCGACATCCTTCCAGTTCGAGATCTCGCCGCGGTAGATCTTGCCGAGCTGGTCGATCGTAAGGTCGGCGACGCCGTTTGCCGGATTCACGACCACCGTGAGGCCATCCTTGGCTACCTCGGTGGAGACCGGCTCGAAGCCAGCCTTCTTGGCGGCCTCGGTCTCCTCGGCCTTGATGTCGCGCGAAGCGGCGGCGAAGTCGGTCGTGCCGTTAATCAGCGCGGCGATGCCGTTACCGGAGCCGCCACCCTTCACGGACACCACCACGCCCTCGTTCGCGGCCTGGAAGGCCTCCTGCCAGGCCTGTACGAGGTTCACCATCGTGTCCGAGCCTACGACCGCAATCGATCCCGACAGCTCCTGCCCGGCCGGCTCGCTGCCGCCACCGGGCTGCCGCGCGGCGTCCGATCGGCCGCCACAGCCAGCAACGCCGAACACTGCGATCGTCAACATCGCGACGAGCCCGAAAACCGACATCCTGCGCTTGTCCACGTCACACTCCTAACGGTTCACTACGTCGTCGAATCGGCATGCGCCACGCGGATAGTCGCGCAAATCCCGCCGACTGTGGTTGCACGCTCGTTAAACGTCCGGAGCGTATGTGAACTGTCTGTAAAAATGCTGTCCGGGACTGCTCCAAGCCGTCATGATATACGCGTCCGCGGCTTTGGAGGCCTGAGATGGCTCGCATACTGGTCGTCGAGGACGACCCGATCATCAGGCAGACGGTCGCCTACGCCCTCCGCAGAGCGGGGTTCGAAACGGCCGAGTCAGGCGACGGCGCGGAGGCTCTCGGCATCGCGGCCGCGATGAGGCCCGACCTCATCCTGCTCGACCTCATGCTGCCGGGCATGGACGGCTACGAGTTCGCCGCGAGGATCCGCGAGGACGACCCGGAGGTGGCGATCGTGATGGTCACGGCGCTCGACCAGGAAAGCGACAAGGTGCGGGGTCTCGACGCGGGCGCTGACGACTACGTGACCAAGCCCTTCTCCACAGGGGAGCTCCTCGCACGCGTGAGGGCCAACCTGCGTCGGGTCCGCGAGCGCGGCTTGCTTGACCGTGACGAACACATCGAGGTCGGCGACCTCGTCATCGAGCCGGGCCAGTTTCGCGTCTCGGTCGCGGGATCTCCGGCAAAGCTCCGGCTCAAGGAGTTCCAGCTGCTGGTGGCCTTGGCCTCGAGTCCGGGGACCCTGATGACGCGCCAGTCGATAGCGCGTGAGGTCTGGGGATACGACCACCTGCCCTCGTCGCGCACGATCGACGTGCACGTCAGGCGCTTGCGCCAGGCGATCGAGGATCCGTCCGCGTTCGTCTACGTGCACACCGTGCACGGTCTGGGCTATCGCTTCGCCCCGGAGCGCAAGGCGCGCGCGCGCTCATGACGGCCGGCGTCACACGCTGGCCGCTTCTGCGCCGCGTGCGCATCGCGGTGGGAGTCGCGCTCGCGATCGTCCTTCTCGGCGGCGTGTGGCTGTGGATCCTTTACGGATCCCTGTCCTCAACCGTCCTCCGGCAGCAACAGGAGCACCTGCGCGGTGTCGCGCAGGCCGGAGCGCTCGCGATGGACGAGCCCGGCGCGAACGCCCCGGCCGTCGTGGCCGCCGTAGTCGCCGGCACTAGGCTTCGGGCGACTGTCGTCGCCGCTGACGGGGAGGTGCTCGCTGACACGGTCGAGGACCCGGCCCTCTTGGCGAACCACGCCGGCCGCCCGGAGGTTCGCGCGGCGCTCGACGGCGCGGTGGGCACGGCGCGGCGGCTGAGCGGCGCGTTCGGACGGGAGTACGCCTACGTCGCGGTGCCCGCGACGTACCGCGGAGCGTCGGTGGCGCTGTGCGTCTCCGAGCCGGCGCAGGTCGTCGGCGGACTCGCCGCCGGCTGGCGCCGCACAGGCCTGCTGCTCCTCGTCGCGATCCTCGTCTCGGCGTTGGTGGTCATCGAGCGCATCACGGCGGGGGCGACGGCGGCTGTCTCGGGCCTCACCGCCTCAGCGAAGAACATGGCCTCCGGCGACCTGCTCACTCCCGTCCGGCCGGAGCGTGGCGATCTCGGGGCGCTGTCCGACGCTCTCAACGACCTTGGCAGGCAGATGCGCATGCGCATCGAGGACCTCCAGGCTGAACGGCACCATCTGCGCACCGCGCTCGACGGCCTCGCAGACGGTGTGTTCCTGTTGCACGGCGATACTGTGCGGTTCGAGAACCGGGCTGCCAGAAACATGCTCCGCGCGCCGGTCGGCGGTCGGCTCGGGCGCCGAGTGGGGGAATGTGGCCTGCCGGCATGCGTCGCCGAAGCGGTGAGCCGTGCCGCCGACCGTGACGGGGTCACATCGCAGGAGTGCCCGCCGGACGCCACCGGCCGCGTGCTGCACGTGACCGTGATCGCTCTCGAACAGCAGGAGGAGGACGCCCGGACTCTCGTCGTCGTCGCCGACCTGACCGAGAGAGCGCGCCTCGATCAGATCCGGCGCGACTTCGTCTCCAACGCCTCCCACGAGCTGAAGACGCCGACCGCGGGCATCCAGCTGCTCGCTGAGTCCGTGGCGGCCGCCGCTGCCGACGGCGACACCGCGCGCGCGATCGCGTTCGCCGAGCAGATAGAAGGCGAGGCTTCCCGCTTGCGTCGGCTCGTGCTCGACCTCCTCGATCTCTCGCGTCTGGAGGCCGCCGCCGCGACCAACGAAGTGACCGACGTCCGAAGCGCCGTCGACCTCGTGGCGCTGTCACACCGCGGGGCCGCGGCGGACGCTGGCCTTGAGCTCGCGGTCGACCTGTCGGCGATCGCGGGCGCCGACGTGTACGCGGCGTGCCACGCGACGGACCTGGCCATAGCGCTCGACAACCTTCTCGCGAACGCCATCGCATACACCGAACGCGGCGCGGTCACCCTGAAGGTCACGGCGTCGGACGACGAAGTCGCCATCGCCGTGGCCGACACGGGTACCGGCATCTCGGCCGAGGACCTCCCAAGGGTGTTCGAGCGCTTCTACCGGGCGGATCCCGCCAGATCCAGAGCCACGGGCGGGACAGGGCTCGGTCTGTCCCTCGTGCGACACGCCGTCGAGCGCTCCGGGGGATCGGTGTCGCTGGAATCCGAGGTGGGGCGCGGCACCGCGGTCACCTTGCGGCTTCGCCGCGTGCTATGAGGCCACAGCTCGGGGCGTGGACGGCAGCTCACGAACCGGTCGGTCTTCGACCGCCGTCGACGCTCGCCCCGCTCCAATCGCACAGGTTCTCGGAGAGCACGCGCGGGAGCGCCGCCACGAGGTCGGCCGCCTGCATGGCGGGCGTCGCGCGCATCACCCGCCCCGCCTCGCGGTTGGCCCGGCACGCGCAACTCGCCGCGTCCACGGTCGGGAAGCCGGCGGCCAGGAACGCCGAAGCGAGTCCCGTCAGCGTGTCCCCCGTCCCGCCGATCGCCTCGAGTTGCGGCACGCACGGGTCTGCGATCTCATGCTGGACGACACCGCCGCGGGCGATCAGGTCGCGTACGCCCTTGATGATCAGCGTCTCCGAGCTACCGCCATTCTCGTACGCACGCCGCGCCAACACGGGGGGATCGAACGCATCGGTACCGAAGAGGTAGCGGGAGACATACGCCGGGTGGGTCACCTCGGGGTCGGCCAGGAACCCCACCTCGCCCGCATCCGGCGTCATGAGCTCGAACCGGGGGGCGAGTCCCGCCGCCTTCGCGGCGTACATCCCGCCGGCGTCCGCCACCAGCATCGCGTCGGGCGCCACCTCCGTCAGCTGCTGGACGGCGCGCCGCATCAGGGCCATCACCGGCTGCACGTAGTGGAACGCGACGACCGACGGCGAGAGACCCCCAGCGGCGGCTGCCAAGCGGTCGAAGACGGCCCGCGTGCCATCACCGCGCCCGATGTCCCCGGCTACGAGCGCGCGTGGAGCCGGCACTCCCAGGTGCGCGGCCGCCTGAGCGGCCGCGCCCAGCATGGCGGACGTCCCCTGCGCCCGGGGCATGGAAACGCCGTTAACGGCCACAGCGCCGTCCTGCTCGAGCGAAACGGGGCCCTCGAGCACCGGACCTCCCGGCACGGGGTAGGTCGCGACCACGAGCAGTGTCACGACCCCCCTCCCTCGGTCAGTCTCCTCGCCTCCAGGAACGCACGGTCGAGCATGAGGCCGCAAAGCGTGTAGCCAAGCTCATTCGGGCGGGGCGCCATGGCGAGCCTCTCGCCCACGAGAGCCATGTTCAGATACGGGATGTCCGGACACCCGCCCCCGGAGGTGTTCACGATGAGCCCGGTCGCCTTCTCCACGACGATCTTCATGTTGCCCGCGCGGACCATGAGCCATTCGCCGAAGTCGACCGTCGTGACCAGGTCGCACACGTCGGCGGTGCCGTCGGTGTCGTCAACCCAGCCGCGCACCTCCACACCGGCATCGGCGAGCACCCTCCCGGCCCCCACCTGCTCGAATCGCGGTATCGCAACCGCGAGATCGCATCCCGCGCGCAGGTGGTGGGGCGGAGCGACGAGGCAGGTCTCGTAGTCAGCCGCCTGAAGCACGCGCTCGGCGGCGATCGCGTCGTTCACCGAATCGAAGAGGAAGAGGCCGAGCGCCTCGCCGGCGACCGGGTCTTCGGCCTTCTCCCGGCGGAATAGCGCCGTCACCCGCGAACCCCCCTGATCCGGTACTCCGCGTCTGACTCGTCCACAGTCACGGCGTAGCCCTCGTCGGCCAGCAGGGAGGTCACGTTGGCCTTCGCCGTCCCGCTGTCGGCGAGAACGATGATCTCGGCGGGCGCGTCGTCGAGCGCCCTCTTGGTCCGCACGAGAGGCAGCGGGCACGAAAGCCCGCGCACGTCCAGCTCCTTCATTCAGGTCTCCTCCTACTGCGCCGTCTTGCGGGACCCATGAAGCGCCACCGCGATCAATACCACCGCCATGACCCCGAGTGCCCACCAGGCGCCGGACGCCAGACCCTTGGCCGACGATGCGAGCGAGGCCCAGTGCATGACACCCGCGCCCGTGAGCATGCCCGCCACGGTCAAGGCCGCGTCGGCGTCGCCCTCGGAGCCCATGACCACCTGCCGGAACGGGCATCCGCCGAGCAGCATCGCGGCGAGAGTCGCGACCGTCATGGCCGCGAAGCTCCCCAGCACGTCATTGTGGGCGACGGGCTGATTCGCGAAGCCCAGGTTGTACTGCCCCATCAGAAGGTTGACCACTGACGAGCCGACGAGAAGGCCCACCACGCCGAAGAGCAGGTCGAAGCGGCGGACGAGGATCGCGTCGCGGATGCCGCCTATCGAGCAGAAGCGGCTGCGCTGCGCCACGATGCCGATGGCGAGGCCGACTGCGAGCGATGTCCAGATCGGCGCCCTCCTGCCGCCCGGTTGCGGCTTGGCCTTCTTGACCGATTCGGCCGACGCGGCGAGGACGCCGTCCCGCGCCACGATCGATCCGTCGGCGGAGAACGTCCCGCCCTCGGGCTTGAGGACCCGGGAAGGCACTCCGTCAGTCTTCAGGTACACCGCCGGCGGCTTGTCGCCCGTGGCGAAAGCACCCTCCGTGGTCTGTGTGGCGAACCCCGGCTTGGCGCCGAACGCGCTCAGGAGCGCGAAGCCCAGGAGCGCGACGCCGAACGCTGGCAGGACCAAGCCGAGCGGCTTGGCGAGGGCCCTTGCGCGTCCCAGGTTGAACCCGCGTCGCAGGAAGACGATGCCCGCCAGAACGCCGGCGAAGATGCCCAACACACCCCAGAGCGCCGTCAGGTCGCCTCCGCCAAGCCGCAACCACGCGCGTACGGTGCAACCCAGGAAGATGAGCGCTCCGCCCATGAAGATGAAGCCCAGGACGAACCGCAGGAGCGGCTGGCTGCCCCCGCGTGAACGGAATTCCCTGGCGCCCAGCGCGGCGCCCGTGGCGCCAAGGATGATGCCGACGATCTCAGTCCTGATGTACGCGACCGCACCCTGATTGGTGAGGCCCCCGACGAAGAATCCGGTGATGTCACGCAGAAAACACGCGATGCAAAGACCCATGTTGCCCGGGTTGCCCTGACTCACGAGCCATGCGGCCAACGCCCCGATGATACAGCCGGATCCTCCCAGTATCCATGCGGTGGGACCCACCGCTCTGCGCCGTTTCAAGCGACTCCTCCCCTAGGTGCCATGTCTCGGGGCATTATAGCCAACGTCCCGGCGGTGACTTCCCAAGCTCCGGCAGCCTGACAAGAGGCGGCCTCGCAGGGGAATCCTCTACGATGTTGCAGGCGCCCCGGGGAGTCAGGAGCGGTCGCGATGGCGAATCGGTCGACGAAGGCACACGACCCGCAGGCCAAGCCCGTGCTGCTGTCCGGCGGAAACCCTCAGATCCCCAAAGGGGACGGAGACGCCCCCGTGCAGGCCTACATCGCGGCCATGCCTGGCTGGAAGAGCGAGGTCGGGCGTCGCCTGGATTCCATCATCGTGAGGACCGTCCCCGATGTGCGCAAGGGTGTTCGCTGGAACTCGCCCTTCTACGGAGCGGAAGGCCGGGGCTGGTTTCTGGGCTTCCACTGCTTGACCAAGTACGTCAAGGTCGCGTTCTTCGACGGGGCGGCACTCAAGCCCCCGCCCCCCGGCGAGTCGAAAGACGCCAGCGTCCGCTACCTGGACATCCACGAGGACGATGCGTTCGACGAGGTCCTTTTCGCCGAATGGGTCAAACAGGCCAGCGAACTGCCGGGCTGGGACGGGTCTTGACGGCCGGTCCGGGTGATCCGACCGGAGCGGAGGAACGCTTGCGAGGAGTCCGGCTGTTCGCGATCGGAGTCGCGGTTCAGTGCGCCTTCGGCTTCCTCTCGCTGCTCGTCGTGCGCTGGGGCTTCCGCTCGTGGCCCCAGGGGGCCTACACGTGGATCCCGGGCGCGCTGAGCGCCGGCTCGCTTCTCGTGCTCGCCGGGATAGGGTATTCGCTGGCCCGCCGTGGCTCTCCGATAGCCCTCACGGCCTTCGCATGGCTCACGGGCCGTCTGACGAGCGTACTGGCCTCCTCGCTCGTCCCGGGAGTCGGCATAGACAATGGTCTGCTGGCGGTGGCGAGCTTCGGGCTGGTGTCGATCGACTCCCAGGGCCTCACCACTGGTCAACCGTCGCTGGGCTCGCTCCTCGCACACCTGGCTGTCTTGGCGGCGGCCCACATGTCAGGCAGACTGCGTGGTGGCTCCTCGTCGCGCGGACGAGGAGCGTCGAGCTAGGTCCGCACCCGACCGAACGGGGGACGACATGACACTGGAGTTCAGCCCGATCATGGCCGCCTATCTCGTCGCAGGCATACTCCTGATCGACATCGCGGTCTTCATCGACGTGCGCCGGCGTCGCCTTCCCGTCTGGTTGATCCTGCTCCCGATCGTCTTCGGTCCTCCGGGCGGCATGGCCTACTTCATCGCCAGGCCGCCGATGAGCGGGGAGTGATCGGAGCACCGGCCCGGCCTGCTCGGCCGAGCGGCGCGCCCGTCCAAGCGGCGTCGCGGTCCCCTCTCGCGGCTACGGCGTGCGCGAGGCGGCGGCCAGCGCTTCGACGACCTCACGCTCATCGGACTCGGTGAGGGTTCGCGGGTCTATCAGGAGCCGGCCGTCCGCTATGCGCGCCACCACCGGAGGTTCGCCCGCGCGCAGGCGGCGCTCCAGATCCTCCACGCCCATGCCCTGCGGCGACACCGCCACGGTCACGGTCGGGATGTCGGCCATCGGCAGCGCCCCGCCGCCCGCGCGGGAGACGTCGTCATGGACGCCCGTCAGGTAGGCGCCGCCACAGCGCTTCGAGATGGCGTCCGCGAGTCTGGCGGCTCTCGTCGCCATCTCGTCGCGGGTCGCGAACAGCATCCGCAGGGTCGGCAGCTCGCGTGCGGCCCTGTCGGGATCGATGTAGAGCCGCAATGTCGCCTCGAGCGCGGCCAGCGTCATCTTATCCAGCCGGACGGCGCGCGCCAGCGGATGCCGCTTCAGTCTCTCGACGACCTCGCGCTTCCCGGCGAGGATCCCCGCCTGCGGCCCGCCGAGCAGCTTGTCGCCCGAGCAGGACACGACGTCGACGCCCGCGGCCACACTCTCGGACACCGTCGGCTCGCCGGGCAGCCCCCACCTGCGAAGGTCCACCAGCACGCCCGAGCCCTGGTCCTCGAACACCGGCACGCCCCGCTCGGCGCCGAGCGCCACCAGCTCTCCTGCCGAGACCTCCTGGACGAAGCCGACGACGCGGAAGTTGCTGGAGTGCACCTTGAGCAGAAGGCCGGTCCGCTCGCAGATGGCGTTCTCGTAGTCCCGAAGGTGGGTCTTGTTGGTGGTGCCCACCTCCACCATGATGGCGCCCGACTCGGCCATGACGTCGGGCACCCGGAATGAGCCTCCGATCTCCACGAGCTGACCGCGGCTCACGATGGCCTCGCGTCCGCGTGCGAGACACGCCAACGTCAGCAGCACTGCCGCGGCGTTGTTGTTCACCGCCATCGCGGCTTCGGCCCCCGTGACGCGGCGGATCAGGTCCTCCACGTGCGAGTGCCGGGAGCCGCGCTCGCCGCTGTCCGCGTCGTACTCGAGCGTCGAGTAGCCCCGCGCCACAGCGTCGACGGCGTCCATCGCCGACGGGGCGAGCGGTGAGCGGCCGAGGTTGGTGTGCACCACCACCCCGGTGGCGTTGACCACACGGCGCAGCGACGGGCGCGCCCTGGCCCGGGCCCGGACCAGTGCGTCCGCGGCGACGCTGCCAGCATCGACGGGAACGTCCTGACCCGCCGCGAGAGCGCGGCGCACAGAGTCCACGGCCTCCCTGACCGCCTCTACCACCAAGGGCCTCGGCAGCTCGACGCAGAGCGACGAAAGGTCCTCGCGCTCAAGGAGCGCGTCCACCTTGGGAAGCCCGCGGAACCGCGAGCCTGTCTCGATATCCTGACCCATGGATGCGATTCTAACCCGCCGAACCCCGCGACGGTCCTCGGCGAGGCTGACGGGGGCGGCTCAGGTCACCGCGACGAAGCCCGGCACGCCCTCGACCATCGAGCCGACCACGCGAGCCGCCTCGCCCCGAGCGTCCAACGCGGCCAGAAGGTCCCCGACCCTTCCCGGAGGCACCGCCATCAGCAGGCCGCCGCTTGTCTGGGGGTCACACAGGACCAGCCGCAACGCGGTGTCGGCCGACCCCCAGTCGACGTGCGGGTCCAGATGCTCCAGGACGTCAAGTGCCCTCCCGGGGCGCACGCCGCGCGCGGCGTACTCCAGCGCACCGCGAAACACGGGGACCTCGACCGCATCGACGCGGGCGGCGCATCCGCTGCCCAGCGCCATCTCACGCAGGTGGCCGAGGAGGCCGAACCCCGTCACGTCCGTGCCGGCGCTGACGCCGACCTCGACCATGGCTTCCGAGGCCGGAGCGTTCAGGCGCGACATCGAGGCGACGACCTCGGCGAGTGAGGCCTCGTCCTCCAGTCCCTGCTTGAGCGCGGTGTTCATGATGCCCACCCCGACGGGTTTGGTCAGCACGAGAACGTCTCCCGGGGAGGCGCCTACGTTGCGCACCACCTTCCCGGGGTCGGCCTCGCCCAGCACCGACAGCCCGTACTTGGGCTCGGCGTCGTCGATCGTGTGCCCGCCGGCGACGACGGCACCGGCCTCCCGCACCTTGTCCGCCCCGCCACGCAGGACCTCGCCCACCACCTCGGCGGGCATCGAGCAGGGAAAGGCCAGCAGGTTGACCGCCGCCAGCGGCCGTCCGCCCATGGCGTAGATGTCGGACAGGGCGTTCGCGGCGGTGATCGCGCCAAAGAGGTACGGGTCGTCGACCATCGGCGTGAAGAAGTCCACCGTCAGCAGGAGCGCGCGGTCGCCGAGCACGTAGACCGCCGCGTCGTCGGATGTCTCAAAACCCACCATGAGCCCGGCCGCCGCACCCGGATCGAACCTCTCGAGGACTGCTGCGAGGTCCCCCGGACCCCACTTCGCAGCTCAACCGGCCTTGGACGACATCGCCGTCAACCGGATGCGCTGCCTGCCGTCGACGTCGCCCATGACCCGTCCGCTAGGGCATGCGCGAGAGGTCCGGGTCGGCCGGGAAGGGCTCTGCCGGCCGCTGGAACAGGAAGCCCTGACCGTAGCGCACCCCGAGCTCCTTGAGGGTCGCCAGCTCCTGGGGCGTCTCGATGCCCTCGGCCACGAGCTTGACCCCGATCTTGTTCGCGAGCATGACGATGCTCTCCACCAGATGGCGCCGGACCTCGTCGTGGTCCACACCGCGGACCAGCGAGAGGTCGATCTTGAGCCACTCGGGGTGCACCTCCGCCAGGACCTGCAGCGAACCGTAGCCCGCCCCCGCATCGTCCACGGCCACGGCGTACCCCATCGCCCGCAGGTGCTCCAGCGTGGCCCGGAAGGACCGGAAATCCTCGATCGCGGTCCTCTCGGTTATCTCGAGCACCAGCTGCTGCGGCACGACGCCCGCGTCCGCGAGCACCGACCCCAGCATCACGTCGCGAAGCTCCGGATCGGCCACCGCCTCAGGCTCGATGTTGATGAACATGATCCTGTCGTCCGGCATCGACTGGGCGGCCTCGATGGCCTTGCGACGGCAGATGCGCTCCAGCCTGAGCACGAGGTCCGCGTCGTACGCCGTCTCGAAGAGCTTGTCGGGGCGCTCGAACTCCCCGCCCTCCGGCCCCCTGCTGAGCGCCTCGTAGCCGATGACGGTCATCTCGGCGAGATCGAGCACGGGCTGCACGAGGGTGCGCACCTGCTCGGACTCGATTATCTGCCTCAGCCGGGCGCGTCGCTGCTCGGCGTCGATCGCCTCGCAGTCACGGGAGTCGGCCAGCGCCTGCTCGAGCCCTTCGTGGATCAGGCGCTCGAGCCGGATGTTGTCCTCGGCGCGGACGATCGCGGACCCGGCGTAGCAGCCGAACTTGCGGAACAGCGCGCCCTCGATGCGATGCCCGAGATCCTCACGCACCCTCTCCTCTATGCGACGCGTCAGGGCCCCGAGCGCTTCGGGGTCCATGCGCTCGGAGTTGCGCGGAGGGGACAGGACGATGACGAAGGCGTTCCCCGAGACCATCAACTCCGCGAGGATGTCGGAGTCGCGCAGGTCGCTGCCGGTGATGGACTCCAGGACCTCGCTGGCCATCCGCATGACGTCGTCGAAGACCTTCCAGCCGTAGATCTCCTCGATCCTGCTGTAGCGGACGACGTTCAGGCACAGCAGGGACACCTCGCCCCGCTCCTCCATCAGGACCTTGATCCGCGGGAACAGCAGCGGCGTGGTGGGAAGGCCGGTGACCGGGTCGTAGAGGAGGCCGCGGATCTCCGGGTGCTGCTCGAGCGCCTGCGACAGCTCCAGCCACGACTCCAGAAGGTAGCTGCTCGCCCGCCTATCAGCCGACATCTGTCCCCACTCTCCTGTCCCGACGGACACGCGCACAGTCTAGCACCGCGCCCATGCCGGTCACTCGTAGGTCACCCGAAGCGACGCCGCGCCGTTCGGGTCCAGAGGCACCCCGAAGGAGACGTCCCCGATGGATGCGGCTCCGCCGCCGCGCACGTCGGCGATAGTGCCGACGGCCCGGTCGAAGGTCAGGCCCGCGGTCACCTTGTCGTTGGAGTGGTTGAGCAGGAGCACCACGTCGTCACTATCGCCGTTGAACACCGCCACCTCCACCTCGGGGGCGTCACATGCCACAGGCGCGCCGCAGCCGGCCGCCCGGGCGACCGCGCCGTACACGCAGCGCAGCATGTGCTTGGCGGGCGCCGGGGGCGACCATGGGTCGCCCTGGGCGAACGCGCGCTCGAGCGGCACCGCTATGAAGGCGGCGCGCCCCTGCCCGAAGGTGTTGAGGGTCAGCAGCGGCGAGCCCTTCGCGTCGGTGGCCACGACTGTGGCGCCACCGTGTCCGAGCAGTGCGAAGTGCGGCACGTCGAGCGGAACGTCGAAAGGCTTGAGCGGGCCGAGCATGTCGGGCTGCGCGACGCGACACGACAGGGAACGACGCGCCCCCGCGTCGCCCTGGAACTCGACCCCGAAGACCTCCCTGACCACAGGGTCGAGCTCGCCTCCGCCGTACGAGTAGACCAACGAGCCGCCGTTCTGGACGAACGAAGCGAGCCTCTCCCACATCTCGGACGAGAGGCTGAACACCGAGGGCACGATGAGCACCGTGTGCGCGGTGAGCTCGTCATCCTCCCGAGCCACCGTGACCGGCACGTGCGCCTCCTTGGCGCTGATGTAGGACTGCAGGCAGGAGCGCGGTCCGTAGAGCCCCGCAAGGCTGGGCAGCGCGTGGTAGCGCTCGGCCGCCATGAGCACCGCGGTGCGCTCGGGGAGCAGCGTGTGACGCGAAAGGTCGATGTGCGCCGCCATGCGCACGAACTGCTTGACCTCGCCCCAGGCGGCCTTCGGTCTGCCGTGCCTGTCCACCAGCCCGACCAACACCTCCCACGGGTCGCGGAAGTAAGGCTCGCGGCGTTCGGTGTCCAGGTCCCTGAACCGGCGGAAGATGACGCCGGCCGAGCGGTTCATCAGGGCCGCGTACAGCACGGTCCGCGCGTACGCCGCCTCCTCGGCGGGCGAGTTGTCCAGCGACGGGGGGCCCACCTCGTCGAGGAGGACCGGAAGGCCGCGAGCCGCCGACCGCAGCAGGAACGCGTCGACGTAGGTCGCGGGCCCCGAGGTCAGAGGGCCTTCGGCGACGTAAGCGCGATAGGACGCGGTAACGTGGCTCGTGGCGAACTCGCATTCGTCAAGAGCCTTTCGCGGGTCGACACCGGTGGCTCGATAGAGGGTCTCGGGATCGACGGAGACCGTGACGGGGCGCTCGGGGTCCACCTCCCGGACGGCCTCCCGCATCATCGCCGCCCACGCGACGAACGCCTCCGTGCTCTCGAAGCCCGACGCGAACGCCTCGTTGGCGAGGTCCCAAGCGAAGATCGCCTTCTCCGACCTGAAGCGGTTCACCACCCGCTGGACGAGAGCTACCTCGCGCTGCAGCAGGTACGCGTCGGTGCGAGGATCTCGCTTCTTGCCCCAGGGGACGTCCACCATCTCCGCGAGCCGATCGTCCGCGAAGAAAGTCACGAGCACCTGGATCTTGCGCTCACGAGCGGCGACGACGAGGTCCTCCAGTCGATCGAGTGCGGCGTCGTCGTACTGGCCCACCTGCGGCTCCAGGGCCTTCCACGACACGAACAGGCGCACGATCGCCAGACGCGCGTCGGCGAACTCGTCGAAGTCCTCGTCGAAGTCCCTTGCGTACCAGTCGGACCAGGCGTCGGTCTCGGCGTCCAGAGGCCAGTAGGCGACCCCGACGGGGAACATCGGGTTGCGGCGAGGGACCTTGGACGGCTCGACGGGCGCGACCGGCTCCGGAGCGGGCGACGGGCGCTCCACTCGAGGCTTCGCCGCCTTCTTGGGCGCGGCGACCGGGTCGCCGGCGGGACGCATGGGCCGGGGGCCGCCCTTCTTGGTGGGCACTCAGGCACCTCCCCCGGAGTAGGAGTCCCACAGTTCCCAGAAGAGGCGCTGCCTCTTCGTGTCGTAGTACGCGGCGCGGCGCACCTGCCATTGCGCCTCGGAGTGCCTGCCCTCCGTCAGCAGCACCGCCGCCAGCCCGAACCGGGCCCTCACGCAGGAGGGGTCGATCTCCACGGCCGTCCTGAAGGACGCCTTGGCCTGCGCGTAACGCTGCAGTCCCAGCAAGGTCTCGGCGAGCATGACGTGGGGTAGCGCCTCATGGTCGGCCACCTTGGCCAGCGCCTGGAACACGCGCGAAGCGTGGCGGTTGAGCCCGGGCCGCTTTCCGAACGCGATCCCCAGCACGCAGATCGCCGTCTGCAGCTTGCTGTTGACCGCCAGCGAGCGGAGCGCGCACGCGATGGCCTCGTTCACCGCCTCCTGCTTGAGGTAGCAGTACGCGGCGATCGCCAGCGCCTCGGCGTCGTCGGGATCCTCCTCCAGCAGCAGCCTGACGATCTCCGCTGCCGCGATCATGTCCTCTTCGAAGGCCAGGGCCCCGGCCGCGAACAGCCGCTCGGTCCTATCCTCGCCCACCTCGGCGGGATCAGGCGCGGGCTCGCCGTCGTCCTCGATCCCCGCGAGCCGGAAGAACAGCTCGTCCTGGGACGGGTCGAGGTCGCCAGCCTTACGAAAGCCCGGCAGAGCCGTGGCCACGCCCTCTCGCTTGAGCGCGGCGACCGCGAGGTTGTACATCGCGCGGGCGTCCGACCGGTCAAGCTCCAAGGCGCGGCGCCAGGCGTCGATGGCCTCCTCGTCGAACCCGGACGCGGCCAGCGCCTCCCCGAACTGCACGTGCGCGGTCACGAGGTCGGGCACGACCTCGGCCAGCTCCTGCCATACGAGTATGGACTGGTCCCACATCCCGCCGTGACGGTCGTAGGCCAACCCCAGCGCCAGATAGGCCGGGGCGCACGCCGGATCGGCCTCGATGGCCCGCCCCGCCGCGGCTATCGCCTCGTCGTAGAAGTCCCCGGCGAGCATCAGTTCGGCGAGCAGCGTCAGCGCCTTGGGGTCATCCGGCTCGACCGCGAGGGCGGCGTGGACGGCCTCCACAGCAGGCCATACGTGACCGTTGCGGGCGAGGTCCTCGGCGAGGTCGAGCGGCCTTGGGGCCTGCGTCTTGGGCGCGCGCTTCGCCGACATCCCGCTCACGCCCCCTTCAAGCGGCCGAGGACGTCACGGGCCACACGGTCGACCAGCTTCAGCGCGCTCTCCGCGCCCCCGACCACGCCGTTGCAGCCGCACTCCCGCGCGAGCGAGGGCTCCGCGACAAAGGGTCCGCCGGAGGCCAGGACCACCACGTCTGGCTGCCCGCCCTGCGTGAGCATGTCGCGCACCCTGGAGACCGAGACGGCCGTGTCCACGGTGTCTGCGCACACGATGACCATGCGTGCACCGGTCTCCTCGATCCTGTCGAGAAAGTCCGCAGGGCGCACGTCCACTCCGAGGTCGACGACCCGATGCCCCGCCTCCTTGAGCGCCGCGGCGATGATGTTCTTGCCCATCGCGTGGACGTCCCCCTGCATGCAGCCGACCAGCACGGTGATACCGCTGTCCGCGACCGAGGAGGGCGGCTGCACGAACGACTGTATCTGCTCGGCCACCACGGCCGCTTGCGTGAACGCGTACTCGTCGACAGCGCCCGACGCCCACGCGCCTCCGAGCATCGCCATCGCCGGCACGAACAGCGCGTCGAACAGCTGCGCCTGTTCGACGCCGGATGCCTTGACCTGCTCGACCACGCCGATGGCGGCAGCCGAGTCCTGGTCCACTAGCGCCTGGTACAGGCGTATGGCGGCCTCATCAGGCAAGTGTCCCCGTCCTCCGATCCCAGGTCGCGGCCGCCGGTGGCGGACCGAAGCGCGCTCGACGCTCAAGTATCGCAGAGTGGGAGCACAGGCGGGAGAGCGCGAGCGTTGGTGGCGGGGGTGGGATTCGAACCCACGAGCCTTGCGGCCAGGGGATTTTAAGTCCCCCTCCTGTGCCAGTTCGGATACCCCGCCACGCTCGCATCACCTACCGCCCGCCGCGACGTCCATGGCGATGCCATAGAGTATGTCGTGCTCGCTCACCGTCGTCGAATCCAGGCCCGACAGCGACAGGACCGCCTCGACGACCACCGTACCGCCTACGATCACCGAGGCCCTGTCTGGCTCGAGGCCGCGGATGAGTTTCCGCTCCTCCAGTGCCACCGAGGCCAACTCCTCCAGCAGCGCCGAGACGACAGCGCCGTCCAGCCTCCGTCCGTGCACGCGAGCGGGGTCGTAGGGATCGAGGCCCTGCTCGACGGCGGCCAGCGTCGTGGCGGTACCTGCCAGGGTGACCAGCTCCCGCGGCCGCTCGCGAAGCCCTTCGAAGAAGGACCTGAACCCTGCGGCCGCCCACGCGCGGGCGGCTTCCAGCTCGCCGCGGGTCGGTGGGTCGTGATGGAAGAAGGTCTCCGTCATGCGGCGCGCGCCCACGTCCACGCTCCTTGCGAGACGCACTTCCGACGAGCCGCACGCCGCGTCCCCGAACACGAGCTCCGTGGACCCGCCCCCGGGGTCGGCCACCAGCACGCCGCGTCCCCGCATGTCGTAGGTCGCGCCCATGAAGGAGAGCCTGGCCTCCTCGTGACCCGGGATCACCTCGGGGACCACCCCGACACCGGCAAGCGCCGATGCGAGGCGATCCGCGTTAGAGGCGTCTCGCGCCGCGGACGTGGCCAGCGCGACCAGGCGCCCGGCTCCCAGCTCCGATGCTGTTGCGGCGTACTCCTCCACCGCCGCGGTCACCCGCGAGATCGCGTCGGCCGAGAGCTCGCCTGAGGACGACAGGCCCTCACCCAGATGGGTGATGCGACTGAGGCGCCGCACCTCGCTCAGGCGACCCGCCGTCGTGACGTCGGCCACCAGCATCCTCGTGGTCACCGTGCCGATGTCGATGGCGCAGACCCTCATCGGTCCTCCCGCAGCAGCGAGGCGCACCGGTCGTCGGGGCACCACCTCTCGATCTCGTCCAGCACGCCCGCTCCGATGGGGTCGGCTATGCCTGCGAGCGCCGCAGCCACATGCGCGTGCAGGCACTTCGTGCCGGCCGGATGCCTCTGGCCGCCGACACCCACTCCGCCGCACGGGTCTCCCCCGCCGCCCGCGACGGCGCGGCGTGCGCGATACTCCGAGTCCGCGGCGAGCAGACGCGCCTGCATGCCCGGGTCCGCTGACACGACCGCGGCCCACCGGGCGGCTCCCCCGGCGGACTCCAGTGCCGCCACGGTCTCCAGCAGCCATGGGCACGTCAGCCACAGAAGAGTCGGGAACGGCTCGCCCGTGTCGAGCAGGGGCGCTGTCTGGATCACCGCGGGACGGCGGAACGGACATCGGGTGGCGACGACCCATGAGCCGCGGGGAGGGCGACCGATCTGCGAAGCGACGAGCGCGTCGTCGTCCACGGCCTCAGTCCGCCACGCCGAACAGAGCGTCGAGCGCTTGTGTCCAGAGACTGTCGGGGCCGGCTTTGACACGGTCCGGAGGGGACGCTGTCGGTGTGTCGGTGGCCTCAAGGACGACGTAGGCGCGCTCCCCCGCCTTCACCAGCCCCAGACTCTCGCGAGCGGCGTCCTCGACCCCCTCGGGGGTCTTGAGCCGGTCAACCTGCGCCCTTAGGCGCTGGTTGCGACCACGCAGGTCGCCAAGCTCGGCCTCGAGCCGCGCGCGCTGCTTCTCCTCGCGGTAGTTGACCCGCAGCACCGGGTAGAAGGTCCACACCGCGACGACGATGACCACGAGCGCCGCCCACCAGGTCAGTCCGGCGCGGCCTCGGAGGCGCGGTGCGGCGGGCCTGCCGGCCCTCGACGGGGCGCGGGTGCGCGCAGCCGCAGCACGTCGGCCGGCCCCGGCCTGCCTGGGAGCCGAACCTCGCACCGTCTTCCTCGCCCCGTGCTGCTGCGTCTTTCTGGATGGCATCGTTGATCCGTCGTGGGTGAAGGCGAGCTGGCGTCACGGCGTGCGCCGGGCGCCATGGACATGATAGCGCACCCAGAGCCCGGGCGTCACCTAGACGTAAGGTCGAGGTGTAGGTCCTCGAAGTCCCGAACGACTTGCTAGGCCCTAGACGTCGCCGTGCTTGGGCAGCCTCAGGATGAGGACCCCGTCATGCTCGCGACGGATGGTGACCTCGCCTTCCCCAAGCCTGTGGGCCGCAGTGCGCAGATTGCCGTACAGCCGGTCCAGGTCGGCCCGGTCCGCGCGGACCAGAAGCGCCCGGTCGCCGCTGGCCATGAAGAAGCGGAGTATGCGAGTGGCCGCGCCGCGAGGAGGTGGTGTGGGGACGGCGGTCTCGCGAGCGTCGACGCCCCACCCCTTGCCCCCGTCGAGGGTCGGGACCCAGTCCGCGACGTCCGCTACGAGCACCACCGCTCTGCGGCCCTCGGCACCGCGGACGATGCGCACCCGGACGTCGAATCCCTGCGCCGAGGCGCTGCGCGAGAGGTAGGCCCAGTCCATCGAGCCGTCCTCCGCCAGCATCATGACCACCCGCGAACGCACGCGTATCGCCAGTTCGATCATGAGCTTGAGGAGACCCAGCCCGCGCCGCGGGGTGAACGTCACCACCGCGAGGTCGTAGGCCATCTCGGGCGACAGGTCCTCGACCATCCCTTGCACCACGCGCAGGTGCGGCGACTCGGTCGCGTCGCTGGCCAACAGCCTGCGCAGCATCCCCGGCGAAGGCTCGAGCGCGGTAAGAGCGCCGGCTCTGCCCAGCAGCGGGCGGGTCACCAGCCCGGTGGCCGCCCCCACCTCCAGGACCGCCGCGCCCTCAGGGATCTCCGAGAGCACCGCCTCCAGCAGCTCGGGGAAGACGCGCTCGGCTCCGAACTCGATGTCGTAGTTGTCCGCCAGCGACTCCCGGCGCGCCATCACCGAGTCGATGGGCACGCCGAAGATGTGGGCCGCGGCCCTGGATCCTCGCTGTCGCCTGGACATCCTCCTCGCGTCCTCCGCTGCCGCCGACCGGTGTCAGGCGATGTTGTACAGCGCGTCCATGCCGGGGTAGACCGCGGACTCCGCCAGCTCGTCCTCGATCCTGAGCAGCTGGTTGTACTTGGCGACCCGGTCGGACCTCGCAGGCGCCCCTGTCTTAATCTGACCGGCGTTGACCGCCACGGCGATGTCGGCGATGGTCGTGTCCTCCGTCTCGCCCGAGCGGTGCGAGATCACGCACGTGTACCCCGCCCGCCTGGCGGTCTCGATCGCCTCCAGGGTCTCGGTGAGCGAGCCGATCTGGTTGACCTTGACCAGTATCGAGTTGGCCACCCCGGCGGAGATCCCGCGCTTGAGCCGCTCGGTGTTGGTGACGAACAGGTCGTCGCCCACGAGCTGGACCCTGTCGCCCAGACGCTCGGTGAGGAGCCGCCAGCCCTCCCAGTCCTCCTCGGCCATGCCGTCCTCGATGCTGACGATGGGATAGCGCGAAGCGAGGTCGGCCCAGAAGTCGACCATCTCAGCGGAGGTGAGCTCCCTGCCCTCCCCCCTGAGCACGTACAGCGAGCGCTCCTCATCGAATATCTCGGTGGTGGCGGGGTCCAGCGCGAACCTGACCTGGTCGCCAAGCGAGTACCCGGCCCTCTCGACCGCCTCGACCATGACCTTGAGCGCCTCCTCGTTACTGGCAAGGTCGGGCGCGAAGCCGCCCTCATCGCCCACGCCGGTCGCCAGGCCCCGGTCCTTCAGGACGCCCTTGAGCGTGTGGTAGATCTCGGCGCACATGCGAAGGCCCTCGCGGAAGCTGCCCGCGCCGACGGGCATGACCATGAACTCCTGGAGGTCGACGTTGTTGTCCGCGTGCGCGCCGCCGTTGAGGATGTTCATCATCGGGACAGGGAGCGTGCACGCGTTGACGCCACCGAGATACGAGTAGAGGGTGAGGCCGCACGACTCCGCGGCGGCCCTGGCGGAGGCGAGCGAGACTCCGAGGATCGCGTTGGCGCCCAACCTGGACTTGTTCGGCGTGCCGTCCAGCGCGAGCAGCGCGGCGTCGACGGCCCGCTGGTCGGTGGCGTCGACGCCCACGATCTCCTCTGCGATGAGGTCGTTGACGTTGGAGACGGCCCCGAGCACGCCCTTGCCCATGTAGCGCGCCGAGTCCCCGTCGCGCAGCTCGACGGCCTCGAAGGCCCCCGTGGACGCGCCGCTCGGGACGGCCGCGCGACCCAGCGAGCCGTCGTCCAGCATGACCTCTACCTCGACTGTGGGATTGCCCCTGGAGTCGAGCACCTCGTGGGCGTGGACGTTGACGATGTAGCTCATCGGGCTGACTCCTCCTCGGTCGCGCCGCACAGCCCGCGCTCACTCTCCTTCGCGGACCGCCACAGCTTCTCCATCTCGTCTATGCCCATCGCGTCGAGGGTCACGCCGCCCTCGGCGGCGCGAGCCTCCATGACGCGGAATCGGGCCTCGAACCGATCGCACGCCTCGCGCAGGGTCTGCTCGGCGTCGAGCCCCTGCTTGCGGGCGAGGTTCACCACCGTGAATAGCACGTCGCCGATCTCCTCGGCCGCGCGCCGCGAGCCGGGCTCCGTGCCCTTGAGCTCATCGATCTCCTCGTGGAGCTTCTCCCACACACACTCCAGGGACTCCCATTCGAACCCCACCGACACCGCCCTGCGAGAGACCTTCTGAGCCCTGGCGAGAGCCGGCAGCGCCCTGGTCACCCCGTCCATCACGCTCTCGCCGCCGCGCTCCTGTCTTTTCCCGGCGTCCCAACCGTGGACGACCTGCTCGGCGGTCTCGGCCCGCGCGCCGCCGAACACGTGCGGATGCCTGCGGCGGATCTTCTCGGCGATGGACGCCACGACGTCGTCGATCGTGAACTCGCCGGCGTCGGCCCCCACCTGCGCATGGAGCACGACCTGGAGAAGGACGTCTCCGAGCTCCTCGGCGAGGTGGGCCCAATCGCCGCTGTCGATCGCGGCCACGGCCTCGTAGGCCTCCTCGAGCATGTGCGGCCGGAGAGAGGCGTGCGTCTGCGCCCGGTCCCAAGGGCAGCCGTCAGGTCCCCGCAACTCCGCGATCAGGCGAACGAACCCGTAGAAGCCGCCGGGCGGTTCGACGCGAGAGGGCGGGACGTAGACCGCCGAACCGGCGGCGAACCCACCTTCGGGCAGATCGCGAAGAGCGCGCATCTCCAGCTCGAAGCCCCCGCCCTCCACGACTCGGGCGAGGACGACCGCGTGCTCGGGCGGGAACCTCCCGGCAAGCCGCTCGGCGACGGCCCGGGCGAGGATGGCGTTCTCGACGCCCGACACCACGAGATGGGAGTCTCGCCGGGACTCGAAGCCCTTGAGGCTGCGGGCGTCCACTATGTCCAGGTCGGCGGTCAGGTCGATGTCGAACGCCATGAGGAGGACCTGCAGCGACGAGGGGGGTGCGACGACCCTCACATCGTGGCGACCGCGAAGGAGCCCAGCCACCAGACCCGCCCGCATGAGCGGGTATCCCGCCACCGCGATCGCGACATCCGCGTCGTCCGCCCGCTCGTGCAGGGCCGCCACGATCCGCTCCACTCCCGCGTCCGGGACCAGACCCAGATCGGCCAACGTGGTGTGCCGGACCCCCGCTCTCCCGAGCGCGTCGGCTGGAGCTGAACCGCAGGCGACGATCTCGCCCGAAGCGCCAAACGCCTCCAGTGACCGCTCGTCGAGGGCCGCACCGTCGGGCGCCGGAACCGCGACTATCGTGAAGCGCCCCACGCCGTGCCCCGGCTGGACCGGGTCAGGGGGTTGGAGTGGTCGGAGAGGACCATGCGTCTTTCAGCTGGTCGTCGAAGATCTCGATCTTCGCCGCGTCCCGGAGCTCCTGCAGGTAATCCTGATAGGCCTTGGCCTGGCGCTGCTGGTAAAGCACCTGCCGGACCTGCTCCTTGACCTCGTCGAAGGACTTCTGGCGGTCAGTCTTGCGCTCCAGCATCTTGATGACGTGCCAGCCAAACGAGGTCTTCACCGGCTCGGAGAGCTTGCCCACGGCCAGCTTCTCAGCCGCGGACTGGAACTCCTGGGCGTAGGGCATGTTCGCCCACCCGAGATCGCCGCCCTTCTCCTTGGTGGCGCTGTCCTTCGATTCGGCGCGAGCGGTAGCCGCGAAATCGGCCCCGGCGGCCAGCCTCGCGCGAGTGTCGCGGGCCTTCCGCTCCTCGTCGGCGCCGAACAGGATGTGCGCGACACGGATCATCTCGAAGGGCTGCCGGACGTACTTGTCCTTGTTCTCGTCGTAGTGCTTGCGGATCTCTTCATCGGTGACGGCGATATCGGCCGCCACCTTGGCTATCAGTCGCTGCGAGATCATCTGATCCCGCGTGAACTGACGGAACGCGTCGATGGTGTAGCCGGACTTCTCGAGAGCGGCCGTGAACGACGCCTCGTCCTGGAAACCCTTCTTGAGGCCCTCTATCTGCCCGTCGAGCTCCTCGTCGCCGACCGCGACGCCTTCCTTGGCGGCCGCCTGACGCAACAGCTCCTGGTCGATCATCTGGTTGATCAGCGTTCGGCGGAAGCGGAACTCGCCGTCGGAGTTCTGGAAGATCGTCGGGTACTGCTCGCGGTAGCGCTCCAGCTCCTTATCGAAGGCGTCACGGCGGATGCCGTCGCCGTTGACCTTCGCGATGAGCCCGGAGTTCAGGCATCCCGACGAGCCGGCGGCGACGGCCAAGGCAACGAGCACGGCCGTCATACCAGCAAGACGCTTCATGGTCCCTCCGATGCACTCGCCCCTGAGCCCGGTCCCGGGCTGACGGCAAGTATAGCATCGAGCAGCCGCTCGACCGCCGGCACGACGGCCTCCCCGGGACGCAGAGCGAGCGTCAGCGCGCTCTCTCGCGAGCTCCAGACGGCGCCGATGGCAGCAGCGGCCTCTCGAGCACGATCTTCCAGCGCGGGGCGCTGGACCCGCGCCTTGTGGCGGGAGACGACGACCGACGACACGCCGGCCTCGCACGCCATCGCCCTGAGGCGGGCGACCCCGAGCAGTGCCAGCGCCTCCTCGGGCAGATCGCCGTGACGCTCGGCCAGACCGCGCGCGACCGCGCCGACCGCCTCGGGAGTGGCCGCGGCCGCCAACTGGCGATACCACCGGACCCGCTGAGCCGGGTCGGGGACGTACCCCTCGGGAAGGTATGCCGGCACGGGGATCTCCACACGCACGTCCGGGACGGCCAGGGCCGGCTCGCCTCGCGCCTCGGACACCGCGTCGCGGATCATGGCGGCGTACAGGTCGAAGCCTACGGCCGATAGGCTGCCGGACTGCTCGGCGCCGAGCAGCGAGCCCGCCCCCCTGATCTCGAGGTCCCTGAGCGCGACCCTTATACCGCTTCCCAGCTCGTCATGCTCTCGGATCGCCATGAGCCGGTCCACCGCCTGGTCGGTCAGCGCCTCTGTCCGCGGGAACAGGAAGTACGCGAATGCCCGGACATGCGAGCGCCCGACGCGCCCCTTGAGCTGGTAGAGCTGCGCCAGCCCGAGGCGCTGGGAGTCCTCTATGACCAGCGTGTTCGAGTGAGGGTTGTCGATCCCGGACTCGATGATGGTGGTGGCCACCAGCACGTCGGCCTCGTTGGCGGCGAACGACTCCATCACGCGCTCGAGCTCGCGCTCGGACATCCGGCCGTGCGCGAACAGCACCCTGGCCTCGGGCGCCGCGCGGCGTACGCGCTCCACGGCGTCGTCGATGGTCCGCACCCGGTTGGAGACGTAGTAGACCTGCCCGCCTCGCGCGAGCTCGTTGCGGATGGCCGCCGCCACCATCGCAGCGTCGTACTCGCCGACGTGGACCTTCACCGGGAACCTGTTCGGCGGCGGCGTGTCGATCACGCTCATGTCCCGGACGCCGGACAGCGACATCTGGAGCGTGCGGGGGATGGGGGTGGCCGACAGCGTCAGCACGTCCACCTGCTCGCGGAGGTTCTTGAGGTGCTCCTTGCTCTCGACGCCGAACCTCTGCTCCTCATCCACCACCACCAACCCCAGCGAGCGAGGCGCGACGTCTCGCGAGAGCAGCCTGTGCGTGCCTATCAGGACATCCACACCCCCCTCTGCGAACGCCCTGAGCGTTGCCGCCTGGTCGGCGCGGTCCCGGAAGCGGCTGATCACCTCGACCCGGACCGGGAAGGGCGCGAACCGCTCGGAGAAGGTGGTGAAGTGCTGTTGCGCGAGGATGGTCGTCGGGCATAGCACCATCACCTGCCGTCCGTCCTGGACCGCCTTGAACGCGGCGCGGATCGCCACCTCCGTCTTGCCGTAACCGACGTCCCCGCAGATGAGGCGATCCATCGGCCGGTCCGACTCCATGTCGGCCTTCACGTCGGCGATCGCGGCGAGCTGGTCGGGGGTCTCCTCGAAGGGGAACATCGCCTCCATCTCCATCTGCCACGGCGTGTCCGGCGAGAACGCGTGCCCCCTGACCGCCGCCCGCCGCGCGTACAGGTCCACAAGGTCGAACGCCAGCCGCTTGGCGGCGGCCCGGGCCTTCTTCGTCGCCCGGCTCCAGTCCGAGGTGTTCAGCCTGGTCACGCGCGGCGAGGCGCCATCGGGCCCGACGTACTTGGTCACGCGGTCCGCATGGCCGACCGGGACGTAGAGACGGTCGCCAGCCGCATACTCCAGCAACAGGTAGTCGCCCACCGCCCCGCCAGCCTCTTTGCGCACGACCTCGACGAACCGGGCCACCCCGTACCGCTCGTGCACCACGTGGTCGCCGGGGGCGGGGTCGAAGGCCGCCTGCGCCCCCCTCGCCTCACGCCGCGCCGCCGCCGCGCGGCGAGGGAAGGCGTCCTCGATGCTCACGACGGCCAGCCGCGCTTCGGGCATCACGAACCCCGCCGGGACGTCCGCGCGGCTGACGCTCACGACGCCGGGCCGGAGCGGCCCGGGCTCCTCGGAGAGCGAAGTCACGGAGAGCCCGGCGGCGGTGAGCAAGTCGACGGCCCTCGCACGCGCCTCGCGCTCAGGGGCGGCCAGCACCACGTCGTTGCCCGCTTCCAGAAGCGCGCGGATGCCGCCGGCGAACCTCTGCTCGCCACCCGCGACCTCCGGGGCGCGAGCGGCCAGCTCGGCGTCGACCACCCCACGCGAGCGGAGCAGCGACAGCAGGGTCAACCGCTGACGGTCCCCGAGATCGAGCTCGGCCGGGCCGAGGAACAGGCCCGCCGCGTGGGCGCCGGCGGCTCGTGCGCGGCCCTCGATCTCCTCGGCATGCCGGACGCTGTCGTCGAACAGCGCGCGAGGCTCGCTGACCACAACGAGCGCCGAAGGATGCACGTGATCGGTCACCGCGCCGGGCGAACGGTAGAGATGCGGCAGATGGGCTTCGACACCATCGAAGTACACCCCCTCGCGCATCATCTCCAGCCTGCGGGCGACCTCCTCGTCGCGCGTCGCCAGGGCCGCCAAGGCGCGCTCCGCGTGCTGTGCGGCCCGCGTCCCGAGCATCACCTCGCGGCACGGGTACACCTCGACCGGGCCTGCGTCCCCCACCGGCTGGCCGGTCGATGGCACGAACCGCCTCAGCGTCTCCACGGTGTCCCCGAACAGCTCGGCGCGCACCGGCGCCGACGCGTCGGACGCAAAGACGTCCAGGACCCCGCCGCGGACCGCGAAGCTCCCTCGCACCTCCGCGGCGGCCGCCCTCTCGTAACCCATGCGCGTCAGTCGCGCGGCGGCGGCGGCGAGGTCTAGCTCGGCGCCGGGCGCCAGCACGAGGGGCTCGAACACCTGGGCGTCACGTGGAGGCACGCGACGCATCAGCGCCCGCGCTGACGCCACCACGACCACCGGGCGGCCCTTCGCCAGCGACCACAGCGCGCGCCCGCGGCGGCCCACGGTGGACAGGTCTGGCGCCTCGGCGGACCACGGCATGTCCGCTCGCGCGGGCAGGTGCAAGACCTGCTCCGGCGCCAGCAGCGAGGCGAGTTGCCTCGCGAAACGCTCCGCGGCGTCCTCGCCGGCGAGCGCGACGAGAATCGGGCGGGGATGGGTCGCGAAGATCGTCGCGGTCAGCGCGGGACGAGCGAGCGCCGGAGCGGCCAGCGTGAAGTCGCGCCCGGCGGACAGCGCGTCGATGGCGGAGGCGACCGGGCGCGCCGCGGCTATGCGGCAGGCCACATGGTCGAGCAGTTCGCTCACGCGCCGGCACCCCTTCCGCCCCGCGACAACACGACAGCCCCGCGCCGGGAGCCGGGCGGGGGGTGCCAAGGGTACGCGCGCCAGCGGCGCGGGTCAAACGGG
>JBBIJK010000023.1:0-32450 GCA_037445995.1 Actinomycetota bacterium | reverse complement strand
AGATACTAGAGGTCGGAGCAGAGGGCTTCATACACCACTTGACGGGACGTGGCCCACCGGGCGCGAGGGCGCATGACCCCGAAGACCGCCTTCGACGCGCGCGACAAGGCATATCCGATCGGACCCGAGATCGACCTGCCGAAGGGCGCTCGAGTGCGCAGGGACCGCATCGACGGAGGAGGAGCGGTGACACTTCGACACAAGGGACGGCTCCACCACATCGGCGTGGGGCGAGCGCACAAGCACAGAGAGGTGATCATGCTGGTCGCAGGTCTGGATGTGCGGATCTTGACGGAAGAGGGTGAGATGCTTCGGCATCTCACCCTCGATCCGACCAAGAACTATCAGGCCATCAAGTGCCAGAATGTGTCCACGATGTCGTGACACATCTGTCCACGATGTCCTGAGACATCACATGGCGCCCTCTGCAGGACTCGAACCTGCGGCCTTCTGCTCCGGAGGCAGACGCTCTATCCGCTGAGCTAAGAGGGCGCGGCGGAGCGGAGTGTAGCACGCGCCTGAGCACCCGGCCACATCTGCCCTGCGCCACCACGGCGGCCGGGGGAGCGCCCGCCGCGAGGAACGGATATCCTCTTGACGAGCGATACCTGCGAAGGGAGAACGGTATGGCGCTGGGCCGCGCACTAGCGGTGGTGAACCCGGCCGCCAAGCACGGCTTGGCGGCGCAGATGCTGCCCGTGCTGCAAAGGCTGCTGGGCGGTGTGGCAAGCGTGCGTTTCGCCGAGACCTCCTCGCCCCAACATGCGATGCGCATCGCCGAGGAGGCCGAAGGGTTCGACACCGTGATCGCGGTCGGCGGCGACGGGACTGTCCATGAGGTGACCAACGGCATAATGCGCCGCGATCCGGCCAACAGGCCCGCGCTGTCGGTCATCCCGACCGGCTCGGGCAACGACTACGCGCGCACCTTGGGCATCAGCTTCGACCTGCCCACCGCGGTGCGGCAGATCGCCACAGGCGAGCGGCGCAACGTCGACATCGGCCTGTGTAACGGCACCTGGTTCAACAACTCCGTCGCGGTGGGCCTCGACGCCCGCGTGACCGCCAAGGCCGTCGAGATGAAGGTGCGGACCGGCTGGAGCGGACTGCCTCTGTACCTTCGCGCCTTGATGTGGGTGCTCTTCAACCAGTTCTACAGCCATCCGCTCAGAATCTCCTTTGACGGCGCGGAGCCGGTCGACTTGGATGCGCTGCTGATCGCCATGACCAACGGGCCCACCTACGGGGGCGGCTTCTTCATCACCCCGGACTCGGTGCCCACCGACGGCCTGCTGGACGTCTGCATGATCGATCCGATGCCTCTACCCGAGACACTCGCTCGACTGCCCTTCGTGATCGTAGGAAGGCACACCGGCATGAAGCCCGTCCACATGTCGCGTCACGCCTCGGTCGTGATCGAGTGCGCCGAACCCATCGAAGGCCAGATCGACGGCGAGGTGACGCTCGAGAGGCGCTACGAGGTCGAGACGCGCGCCGGGGAGCTTGCGGTGATCCTCCCGAGGGGCCGTCCGTGAGCTGGCTGGACTCGATGGTGTCGGTCGACGCCGTCGGCTGGCTGACCCTCGCCGCGACCGTACTGGCATCCTATGTGGTGGGCGGGACACCGACCGCGTACCTGGTGGTCAAGCGAGTCGCTGGCCAGGACATCACCACACACGGGACCGGCAACGTCGGCGCGATGAACGTCAAGCGGACCACGGGTTCGTGGGGATGGTTCACGTTCACGATGGTGATCGACGGACTCAAGGGCCTGCTGCCCGTCTTGGCGATACGCGCGGCAGCCGGGTCGATCCCGGTCGACCGGGAGCTGGCGATGCAGGCGGCGGTGCTGGGGTCGGTCATGGGCCACAACTACTCGGTGTGGCTGGCCGTCCTGAAGGGCCGCTACGTCAGGACGGGCAAGGGACTGGCCACCGGGGCCGGTGCCCTCCTCGCTTACGCACCCGTCTACTTCGCGGCCGTCGTCGTCGTCGGTCTGGGCACCATATTGCTGACCCGCTACATGATGGCGGGGCAGGTCGCGGCGGCGGCCACGCTCCCTGCCGCGGCACTGGCGACCGGAGCGGACGACTGGCCGTTCGCCGCGATCATGGGTGTGTTGGTGTACGCGGCGCACCACCGTCGGTTCGTGGGCTTGCTCAAAGGCCAGGAGCCCAAGATGTACACCCGGGACGGCATGGGCCCCAAGGGGTGATGCGCCGTCAGGGCCGCAGCCACAGGGCCCGGGCGCGGCCGCTCCGTTCGATCCGGCGGACGCTAGAGGTGTATAGCGTCGCTGGGGCAGACCTCCTCGCAGGTGCCGCACTCAGTACAGTCGTCCGGACGCGCGAGGACGGCAACGTCCTCCAGGTCCAAGCAGCTCGTCGGGCACTCGTCCACGCAGATACCGCACGCGGTGCAACTGTCGGCGTCGACCACCGGCTTACCCATGTTCGCTCCTTCCGTCTGGCCCGTCGGACGGGCGTCGAAGATGATAGCACTCCCCCGGGACACAGGGCCGGCGGCGCTCAGACGACCTTGTCGGCCACCTCCGCAGGACTCCACAGGCAGAACGGATACGAACGGTCTGTGAGCACATCCGCGGCCGCTCTGGCGGCAAGGACCCGCTCCCGCGCCTCGCGCGCCTGTTCGATCTGGTCAGCCAGCAGACGCCTCAGCTCGCCGTTGACCTGGCGAATCCGTCCCCCGAGCGCCTTTCTGTCGGCGTCGGGCGCCGCGATGGCCTCAACCAGCCCGCGCTTCTCCCCGACCAGCGCGCGCGCCGCCCTGCGATCCTCCGCGGACAGGGCTGCGTCCTCCACGAACCGGTCCGGGTTGTGCTCCAGGCCGTTGACCCGCCGCTCGGCGGCCTCCACCTCGCCGGCGTCTACGAACCGAGCACCGAGCGGGAGGTACATGCTCATCGAGGCCACAACGAAGCGCGGCGGTTCCACCTCAAAAAAGCCTCGGATGACCCCGTCGGTCACCTCGTCGTACCGACCGCCGCCCACCCCGTGCACGAACAGATCGGCGACAAAGAGCCTCTCGAACATCGTCAGCGCTACCGCTTTGGGAGCAAGAGTCCCTTCCGCGGCCGCAACCGACGCCATCAACTCAGACGGGCTGTTGCCTCTCGCCACCGTCCCCACACCCTGAGCCCGAAGCTCGATCTCGCCCTCGGAGATGACGAAGAGCGGTCGACGTCGACCGTCGCGTATCCACCAGAAGGGCACCTCGACACCGTCGGACCCCGTCGGCAGTTCCGCGAACGGCTGGGCGGACGAGCGAATGCCCCTCGCAGCCCTGAAGCGCGCGAGTTCCTCGTTGTGCACGGCGGCGAAGTGTCCGGCGCGAGCGGCCACGTGGGCGAAGAAGCGCAAGAAGGCCTCCCCTCCGGACTGCTCGGTGACGGGCAGCTCCAGGAGGCCACGCCCCTCCGCCCCCTCGTACAGCCTGCGGGCTGTCGTCACGAGTTCCGCGAGGTTGTCCGCGGTGCGAGCCGCAAGGTCGAGTCTGTCGCAGAAGCAGGCGAAGTGGCGGCCCAGTGCGGGAGCGGACAGGGTCGCCAGGGCGTCGCGGCCCGCGGCGCGGAACGCCGAGAGCGACTCGGCGTCGGGGACCGGCGCGTACGCGAAGCACCCTTCAGGCTCGCCGACAGCAAGATAGGCGCGGCACCTTTCCGCCGCCGGTCTCATGCAGGGCAGGTCGCAGTGGACGCTGTCGAAACCGTCGCTATCCACGACCAGGTCGATCGCGACAGCATCGTTGTCGGCCGCGAACCTTCGTGCGAGGAAGACCTTCGCCCACACGCCGGGGTGGTACAGCACAGGCTGGTGACCGGTCATCACGATCGTCTGATGCGCTTCGGCGGGAGCCTCGTCCAGCCCCATGCGGGCGGTGGCGGCGCTCGCGACCGACAGCGCCTCTGCGCGCGCCAGTGACCGCAGGTCCGACGCGCGCATCCCCGCCATTCGCAGGTCCCACCCGAGAGCGGCGGCGGAGTTCCCGGCCGCGACCTCGGCCCAGCGTGCAAGCGGAGGCGATACCAGTGTCTCGCCGTGCCCGTCAGGGAGGACGATGCCCACGCCGCACCCTCCTAAAGGAGATCCTCGACCGCCCCGACGGTCAGCTCCTCAACCGCGAAGAACGGCTCACCCGCGCTGACGCGGCCCAACCCGCCCCACATCTCGGCCATCGACCTGACCATCGGCACCACGCCGGCGTTGGCCGGGTTGTCGGCGAACTGCGAGCGATAGCAGTCCAGCGCCGCGAGCTTCGTCTCGAGGTCCGCCCCGATGTCCCCGATGAACGACGGCTTGGCGGCCAGCCTCAGGTGCACCGCCATGTATCGGTAGACGCGGGAGGCGAAGTGCGGCTCGCCTCGCATGGACGTCTTGGTGTACTTGGCGTGGAAGCGAGCGGCCTCCGCGATGGCGTTGGCGGCCACGTGGTCGGGGTGTGCGTCCGCCGGGTACGGGACGAAGACCAAGCGCGGACGCAGCTCTCGCAGAACCTCCGCGAGGGCGGAGCGAGCCTCAAGGGAATCGAAGAGCCCGCGGTTGGGCAGGTCCAGGGTCACGCGGCTGGCGCCCAGAATCCGGGCGGCCTGCGCCGCCTCCTTAAGACGCGTCTCGCGCGTCCCGTGCGGGGTCGGCTCGCCATCGGTCAGGTCCACGATCGTGACCGCCATGCCTCGACGGACCATCCCGGCGACCGTACCGCCCATGCCTATCTCGACGTCGTCGGGGTGCGCCCCGACGCAGACGGCGTCAGCGGTCACGCGTCAGAGCCCCCGAGGGCGTCGGCCCAAACCCGAAGGTAATACTCCATGCGCTTCGCAGGGTCGTCGAGATCCTGGCCGAAACGGCGATCGTTGTCGAAGTAGATGCGCTCGACGGGAAGCTCCTTGACCGTGAGGCCGGTCTTCCAGGCCTTGGCCCACAGCTCCATCGGCATGCCGTAGCCGTCCTCCGTGAGCGCCATGCCGTCGAGCTTCGCGAGCTTGTACGCCTTGAAGCCGCAGAAGGCGTCCGTGAGGGCCCAGCCCGTCACGCGATTCACCTCCGCGGTGATCCGCTCGTTGACCTCGCGGCGATCCGGAGGGACCGCGCCCAGAGCCGGGCTGTCCGGCAGATAGCGGCTGCCCGACACGATGTCGGCGTCCCCGTGCACGACCTCCTGGAAGAACGCCGGGATGTGCTTGGGCTCGTGCTGCCCGTCGCAGTCCATGGTCACCAGGTACTCGATACCCGTGAACCTCGCGAAGACGATTCCGTCTATCAGCGACTTGCCGTATCCGAGGTTCTCGGGGTGACGGACGAGCAGCACGTCGTCCCTCTCGGCGACCCTCTCCACCGTCCCGTCGGTGGAGCCGTCGTCGACCACGATCACCTCGCCGTGGTAGTGATGTCGCAGGGACTCCATGACCGAATGGAACGTGTCCGCTTCGTTGTACACGGGCATCAGCACAGCGTAGTCGTACAACTCATCCCTCCTGTGGGTCGTGCGCGGCATTCCCCAGGGTCCCCGCCTCGGACACCTGGAAGCTGGTGACTACCTCCACGTGCGGGCCGAACATACCCCTGACCGAGCAGTACTTGGACTCTGAGAGCTCGATCGCTCGCTCGACGGCCGCGGGAGCCACACCTCGGCCGGTGACCAGATACTCCACCTCGATACGCTCGTAGTAGCGAGGGAAGTCCTCTTCCCGCTGACGGGCGGTGACCAACACTTCGAGCCCCACTAGGTCCTGGCGCTTCTTCTCGAGGATGGAGACAACATCCATGCCGGTGCACGCGGCCAGCCCGTACAACACCATCTCGAGAGGCCGGGGCCCGGCGCCTTCCCCCCCGTACTCGGAGGTGGCGTCCATCACGACGCCGTGACCGGCCCGGTCCCATGCGACGAACTGTCGGCGGCTCCCCCACCGCGCCCTGACGGTGTCCACTCCTTGGGCTCCCATGCGGTCGGGGTCAGATCTTGCGGCCCACCATCTGGGCGAGCTCACGCGGGCTCGAGGCCTTACCCACGGCCTCTTCGAAAGTGATCTTCCCAGCCTGCAGCAGGTTCTTCAGATGCTGGTCAAGTGTCTGCATCCCCAAGGACGCCCCACCTTGGATGATGGTGGCCATCTGGTGGGTCTTGCCCTCGCGGATCAGGTTGCGGATGGCCGGTATGCCCAGCATGATCTCCATCGCCATGACTCGGGTGCGGCCGTCGGTCGCCCTGAGAAGGACCTGCGACAGGACGCCCTCCAGCGTGTTGGACAGCTGCATCCTGACCTGCTGCTGCTGATGAGGCGGGAAGACGTCGATGATCCTGTCTATCGTTTCGGGGCCGCCTGTGGTGTGAAGCGTGGCAAGGACGAGGTGCCCCGTCTCTGCTGCCGTGATGGCCGCCGATATCGTCTCCAGGTCGCGCATCTCACCAACGAGTATCACGTCCGGGTCCTGCCTCAGGACCCGTTTGAGCGCCGAGGCGAAGGAGTGCGTGTCCTCACCGACCTCGCGCTGGTTGACGTAGGACTTCTGGTTCCGGTGCATGAACTCGATCGGGTCCTCCATCGTGATGATGTGGAGCGGCTTGGTGGCGTTGATGTGGTTGATCATCGCCGCGAGCGTGGTCGACTTGCCCGAGCCGGTCGGCCCGGTCACCAGCACCAGACCTCTGGGGCGTTCGGCCAAGAAGCGACAAACCTTGGGAAGCCCGATCTCCTCGAAGGTCGGGATCTTCAGCGGGATGACCCGGAACACCGCGCCCATGGAGTTGCGCTGCTGGTAGATGTTCGCCCGGAACCTCGAGAGTCCCGGGATGCTGTAGGCGAAGTCCAGCTCGAGTTCGGTCTCGAAGCGCTTGCGCTGCTCCTCGGACAGGAGGCTGAGCAGCATCGCCATCGTATCCTTGGGCGTGAGTGTCTTGTACTCCTCGATGGGGACGATGTCTCCACGGATGCGGATGCCCGGCGGACTCCCGACGGTGATGTGGACGTCCGAGCCGCCGCGGTCGATCATGAGGCGCAGCAGGTCATCCACGTGAGGCACGTCACCCCCGGAAACAGGCGCGCTCGAGGTGACCGCGACGGACCCGGGCGAACCTCCCATGGCCGCCTCGTGGACCGGAGCCGGCTGTCCGTAGCCCGAGACCGGGGCCTCTCTGACCGGAGCCGCGCCACCTCCTGCTGCCGGAGCGGATGCCGCGGGGGCGGGAGTAGGCACCCCGTAGGGCTGCTGAGACATGGGCTCGGAGGGAGCGGTGGTGTCCTGTGCCGTCGACTGGGGCGCTGAGCCGGAGGGGCCGGCGGCTCCAGCGAGAACACATATCTTGTCCAGCAGGATCCCGGGGTCCACAGCGACCGGGAGGTGCGCGGTCGCACCCGACTGACGAGCTCGAAGCGCCGTCGCTTCGCTGGGCTGGGTCGCCAGGATGACCACCGGTATCGAACCGAGATCGGGGTCGGCCTTCAGCTGCTGTGTCATCGCGTAGCCGTCAAGTCCCTCGAGCTCCCCGTCGACGACTATCACGTCGGGCCTGAGGGTCTTGGCTATGCCTATAGCGCGCGGACCGGAGATGGCATTGGTGAGCTCCACCTCGCCGCCCGCCGCCCCGAACCCGGTCTTGAGCCGCTCGACCTGAGCGGCATCCTCCTCGACAAGAAGGACTTTGATAGCCACCTGTCACCTCCGGGTCCGCGTGGGGTGAGGACCCCGTCGCTGTTCACGCACGGCCGGCGCGCGTGGCCGCCCGGACCACCCCGAGCTCGCAGGGTATCATGGTCCGATGCCCCCCACCGCGACCGAGAGCCGATGGAAGAGCCAACCGCCGTCCGAATCGAAAGCCTAGCACACGGGGGGGACGCAGTCGCCCGGGATGTGACCGGCCGGGTGCTCTTCATCCGAGGCGGCTGCCCGGGGGACCTCGTGAGCGTGCGCGTGCGGAAGGACAGGGGCAGCCATGCCCTCGCTGATGTCGCCGAGGTCTTAGAGCCGTCACCCGCCAGGGTGCACCCTCCCTGCCCTCACTTCTCGCGATGTGGAGGCTGCCAGTGGCAGCACGTCGCGTACGACGTCCAGCTGGACGCCAAGCGCAGGACCGTGATGGACGCGATGGAGCGGATCGGTGGCGTCGACCCGTCCGTCGTGCGCGACGCCATCCGCTCTCCGGCGGCTTACGCCTACCGCAACAAGCTGGACCTGACCGTCGCGGAAGTGTCCGGCGGCCCCGCCGTCGGGTTCGCTGGCGTCGAGGGCGGGTTCGTGCCCGTGGACCGCTGCCTCCTGGTGCACGACCGTGCCCAGAAGGCGCCCAGGGCCCTCGCGGGAGCGCTACGCTACCTGTCCCGGGGAGGTCCGCTCGGCGTGGAACGCGTCACGCTGCGGGTAGCCCAGGCCACGCCCGATCTCGAGGTCGGGTTGTGGACGCGGCCCAGCGCGTTCCCGCGAAAGGCGGCCGCGAAGGTGCTGTCCGACGCGGTGGGCGCGACGGGGGTGACACGTGTGCTGTTCAAGGGGCCGCTCGCGGCACGCGACGTGTCCAAGGTCGAGATCCTGTCGGGCCGGGGGTACTGGTCCGAACGGCTCGCGGGAGCGCGTCTCGCCGTCTCATCCCCATCCTTCTTCCAGGTCAACACGGCTGCGGCCGAGGAGCTTGTGCGCATGGTCTGCGAGGCGGTGAGCGAGGCCGACCCCGTGTCGGTCACGGACCTGTTCTCGGGGGTGGGGACGTTCTCCGTGCCGCTGGCCGCGCGCGGGCTGGACGTCACCGCGGTCGAGTCCTCCGGGCAGGCCTTGGCGGACCTTCGACGCAACGCCGATTCCGCGGGTGTGTCGGTGGACGTCGCCGGTGGTGACGCCGGGCGATGGGTGCGTGAGGCGCCAGGGGCCGAGGTCGTCGTGGTCGACCCGCCGCGCGCGGGGCTCGGCGAGAAGCTCTCAGGCGAACTCGCGGCAGTGGCCAGCAGGCGGATCGTGTACGTGAGCTGCGACCCGGCGACACTCGCCAGGGACGTCTCAGCGCTCGTGCGTTCCGGGTGGCGCCTGGTCCACGCGACTCCGGTGGACCTGTTCCCGCAGACCTACCACGTCGAGACCGTGGCGGTCCTGGATCCGGCCTAGGCCAGGGTCCCCACCGCCGGGAATCCCGTCACCAGCTCACCGTGCGGCGCGTCATCGTGCTCCTCGGTGAGGTCGACGCCCGCGGAGTGCATGCCCTCATGGTCGCCCCCGGACCACATGGGGCTGTCACTGACATCGTAGACCGTGCCCTCAAAGGCCACGTAGGCCGGCCGACCCCCGGCACCGTCGAACGAGGCGAGCTCATCGCGAGTGAACTCCTTCATGCGGGCCTCCCTTGAGCGTACGGCGAACATCGCAAGGGTTTGTTGCCCCTCGTCGCGAACCTCAAACCCTCCCGCGCATCATCCGGGTCAGGAGACGCGTCACGCGGACAGCGCCGCTGACGACCGCTCCGAGCAACACCAACGGCAGCAGAAGCGGCCTGTCAGCTCCCGTGACCTCACGCTCCATGGAACCGAAGTCGAGCCGGAGCTCCCGCAGGCTCCCGTCGACGTCCAGGGTGAGCGTTGCAGCACTAGCCCCGACGTCGACCGCCCGCAGCATGCCGATGGCAGCGGCGACCGCCTCGGGGCCTCCGACAGAGGTGACGACACGGCGGTGCTCGACCGTCCCGGCGAGCGCGGCAGCCGGAAACCCCAGCATCAAGGTCAACGGCAGCCACGCCGCCATCACCACGGTCACCATCCGCTCGCGCATCGCAGGCACCTCCTCGACCTATCCGTTGCACCTAGGTCATCGGCGAGGCGATCCCGCATGCGCGTGACGCGACGCACACCACGGGCCTCGAAGCGGCGAGCGGCGCACGACGGGTCGGTGCAGCGGAGTCGAGGGTGCGGGTCAGTCCTCTTCGACGCGCTCGCGGAGCTTCAGGAGGTCCACGACGATGCGACGTCCCTTGGTGGCCACGACTCCATCCTTGGCCAGACCCGAGATGATGCGCGAGGCGGTCTCCCGGGAGGTGCCCGCCAACGTCGCGATCTCGTAGTGGGTGAGACCGGCGATCACGGGCACGCCTCTAGCCTCGTACGAAGCGGTCGCCACGTTGAGCAGCACGCGCATGACACGATGGGTCGCGTCATGGAAGGCCATGTCCTCCAGGCGCGTGATGGTGTGGCGGAGCCGCCGCGAGAGCGTCGCGATCAGAGACAGCGCAAGACGCGGCTGGAGCCGGATGGCCTCTGAGAGGTCCTTGGCGTCCAACGCGAACAGTTCCACATCGGAGACAGCGATGACGTCGGCGGATCGCGGCTCAGCGTCGACCAGCGACATCTCACCGAAGTGCGCGGGGGCCTCGAGGTAGCTCAGCGCAAGCTCCTTGCCCCCGGGCGATGCGAGCGACACCTTGACCCTGCCCGAGACGAGCAGGAACATCGAAGCGCCCCGTTCGTTCTGGGTGATGATGAACGCGCCCTTGGGGAGTTGCCGGTAGGACACCATCCCGGCCAGGGTCTCAATATCCTCGGCGCCCAGGTCGTTGAACATCGGGATCGCGCGCAGCTTCGCGATCGCGGCATCCCTGTCCCTGCCCTGTGTGACCATCATGGGATCTCCTCGCTCAAAGCGGTCACACGGGTAATCGGGCTATGAGCGCTGTGACTTGAGACACAGTACCGTCACCGGCGGGCGACGCCCGGCCGGGCGTCTCACATCTCGCGGCGAACGTGCTCGATCATCAGCGGGTTGACGTGAGGTATCAGCAAGGGCAGGTAGTTCGGCATCAGGGAGCGCATGGTCTCGGGCAGCAGGTCAGGGACGAGCTCCTCCATGTCTTGGGGCATGGGGCCGACACGGCGGCGCACCGCCTCGACCATATCGGGCATCACCTTGGCCATGATCCCGTCGACGAGCAGCGGGAAGAGCAGAGGCATCACGCGGCTCATCAACCACAGGCCCCCGGGGACGCGCTTCATGGCGCTCATCATCGGCTTCATGCCCCAGGGCATCGCATCCATCATCTGGGGGAATACCTCGGCCATCACGGTGGCCATCTCCTCGGGGCGCATAAGGTCGATGAACTTGTCGAAGTAGCCCCACATGTACATCGAGTGGTCAGTCTTGTCCTCGATCCGATAGCCGAGTGACTCGGCGAAGAATCTCGCAAGATCGGTGACGTGAAGGTCCAGCCCGTTCTTGACCGCCGAATCCCGCAGCTGCACCTGGCAGCATGGACACAGCGCCACGACCTTGTCCGCGCCGACGTCCACAGCCTCCTGCAGCCGGTTGCCGCCCAGAATCGGCGCGACGGGCTTCTCGCCGACCAGTGTCAGCACCGAACCGCAACACAACCCCTCCTCGCGGTTGTGCTCCATCTCCACCCGCTCGACCCCCGGCATCGCGTCGAGCATCTCTCGCGGCGGCTCGTACAGGCCCTGCGCACGGCCGGCGTGGCACGAGTCGTGGAACGCCACGCGCGCGACCACCTCCTCATCCGGGACGAGCCTGCCATCGGCCAGGGCCTCGGCGACGAGCTCCGAGTAGTGCCGGACGTCGAACCCGAACTCCTCGCCGCGTCGCCGCGCGATCTCCGGATACATCTCCTTCCACACCAGCGCGCACGCCGGGCACGAGGTCACGATCGTCTTGGCGCCGCGCTCGCGCGCGCACGAAACATTGTGCTCGTAGATCTCCTCGAACAGGTCCCACTTGCCGGCGACCTTCATGGGTATGCCGCAGCACGCCTCGTCCTGACCCATATAGGAGAGCTCGTGGCCGGCGTCGGTCAGTATTCGGACCGTGGCCTCCGCGACGTCGGTGTTGACGAAGCTGGCGGTGCAGCCGGCGAAGTACATGAGCGGACCCGAGTCCGTCAGCGGGACCTTGAGATCGCCGGGCACCCAATCGGCCCTGTGCTCCTTCTTCCCCGCCCATATGTCGCGCTCACCGCGAAGAGAGGCCGCCATCATCTCGAACGGCGGGAAGGTCATCCGACCCTCCTCCTGTATCAGCCGCCCCCGCATCGTCATCCATGAGTGCTCGACCGGGAGCTGCAGCTGGCACCGCGTGTCGCACATCTCGCACGTGGTGCAGATGAGGAACCGGTCGACCATCTCCTGATCGAACCTCTCGCGACCCTCCATGACCTCGCGCAGGTAGAGGTACTTGCCGCGAGGCGAATGTGCGAGCCACCCGCGGCCCGAGTACTCCTCGCACGTCGGGACGCAGTAGCCGCACTGCGCGCAGGCGTACGCGTAGAAAGCCACATCCGCTGGCACGCCTCTGGTCTCGCGCGCCCCCGCCATGTCGCCGACCGGAGCGGCCGCGGCGTTTGCGAGCGGCCGCACGAGCGGCTCGAACAGGGCGGCGGTCGCCATCAGAAGGTCTACCGGGCCGCGACCCACCACCTTGCCGGGGTTGAGCAGGCCGCGCGGGTCCGCTCCCCGCTTCCACCGCTCCAGGCGCGCCAGGCGATCGGCGCCCAGCACCGAGGCGGCCTCGCGCCGGAAGTAGGCTCCCGTCGAGTAGGCGGAGCCTCCGTGGCGCTTCGCGATACCGATGACTGTCAGCGACAGCGCGAACGCGACGTTGAACGCCAGACTCCGCTGGTCGTGCGGGATGAAGCCCAGCAGGACGACCTGATCGCCCTCGCCGACCATTCCCTCGAGCACGAACGGCTGGTCGACCTTCCGGTCGATCTGGGCGAGCACAGGCGCAAGATTGCCGAGCGGCACCACGACCTCGGTCGGGATGATGGACGGCCCGATGCGCTTGAGTCGCATCGGGGCGAACCTCTGCTCCCACTCGTGCTCGGCCACCTCCGGGCCAAGATCGGTCCCGCCGCGATCCGAGACGATCGAAGCAAGCGCGTCGTCGATGGAGCCGCGTCGGGACTCCGGGTATGCGAGGATCGCGATGTACGTCTCGGGCAGCGGCACCGTGTGCTTCGGGTGCGCCTCCTGATAGGGGTGGCCGTGCCGATGTGGAAGCCTCTTCTTGAGCTTCGCGGACTCGGGGTTGAGGAAGGTGACGGACCAGACCGGCAGCCGCTGAGCGGAGATGTCCGAGAGAGCGCCGGCCAAGCTGGCCGCGTCATGGAACGACAGGGCTCGATGGACCTCCGGCTCCAGCGGCCTGGTCCGAAAGGTGACCTCCGTGACGATGCCCGTGACCCCCTCGGCGTCCGCCACGAGGTCACTCAGCTCGTCTCCCTCGAAGAGCCGGACCGAGCCGTCGGGCATAACGACTCTGGCCGAGATCACACTCTCCTTGAACGGGCCGTACTCGAACGAGCCGAAGCCTGAGCCGCCCTGCGCCAGCCATCCGGCGACGCTGGACGAGGGCAGCGACGAGGGATACAGGCGGAGATCGAGCCCGTCCGCGGCCAATCGTCGCTGGACGTCCTCCCAGATCGCCGACGCCTGCACGCGAACGGTCTGGCCCTCGGCATCGACCTCGAGGACCTCCCGCATGCCCGACATGTCCACGACGATCGCTCCGTCGCGCGGCAGTGCGCCGCCATACCCTGATGTGCCCCATGCTCGCGGGACCAGCGGGACGCCCGCCTCGGAGGCGAACTGGACGAGGCGCGCGACCTGGTCCTCGGTCGCCGGGCGCACGACCGCTCCGGCGACGCCTGTTCCCACGAACGGCCTGACCAGACGTGGCAACGCCCCGATATCGGCCGAATGGAGCTTCCGCTCCACGCGGTCGAAGCTGACCCTGTCTCCGAACATCGATCTCAGCGATTCCCGAACCCCAGCGTTGACCGCCCTCATCTGCGCCGTCCCCTTGTGAGCCCGCGGCTTGAGCCGCCGTGCGTGACTTGATACCCATATAGGTATCCGTTGTGGGAGAAAGCATACCCCCCACTGTATCCCGCGTCAACAGGTGCGCAACGCCGTGCTACGATGCCGCGACGCCCCTAGGAGGCATGGAGGGATGACCGTGCGCGCCATACTGTTCGATCTCGACGGCACCCTTCTCGACATCGACCTGGCCGCATTCCTCGACCGCTACTTCGAGGCGCTCGGGTCGGTCATCCTAGAGCTGACGGGCGCGGACACTGCGGATGCGGGACTGAGGGCCCTGATGCAGGCCACGCGAGCCATGTCGCTGCCACATGAGGGCCGGACCAACCGGGAGGTCTTCGCAGAGGATTTCCTGCGGCTGAGCGGGATAGACATCGACCTAGAGGCAGCCACCTTCGAGGCCTTCTACGAAGACGTCTTCCCGGCCCTCGGGCGCGGCACCCGCGCCGCGCCGGGAGCGCGCGCGGCGGTGGACGCCGCGCTGAGGGCGGGCCTCAAGGTCGTCGTCGCGACCAACCCGATCTTCCCCCTGCGCGCGATCGAGCACCGTATCGCCTGGGCCGGCCTGCGCGACGTGGACTTCGACCTGACCACGTCCTTCGAGATCATGGAGTCGACCAAGCCGCACGCAGCCTACTACCACCAGATCGCCAACATCCTGGATGTGGATCCGCGAGACGCCCTCATGGTCGGGGACGACCCCGTGCTTGACCTTGCGGCAGCAGACGCGGGAATGAAGACCTACCACGTGGCGCAGGGACACGCCGCAGCCGACTTCCGCGGAGACCTACGCGAGTTGGCCGACCTGATCCCGCGACTCGCCTCGTCGGGCTAGGACCAGCGTCGCCTGACCAGGGCGACCCATGCACCGTCCAGGCGCTGGTCGTAGTGGAAGTCGAACAGACCACGAGACTCTTTGCGCATCTGGAGCTGGTAGCCGAACCCGGCAGGTTCGTGGTCGAAGACCAGGACGAGCCCTTCGCGGCACTCGAGCCGCACCAGCTGATCGAGCAGCGCGAACACCACCGGGCGACGGAGCGACGGCGACAGTCCGCGAAGATCCACGAGGAGGCCGCCGCCCGGACCGGCGGTCAGCGACCCTCGCAGCCCTTCCGAACCCCCTAGACCTGCCGTCGGCAAGGCCACCCCGGACCTCCTGCCTGCTTCACACCGCCGGATGGACGGCCATCTCGCGGTCGTCGCACTCCCGCGGGATGCGCACGGTGGCCGCGAATCGGCGTCCATTAAGGTGTAGAATACTGTCGAAGTGCAGGGTTTCCTGCCTTCGCGGAGTAATCTCGTTGAGTCACAGGGTCGTGGCAAGTCGTCTGCCGGGACGCGCCAGCGAACCGTCGATGGGGGAAGATGGTCTCCTCAGGGGCCGCCCAGAGTACCAACATTCGCCGCGAGCGTCGGCGCGTTTGGGCGCCGACCGCCCGCGTCGGCGTTGTCGCGCCGACGGCACCGCGCGAGCCTTTGACGGTCCGCGACGCCCACTCCACCGGCATGCCCAGACGCCAAGGATCGGCGCCCGCCGACCGACGGCGCCTGTCGGCTGACACCGTATCTGCAACCGGTCTGAAGGGAGGAGTGCCGGCGACGCCCTGAACACCTCTCCCACCCTGAGCGGAGAGGCGCAACGTCCTGTCCAGCACGAGCAACAGCAAGGAGGTGTATCGCATGGCGAAAGAGGAGAACAGCGCGATGTACGCCGACCTTTCGGCGAGGGGTGTGTCGCGTCGTGACTTCCTCAAGTTCTGCGGTTCCGTCGCGGCGATGATGGGTGTCGCCGATACCATGGCTCCGCAGATCGCCGCCGCCGTCGAGGCCGTCGCTCTCAAGCCGGCCAAGCTCAAGCCAGCGCTTTGGATGGCGCAGGGCCTGTGCACCGGGTGCACGGAATCGATGGCGCAGATCGACTCGCCCGACGTCCCGACGATCGTCCTCGACTACCTTTCCCTGAACTACTGGGAGACGGTGATGGCGGGCGCAGGCGAGGCCGCCAACAAGGCGGTAGAGGACACGGTCGCTGCCGGCGGCTACATCGCGATCGTCGAGGGCTCGGTCATGACCGGGTTCGACGGCAACGCGCTGCGGATCAACGGCCATCCGGCGGTCGAGGAGCTCGAGAAGGTCCTGAAGGGCGCGGAGGCCGTCATCGCCGTGGGGTCGTGCGCTGTCGACGGCGGTTGGGTGATGGCGAACCCGAACCCAGCTGGCGCAACCGGCGTGATGGACTTCATGAAGACCAAGGGGATCGACAAGCCGCTCATCAACATCCCGACCTGCCCGGTCAACCCCGAGTGGGTCATCGCTATCGTCATCGACTACATGCTGCTGGGCACCGTCCCTGAGTTGGACGAGTACGCGCGGCCCAAGCACATCTTCGGTCAGACGATCCACGACAACTGCCCGCGGCGCGGTCACTTCGAGAACGGTCACTTCGTGGAGACCTTCGGCTCCGCCGAGGAAGCCATGAACTACTGTCTGTACAAGGTCGGCTGCAAGGGCCCGCAGACGATGACGAACTGTCCCGTGGTCCGCTGGAACCGCCGAGCCAGCTGGTGCGTCGAGGGCGGCAGCCCCTGCATCGGGTGCGGCGGACTCAACTGGGTCGAAAAGAACGCTCCCTTCCTCGAGAGGATGCCGGGCGTGAAGCTACCTGGCATCGGGGGCGTGTCACCCGACACGATCGGCATCGCGCTCGGAGCGGCGGCCGCTGGCGCGCTGCTCGTTCACGGCATCGCCCAGACGGCCACCGGCCGCATGGGTCACGGTGCCCCCGTCGAGGATGAGAAGGGAGGCGAGGGTTAGTGGCAGAGAAGTTCGTCATAGATCCGGTCACCCGGATCGAAGGACACCTCCGCATCGAATGCGAGGTCGAAGACGGCAAGGTCAGCAAGGCTTGGGCGTCCTCGACGATGTACCGCGGGATGGAGGCGATCCTCAAAGGCCGCAAGCCGGAGGACGCGTACTTCATCTCGCAGCGCATCTGCGGCGTTTGCCCCGTGTCCCACGGGCATGCGTCCACCAAGGGCGCAGAGGCGGCGATGGGTATCGAGATCCCGCGCAACGCCAAGATCATCCGCAACATCATCGAGGCGGCACAGTACCTTCACAGCCACATCCTGTGGTTCTACACGCTCACGGCGCTCGACTACGTGGACGTCGTCTCGGCGCTCTCTGCCGACGTCGGCGCCTGCTACGACCTGTGCCAGGAGAAGGGTCTGGCCGTCGCTGACTTCGGTGCCATCAAGCAGCGTGTCGCGACCTTCGTCGAGGGCGGCCAGCTGTCCATCTTCTCGGGCAACTGGTTCGGCCACCCAGCCTACAAGCTCCCGGCCGAGGTCAACCTCATCGCCGTGGCCCACTACCTCGAGGCGCTCGAGATGCAGGCGGAAGCGGCTGCCGTGATCGGCGTCATGGGCGGCAAGTTCCCGCACCACATGACCTCGATACCCGGCGGGACCACCTGGGTCCCCACGGACGAGAAGCTCGACGACGTCATCTTCCGCCTGACCAAGGTCAAGGAGTGGATCGACACCAGGCTCATCCCGGACACGCTGGCCATCGCGCCGTTCTACCTGGACGCCATCCAGTACGGCACAGGGACGGGCAACCTGCTGTCGTGGGGCGTCTTCGACGACTACGACGACACGACCAACGACCCCAAGAAGCGCTACCTTGCCGCTGGCGCGGTCTTCACCGACGTCAAGGGTGTGGGTCCCGTCGACGTCAAGACGGCCAAGCTGGCCGACGCCGACCCCGAGAAGGTCATCGAGTACACCGAGCGCGCCTGGTACAAGTCCGCCTCCAGTCTCAACCCGAAGGACGGAGCGACCGAGGCCGACTTCACCGGGTACGACCTTGAGGGCAAGTACTCCTGGGGCAAGGCTCCCCGCTTCGACGGCAAGAACATGGAGGTCGGCCCCCTGGCGCGTATGGTCATCGCGTACTTCGCCGGCCGCCCGGAGGTCAAGAAGATCGTCGACGGCACCCTTGCGGCGCTGGGAACCAACGACCCCGGAGTGCTCTTCTCGCTCCTGGGCCGCGTGGCCGCACGCAACCTTGAGGCTGCCGTCATCGCCGACTGGGCGCTGAAGTGGGCAGGCGACCTCGTCGCCGCCATCAAGGGTGGCGACAGCTCGTTCTTCGTCACCGAGCGCGCCGCGGACGGTCAGGGTGCGGGCCTGTGGGAGGCGCCTCGCGGCGCCGTCGGTCACTGGATGACCGTAGCGGGCGGTACCATCGAGAACTACCAGGTGGTCGCACCCTCGACGTGGCTCACCTCGCCGCGTGACGCTGATGGCAACCTCGGCGCCATGGAGGCCGCCCTCATCGGCACGCCCGTCGAGAACGTGGAGCAGCCGCTTGAGCCGCTGCGCATCGTTCACAGCTTCGATCCTTGAATCGGGTGCGGGGTTCACGTGATTGAACCCAAGACAGGCAAGAGCGCCCAGATCCATTCGAAGCCGTTCGGCGCCGGGAAGTGACGCCTATGTCACACGGAGCGTACAGAGAGGCTCATCCCCTGCCCGCGCGTGTCACGCACTGGATCCATCTGGTGTCGATGGTCGTGCTGGCCTTCACGGGCTTCTTCATCCACTTCCCGTTCTGGGGACTGGGCATGCAGCTGATGCGGACCCTCCACTTCATCTTCATGTGGCTGGTCATCATCAACCTGGTCATCCGGCTGGTGCTCGTGTTCATCATGAAGACGGCCAACGTCAAAGGGACCCGCGAGGTCGCCCCGGACTGGGTCAACTTCACCCCCCAGCCCGAGAACCGCGGGCAGCTCTTCAAGACGATCAGCTACTACCTCTTCCTGATGAAGAAGCATCCCAGGTCGGGCAAGTACAACCCGCTCCAGAAGATGGCGTACGTCGCGATGCAGGTGTTGCTGGTAGCGCAGGCGTACACCGGTTTCGCCATCTACGGCCCCTTCGACCAGATACAGTTCTTCGCGGTCGGCACGGGGTTGCTGGGCGGCCTGATGGTCATGCGGATGATCCACTACTTCATCATGTGGGCGTTCATTCTCATCACCATGATCCACGTCTATCTCTCCGTGGCTGAGGACGTCGAGGCGCTGCCCTTGATGTTCTGGGGCAAGGAGACCCCTCTGGCGGAGCATTAGGGCCGCGAGCGGACATGTTCGATGGGAAGGCCCCGGGCGCCCTATGGGCTCCGGGGCCTTCCAGCCTCGCTTGAAGGGAAGCGCACCATGCAGCAGACGCTCGTGCTCGGCATCGGCAACCCCCTCGTTCGCGACGAGGGGGTTGGTGTCCGCGTCGCCGAGGCGCTGGACGAGGGCTACCGGTTCCCCGAGGGCGTACAGGTGCTCGACGCGGGCACCATGGGAATGACGATGCTGGCGACCCTTGTCGGCAGCGACTACGTGGTGGTGGTCGACGCCGTCGACGGTACCGGTCATCCGCCCGGGACGGTGGTAACCATGACCGCGGAGGAGATCGCACCCGCTCAGATCCTGCACTCCGCGCACGACATGCGGCTTGCCAACGTGCTGGAGGCGGCAGCGCTCATGGGACGCGTGCCCGAGGCTCACGTGGTCGGCATCCAGGTCGGTGAACTGACCGTCGGAACGATGGGGCTGACGCCGGCCGTGGAGGACGCCGTCCCGCGAGCGGTGGCCGCCGTCCTCGAGCTGCTCGCGGAGCGCGGCATCCGCCCCGTCGGGCAGGACTAGCCGCGGCTCATCGTCCCGGGGCTCGCAAGGCCTCTCGAAGCGAAGCGGCGATCCCAGCCGAGTCGATCCCGGCCGCGGCGAGCAGGTCCGCGGCGGCGCCCGACCCGGAAAACGCCGTCACGCCGAGGCGCAGCAGCCTGGCGCCGGTAGGATGAGCCGACATCCAAAGCGCCACCGTGGCACCTAGTCCGGTCGTCGACCAGTGGTCCTCCACAGTGACTACGAGACCAGAGTCGACCGCCGCGCGCATGTCCTGTTCTGAGACTGTCAGCGGACACGCGACCACCCCGACAGCAACTTCGTGGCCCTCCTCCCGCAGCAGGTCGGACGCAGCCACCGCCTGGCCGACCGGGCCCCCCGCAGCCAGCAAACACGCGTCAGTGCCCTCCCGCGCCCATGCGATCCTGCCGTACTCGAACCGGTAGCCCGCCCCGAAGAGTGGTCCGCCCGTCGCGTCGAGGACCGGAGGGACCCGGCTGCGCCCCATCACGATGGCGACATTGCCGGTCTCGGCAGCGGCCCATCGGACCGCACGGTCCGTCTGATCGGGGTCAGCGGGCGAGACCACCCGCCAACCAGGGAGGTTGCGAAAGGCTCCGACGTGGTCCAGGCACTGGTGGGTCTTGCCGTCCTCTCCCACGTCAAGGCCGCAGTGCGTGGCCACGAGCTTGACCGATGTGTGGTTGATCTCGTTCAAGCGCTGCTGGTTGTACGCCTCGTCGATCGCGAACACACCGAAGTCCGCCCAGAACGTCAGCACCCCCGAGATCGAGAGGGCGCCAGCCACTGTGGCCGCGTTGTGCTCTCCCACGCCGCACTGGATGAATCCGCTGGGACGCACCTCGGCGAAGCCGGACGTCTTGACAGAAGAGGCCAGGTCGCAGTCGAGCACGGCCATCGGCACGTCCGGCGAGGCGACGGCCAGGTCGACAAGAGCGGCCCCCCAGGCCGTGCGACAGTCCGTCGCGCCTGACCCGCCGTGCTCACGCGGCGCGCCCGCATCCACCGCAGGCGGCCGCAGAGCGACCGGAGCGCTCGGGAAACGACCGGGGCTGCCAGCGCGTGCGGCCCTCGCCTCCTCAAGCCTCGGCTCCAGGCCCAGCTCGAACATCGCGTCAGAGTACTCTCCCTCGGACAGCGCTCGACCGTGGAACTCCGCTCGGCCCTCCATGAACGAGACGCCCTTGCCGATCACGGTGCGGGCAAGAACGGCGACGGGAGCCCCCTTGAGGCACCACGCCTCCAGAAGCGCCTGATGGATGGCGGACACATCGTGGCCGTCCGTCTCCAGGACGCGCCACCCGTCTGCCTCGAAGCCCTCACGGACGCGGACCGGCATCACGTCGGAGGTGGCCCCCGATATCTGGATGCCGTTGAGGTCCACGACCACGCACAGATCTTCCAGCCCTTGGTCGACAGCGAGCCGACGGGCCTCGCCCACTTGGCCCTTCATCTGCTCGCCGTCGCTCATGAGCACGTAGGTGCGCCAGGGCGTCCCGGTCAGCCTGGACGCCAGCGCGAACCCCACGCCGGCCGAAAGGCCCTGCCCGAGGTTGCCACTCGCCCAGTCGACCCCGGGGACTCCGCGCTCCACATGTCCCTCAAACGGGCTTCCTGCCTGCCTGAAGTGCGCCTCGACGTCCCGCGGGTCAAAGAACCCCGCTTCGGCCAAGGCGGAGTAGACACCTGGCGACACGTGCCCGTGGCTGACCACGATGCGGTCCCGCGCGTCCCACCCCGGTTCGTCGGGACGCAGTCTTGCGCACCCGTAGACGACGGTCAGTATCTCCATGGATGAGAGCGAGCCCCCGGGGTGACCCGACCCAGCCACCGTGGTGGCGGTCAGCGCGCTCCCGCGCGCTCTGGTGGCTCGGCGTTTCAGCTCCGCGGCCTGCGAGTCGGTGAGCGGATCCATGAACCCACGGGACAGCACGACCGCTCCTCTCGCAGCGACGGGTACACTGTTTCGAGTCTACACCCCCAAACCCCTGCACCCGGAGGCGACGTGCTGGCACACATGGAGGCTGCTGCCGCAGCCGCGGAGATCGGCGGGGCCCTGCTTTCACGCAGGAGAGGAGAGCTGGGCGGCGTCCGCACGAAGTCCGCGGCGATGGACCTTGTGACCGCGGCCGACATCGAGTCCGGTGTCGCGGTCTGTCGCGCCATCGCCGAACGCTTCGAAGGCGCCCGCTTCGTCGTCGAGGAGGACGAGGTATACGACCTGGCCGGGGTCACCCGCGCCGAGATCGGCTCTGGTGATGTCTGGGTGGTCGACCCGCTGGACGGCACGACCTCCTACGTCCACGGTTACCCCTGCTGGTCGGTGTCGGTCGCGCTCCTGACAGACGGTGTCCCGACCGCCGGAGCGGTCCGCAATGAGCCGCTGTCGGAGACGTTCCGCGCCGCCGCTGGCGAGGGCGCGTGGCTCGCCGAACAGCGCCTCCGATGCTCGGTGGAGGACGACCCCGCCCGTTCGCTCCTGGTGACCGGCTTCCCCTACGATCGCGGCGGTCCGCTCGAGTCCCAGCTCGCGGTGATCTCGCACCTCACCCGACTGCCCGTGCGAGACCTGCGGCGAGACGGCTCGGCCGCTGTCGACTGCTGCCACGTCGCGGCAGGCAGATGCGACGGCTTTTGGGAGTTTCAGCTGCGCCCGTGGGACACTGCGGCAGGTAGCGTCATCGCCGCCGAAGCCGGAGCGCTCGTCACCGATGTGCGAGGTCTGCCCTGGCGCCCGGAGGTCATGGACCTACTGATGGCCAACCCTCGCCTGCACGCGCGCCTGCTCGAGGAGATCGCACGCGCGACCGCATGAGCCTCAGTACAAGCGCTTCTCCTCGACGTGGTCCTCTGGCATGTCGATCCCCCATTCGCCCATGACCTTGCGCGCGGCCCGTTCACCGCTCTCGATGCAGTTGGGTATGCCGACGCCGGTGTAGGAGCCGCCCCCGACGCCCAAGCCCGGCGTCTGAGCGCACCTGCGCTCGATCAGAGCGACCCTGTCCAGATGACCCATGGTGTACTGTGGCATCCCGTCGGTCCACCGGTACACCCGGCTCCAGAGCGGCTCTACCTTCAGTCCCAGGACGCCTCGCATCTCGGCGATGACGACCTCCGCGAGCTCGTCGTCGCTCCGCTCCATCACGGCCTGGTTGTGCGGGCCGCCGACGAAGCCCCGCAACAGGGTCCGGCCCGCGGGCGCGCGCCCCGGCCACTTCGTGGAGGAGTAGGTGGCGGCCATGAGCGTGCGCCCCTCCACCAGCGGGCACAGCACGCCGAACGCATCCAGCGAGAACCCGAGCTCGTCGGTGTCGAACGCCAGCGACACGGTCGCCGAGGAGGAGTGGCTGATCCCCGCCAGGGCCGCGCCCATCTCCGTGTCCACCGGCTCCAGCAGCGTGGCCGCGGCCCAGCCTTCCGTAGCCACGACGACGCCGTCAGCGTCGAGCGTCTCGCCGTCGGTCAACCGCACTCGCCAGCCGTCGCCGTTCCGGGTCAGAGCCTCGACGCCGATCCCGGTCCGCATGCGGTCCGGACCGGCCGCCTCGGCCATCGCGTCCGTGAGAACCTGCATGCCCCCCTCGAAAGAGGTGAAGAACGTCCTGGGCTTGGCGCCTGGCTGCTGCGGGTACTTCTTCTTCATCTCAGCGACCTTGCGTCGCATCTCCACGAAACCGCCGATCATCGACCCGTGCTTCTGCTCCATGTCCAGGAGGTTGGGGAAGGTGGCGGCCAAGGACATCATCGCCGGGTCCGACGCGTGCACGCCACCGACGAGCGGTTCGGCCAGCCTGTCGAGGCACTCGCGGCCCATCCGGCGCACGACGAAGCTCTCCAGCGTCTCATCATGGTCGGCGGCGGTCTCGCCCTCGGCCCAGATCACCTTGCGCGGGATGAGCATATCCATCCCCATACGGACCTTGCCGGGCCATGAGAACAGACCGGTGGTGGCGAACGGCACGAGCTTCGTGGGTGCGAACATCATCACGCCGTCGGGCATCTCGTGAAGGCGGCCACGCGAGAGGATCCACGTCCGCTTGCGGGAGTCGTCGGTTGGGAGCTCGTCGTCGAATATCCCGAGCATCTTGGCGATCCGGTGCACTCCCGGCTTGCTCGTGAGGAAGCAGTCGGGGCCGCCGTCGACGATGAACCCGTCCACCGTCTCGGTCTGGATCTTGCCACCGAGCCGAGGATCCTTCTCGATCAAGGTGAAGGACACCTCGTGACCCTCGTCGGCCGCGCGCTTGATCTTGTAGGCCGCCCCGAGGCCGGCGGCTCCACCACCGATCACAACGATGTGCTTCATCTGGCTCCAATCATCGACAGCGACGTCGGCCCGGCAGCCGACGTGTCAGGACAGCGACGTCTCCACCGCTTCGCGCATCACCCTCACCATGGCCGGTGAGTCGTTCGGCACCGCGGCGCGGGCGAACCCCAGTCCGGCGGCGCTCACCTCGAGGGCGAACTCGATGTCGAGGTCGTACACCGTCTCCATGTGGTCGGTCAGAAACCCGATCGGGCAGACCGCGACAGCGTCGTGGCCGCCCCGCCGGGCGGACTCCAAGCCCTCCTCGAGCAGCGGGCCCATCCACTCGCCGGGCCGGTTGCCCTTGGACTGATACCACAGCCCCCACGGGGTACCGGCCTCGCTGAGTCCCGCCCTGTGAGCGACCTGCTGTGCGCACTCGGCGAGCCCGCTCACATAGGGGTCGTCCGCCGTGAGGTCCTCCAGCGGCAGACTGTGCGCGCTCATCAGCACGGCGGGATTCTCATACCCGGCCCATCCCAACCCGGACAGCGCATCGGAGCAGGCCCCCGCGTGAGCGGACCAGAAACCCTCGGTGCCGCCCAGATGCGGCGCCTCCACAAGCTCGATCCCCAAGGAGGCGGACGCCGTGGCGGCAGCCGAGCGGTAGGCGCCCGACGCCACCTTCGACTCGAACGGAGACAGCGAGAGCATGACGGCGCGAGCGACCCCACGTCCCGCCAGCGTCTCGAGCGCCGTGGCGATAGAGGGTTCCGAGTAGCGCATCCCCGCCGCCACAGGGACGTCGGGGCCCATCTCGGCACCGAGAGCCTCAGCGATGCGTGCCACGACCGCTGGCAGGGGCGAACAGCCGCCTATCGCCTGGTAGCGAGAGCGGACCCTCGTCAGCTGCTCCTCTGACGGCTCGCGCCCCATGAGGTTCCGCATGAAGGGTCCGCAAGCCGCAAGCGAGTCGGGTCCCCCGAACGCCGTCAGCAGCACGCCCGACCGGGTCATCCGCGACTACTGCCCGGAACGTATCCGACGGGAGTGCTCGCGCACCGAGCGAAGTAGAGTCCTCGCCTTGTCCGGGTCGGTGGTCTTGTGGATGCCGTGGCCGAGGTTGAAGATGTGGCCGGGTCTCTCGCCCACCGCCTCGATGATCTCGGCGACCATGAGGTCCAGCTCCTCATCGGGAGCGAACAGCGCGACCGGGTCGATGTTGCCCTGTATCGCGAAGCGACCGTCGATCAGGTCGACCGCCTTGGCCATGTCGAGACGCCAATCCACGCCCACCACATCGCCTCCGGCCTTCTGCACGAGGTCGATCATGGACGTCGCCCCGTTGGCGAAGTGGATCACCGGGACGCCGCCATCCACCGCTCGATCGCCATGCGCCTTGACCTCGGCGATCACCCGCGTGCTGTGCGGCAGGACGTAGCGCTCGTAGTCTCGCGGAGCGACGTAACCGACCCACGAATCAAACACCTGCACCGCCTGGGCCCCGGCGTCTATCTGAGCCGACAGGTAGGCGATCACCGTGTCAGCCGTCACCTCCATGAGGCGCTCCCAAGCGGCGGACTCGCCCCACATCAGCGCCTTGCAGCGCTCGTAGTCGCGTGTCCCCTGCCCTTCGATCATATAGCTGGCCAGGGTGAATGGGGCGCCCGCGAAACCGATAAGCGGCACCTTGTCCGCCAACTCCCCGCGGAGTATTCGGATGGCGTCCATCACGTAACCGGTGTCCTCGATCGGATCAGCGACACGGAGCTTCTCGACATCGGCGACGGACCGGACCGGGTTATGGATGACGGGGCCCTCGCCCTTCGCGAACTCCAAGTCCAGACCCATGCCTGGGAACGGGACCAGGATGTCGGAGAAGAGGATCGCCGCGTCGACGCCGATGAGGTCGACCGGCTGCATCGTGACCTCGACGGCGAGCTCGGGCGTCCGGCACATCTCGAGGAAGCCGTACTTCTCCCGCACGGCACGGTACTCGGACATGTAGCGCCCAGCCTGACGCATCATCCACATCGGGGTGTAGTCGACAGGCTCACGTCGGCAGGCGCGGAGGAAGGTGTCATTGAACGCCATGTGGCGGGTTCCTTTCGGGGAAGGGCCGAGAACGAACGAGAGACAGTCTACAACAACGCGGCGCGTGCACGAAGGACCCCGGCCCCCCTTCGAGGGACCGGGGTCCTTCAGATTCCATCACACCCTAGTGATTCGGTGCGGTGTCGATGATGGTCTTGACGATGCTCGGGTCCGCCAGCGTCGTGATGTCGCCCATGGCGTCCAGATCCCGCTCGCCGGCCGCCACCTTGCGCAGTATGCGGCGCATGATCTTGCCCGAACGGGTCTTCGGCAGCTCGGGAACGAGGTGAACGAACTCCGGAGCGGCGATAGGACCGATCTCCTTGCGGACGTGCAGGATGAGCTCCTTGCTCAGGTCGTCGCTCGCGTCCTTGCCGGCCTTGATGATCACGTAGGCGTAGATACCTTCGCCCTTGATCTCGTGCGGGAAGCCGACGACCGCCGCCTCGGCGACCGCAGGGTGGCTTACCAGCGCGGACTCGACCTCGGCTGTCCCCATGCGGTGGCCCGACACGTTGATGACGTCGTCCACACGACCAAGGAGCCAGTGGTAGCCGTCCTCGTCCACGCGGCAGCCGTCACCGGTGAAGTACATCCCGGGGAAGGTGGAGAAGTAGACCTCCTTGACGCGCTTGTTCTCCGGATCGCCCCAAGTGCCGCGGAGAATGCCGGGCCAAGGGAACTTGATGCACAGGCGACCACCCGCGCCTACCTCGGTCGGCGTCTTGTCCTCGTTGAGGACGACCGTCTGAACCCCGAAGAAGGGCTTCGTGGCCGAACCGGGCTTCATCGGGGTCGCGGCGGCCAGGTTCGTGATCATGTGCCCGCCGGTCTCGGTCTGCCAGTAGGTGTCCACGATGGGGCAGTTCTCACGCGCAACGTTGCGGTAGTACCACATCCACGCCTCGGGGTTGATCGGCTCGCCGACCGTCCCGATGCAGCGAAGAGAGGACAGGTCGTACTTGGCCGGCCACTCCTCGCCTTGCTTCATCAGCGCGCGGATGGCGGTGGGAGCCGTGTAGAACTGGGTCACCTTGTGCTTCTCGACGATCTCCCAGAAGCGGCCCGCGTTCGGATACGTCGGCACACCCTCGAACATCAGCGAGGTGGCGCCGAGCGACAGAGGGCCGTAGGCGATGTAGCTGTGCCCGGTTATCCACCCGATGTCGGCGGTGCAGAAGAACATGTCGCCGTCGTGATAGTCGAAGGTGTACTTGAAGGTCATCGTCGTGTACAGCAGGTACCCGCCTGTCGTGTGCAGCACTCCCTTGGGCTTGCCGGTGGAACCGGACGTGTAGAGGATGAAGAGCGGGTCCTCCGCGTCCACCCAAACGACCTCGCACTCGTCCGAAACGTCCGGAGCGCCCATCTCCTCGTGCCACCACACGTCGCGGCCCTCGATCATCGGTACGCCCGCGTCGGCGCGGTTGACGACGAAGACGGTCTCCACGCTCGGGCACTCGGCCAGTGCCTCGTCGACCGCGGCCTTGAGGGCGACCGGGCGGCCGCCACGGATCCCCTCATCGGCGGTGACGACCGCTTTGCACGTGGAATCCTGGATGCGGTCGCGCAGCGAGTTCGCGGAGAACCCGCCGAACACCACTGAGTGGATCGCGCCGATGCGCGCGCAAGCGAGCATCGCGATGGGTAGCTCGAGGATCATCGGCATGTAGATGGCGACGCGATCACCCTTGCCGACGCCGTGCTTCTTGAGAACGTTGGCGAACCGGCTGACCTCGCGGAGCAGGTCTCCGTAGGTCAGGGTCTTGGTCTCCCCGTCGTCGGACTCCCAGACCAGGGCCGCCTGGTCGGCGCGCCCCCCCAGAACGTGCCGGTCGACGCAGTTGTACGAGACGTTCGTCTCGCCACCCTTGAACCACTCCACCTTGGGGGTCTCGAACTCCCACTCGAGCACCGTGTCCCACTTCTTGTTCCAGTGGAGGTACTCCTCGGCCATCTCGGCCCAGAAGCCCTCAGGGTCCTCGACCGACCGGCGGTACATCGCGTCGTACTCGTCGAGCGACTTGATCCAGGCGTTCTCCCTCACCCAAGCTGGGGGTTCGATCACCCGGTGTTCCTTCATCAGTGACTTGATCGCGTTGCCCTCTTCACTCATCTGACTGCCTCCTCCGTCCTTCCGACTGGTCCGGCGCTGTCCGTCGCGCCAAGGCCGCGTTGCGGGCGGCCCGCCCTCGCCACCGGGCGGTAGGTTCGAATGTTATACGCGCGAGAGCCGCAAGCCTCCCTCCGAGTCAGGCGGGCGGCGGCTTCGCTTCGGTCAGCGGCGTCGGGCCGCTCGCCGGAGCGACGCTGCCGCTGGCCTGGCGGGGATGTAACAGCTGTTGCATCCACCGGACGGTTGGAGTAGATTGCCCACGTTGACAGGTTTCCCTTCCCTTACGAATGCCGCCGCCGGGGAATCCGGCGCGGCGACCGCGGGCCCGTCGTCGACCGGCATCACGACGGGGGTGCGACATCCGAGGCCACGTCGCACGCTCCACCCGCCGAAGCTCAGGGGTACGAAGGGAAGGATTGGGAAGGCCCTCGCCTGAAGGCGGGGGCCTTCCGCTCTCTCCGGCGATGGAGCGGCCCGGTGCGACGGGCTACTTCTCGGGCAGGAGCGCCACTCCCCACCCCGACCCCGTGTGTGTCGAGATGACCGCACCGACCGGGACGATGTGCAACTCGCTGACATCGTAGGCTGAGCGCAGAGACTCCGCGACGCTCTGCGCCCGCTCGTCCGCCATGGCGTGCAAGACCATGAACGCGGCCCTGCTCCTCCCACGCATCTGCTCGGCGACCCACTCCAGGGTGTGGCGCAGCGCGGCCTTCTCCCCGCGGCTCCGCTTCACGGGCACAAACTCCCCGTCTGTGACGGTGAAGGTGACCTTGAGGTCCAGAACTGAGCCGAAGAACTTCGAGACCTGGCCGATACGCCCACCCTTCGCGAGGTTGTCCAGCGAGTCGAGCCCGACGAGCATGCGGACCCTGTCACGAGCCGCGGAGGCGGCCTCGATGACACCCTTGACTCCCGCGCCGCCCGCGGCCGCCCGTGCCGCCTCCAGTGCCTGGAGACCCAGAGCCCCGGACAGGTTCAGGGAGTCGAACAGATGGACCCTGTCGCCGAACCTCTCGGCGGCCTGTCGAGCGGACTCCATCGTCCCGGACAACTTGGAGGAGATGTGGACCGACACGACGGCATCCGCGCGCTCCAAGGCGCGCTCGTAGGCCTCGACGAATGCGCCGACCGGCGGCTGAGAGGTCGTCGGCAGCTTGGGGCTGGCCTTCATGCGCTTGAAGAACTCCTCCTGAGTGAGATCCCCGTCAACGAAGGACTCCTCGGCGAAGTTCACCGTCAGGGGCACGACCCTCACCCCGTTGTCTTGGGCCAGGGCGGCGGGCAGGTCGGATGTGCTATCAGTCACGACCGCTACGGGCTGCATCACTTGAACCTCACTCTCCATCGAAAGCCACCATCCCGTGACTCATGCGCCGGCCCCCGAGCACGTGGACGTGCAGGTGGCCCACCGTCTGATTGGCGTCCCGTCCGTTGTTGACGATCACCCGGTAACCGCTCTCATCAAGGCCCTTGATCCTCGCGACCTGGGGCACCGCCGCGAACAGACTCGCGAGCACATCGCCCGGCACTCCATCCGACAGGTGCGCGAAATGCCGCTTCGGGACGATGAGCGTATGCACCGGGGCCTGCGGCGCGATGTCGTCGAACGCGATCACGGTATCGCTCTCGCAGACCTTCCTCGACGCCAGCTCGCCCGATGCGATCATGCAAAAGATGCATCCCTCCACGCCCACCCCTCCTCGCAAGACGATGCTTGGGTCCGATGTTACCGCACGCCACGCCGGAACGGGCCGACGCTTCAAGCGAGGTTCGAGCGGTCCCGGCCGTCAGCCTTCGCCTGATAGAGCGCCTGATCCGCGCGACGCAACGCGTCGCCGATGAGCTCGCCGGTTCCCGGCGACCACACCGCGACCCCCGCGCTGGCGGTGACAGGCCCGACAGCGTCTGGCAGGGCCACCGTGGCCGCCGCGATACCGGCCCGCACACGCTCAACAGCCCTGATCGCCTCATCGGTGGTCAAGCCGGGCATCAGCAACAGAAACTCCTCTCCACCCACGCGGGCCACAAGGTCGTAGGACCTCGCCGAGCCGAGCATGCCCTCCGCCGCCGCGGCCAAGACGGCGTCGCCCGCGTGATGGCCGGCGGTGTCGTTCACCCGCTTGAAGTGGTCAAGATCGAGCATGGCGATCGCGACAGGACGGCCAGCGCGATCAGCCCTCGCCTCCTCCTCGTGGAGTCTGCGCAGAGCCTCGCGGCGGTTGACCAGGCCCGTCAGCATGTCGTGCGAGGCCATGTGGCGAAGTCCGCGCTCCGCCTCCAGAAGGCTGCGCAAGACGCCGCGCGATATCGCACGCAGCGCCAGAAGCAGCGTCACGAGCCCGCCGGCCAGGAACAGTGCCGTCAACAGCCTGCCGCTGACCACCGCCTGGCGCACGTCCCCGGCGTTGACTGAGACGCTCAGCGCCCCGCGGATCTCTCCCTCGCGCCAACCCCTAGCCTCATGGCACTGAAGGCAGTCCTTCTCGACCGGCATGGCCGACGCATACCGGAAACGGGAGGAATCCCCACGGCCCTCCAGCATCGAATGCTCGCTCGCGCCAGCGGCGAACAGCCCGAGCGCTTCCGCCTCGAAGGCGTCCGCCTGGTTGTCCGGGTTGACCGGAGAATCGCTGGCGAGGCGGAACGACACACCGCTCCCGGGCATGGAGGAGAGCTGCTCGCTCACCATCCGCGTCACGAGCGAGGGATTCTGCAGCACGTATGCCGTTCCGCTGGCGTCGGTGACCCTCGTCTTCAGACCGGGGATGCCGTCCAGATACGGGTTGGGCCGAACGCCCTCGCGAAGCCGCACGTACACACCGCCATGCTCGGCGACGTAGCGTCGCGTCGCGACGACCTCCTGGGCGAACGCCCTGGCCTGGACGAGCAGCTGCCTCTCCAGAAGGCGCTCCGTACGCCACTGCGAGTACCCGAAGGAGGCCACCATCGCAAGCGAGATCAGGACCCCGCTGAGAACGAGGGCCCCTCTGATCCGGCCCTCCGAGACAGAAGCATCCTCGAGCGGAGAGCCGCGCTCAGGCTCCGGCTGCACCGCCTTCATCGCTCTCCTCAGCCTCGAGTTCCCCGACCAGAACCCTCACCTTGTGCTCGGCGTCGCGCAACCGCCCCTGCAGGTCGCGCAACAGACCGATCCCGCGCTCATACCGGCCCATGCTCTCCTCGAGGTCGAGCGACCCCGATTCGAGGGCGCCGACGATCGACTCGAGCTCCGACATCGCGTCCCCGAAGCTCATCGCCTCCGGGGCCCGGGCCTGGGGCTCCTCCATCTACTCCACCTCATCCCTGTCCTTGACCTCGCACGCCAACGAACCGCGTGCCAGCTTGACCACCAGCGCGTCACCGATCTCCACCTGGCCTGCCGCCCGCACGATCGTGCTCCCGTCAGGCGCGTAGCACAGCGCATAGCCCCGACCGAGAACCGCAAGGGGCGAGAGGTCCTCGAGCCGGGATCCTGCGCGCTCCACCGACCCGCACATGCGCTCGACGGACCTCGCGGCCTCCCGACCGAGCGCCGCCGCCAGCGACTCGACCTGGGCCCGGACCGATGTCAGCCGCGCGGGGAGACCCCTGGACAAGGCGGACCTGGCCGCGTCCAAGCGCTGGGCGTGGATGCCCAGCGACGCCAGAGGCTCCCTCATCACCGGGCGACCGGCCATGGCCCTGAGCCGTTGCGAGGCCTCCGCGAGCCTGGCGCCAAGTCCTCTGGCCATCAGCCTCGCGTCCTTGTGGAGCAGGGCCAGCACATCGCCGGTGTCTGGCGCGACCTCCTCCGCGGCGGCGGTCGGAGTCGAAGCCCGCCGGTCAGCGACCATGTCGGCGATCGTCGTGTCCGGCTCGTGGCCGATGCCCGTGACGATCGGGACAGGGCAGGCCGCGACAGCCCGCGCGACACTCTCGTGGTTGAAGGGCATCAGGTCCTCGTACGACCCGCCCCCGCGAGCAAGTATGAGCACGTCAGGCTGTTCGGCGACCGCTACCGCGATGCCCTCGACGATGGCCTGCGGCGCGTCCCTGCCTTCGACCGCGACCCCAGCGACGACCAGTTCGGCGACGGGGTACCTTCGCCTCAGGGTGCGGATCACGTCCCAGACTGCCTTGCCTCTGGGCGAGGTCACCAGCGCGATCCGCCGCGGGTGACTCGGAAGGAGGCGCTTCCGTTCGGGGCCCATGAGCCCTTCTGCCGCGAGCGCCTTGGCCAGCTCGGCCACACGGACCCGGAGCACCCCCTCACCCGCCATCGACAGACGGCGCGCGACGAACTGCATCCTGCCCTTCGGGGCGTAGACGCCGAACGAACCTTCCACCTCGACCATCGCTCCGCAGCGCAAAGCGACCCCTGATGCGCGGTAGTCATCGTTCCACGCAAGGCACTGCATACTCGACCTGCCGTCGGACAGCGTGAAGTAGACCGCCTTGTACCCCGCCTTGTCGGAGAGCTCGGAGACCT